>JBHJIL010000039.1:0-65256 GCA_050043465.1 Leptolyngbyaceae cyanobacterium
TATCGTACCCATGCAAAACAACGTTGGGAACGATGAGTCTTACTATACGAGAGCGCAGCCAAAAAGTGGCCGAATGTATCAAAACGGATGCACATCACCGAATCGAGTCGATAGCGTCGGCGATTGGGATCAGTAAAAGCAGTGTGCACCGTCATCAGCAGGGGATAGCCCGTCGCAACCAATATGCAGAATCGGAGTTATGGGAAACCACGAGTGGGTCATCCTGGCTAAAGCGTCTGGTATTAGGGGTGCTCTACCACTTTGGAATCAAGCACGGTATCGGAGCCGAAAGCCTATCGGAGTTTTTTAAGTCGGTTCATTTAGCGACCCATGTGGGCAGTTCAGCCAGTGCGCTGCGTGATCTCAAACACCGATTAGAAGCGGTGATTGTATCCTACGAAGCCGCCCAATCTAAGCAGTGTCAGCCCCTCAACAAACCGGGTATCTGCCTCGGGGGAGACGAAACCTTCTTTGGACTGCCGATACTGGTACTGGTGGAGTTGGCGAGTGGATTTATTTTTACAGAAGTTGAATGTGAGAATCGTCAGTATGAGACCTGGCGACACCAGCTAGAGCAATGGTGGCATGCGTCCGCATGGGACTGCCACTTTATGGTCAGTGATGGGGCACGTGCCTTGGTGAAACTAGCAGTCTCGGGTCTGGGCACCGTCAGTGTAGCCGATTTGTTCCATGGGATGCGGGCATTAGCACGCCCTATCGGTAGTGCCCTGGGTCGTCAATTGGCTCAAATTGAAAAACAACTTGATACCCTCCAACAACAAGTGAACCAAGCCACATACGAGGCCAAAAAACAAACCTTGACCTCACAGTTAGAGATGCTGGCGCAGCAATACCAACAGCTTGAACAAGACCAACACACCTATCGGGGTGCCTTAGCTGAGATTAGCCTAACGGTTCATCCCTTCACTCTCGATGCCTCGCAATGGCAATTGTTTGACGCCTTAACCACCCAGTTAGCAGCCCCCTTAGCTACACTCAGCAAACTGGCAAAGCTCTATGGGGGAGATACCGCACAAACGGCGGTTGACACCTTTCAAGCTCAGATTCCTCAGCTCGCCACCGGTATTCATGCCTGGTGGCAGTGGGTGACGCAGGCCTTAGCCTCTGAAACCCAGGAGACCGACCTTCAAAATTGGGTCCTCACCGCCTTGTTACCCTGGGTCTATTGGTCTCAACAGACCGATAAAACTCGAAAACCTCATCTCAAAGCACGCTATCAACACGCTGCCAGTGAGGCCTATGACCGGCTCATGGCTCACACCATGACCCTACAGTTGGACGACACTCAACGCCAATATTGGGTCCACTGGTGCCAGTGGATGTGTGCCAAGTATCAACGCACCTCCTCTGCCGTCGAAGGACGTAATGGCTATCTCTCACAGCGACATCATGTGAATCGGGGCTTTTCTGCTCAGTCGTTGAAGGTGCTCACCATTATCCACAATTTTGACCTTAAACGCTCCGATGGTACCACTGCGGCCCAACGACTTTTTGGACACACATTTCCAGACTTATTTGAATGGATCCTCAGTAATATTAATGAGCTACCCATGCCTAGACGGTCATCTAAAGCACATCTGGTAAATCCCTTACACGCAGAGCTTTTCCCGGCTTAAGTTGTTACCCAAGATTCAAGTTAAAAGTGGATATAGGGTTTTATCAGCTGCACAATTGCCTCATCATCAAACTCATCAACCAGCTTTAGCAGCTTAGCGGTAAATATCTGGTAGCTTGGATCAAGCTGTTGAATCCGTTCAACTTCTATCTGGATCTCTGATATATAACCCTTTTCAGCAATTTCATAGAGGGCTATGAGTTCTTCGGACGAAGGTACAACCATTGCCGGTGCAGCTGCTGTTGGCACCTCTTCAGTCTTATACTTCCAGGTCAGATTCAACCTTTGCTGTAGCTGGTCTAGCAGCTCTTTTATCTGGATGGGTTTAGCTAGAAACCCATCAAATCCGGCCGAAATACTTTCATGATGGTCAAGACCTGACAAATGGGCAGATGAAGCGATTGTCCAAATCGTTTTTAGTTCAGCTGTGGCTCGAATCTGCTTAAGTAGACCATAGCCGTTTAGCCTAGGCATCAGCAAGTCTGTGATAATTAAATCCGGCAAACATAATTTTGCTTGAATCAATCCATCCTGACCATTTTGGGCCTCATATAGCTCAAACCCAAGGGGAGTCAAGAGATTAACAATTACGGAACGATTTTCCCAACGGTCGTCCACAACTAATATTTTTTTACGTTCGCCCTCATATCCCACCAGTTCATCCAAACCTTGCTGCTGAAAATCTGCCTGTATCCAATCCTCTGCTAGGGGACAAACAATCCCAAATTCGAAAACGCTACCTGAGCCCAACACACTTTTAACCTGGATACGACTAGCCATCAGCTCTACGATTCTTTGACTGATAGCCAGTCCTAGTCCGGTCCCTTCAACCACATATTTGGTATTATCCGTTTGCTCAAACGGCATAAAAATTTTTTCAAGATTATCAGCATCAATGCCGACACCTGTATCTTCTATGGTGAAATGAAGTTGTGATAGAGACGGGTCTTGTGGATCGGCCTGAGCTTCTACCTTAAACGTAACAGATCCCTTTTCAGTAAACTTAACTGCATTTCCAATCAGATTAAGTAAGACCTGACGCAGACGCTTTTCATCAGCGACAATTCCCAGCGGTAAACCGTCAAGAGCCTGATAAATGAGGGGCAGCTTTTTCTGTTCGGCTCGAATGCGACAAATCTCAACGACACCTTGCAAAAAGGATGGAAAATGGAAGGGTTTAGGATTTAGCTCAAGCTTACGAGCCTCAATTTTAGAAATATCTAAGATGTCATTAATTAGCGTCAGTAGATGGGCCCCACACTGAGCAATCGTTCGAATACTTCTGCGATCCTTGTCAGATCGATTTTTCTGAGTCTGTAAAATTTGAGCATAACCCAAAATTCCGTTTAGAGGTGTCCTCAGCTCGTGACTCATGTTAGCTAGAAATTCACTTTTAGCATGATTTGCCGTGTCAGCAGCATTCTTAGCTTCAGCCAGCTGAACAGTTCGCTCTGCTACCCTTGTTTCCAACAGTTCAAAAGAATCTCTAAGCTGTTCTGCCATTCGATTAAATGCAGAGGATAGTCCCCGTAGTTCTTGAATACCCTTAACCTGAAGAGATTGGTCAAGGTCACCCATTGCGATCGCCTGACTTGCTAGGTTTAGTCGCTGAATGGGTGCCGCGATCCATCGAGACGTCCAAATTCCTAACAGTGTAGCAATGACCAAAGCCATGATACACAGCAAAATTGTATTGCGCGTATTGGCGTCTATGACCTCCATAAAGTCTGATTCTGGAATAATCACAATGACCAGCCAGTCCAATCCGTAATCATCGCGCCAAGAAACCACTTGCACAAACTGTCGGTCTCCATTCAGTAGAAACTCTAACTGCTGATTACTTGGAATATTCTCAAACTTAGTAAATTCTCTCTTTAAAAACTGAGCTGTTGCTCGAATTGTAGTATCTTCACTATTGGTAAAATGTAGTCGCTGCGCTTCTCCATCAGTAAAACGAAATGCAGGAGTGGGGCTAGAACTACCGATAAGTAAGCCATTTCGCTCAATAATTGTTACCTTTCCTCGGGGGCTAATATCTAAGTTCTTTAGAAATTTACTAATATCAGTAAGAACTAGGTCAACCGCAAAAACACCCAGGATAGATTGGGCCTGACTATAAATAGGAAATGTTGCGGACGCAGCCACATAGTCTTCAAATCCGTCGGCTGCATAAATACTACTCCAAGTGGGTTTTCCCGCTTTGAGGGCTTCAACATACCAGTCATCTTCTGGGGCATAGTATGGGGTAGCATCTAACAACTCAGTGCGATTACCCTGAGAATCCGTAGCGTAGTTATAGTCTTTCCCATCAGTTAGAGAATGCTCGACGATATTGACACCTGAGCCAGGCGGCCAGCGCTGTGCGGCCACTCCTTCACCCGTCTCTAAATAATATCCAATAAATGTAAAATCCTCATATACCTGAGCTTGTTTCCATAGGTATCGGCCCATCTGGCGAAAATTTTTGATATCCAATAACTCTGTTGCCAAAGCATCGACATTAATATCAACTAGCTGATGAGGTAACTCTAAGTAAGCGTCCAGATGCTGATCGACTCGATTACCAATTTCTTCACTAAGCTCTAACGCCAAAAGATTAACAGCCTTTTGACCATTTCGAAAAGAAAGGTAGCCGACTAATCCCACAGCCGCAAAAATCTGAAGGACAAACGGTACAACTAATACCAGCTTTAGAGGTATACCTTGGGTCCCATCAACCTCATTAACCTTAGAACCGTGAGTCATTCTGATTACAGAGTCTGCGTGATAAGGTAACTACAGTCTGAAGTTTAGCATCTCTACACTGTAAGACGCTAAGCTTCAGACCATGCTTTAGAGTGCCCTCATCAATCTTGGATTAACAAGATACTCCAAGAATCTGCTTGACTCACAATTTCTCAGAACATTTTTAGTAGAACATGACTTGAGTGTCCTTATAATCTATCGGTAGTAAGCTAGTTTCAACTACTACAGAGCATATTGGTCCTAGATAAGCCACATAGATTCAGAACATGCGGACTAAGAGAGTATTGCCTTAACAACTTTAGAGGCATTTGTGATGCCCCTATGATATTACCAACACAGCGAGATGAGCCACACTGACAGCAAAATGGCCGATCGAGAGTTATTTCTGTTGTAAAGTAAGCGAATGTTAAGGGCTCTCCTTGCTCAATGTCTCTTTTGGCAACAAGTGAAAGATCAGAAACATCTATAAAAGTATTGGGAGAACAATGATGATTCAGATTTGCAAAGACGTGATCCAAAATATGAGCATTTTCAGCTATTTGAACAGTTTGATAGTTTGGTTTAGATAAAATCAAATACTCTCGGCTTTTGTAAATCGTCTTGTGAGCACTGATGTTGTCTGCGGCGATAGCTGTATTATGGGACCAACCTTGACTCTCAATTTCAATTAAAGCGCTTCTGTATCGTGTTCTCATTGCTTTCTCCAGTCAATACTGTTAGTTTTCTAGTGGTGCCGCGGATTGATAGCTGAGTTTGCGACAAAGAGTGCTGATGTATAGTAGGCTCATTACCCAAGTTATATGCAATGGTTTAGTTTTTCTTGAATTTGAGACCGTCAGAAAAATTCATAGTAACGACAATTCGTTCTGCACCGTTGGCAAGGGGAGGAAATCTGAAGAGGGTGTTACCGTGCTTTAGTAAAAAAGCATCTCCCAATCTATAAAATTGTTGTTGAGTATAGCTTTCCGATAGTACATCACTATCATTGGATATGCTATGTTCCAATTGCTCTGAAGAGATTTTATTAAATTCTAAAGCTTCGCCTGTTTTCAATCTAGGTACTTCAATAAACCACACCAGCTGGTAGCCTGTTTCTATCTGTTCCCAATCTTCATGATAGTCAGCTTTGACAGTATGGACAATCGAAATACTTTGATCCCTAAAACTGTAGGGAATAACTTCACTATCTGCTATTAATGAAAGAAATTTACGCAATATCTGCGAATAATATAACGCTGGTATAATTGTGCTCTTACTCTCAATATCTCTTGAGAAAATCTTTAAGATTTTCAGTGTTTCAGTACCTTGGACATCTGTAGTCGACATTACTAAAGAACCACGGGGCAAAAGCTCAGCTATTTCTCCTCGGACACCTGTTTGCAAAAGTAAGGGCATAAACTGTTTGATACAGACATAGTGTTCTTTTCTAAAGTCTTGAGACAGAACTGCAATTTTTTTTCTATGCTCAATGTCGTTGTTGAACAAGTGTTGGTCCAGCAGCTGCTCAATTTGTCTCTGGGGTCCAGCCTTTAAAGCTTTGCTAATAGTGTGAGTGATAGATTGAGGTTTTGTCGGCATAATGATTGCTGGTTGGCTGATTGTCGATATTAAAGAAAGGAACGGAAGTACAAAATTATTGATTAGGAACTGAGCCTGCTCAAATATTTTGCAAAGAGGTTATGGTCTGCTTTAGGACAGCTAATATCGCTACCAATTAATCCTGTCAGCGTATTGCTACAGTCAAAAAGCTGTGTCCCAGAAAGCCACATCTCCAATCTTGTGATTTGTTTATGACCAATAGGTTCAGTAATCACTTGAGCTAGTGGTGTCAAGGCGTTGGAGTAGTTTTCTAGAACGGATGCCCAGTGGTTGTAAGTGCTGGACTTAATTCGAAGCCCAAATTTATTCATCGTATCGGTGAGTTCTTCTAAATGAAACGCGGTAGGGTTCACCAGGTGAAATGCTTTGTTGAGTGAATTAGCTTGAATTGAAAGATAAACAATGGCTTGACTGACATAATCTACAGGGGTCATATCAATCTGTAGACTAAGCCTAGGCACGGTATTAACCTGGATAAAACTTTTGATCAGCCGATTTAACAAGTCTTCCGGGTTACCAATTCCAGTACGAGAATGCCCGGTGACCATACCAGGTCGATAGATACAGATGGGAATTCCCTGATCAGCAGCCTTGCTGACCAGTTTTTCTGCCACCCATTTACTTTGAGCATAACCCCCGGTCATGATATCTCCCTGATCGATATTATCTGCTTCGTAAACTATGTCGGCCCCTGTGGCAACTAAAGGCTCGAAAACATCTAGGGTAGAGAGAAAATGCACCAGTTTTAACTTTTTGTAAGCAGCCAGCTTGAGAACAGATTTGGTACCAATGATATTGGTTGCTCTTAGACGAGACAGCGGATACAGTAAGTTGACGTTGGCGGCACTGTGGTAAATCATATCGACAGTTTCTGCAATACTTTGAAACTGCGTAAGCGAGAGCCCAAACAAGGGTCGGCCCAAATCTCCAACCAGTGGAATAATTCTAGAATAGGCCAAATGTATGCCTGGCAGATATCGCTTTGCTGCTTGCCGTAGTTTTTGGTATGCCTGGGTTAGAGATTGAGCTCTGATCAGACAGTATATAGTGGCTTCAGTTTGTTGCAATAGTTCATTTAGTAAGGAAATACCAATAAACCCGGTAGCGCCTGTTAAAAGAACAGCCTGAGGATTCGTCCAAGCTTTGAGGGCAGTGTCTGTCGGAGAATTTAAATTTTGTTCTAATGGAGGTAGAATAATTTCCTCACGCAGCTTCGACAGAGCGATCTGCTCGTTGACTGTTGATACTATTGTGCTGCTTAATGTTTGAAGCTGTTTAGCTAAATAGTCAATGGTTGGGTTGTTGAAAAAATCAGCTAAAGAAATCTCTTGATGATGATGTCTTTGTATTAGGGAGAAAAGCTGCATCAAACGCAATGAGTCTCCTCCCAACTCAAAAAAGCTGTCATAGACACCTATCTGGCAAATATTGAGCACCTTTGACCAAAGTTCTGCTAAAGAAATCTCAAGAGAACTATGAGGTGCAACAAAGGCTACATCTAATGCTGGTCGCGCTGACTCTGATGCTGGTAAAGCCTTGCGATCAATCTTGCCATTTGCTGTGAGCGGTAACTTATCAAGTACAACAAATGTAGACGGAAGCATGTAGCTCGGAAGCTGGTGCTTCGCATAAGCTCTTAGCTGGAGACTAAAGTCCTGTGTTATTTTGCTATGAAGAGGATTATTAGCATAGGTATGTAGAGGGTTTGATGGAGTTTTTGAAGTCGAAATTGCTGTCTGGGCATAGCCGACTATTCCAGATGGTGACTTTCTTGTAAACGCTGCGTTGTAAGTTTCAGGAGAGTCAGTATCCAGACAGCTGATTGTAATTGTATAGGGGATAGTTTGAGCAACCTGCCAAAGATCCTCTGGATCAACAGCATGATCATAGGAAGTATTGCTGAGAGTTTGCTTGAATAGGCCAACTGTAGCTGGATGTTCAGACTGTGCTAAAGTCTCTACGATTCGAGTGGCTTTAGCAATTCGTCTGTTAGGGATATTATAAAGACTGAATGATATGGGTTCATATTCGGCAATATATTGCTTGAGATCGGCCACGCTGTAGTTCTGCTGTTGCCAGTCTAGTTGAGCATGGCTGGGCGGCAATGAAGCAACCTCTGCTTTGATATGCAGGACTACGTCATAGCGAAACTGTGTCAGTTCATTATGAAATTTTCCACGTTTGAGTAAGACCTCACCCCGGCTAATGCTAGGAATCTGCGCTTGTAATGCCGTAAAGAAACCAGGATCGAGGGTGAGTTCTTCTTCTTGATGCAGTCTTTTTTGTATCCGCCTCGATAGTTCATCGGTTGGGAGGCTATCGTCAGCGTGAGAGAGTTCTACTGCTGCTGCAAATACTTCCAGCAGTAAATAGTTTCTGACGTCACCCAGGAAGAGAGTTCCGCCTGGTTTGACGATCTTAACGGCCTGCTCTAGTACTCTGACCAAATAGTCAACGCTGGGAAAATATTGGATAACTGAATTAATAATAATGGTGTCTACTGACTGGGGCTCAATATCCTGGAGGTTATCAGCCGTCCGACGTTCTAGAGTGACGTGGGGAAGATGAGTCTGAGGAGATTCTAGCTGTTGCTGAACATAGTTCAGCGAGGTCTCAGATATATCTATTCCTAAGTAGCTTTCACAGTGAGGGGCGATACGAAATAGCAATAGACCTGTACCACAGCCAATTTCTAAGACCCGCTGTGGATTGAGAGACAAGATACGTGCTGTAGTGCTGTCTACCCACTCCTTCATCTCGATGTCAGGAATGAGTTCACTTGTATAGCTGTTAATCCAACCACTAATGTTAAAAGTATCATCCCAGTTGGCCTTTGTGGGGTTTAACTGCTGACTGTTATTGATTAGCCGCCACTGGTCAATTAGCTCTGATTCCAGTCGATCGCTGTTTGTGTCTGCTACTGGGAGCTGTTGAGCTAGTCGAGATCTGACGACATAAGCAATCAGGCGTTTGATACCGATGCTGTCCATTTGTGAAACTACAATAGCTTCTTGAACAGCTGAATGCTGCTCAAGAACAGTTTCAATTTCGCTTAGCTCAACTCGAAAACCTCGTATTTTTTCTTGATGGTCGGCTCGACCCAAAAACTCTAAGTGACCGTCTTGACGACATCTAACCAGATCGCCTGTTTGGTAGAGTCGCTGCTCTCTACCGTTGACAAAAGCTCTTTCTAGAAAGCTGGCTGCAGTCAAATCGGAGCGTCCTAAGTAGCCTCTTGCTAGGCTTGAACCGCCAATAAATAAGGCTCCTGTTTCTCCTATGTTCACGGGGCTCATAGTGTCGTCTAAAATATGAGTCTGAACGTTTGGTAGCGGTTTTCCAATGGGGACGATCCCGTTGTTTATTGGAATTTCATTGGGGCCAATTAGTTCACAATAAGTAGTAACAACAGCCGCTTCGGTAGGCCCATAGCCGTTTACCAGTCGTACATTGGGACTAACGTATTGTTTCCACACATTGAGCCAGTTAAGTAACACTCGCTCCCCGCCAATGATGACCAGACGGATGGAATCTGGGACGGTGGCTGTGACCAATTCTGCACAAATCTGATGCCAAAAAGCGGTCGGTAAATCTATCACTGTAAGTTGAAGTTCTCCACAGGTCTTTAGAAAAGCTGGGACAGATTTCAACATATCGGGGGCCCGGAGTACGAGGGTGGCTCCTTGAGTTAGGGTGAGAAATATCTCTTCTATGGCTGTGTCAAAACTAATGGAGGCAAACTGAAGCACGCGATCGCATTTTCTAATACCGCAGTCTTGATTGGCACCTTGAATAAAGTTTGTGAGGGCTCCATGCTCAACTAGAACACCTTTTGGCTGACCGGTAGACCCAGATGTGTAGATGACATAGGCCAGGTTACTTACGCTTGCCGTAGCGGCTGGATTTGTAGCAGACTGTCGGGCAAGTTTTTTGGCAATAGAGTCTAGATAAATAATATTGGCTGGATGACTGATCAAACTATCTTTTAGCGAAGTTTGACTCAACAGAACAGATACACCAGAGTCTTTCAGAATCCAGGCCAGGCGCTCTGAGGGATAGCTAGGATCCAAGGGGATATAGGCCCCACCTGCTTTGAGAATAGCCAAGAGTCCAACGACCATCTCAAAGGATCGATCAAGATAGAGGCCAACTAAAACATCGGGCCCAACACCCTGTGTGCGCAAATAATGAGCCAGCTGGTTAGCGTGAGCATTTAAGGTTTGATAGGTCCAACGCTGACCCATAAACTCAATTGCTGTTGCCGTAGGCTGTCTGTGCACCTGAGCCTCAAACAGTCTGCAAACGTTTAGTTGTGTCTCTTGAGAAACAGCCGACAGATTCTCAAATTCTGTAAAGACCATATACGTATTCTCTTGGAATATTAACAGCAGGCTCGAAAGCTTTGAGCTACAGGGTCACTCAACTAGATCTTGGAGAAAGTTCTCACCCCTGAGAGATGTGTTCAAAGCATGAATGGCTCACAGGGAAAAATGGCTACCAAAAATCGTCAGCCGTTGAATCAACAGCAGCTATGACATGACTACTCACCCTTGGTCACTCAATCTTTGTGGGTGTCAGTCTGCCTGACACCTGCTGATAAACCCTATCAGTCTTCAGCCAAAAGCTACTCGGAGGTCGTTAAAGCTCCGCATAAGAAGATTGAGTGGAGTGCTGATCCTAGTGGGGACTGCAAAGAACTGCCAAATAACAGCGGTTACAGACCGGTCCACAGCGATCTCAAAAAACTAAATTTTCGAAAGACCATTAAAGAGCCATAAAGTTGTCAGCTAGTAAATGTGATTGGCTAAATTAGACGTTGACTGGTTCTAACTATCAATTCAGAATCTCTTTCTACGGACAGCGGCATAGCCTAGAACGTTCTAAGCATGAACAGCTATCGAGCAGGAAAGACAACATAAAACTCACAGTGTAAAAGCGCATTTTTCCTGAGTTATTCTGTTGTATGCTTTACCTTCCCTTTATAAAAACCGTAACTCGACTTTTTCAGTGTATCAAAAGTTACGATAAGTTTTCGATTTTGAGATTTTTATTTCTGAATTTACCGAAAAAACAACAAATATTAAGGGCTCTCCTGTCCATAAATCCGTTGAATATGGAAATTTTAGGCGATTAATTCCTTTTCAGAGTAAGTTAACAGGTATCCATACACAATAACGCATTGTGGCTATGCATAAAGTACATTTACAGAGAGCTGCATCACATGGAGCACGCGAACAGCAACAGAATGTACCTGAATTAAGACAGTTTATTCAACAATAATGTCGATATTGCAATACGACTAACGTATAGGAGAGAAGTAGCGATACTCATAGACTATTGGTGTTATTGCAATGAGAAGCTGAAAAAAATGTCTTGTATACGACCTTTGGCTAGATTCTCTTGGCCATCACTAGCTGACTAGTCGTACTGGCTGTGTAACGCTTGGCTGCATTAGGACTGCCAAAGACTTGTTGAATATTGTCCATGGTCATGACTGAATGGAGACGATCGTCTGCTAGGAGTTTTCGATATTTAAATTGGTACAAATGCTATCGTTCTTGTATGCCGATGGAAACTACAGTAAATTTCGCCGGTAGTGGTGGATCAGATCGGCTGTTCTATTAGGCGGTTTCAGTATTTTTCTGGCTGGATGTAAAAAGTTATCCTGTGACGATTCCTTTGCTAGGACTAAGCAGCAGCTCCAGTAGGAAACCAGCCAAACAGCGTTAGCGTGATAGCTGGGCTGGATGGAATATTGAGAAAATAGCGCAGGTATATTCCCACTAGACTCGATAAAATCCTAGGGGTCCTACTACCATCATCTAGTGCAGCTCAGTAGCGAGCAGCGAGACCGCTGGCGCTGGACTAATCGTGACCGCCATGACTAAGATCACCTCGACGGTTTTTATACCGGCTACAATAGCCAGGGTGAGGACAGCCATAGGCCCCAGAGTGATCGGTAGATCGCTCGCTTTTGCTTCCAGCCGATCAAAGGTGAAGAATAAGAGTTCTTTGTAGAAAAATTTGACCGCAGCTAGAATTACTATGGTGATTAGTCCAATTTGCCAGACATCGGCGATGGTCATTCCTAAAATGTCACTAAACAGCAGCTCCTCTAGATCTAGATGACTGTTCAATGTTGTTAACAAGGTAATCCCCAGAGCAGAAAAACTTGAGAAGGTTCTGGCTATGGCCGTATCAACTCTGATCTTTGACTGGGTCTAAATCCAGGTCGTTACAAACGTGGTAGCAATACCGGAGATCAAGGCACCCATCTCCTAGCAGTGCCTGACGCATACAGTCATCAAACGGATCCAGCAGCCAGTTCATGGCGACCCTCGGAGCATACGGTGAGCCAGTCTACCATCCGGCTTCTAGCTCTTTTAAGAGCTGGTATCTGATACCGAACCTACTCGACCCATCTAATCACCAACTTTTCAAAAAAAACGATTTCACTACGGATATGCCCAACGACTTTCAGGATCTATTAAGTAAGTAGTCTGGATTTGCGATTCCCTGGTGTGACGTGGCCTATTGGTTTATCAACTCAGCTAGAACACGTTTCCTCTCAGTTCGTAACTCGTTGACAAATAGTTAGTCACCAGCAACCCTATGTTTTTTCATATACCCGTTGCCGCTTTTTTTGAGCTTTCTACCCTGGTCGCTGTCAGTCCTCCGGTGGCCGCCAATCCGATAAAAGCTAGGCAGACTGTCCCCAGCACTCTTGATATTACTAATCTTCCTGAAACAATTTTTGTCGATCATCCAGGTCTAGACAATGCGGTGGCTAACGATGGTAAAGACGATGCGGCTACCATTCAGACCGTTCTAAAATGGCTCGATACCAACCGGAGCCAATCTCAAGCCACCACAATCTACATTCCTGAAGGGGTTTTCGACCTAGCAAAGACCATCAGAGTGACGACAGCGAATGTCACCTTTCAAGGAGCGAATCAGGAACGTACGGTTTTACGACCAAGCCGTTCATTTAAGGTGGGTACCCAAAGGCTGCCTGATGGAGAAACTGTTTTTGAAGAAATCAATCAAAACGCCTATCTGTTTGCCGTTAAGGACGATGCAAACAATACCACCTTTGAAAGCATGACCATGCGCGGTGCTAACATTCACGGTGCGATTTTTAGCGGTCGAAACAATGGACTGAACGTTAACGGATTAGAACTCAACAACTTCTTATGGAGTTCCATTCGTCTATTTGAAGTGAGAAATGCCAAAATATATAACAATGTGCTGATTGATGCTGGCGGTCAGTCTGAAGGCAATAGCGGTATCACAGGCGGTGCCATCTTTGCGACCTATCTTAAAAATTCTGAAATTTACAACAATAAAATATCTAAGAGTGAGCAACGTGATAGAAATGTCTACGGTATCAAAGGGCGAGAGTTCAGAAACACTCGCATACATAACAATACGATTGATACCAATTTTGCGATTGAACTACCTTTCGAAAATGACTATTTTGTAGAAATCGACCACAATTACCTCAATGGGGTAATTTCAGTGCCAAAAGCAGCTGGGGGAGATGTTCCCGACGATGGCTATACGTTTCACATTCACCACAACTACTTCACCCGCTCCTACTCGCTGGAGTGGGCACGCAACGGCGTTGAGGTTGACCACAATGTCTTTGTCATTAGCCCCGATCGAGACGGCGGCAATCTAATTTCAAACTTTGATGCCACACCGGCTCAGGGGCCCACTAAGTTTCATAACAATCTGATTGTTAATCCAGGTCGAGGTCTGGTATGGCATGAGAATATTTATAATAATTTTGAATTTTATAATAACAAGGTCATTGCCAATACGACTAAAACACCGCGTAAGTCAGGGCTGTTTGAATTTCATCCAAAAACAGACTTTAGTACAATCGTCATCAAAGACAATCAGATTACGATCAACGGTGTCTCTCGACCCCTGATGCGGAATGCAGAAAGCTACGAAGCCACGATTAAAAATAATCAGCTGCGCAATATTTCTGACACCAATAAATTTGATAATCCGACGACAGGAGCCCCCCAAGGACTAACTACACCCCTGTCGTTTCAAGTCGGCGTAAATGGTGAATTTACAGTTGACGGTCGGGAGATCAGCGCAGCGGCTGAAGGTGGGACCGCTACTGCCGATAGCCGCTGGGCTCCCCAGAGATTTTTGGCTAGTTTGGTTAATCTCTTTGTAAAGCACATTCCCAGCAGCTAGCCTCAGGGATAAAGGTTTTAGTTGTTGCTGATTTAGGGGGTATATCAGTCTGCTGAAGAGATGTTCCATGGAACGTCTGTACATGCGATGGTGGAGCCTAATTTATTAGCTTGTTGGCTTCCTTGACTGTTGACTATTGGTTAGGCAGATGCACTGCATGATGGGTTAAGAGTTGTTCTCTAGCTGATTTAGTTTTTGCAAGACTAGGGGATTGCGCGCCAGCTGCTGTGCCAGGACAGCAGCGCCCGTTTGATTTAAGTGGCTGGGGTCGGCAAAAAATGCATTTTGTCCGACCCATTGGGATAACCGGTCGATGACGGTAAATCCTAGCTGCTGACTTTGGGTTTGTAGAAACTGTTGAAACTGTCGTTCAATGGCCAGGCGATACTCGTCTAAATAGTCCCCGCTGAGGGGCAGGTTAACGTAAATGAGATCGATATTGCGGCTTTGCAGATAGCCTACGAGCGATCTCAGCGACCCTAGTTGCAATCCGGTAAGACCAAACGGGTTGTAAAACGCATCGTAGCGGCCGTTTACCCGAGGATAGCGCTGATAAAAACTGGCTGGCTCAAACACGGCAGGCACCGGTAAAAAGCCATAAGAGTTGAGACTGCTGGGCTGTCTGGGACTGGGGGCTGTATCTGTAAAGCCGGGTTTTTCCCCAGCTAGAGCGGCCTGATATCCGGGTGAGCCTATGATGCGAGCAAACGTGGCATCAACTCGACGACTGTTAAAGGCGCGGGAGCCATCCGCCCAGATCACTAACCTGGGCAGCTGATCTGCGGTAAGCACCCGCTGTAGCACAAAGTTCAGCACCTGGGCCGTAGCACCGTTAACGCTAAAGTTAAACACCCTTAAAGGATAGTCCTGCTTTTGCAGCTCTATTTGTAGCTGCTGCGAGTCTACTCCCTGCAGAGCGCGGGAGCTACCCACAATTAAGATATCAGGAGGACCTAAGGCTGCTAGATAGCTGAGATAGAGCCGCAGCTGTTCGTTTAGAACTGCACTGCCCAAGCTAGGAAAGACATTGGGCCAGCTCAGCTGATGGGTCTGCTGTTGAGCAAAGGCCAAATTTTCTAGGTATTCTTGTTGCTTGCGCTGGGCAAAAAAGCGCTCTGGGCTTTGGATAGGAACGGTTTGAAGCGTTGCGATCGCACCTGTCCAATAATCGACTACCTGATCCCACTGGTCCGCCGACCGAGCCGTTTGGGCCAGAGCCGCCGCCTGGTCGGCCTGATCAAATCCAGACTGCAGAGCCGCGGCGGCTCGACGGTCGCTCCAAAAATTAACCTTAGCTGCTAGAGCAGGCCCGTGGGTATAGTCTCGGCTTAGCCAGACACCCAAAGACACCAGTACTGCTAGACCAAATAGTATTGGCAGCATCCAGCGTCGTTTATCCAAACCTCTCATGATGTCAACTTGCCCTGTACAACTTGCCAGCGGTATATAACCATAGCGCGATAGCAGATGAGTATGACAGTCTGTCCAATATGGCTGACGGACCCCAAAGATTTACAGTTTTTAAGTAGAAGATCCGAGATTTTGCCAAACAAACGGCTTGACTCGTAAGGGACGGCTGACCAGACGGTCTCAGCGGCACTAATTAAAGTCTAATAAAAAGGAGCCGTTAATTTTATGTCTATTGTCCTTAAATGACCAGGTTGGCACTGTAAGGACTGTAGATCCGCCATCTGGATCGATCGCTGGGATGGCATTTTGCCAGTTGTCATAGGGCTGAGAGTGTATGAAAGGTTCTCGAACGTTTGGCTGGATACTAGGTCTATTGCTAGTAACCGGCCAAAGTGCTCAGGCTCAGGCTGTTCGGCCAGCTCAGACTTACTATGAGCAGGCCCAAACCTTTTTGCGCACGGGCAGCAGCCGAGCCGCTATTTTTCCCCTAGAAGCGGCCATTCGGCTTTATCGCGAGGCAGGGGATACCGCAGGCGAATACAGCAGCCTGATCGATTTAAGTTTTGCCCACTATCGGCTGGGGAACTACCGTCAGGCACAGCAAACGCTAAATCAGGTAGACCGGCTGCCGGCGGCTGCCGCCCAGCGCCAGCGCCAATCTTTGATGCAGGGATTAATCTGGCTAGAGCAAGGAAATATCGTCCGCAGCTGGCAGCAGCTACGCCAGGTACAGCGGGGAGCCCTAAAGGATTTTGCTGAACAAAATCGCTTCAGTCTAGCCCTTGGAACGGTTTTTCGCCACACGGGACAGTACAGCAGAGGACTGGCCACGTTACAGACCGTCCTCTCTCGCAGCTCAGACCGAATCGACCGCCCTCGCACCTGGGGAGAAATTGGCAATATTCACTACGCCCTAGGGGACTACACCCAGGCAGAATCCGCCTACCAAACGGCTCTAGCCGAGGCTAAATCAGCCGGCTACTGGCAGGGACTCCCCGAATATCTAACCGGGTTGGGTCATGTTTACTTTCAGCAACAGGCCTATGACCAGGCGCTGGATGTCTACCTGGAAGCCAAAGACAGTGCTATTTCTCAAGGACTGTGGCACGAGCTGGCCCGTATTCTCAATAGTCTAGGTGAGCTGTATGCCGAACAGGGAAACACTAGCAAGGCGCTAGATATCTTTGTTGAAGCGCTGGGATATCGAGATAAATATGTGGGGCCAGACTACAGTCGTACCCTGAATCATTTGGGGCAGCTCTATGCGGCTAAAAATGAACTAGAGCAGGCGCTAGACTACTATGACAGCGCCTATGCCTGGGCCAGACACAACTATAACGACGTGGGTCAAATTAATGCACTCAGCGGCGTTGCGGCCGTGGAGCGTACCCAGGGCAACCTGTCTGAAGCAGCGGCAACTCTCTATGAAGCGCTAGACAAGTTTGAAGCCCTCGATCCGGGTCTCCAGGATATTAGTAAGGTCTCGTTGTTTGAAACTCAGTCATTTCTGTACGACCAGCTCCAGCAGGTGTTGATCGATCAAGGCGAGACTGAGGCCGCGCTGGTTGTGGCAGAACGAGGCAGAGCTAGAGCGTTTGCTGAACTGTTGGCCAATCGAGCCGAAACAGCGGCGAATGTACAGGATAATCTCACGCTGGCTCAAATCAAAGCACTGGCTAAACAGCAGGCAACCACATTTGTGCAATATTCCATTATTCGACAGCCGTCCGTAGGCCGTAGCCAATTTGACACTCGGCTGTTGTTTATTTGGGTGATAAAGCCTACGGGCGATGTCCAATTTGAGCAGGTGGATCTGACCAGGCTGCCGCAATCGCTGACGCATATGTTAGCTGCCAGTCAGGATAGTTTAGGCGTGCGGGGCTTGAACCCGTGGGGGGGCGCTGTCCAGATTTCTGAGGCGAGTCAGCCGGATCTAAAACAGCTTTACGATTTGGTGATTGCTCCGATTGCACACTATCTACCAGAGTCTGCGGAGCAAAAGGTGGTGATGGTTCCCCATCGAGAGCTGTTTTTGGTGCCGTTTCCTGCTTTGCAAAATGCCCAGGGGCAGTATTTAATTGAACAGCATACTCTGGGAACTGCCCCGTCGCTACAGACGCTGTATGCCTTACAACAGCGGTCAACTCAGCGCTCGGGACAGGCGCTGGTGGTAGGGATTGACCGGCAGGCGGCAGTAATCGTCGGGAATCCTGACATGCCCTCGGTGCCCTTTAGAGCCGGTGGTCCGCCTATGCCCCTGAGCAATCTGCCCGGAGCCGAAGCTGAAGCGATTGCGATCGCACCTATTCTTAACACCGATCCCTTGCTAGGGGCCGCCGCGACCGAAGTCACCGTCCGCGACCGGCTGGCCAACGCCGATATCATTCATCTGGCCACCCACGGTCTACTGGATGAGCAACAGGGGCTCAGCAGCGCCATTGCCCTAACCCCCACAGCGACCAAACGCAGTTTTGACCAGCCTGACGACGGTTTACTCACCGCTCAAGAAGTCATGCAGCTCAGACTCAAGGCCGATCTGGTGGTGTTGAGTGCCTGTAATACAGGCCGAGGCAAAATTACAGTGGATGGTGTGGTGGGGCTCTCGCGATCTTTTTTAGCGGCTGGAGCCAATAATTTGGTGGCGTCTCTTTGGGCCGTACCCGATGAGGCTACCGCCATGCTGATGACGGAATTTTATCAGCAGCTACAGACCCATCCAGATAAGGCCGCAGCCCTCCGCCAGGCGATGCTGCACACCCAGGCCGAGTATCCCCACCCTCGTCACTGGGCCGCTTTCTTTTTGATTGGACTGTAGACCGGGGTGGATTTTGGCCGAATCGTCTGTATTTTTGCATTGCCAATGGGAAGAACAAATAAGAGGCAGTTCCACTAATTAACTATTTAGACGGTAACGATGAGTCGCGATCGCATTATTAAAACCTACATTGAGCGGCTGCTAGCTTGGGAAGAACCCGTCACACCCCAGCGACTTGATGCCCTCGCCGCCGAAGTAGGTCTGGGGCCTGATGATATCGCGGCTGTTCGCAAACAGGCCCAGGCCCATCTGACCCGAGGGCAAAACTATATCGACTTTGACTGTCTAGACGAGGCCATTGACGAACTTGGCCAGGCAGCCAGTCTTGACCCGCTCAATCTAGAAATTTTACAGACCCTGGCGGCGGCCTATAAAACTCGCTATCAAAACAATAAAAGCTCGACTGACAAGACAGCCGCGATTCAAACCGCCAGACGCTGTTTGGACGTCGCCCCTGACGATGCTACTGCGGTCCAGCTCATTGCTCAGCTAGACAAGCCCCGTAAGTCCCTCAGACCATGGATTGCCGGTGGGTTGGGTCTGCTGCTACTAGCGATGGGTGCCGCGCTTGAAATTGCACCGCTCAATAGGAGAATTCCTCCTCGAGTGGAGCTAGATATTCCTATACAAGAACTTGACCTCGAAGAGATTTTTTCAACCCCAACCGAGCCATCAGTTCCGCTCGTCAATGAGACCGCAGACGCAGGAGCTGGCGAAGTAGATATTCCTGTTCTCTTTGAACAGCCTGGTCTACAAATAGAACCCCGGCGATCGCGGCTGAGCAACTACAAAAATTCATCTTTTTACAAACTTCAGGGGGTATTGGTCAACGACAGCAACCAAGAGATTGACAGTCTCCGACTACAGGTCGACTATCTCGACAAAAATGACCAGGTAATCCTGACCAAGGGCGTCATGGCCTTTGATACCCATGAAGGCATCATGCGTCCTGGCGATCGTCATGCCTTTGATCTGATCCAAGAAACAACGCCAAATCTGGCTCAGCTACGGTTACAGGTGGCTACTCTCGACCAGCTGCCTGCTCCCTCTAGCTATCCAGAGGCTCAGTCTATTGACTATAGCTGGGCTAACGCTCCCCAGAACATAAAATTTGACCTGAACTTACGACAAGAAAATTTCAGCACCTATACCACCGGTAGCAGCTACTTTAGAGCCGACTGGGGCATTACCAATACAGGCGATCGAGCGATTCGTAAACTAAAGCTGGCCGTCAAGTTTTACAGCAAAGAGGGTCGTCAGCTAGAGTCTAAAGATATCCTAGTGGTTTACGGCAGCGATGTAGCGTTGCTCCCTGGTGAAGTCCGTCCAATCCATGTCATTCAAGAGCTGGCTGATACCTACCAACGCTATGAAATCAGCGTTGTTGAAGCCGAGTAAGCCTTTAGGGTCCAGCAAGATTTCAACCACCCAGCCCCAGGTAAACAATATGCGAGCATTAACATACTACGTAGCCTGCAGCGTTGACGGCTTTATAGCTCACACTGATGGCTCCCACGACGGCTTTTCTCAAGACAGGGATTACTTTACAGACCTATTTTCTACATTCCCTGAGACTGTTCCATCGCACCTGCGAGATGCCATGGGTATTGACGGAGAGAACAAATGGTTTGATACCGTTCTGATGGGACGTAAAACCTATGAGATCGGCTTAAAAGAAGGCGTAACTAGCCCGTATACCCATATGAAACAGTACCTATTTTCTCGTACGATCAAGGCCAGTCCGGATGAGAATGTTAGTCTGGTTTCAAACCAGGCAGCTGAGGTCGTTACCCAGCTGAAACAGGCCCCCGGTAAGGATATCTGGCTATGTGGTGGAGCGAATTTAGCCGCGACGCTTTTTAGCCATGGCTGTATTGACCGACTGATGCTTAAAATCAATCCGTTCTTGATGGGCTCGGGTATTCCACTGTTTGCTGGAGTCGTGGATCAAACAGCACTAGCGCTAACCAACCAGAAAACCTACGACAACGGAGTCCTGCTGCTTGACTACCGGGTTCAACAGTCTGCTTGATTTGTTTCCCAAGCTCATCTCAGCAGGCGCTATCCCAATTTACGCTCACTCTAAAAAACGCGTAAGCGCGGCGCTGTATGCCTGATAAGGTTTGACCCCAGTGAGCGTTTCCATCAGCTCACCGTCTTTAAAAAACATGACGGCTGGCATTCCCTTGAGACCAAATCGCTTAGGTACCTGTTGATTAGCATCAAAGTCTATCTTCATCACATTGACGCGCTCTTTGTAAGTTTCTGCTAGCTGATCGATCAGCGGTGTGACCAGCTTACAAGAACCGCACCAGGAGGCCATGCAGTCTACCACCAGCAGCGATTCTTGCTCCAAAAGAGAATCTAGCTCAGATTCGTCTTGGATAAAACGAGCGGTCCCCGTTTCCTCTTGAAATAGCTCTGCCAGGGCCTGGTTGATCTCAGCTGCCGAGCGACTAGCGTTGATGGTAGTGAGCTGCTCTTGGTGCTGATAATAGTCAAGGACAGGCGCTATGGATGCTTGGTGCTGTGCTAGCCGCTGTCGAATGGCTGGAATCGGCTCGTGACCACCACTGGCCGTTAGCCGATTGATCAGCAGTCCCGTCATTGCTTTGAGGTAGGCTACTTTGGCCATAGGCTGTCCCACCTTGGCCAAAAAATCATTTAATCCTTGCGCCTGGACTAAGCTTAGGGGAAACCCGTCTAACACCCAGCCCTGAAGCATGACATCGGGCTGCTCAAACCGCTTGCGCAATAGTTTGATGATCAGCGTATCGGACAGCGGTTCGTCCAAGCTCCCAGCGGCCGCTATTAGCCTGTCCATGGATACATGGGGAACGTGCCAGCGTTGGGCTAGTGACTGTGCCTGGGTCTGAACATCGGTACCGGGAGGCCCCAAAAGGATAAGCTGCTTAAATTCCATGGCCATAAGATCGTGGTAAACCGTAACGTTGGCGGCTGCGGTATCCTATATCCGCTCTAGGTGACCAGTATGTTTTATGGATTTACCCTGGCTCTATTTTTATGCGTATTCTTTTAGATTTGGTCGCTAATGCTTTACATGCCGTTAGTTTACACGGTGAGTATTTATAGCTATCGCACTGTCTGTAGCCGATTGTCCGACGTGTACTTCGTCCTACTTCGGAGAACTTCGCCTACTCTCGTACTCGCAGTTCTGGCTGCAGCTGGCTACAGCCAACTCATGGAGGATGCACGGGTCCCCTGACAAACTAGAGGTATTGTAGACAGCGTGAATGTCATGTTTACTAAACTGTGTCGTTTCCTTCGACGGTTTATTTATCGAACGCGGACAGTCAATAACGAACCGTTAAATAAGGTAAGTTTGACGGTTATTATCGTGATCGATATTGTTATCTTGACCAATGTCTTTATTGGTCTAAACGATATTGCTAACTGGTATATTTCTCCTGCTAATGCGTATCCTTGCTATGCCGAATGGAGCAGCTATCGCCAGGATACGTCCGATAATAAAGATTTTGGCATTATCCGGCAAACGGCTAATGCCAGTCCTGTTGGCTTTCAGCAACAATATCAGCAGCGAGGTGTCGATCGTCTAGGCACAGTGAGTCCTGTTTGCTTGCAGTATGGAGCAGCGAAAGACAACATTCGTGAAGCTGACTATAGCGCGCGGCTCGACGCCTTAACTCAGAAAGAGGGTGCGATCGCAACTCTAGAAAGCGCCAATTTCACGATCCGCAACGAGTATGACTCCAGCCTGTTAGAAGACATTGCCGGGCAGCCTCGCGATCTCTCTATCAATCAAGTGGGTGCCGCTGATGCCAAAGCCACGCTGGCAGAAAACAAAGCTAAAATTGAAACGCTAAAAACTGAAATCTCAGCATTACAGCAGGAGCTGTTATCCCAGCCTGAAAGTTCTGACTTTTTAGCACTGCTAAACCAAGATTCCCCCTTTCAAACCTTAGAACAAAACTATCAAAGGGCCGACTTTTGGTACCCCAGTATTCAGCTTGTTTTCCAAGCATTTTTTCTGGCACCGCTGATAGTGCTTACCCTAGCGGTCTATAGAATCGCCCAGCGCAAACGCTATGGACTGATCGCTCTGATTAGCTGGCATCTGCTAGTCATCTTTTTTATCCCGCTGATTCTCAAAGTATTTGAGTTTCTACAGGCCGGCGTTGTCTTTAATATTCTCTTTGATCTGGTTAGTTTTTTGTTTGGCCGCCTCTTATTTTTGGTGAGCTACATTTACATTCTGCTGATTCCGCTACTGGGGTTTGGCGTCATCAAGTTTGCTCAAAGGTTTATCTTTAATCCTAAGCTCCAGGCGGCGGGCCGGGTGCAAAACTCACGCTGTATCAGCTGTGCTAAGAAAATAACGAGACACGACAGCTACTGTCCTCACTGCGGCTACCATCAGCATCGAGAATGCGATCGCTGCCATCAGCCCACCTATCGGTATTTACCCCATTGTCATCACTGCGGCACCGATCAGACCGAGGCCATAGAGGGCATAATCTAGACTGAAGATTGTCCTCAGCTTTATACAGGCCGTCTCTAGCTTGATAGAATAAACAATGGGCCGTCGAACTCGACGGTAGCCCATAGTGTCTGTACAGAGGATTCTGGTTAGTGAATGATAATGCGGGTTCTATCAATACCCTGCAAGAGGCCGAGCGACTGGCGGTTTTAGATGCGACTGCCCTTTTAGACAGTCCTCCAGAAGAGGCGTTTGACCAGTTTACTCGCATGGCCAGCACAATTCTTGAAACCCCTGTTTCGCTGATCTCCCTAGTGGATCGAGACCGACAGTTTTTTAAGAGCTGTCTCGGCCTGCTGGACCCTTGGGCTAGCGCTCGGGAGACGCCCTTATCTCATTCGTTTTGTCAGCATGTGGTGCGTACCGAGGAAGTACTGGCCATTGCGGATGCCCGCCAGCATCCTTTATTGCAGAATAATTTAGCCGTCACTGAGCTCAACGTGATTGCCTACTTGGGTATCCCGCTACGAACGTCCCAGGGGTATACCTTAGGCTCTCTATGCGTTATTGACAGCGTGCCAAGATATTGGGCCAAAAGAGATATTACGATTCTGCAGCATTTGGCTCAACTCACCATCGAGAAAATTGAGCTCAGGGCGTTGGCCAGTCAGTTTCAAAGCGACTATCTTAGACTGCGCGGTCTAGAACTGCACCGCGATGAGATGGCCGCCATGCTTGTCCACGATCTTAGAAATCCCCTCAGTTCTTTAATCACAGGATTACAGCTAGCCCAGCGAGATGCCAACCTAGCCCAAAAATCGCAGTCTATGCTGCAGATATCGTTAGAAAGCGCCCAGCAGCTGCTGACGCTGGTAAACAACATCTTAGAAATCAATCGATTAGAAGAAGAACAGCTAGCGCTGCATCTGACCACAGTACGCTCTGATAGGGTGATTGCCAACGCCTGCAAAACGATGGAGCTGCTGGCAACACAGAGACGGGTGTCCTTGAGCATGACTGCCGATCAGGCCCTTAGCCATGAGGCCGATGAGGAAAAACTACAGCGGCTTTTGGTCAATCTGATTGCTAATTCGATTCAGCATACCCCCGAGGGTGGACAGGTGAGCGTGGAGGCCCAGGCTGTGGCAGCTGGGATTCAGTATGCGGTCACCGATACAGGCAAAGGTATCCCTGCAGACGCCTATGAGCTTATTTTTCAGAAGTTTGGCCGGATTGCCCAACAGCGCTCAAGCGATGAGTCTTTGGGACTGGGACTGACGTTTTCGCGTATAGTCGTGGAGGCCCACGGCGGCCAAATTTGGGTAGAAAGTAAGCTAGGCCAGGGGTCTCAGTTTTACGTCGTGATGCCCTTGAATGTGGCATCTGTGACATCATAGGCGGCCGCCCCCGAGCAGGCAGGTGCAATGTCTGTCAACTCCCGATGGAGAGTTACACCTTTGTATAGGCATACTCTTTAGGTCCGGATTCAGGCAGAGGCAATCGGGAAATATTTGTAGACTGAGCGTTGGATTTTTTTATATCCGATCTGGATATTGACAAACTAGGTATGAATATGAAGTATCTGTCACTGACTTCCTATGTAGCGGGAACCCTCATGAAAGTTAGATAATTGGATGATGAGTTAGGAATGCAGCCCGTGTCTAAACAGCGCCTTCTGCATGCCAGAATCCGGGACATTCAGGGACGTGCGCTTTAATGGCGAGTATCAACTTAAAGAAACTGGTTCTACAAACAGAGCACTCCCTGATACAGGACGTGATCGATGCTACAGGCTCTAGCATCAGTGTGGAGACGGCTGCTGGGGAGCGGCTGCTGGGAGATGCCGTTGCCACGGAGCGCTATGCCATTACCGTCGATGGTACGGTTTTGGGCTGGGTAACGGGCGATGCCAAGGCTAAGATGGTTGCTCGCTTGATTTCTAGACTGGCCCATCGAGAATATGAGAAACGCAGGCTGGCCGGCGAACTTTTGGGTAAGTATAAGGAAATCTCTCTTTTATTTAATCTGTCAGAAAAAATTATTGATAGCCCAAACGTGCAGAAGGTCGCGTCTTTGGTGTTAAAGGAGTCATGCCAGCTCTTAAAGTCAGACCATGGAGCTTTGGTGCTGAAGGAAGGAGCCCTGCTTGAGAGAGTTGCTAGCTTTGGCAAAGACGATTTGTTTCCAGAAACGATGCCCCTAGACGGGGGCATTATTGGCAACATCATTCAGGTTGGCCGGGGTGAAATTGTCAACGATGTATGTTCGGATAAGCCAGGACAGTGGACGGCTCTGATTTGTGTGCCGCTGAAGGGCAAAAAATCTACGATGGGTGCGATCGCACTGAGTCGTCCTGTCTCTAGTCCCTACAGTGCTGAAGACCTCAAGCTTTTAACCAGCATTGCCTTTCAAGCGGCTGGGGTGATCAACGCCCTGCTCCACGAGCGTCAGCTCAAAGAAAGTCGTCAGAACGATCTGATTTTTCGCCTATCGAGCCAAATTAGAGAATCGTTAGAGTTAAACATTATTCTGACTACGGCCGTCAGCGAAATCTACAGCGCCCTCAAAGTTGACCGATGCTGCTTTCTGTGGGTACAGTCCGCCCAGGACACTGGCAGTATAGAAGTCGTCACCGAGTCTCGCCGCAGCTATCTATCTTCATTGGTGGGTAACCACTGCAGTCAGGCGGTCGATGATATTGTTCAATGGCTTTCTCGCCAAACGCTGATTCGGATCAATGATGTCCAAGCCTTTAGAGAAAGCCCTACACAGCAGTTTCTTCAGACCCAGGACTTTTCCTCCATATTGGCCGTACCCATGCAGACCCGGTCTGGACAAATCGGTGCAATTTGTTGCGGCACTAGTCAGGAGCCCAAGTTCTGGAGCGACAGTGAAGTGGCTTTACTTCAGGCGGTGACCAATCAGTTGGTGCTCGCCCTTGACCAGGCTGAGCTGTATGAACAAAGTCGAAAAACTGCTCAGCTTGCCCAGGACAAAGCCCAGGAGCTAGAAACAACCCTAGAAACGCTGCAGCAAACCCAGCTCCAGCTGATCCAGAGCGAAAAAATGTCTGGCATCGGTCAAATGATGGCAGGGGTCGCCCATGAAATTAACAATCCTGTTACCTTCATCTACGGCAACCTGGAATTTATCCGAGAATATGTTCAGGATTTGATGGGGTTAGTCAAACTTTATCAGCAAGAATGTCATACGCCGTCAGGCTCTTTGCAGACGGCTATTGAAGCCGTTGATCTACCTTTTTTACTAGAAGATTTGCCCAACACGCTCAATAGTATGGCAGTCGGGACCGAGCGGATTCGAGATATCGTACTGTCACTAAAGTACTTTGCCCGGTCCGATCAGGCTGAATATAAATCGGTCAATATTCACGACGGTCTTGACAGCACCTTGTTGATCCTGCGCCATCGTCTGAAGCCTAACCATAATTTTCCTGGAATCAGCGTTGAGAAACACTACAGCGAGCTGCCCTCGATCACCTGCTATCCAGGACAGCTAAACCAGGTATTTATGAATCTCCTCGCCAATGCAATTGATGTGTTGGAGGTTCCTCCTTTTGCAGCTGTGCCGACCATTGCCATTCATACGCAGCAGATTGGCTCTAATCGGATTCAAATTCGCATTGTTGATAACGGACCTGGGATTGCCGCCAAGATTCGAACCAAGCTCTTTGACCCTTTCTTTACTACTAAAGATGTGGGTAAGGGCACGGGGTTGGGGCTCTCCATTAGCTATCAAATTATTACCGAGCGCCACAGTGGTACGCTGCACTGTCGTTCCGAAATGGGACAGGGAACAGCATTTATTATTGAAATTCCTATTCGTCAGGAGCCGTTTCTAGGGACTGATGCCAGCGGCACCGCCAGCTCTGCCGTTTCGCCAGCCAATATGTAATTATCTCCCTTTGAATATGTTTGATCTCCCAGCGACCAGATAGCAGCTATGAACCATGATTTACACCCCACCCCACCCTCTATAAGAAAATCTGGTTTATTTTCTCTAGCCCAGAATCGCCTGCAATATAAGGTAACGGCCTTAGCCATTGCCCTGGGAACGTTACCAGTCTTGTTAACTGGGAGCACAGCCTATTGGTTTGCCAGTCGATCGGTCGGTCAACAAATTATTCAAGAACAAATTCAACAGACAGAAATCCTAGGAGAAAAGTTAGACCACTTTTTGGTGAGCCGACAGCGAGAGGTGGAAGCGTTAGCCGTTAATCCGGTGTTGACCGAGCCATCATTGCGAGAGCAGCTGTCACTTACTCAAAAAAAACTAATTTTTACCGAGTTTGCCGATGCGGTTAAATATTTTGATAGCATTATCCTCTTTGACTTAGAGGGCAATCCCATCGCCCAGTATGCCAAGGGCAGACCATTTGTCGGCAACTACGGCAACCGCGCCTACTTTCAAACAGCGCGACAAACAGGCCAAACAACGGTTAACGGCCCAGGGCTGTCTTCTAGCTCTGGTAGGCTGCGGGTGGAGTACGCGGTGCCGGTTAAGGATCAAACGACTGGCAACAGTATCTACATCATTAGGGCTCGTGTGCCGGGTCACCATATGAATGAGCTGTTTGAAATCTTTGAAACGTACGATCACGTTTGGCATTTGGTCAATCCAGACGGTCTGATTTTTGCGGGGGCCAAACCAGACTATTTGGCCCAGTCGGTGGAAAAATACTATCCGGGGCTGATGGCACAGGCTCAGCCGACCCAGATTGGGGCAAACATTTTTACCAACACTCAAGAAGATGACAAACAACAGCTTGTTTCCTACGCGCCAGTAGACTTAAGTACTGCTCTATCGACACAGACGATTAGAGGGCTAATCACTGTGGATACAGCGATTGCTTTTGCCCCTCAGTATCGACTGCTGCATATTTTTATGGTGGGGACCGGATTGGGGGCCTTAGGTATTGGGGCAGTGGCGGCATTTGTGGCGAATCGCGCTGTTCGACCGATTCAGCAGCTCACCCGCGTGGCCCAGCAGGTAACCCAGCATTCTAACTTTGACATACGGGCTCGGATTAAGAGCGGCGATGAGGTCGGTCAGTTAGCAGATTCTCTAAACCAGCTGATTGGCTCAGTGGGGCAGTATACCCGAGCCTTAGAAGAGGACCAAGAAACATTGGAACAGCGGGTGCAAGAGCGAACAGAACAGCTAGATGCCATTATTGATAACCTTGGCGACGGTTTGTTGGTAATCGATCGTGCAGGAACTGTTATTCGCAGCAATCCAACGCTGATTCATATGTTTGACCTGCAAGGAGAGACGATCATCGGAGAATTCTGTCATCAGGTTTTTAATAGTGAACTATCTCAGCTGATTGCGCGGCATCAGCTCAATCCGGTGCAGCCGCTGATGACGGATGTAGGTCTGCCCAACGGTGGCGTCGGTCAGGCGTTGATCACCGCTGTCGCTAGCTATGATGCGGTGCCGGGGGCCGACAGCAGCTTTGGCTCTATTGTTTTAATCCGTGATATTACATCTGAGAAAGAAATCGATCAGATGAAAACAGATTTTATCTCTACGGTGTCCCATGAGCTACGAACGCCGCTGACATCGGTGCTAGGGTTTGCCAAATTGATTCAAAAAAGGCTAGAGGAGATCGTGCTACCGGCCATTAATGCCGACACCAAACAAATGCAGCGGGCAGTGCGGCAGGTGCGGGAGAATCTATCCATTATTGTCGCCGAAGGAGAACGACTGACATCGCTGATTAACGATGTGTTGGATATTTCCAAAATTGAGGCGGGTAAAGTGGAATGGCAGATGCAATCAACTGTTGTGGACGATCTGCTTAAACGGGCGGTTTCAACTACGTTTGTACCGGCTCAAGCTGGGGATATAGAGATTGTTTTCGACATTGAACCGGAGCTACCGGAGATTATGTGCGATCGCAACCGTCTGCTCCAGGTGATGATCAATCTGGTATCTAATGCCATCAAATTTACAACCCAAGGGGCTATTACCTGCTGTGCTCGCCATCAGAAAAATGAAGTTGTTGTCAGCATAGCTGACACCGGTATTGGCATTGCTAAAAGCGACCTAGACAGCGTGTTTGATAAATTCAAGCAGGTGGGTCGAGTGATGACTGACAAACCGAAAGGTACCGGTCTAGGGCTGCCCATTTGTAAGCAAATTATCGAACACCACGGCGGACGCATCTGGGCCGAAAGCAAGCTGGGACAGGGCAGCACGTTTTCCTTTGCCCTGCCCCTAGCTGTTGCCTCAGAAACAAAGAAAACCAGTTTTGCCTGGCAGACCTTAGTACAGCAGATCAAAGAGAACGTCAGTAGTACGGTCGCTACCACCGAAGCAGTCGCAAAAACAATTTTAGTCGTAGATGACGAACGGCACATACGTCATCTGCTGCGTCAGGAGCTAGAGGGCGTTGGCTATCGGGTGCAAACAGCTGAAGACGGGATGGATGCCCTCAATCAAATCAAGCGGGTTCCCCCCGACCTGATTATTTTAGATGTGATGATGCCCAACATTGATGGGTTTGATCTGGCTGCTGTGCTTAAAAACAATCCTGCCACCATGGGAATCCCGACGATTGTTCTTTCTATTGTACAAAATGAGGAACGTGGCTATCGTCTCGGTGTGGATCGCTATTTGACAAAACCCATCGATATTGACGTATTACTGCAGGATATCAACGTTCTTTTAGCGCAGGGCACATCTAATCGCAAGATCATGGTGACAGACATTGATACCTCGACAACACAAATGCTAACGGAGGTGCTGCTTTCTAAAGGCTATAGCCTCACTGAGGAAACCACTCGGGTAGACGATATTGGCGATGCTCTGTCCCTGAATCCTGACATGATTATCGTTGACTCTGCTATCTCAATAACGCATAATCTCGTTAAAACTCTACGATTTGACAATGGATTAGAAAATATCTTTATTTTTATGCTGGATCCTATAGAAACCAGCCCATCTTCCCAGTAGCGATGCTCTTAGCCAGACTAGCCCAGTACAGGAGTTGATTGTGAATAAGACTATTCTAATTGTCGATGATGAGGTTCATATCCGCATACTGATGGAGCAAACCCTTGAAGAACTCGAAGATCAGGGGGTAGAACTGCTCACAGCCACCAACGGGGCAGAGGCTCTAGACCTGATTCAGACCCGACGACCTGATTTGGTATTTCTCGATGTGATGATGCCTAAGATGAACGGGTTTGAGGTGTGTCAGGCAGTTAAACAGGATACGGCTAGCCAAAATACCTACATCATCATGCTTACCGCCAAAGGTCAGGAGCTAGACCAAAAGCAGGGTCTGGAGGCTGGAGCAAATTTATACATGACCAAACCATTTGATCCCGATGACGTTCTAGAAAAAGCTGCTGCCGTTCTCGCTTTGGAACTGTAGGCCAATATTCTATGACCACTCCACCTATTTACGGGATACGTAATTTCCTCGTACGCCTTAAAAGCTGGCTAAAGCCTCTCAAGGTAATCCACAAAATCGGTCTTGGATATGCGCTAGTGGCGGGTGTCGCTATCACTGGAACGGTCACAGGCGTTGCTATTGCACAGCGCCATCAGCAGCGGGCCTATCAGGGAAATGAAGACGCTGTTGAAGAAATTTTGAGAATTAAGCGCATTGAGAACGCGATCACCCGATTTATCTCCCATGAGCGTAAGCTGATTATCTGGATAGACGACCCGGAAGAGTTTCTCGCAAATTACGATCTGTATCGAGACAGTGCCGAAGATTTTGAGCATGAATGGAATGCTCTGCTGAGCGAATATAGGGAAGATATTGCAGCAGGTGTAGAAGAAACAGATGCTGAGCTTGCTCTATTGGATGACCTGATCGAAACCTATGGCGACGCTGTTGAGAACAACCTGACAGAGATCGATCGGTTTGTTCAGGAATTGGATTTTGACACCCTGCAGGGAGAAAGGCTGATACAGGCTCGTCAGGCATTTATTGACTTAAATCGTCGTGCTTCGACAACGACGCTGGAAAGATTTGAGATAGAGCTGTCTGAATTTGCCAGCTTTATCGAACAAGATGAGATCCAAGAAGCTCAAGAAGTTATCGAAACATCCGGTCGGCTACAGCTGCAGATCGTTATTCTTAGTGTTGTTCTCTCACTGCTAGCAGCCGGTCTGCTAGCCTATGCCATTAGCCGTACCATCGTTCGTCCCCTCAAGGCTGTTCAAGAAACGGCTTTAAATGTAGTTCAAGACGACAACTTTCATCTGCGAGCGGCGGTGGTCAACAGTGATGAAATCAGCAGTCTGGCCCAGTCTTTAAATCAGTTAATTGAATGGGTCGGAGAATACACCTACGCGCTGAAAACAACTCAGCAAGACCTGGAAAATCAGGCGCACGAGCTAAACGCCATTATCGACAATCTGGGTGATGGGCTGTTGGTGATTGATGCTAGAGGAACGATTACCCGTTCAAACCCAGTCTTAGAACAAATGTTTAGGCTAGAGGGTATGACCCTCAAAGGAATGGCCGTAGACGCAGTCTTTGACCAACAAATAATCGAGCTAGTGGCTCAAAATCAGGCGTATCCTCAGCGGAGTCTAAGAGCTGAAGTCAATCTGCTTAATCAGCATACTGGACAGGCATTGGTGACGGACATTACGGCCGATGAACCCGCGATAAAAAGTTCCCAGGGTACGGTTGTGTTAATTCGCGACATTACCGATAAAAAAGAAGTCGAGCAGATGAAAACGGACTTTCTATCTACAGTGTCCCATGAGCTGCGGACGCCCCTAACGTCGATTTTAGGGTTTGCCAAACTGATCCAAAAAAAGTTGCCAGATACGCTGGCCGACACTGGCAAAGCCGACCGCACGATGCGAACGGTCCAGAGGAATCTCAGCATTATTCTGTCTGAAGGTGAACGGCTGACGTTGCTGATTAACGATGTGTTGGACATTTCTAAAATTGAAGCGGGTAAGATTAATTGGGCGCTAGAGCCCACCTCCATGACCACCGTGATCGAGTCGGCCATTTCAACGATGTCTGTGCTGGCACGCGACCATGGATTGGCCCTGACGGCTGATATTGCACCAGAGATGCCTTTGGTAATGTGCGATCTCAACCGGCTGATCCAGGTGGTGATCAATTTGATTTCTAACGCAATTAAATTTACCGACAGCGGCTCTGTAGTCTGTCGGGTCTATCGCCAGCAGACCCACATCATTACAAGCGTCATAGATACCGGTATCGGGCTTTCGCCACGGGATATTGATAAAGTATTTGAAAAATTTACCCAGGTTGGAGAGATTATGACCGACAAACCCAAAGGAACCGGTTTGGGTCTTTCCATCTGTAAACAAATTATTGAGCATCACGGAGGACGTATCTGGGCCGAAAGCAAACTGGGTCAGGGCAGCACGTTTTCTTTTAGCCTACCGGCGAGGCTGCCTCAGGAACCACCAAAGCTCTAGGACAATCAGTCCAATACCCATAAAGGTAATCCCTAACCTCAGCGGTAGCGGCTGATGGATGGTCTCCTGTACGTTGGCCAGGGCTGGAGACGCCAGGGCGACAACTAGACCGATACTGCCCAGGATGTAAGTTAGTCTCATTGGGGGATACCTCTAAAGTTTCTGAGCCGCAGGGCATTGGTCACAACCGAGACTGAGCTAAAAGCCATGGCAGCCCCTGCAATCATTGGATTGAGCAGCCAGCCCAGGACAGGATAGAGAATGCCTGCAGCCACGGGAATACCCACCACGTTGTAAACAAAGGCAAAAAACAGATTTTGGCGAATATTGGCCATGGTGGCCTTGCTCAGACGAATGGCGGTGACAATCCCACCGAGGTCTCCTGAGATTAGGGTAATATCACTGGCCGCGATCGCAATATCGGTACCGGTGCCAATGGAGATACCCACATCGGCCTGAGCCAGGGCTGGAGCATCATTGATACCGTCGCCTACCATCGCCACCAGCCTACCCTCAGACTGTAGCTGTTGCACATAGGTGGCTTTTTGATCCGGTCGAACATTGGCAAAATACCGCTGAATGCCCGCAGATTTGGCGATAGCGGCGGCAGTTTGAGGATTATCCCCCGTGAGCATAATCACCTCTAGCCCCATGCGCTGTAGCGTCAGCACCACCTGGGGAGAAGAGGGTTTAATCTCATCGGCAATGGCCATCAGACCGGCCGCTTTACCGTTAATGGCAATCCATACGGTGGTTTTAGCGGCCTGTTCCCAGGTCTGCTGCTGCGGCATATCAATCGTTAGAATATTCAAAGACCGCATCCAGGCGGAGGTGCCAATGTGGACCTGCTGACCGTTGACGATGCCTTGCACACCGCTGCCGACAACGGCCTGAAAGTCAGTTACTGGAGAGAATATATCAACGCCTCGACTGACCGCGTAGTTGACAACGGCGGTGGCGAGGGGGTGTTCTGAAGCTTTTTCAACAGCAGCGGCGAGCCTCAGTACCTCGATTTCAGACGAGCGGCTGGGGCTAAATCTGGGAGCGGCAACACCAGTAGACTGGTAGCGCTCCGTCCAGGTCTGTACGGTCACATAGTCGGTTACCACAGGGTTACCCTGGGTTAGGGTGCCGGTTTTGTCTAACACCAGGGTATGAATTTTATGGGCCAGCTCCAAGCTCTCGGCGTCTTTAATCAGAATGCCATTTTCGGCCCCTTTACCGGTTCCTACCATGATGGAGGTAGGCGTGGCCAACCCCAGGGCGCAGGGACAGGCAATAATTAGCACTCCGACGGTAGTGAGCAAGGAGAGGGTGGTATTGCCGGTGAAGTTAAACCATAGGAGAAATGTGGTAATTGCGATCGCAATTACCATCGGCACAAACCATCCGGTCACCTGGTCAGCCAGCTTTTGAATCGGTGCCTTTGACCCCTGGGCCGCCTGTACCAGCTGAACAATCTGAGCCAGCACGGTATCTTTACCCACCCGAGCGGCCCGAAAGCGAAAGCTGCCGGTCTTGTTAATGGTAGCTCCGATGACGGTCTCTCCGGCTCGCTTTTCAACCGGTAAAGATTCCCCGGTTACCATGGACTCGTCCACTGTGGAGCTACCGGCCACCACTTCTCCATCCACCGGAATCTTCTCTCCGGGACGGACTACGACAATGTCACCGACAACAACCGATTCAATGGAAATATCACATTCTGTTCCCTGGCGAATTACCCTGGCTGTATTAGGCTGGAGTCCAATCAGCTGACGGATGGCATCAGACGTGTGGCCTCTGGCTCGATTTTCTAAATATCGACCCAGCAGCAGCAGGGCGATAATCACTACCGCTGCCTCGTAATACACGTTAGGTTTTAACCCCTGAGTAACCAGTACCTGAGGAAATACGGTAACAAATAGCGAATAAAGATAGGCCGTACCGGTCCCTAGCGCCACTAGGGTATTCATATTGGCGGATCGACGGGTAAAGGCTTTCCACGCCCCCACAAAGAAAGACTGCCCACACCACAGCAATACTGGAGTTGCCAGTACCAGCTGGAGCCAGGCATTGTGAAAGATCATCGGCCAGCCGGGAATCGGAATCCCTAGCATAATAGGCAGCGTGCCGATGACCAGCACCGCCCCTATCAGACCGCTGACAACAACCCGACCCAGCTGAGTAGGCCGGTCGTCTTGCTTTCTGCTGGCGCTAAACGCTTCGATCTCGGCGGCTTGATAGCCTGCTTCAGCAATGGCGGCTGCGATCGCAGCAACGCTAGTACTGTGGTGGTCATAGGTAACGCTGGCTTGCTCAGCCGCAAAGTTAACCTGAGCCTGATGAACGCCAGGAACCTGCTGAATTGCTGCTTCAGCCGCGTTGGCGCAGGCAGCACAGCTCATACCTTTCAACGCTAAGATCGTTTTTGTCATGAGAGCCTCCTGTGAACTTACACACAGAGATTTCTAATACAGTGGTGCCTAAGCGTCAGCCGGATATCCTGCTGTCTTCAGAGCTTCTCGGATATCGGTTTCAGCGGTATCAGTCTCAATATTGACCAGTTTTGTCTTTGGGTCGGCGGTTACCGCTGCATTGGTATCGACCGTTTTAATCGCATTGGTAATATTCTTGGCACAGACCTCACAGGCCATGTTAGGAACCATAAGTTTAAGAGTCATGGGTTTGCCTTTAGAAAAAATAGTAGAGAAAATAAGAGCCCACATTTAGGATAGACCCTCTAGCTGGCTGTAGAGTCTAGAGGGTGCGCAAACTGATTAGCGGACTCGCCGGTCTTTAAGATTGGCCCAAGGGACTTTATAGTTTAGAGCGAGGCGTATGGACCGTCGTCAATTTCTGAGATGTGTGGCTGTGGCTGTCGGTGCGCCGCTGGTCTATCAATGTGGAGTACATCGCTCTACAGACCGTTTTGTCAGCCAAGATGGACTGCTAGAGCTATCTTTGACGGCGCAGGCCCAGACTCAGACTGTGGGTGATAGCTCTGCTGAGGTATTGACTTACAATCGTCAGCTGCCAGGCCCTATCTTAGAGGCCCAAGCGGGTGATACCGTACGTATCACCTTAAACAATCAGCTAGAGACACCTACCAATCTCCACTATCACGGTCTGCATATCTCTCCTCAAGTAGACGATGTGTTTCAGCAAGTATTGCCAGGTGAACGCTACACGTATGAGTTTCAGATTCCCAGTGGCCATCCTGCTGTGACGGCCTGGTACCACCCTCACTATCACCTGGATGTAGCTCGTCAGGTGTTTGGCGGCTTGGCTGGACCGTTTATCATACGAGGCGAGCTTGATACGATACCCGAGCTGCAGCAGGCCGAGGAGGCCCTACTACTGCTCCAGGACTTTGACGCTAGTGGACAGCAGCTCCACGCACTTGGTAAAAAGTGGGGGCGAGAAGGCTCATTACTTTTGGCCAGTGGACAGCCTAAGCCGACGGTTGCAATATCGCAAAATGGTCTGCTGCGGCTGCGGTTAATCAACGGCTCGGCCTCTCGGATCTATCAGCTACAGCTACAGGACCATCCCTGGTTTTTAATAGCAACCGACCGCGGTGCCATCTCAGCCCCCACACCGCTTGACACCTTACGACTTTCTCCGGGCGAACGCGCTGAAGTGATGATTCCTGGACAGCAGGAACCTGGCGACTACCGACTGGTCAACCTGCCATACAACCGGGGTATGGGGAGTATGTTGGCATCCCTTGGCGAGACTGTTGAACAAATGGCTGGTGTGGTACAGCCTACCCATACCACCTTGGCCATACTGCGCTATCAGAAGAGCAGCCATTCACAGCCGCTGCCGCTACCCAAAGAGCTGATCGCTGTTAAGCCACTGCTAGCGCCTATGACTACCCGTCAGTTTGTTCTCAACCACGGTATTGGTGGCGGATCGACTGGCTTTATTATCAACGACAAATCCTTTGATATGAATCGCATCGATACTCGGGTCAAACTTGGCCATGTGGAGGATTGGCGCATTGTCAATAAAGCCAGTATCGATCATCCCTTTCACTTGCATACCAACCGCTTTCAGGTTCTAGAACGCAACGGTCAGCCAGTATCTTTGCTGGCTTGGAAAGATACGGTCAGTCTCAAGGGCTATGAAACAGTTACCCTGCGCGTGCGTTTTGAAGACTTTGTTGGGCGTACCGTGTATCACTGTCATATTCTTGACCATGAAGATCAAGGCATGATGGGAATTTTAGAAATCTCGTAGATCGATAAAAGAGTTTAGGAAAGGTTTTGCGATCGCGGATTTAAAAAAATGGAGTGTATCTTTCTTATACGATGGCAGACAGATTGCTACCTCCATGACAGTCTAATGGCCCCTAACGTAGGATAATTTTAGAATTCGCTGACAAACGGGTTCTACCATGGCGACAACACAGCCACCTCGGCATAAGCACATTGTTCTTACCTCTCATCCAGGCAACTTTGGTCAGGATTCTATAGAGATCCAGTGGGGTCAAGCCAACCCCACCGAACGAGGGCCCATTATTGCCACGCTGGGTAATCGCGCCCATCGCAACGTCATCGGTACTCACTCAGGGGGCTACGCTGTGTATCGCGCTCTGGCCGTTGCCAGCGGCGATCTAGAGCAAAACCATCGAGCAGACTTAACCAATACAGCCCCAACGGTGTCCATTGGTCCCTACCCCAGCTGGAGCGGAGCGGACAAGATTATTTCTCTAGATCCATTTGGGGCGCTAGACCAGGGTCTGTTTGCCGACCTGAGAGCCGACGGCTACGACATTCGTCCGTCTATTGCAATTACTAAGGCCCACATTAATATTCCAGAGCTGCAGGAAGCGGTTAATCAGGGCCGCATCCAGGTGGATGGCAAAATCCTTAAAGCAGGTGGGGAGCTAGTCGCGACCAAGGCGGCTATTGAACCCGTATGGCATTTGCCGGGGATTGCCAAGCGGTTTGGCGTCGCCGAGAGCGCGCTGCGGCGCACCCTGTTTGAGCAGACGGGGGGCATGTTTCCAGAGCTGGTTACTCGTCCTGATTTGCAGGTGTTTTTACCGCCGATTGGGGGGCATACGGTCTATATTCTGGGCGATGTCGAGGCCATTACCGACCCGGAGCGTCCGCTGGCCGTACGTATTCACGATGAATGTAACGGTTCAGACGTGTTTGGCTCGGATATTTGCACCTGTCGCCCCTATTTGGTTCACGGTATTGAGGTGGCGCTAGCAACGGCCCAGGCGGGCGGAGCCGGTGTGATTATCTATGCGCGTAAGGAAGGTCGAGCGCTGGGAGAGGTGACCAAATTTTTGGTATACAACGCCCGCAAGCGTCAAGAAGGCGGCGATCGCGCAGATACCTACTTTACCCGGACCGAATGTGTGGCGGGGGTACAGGATATGCGCTTTCAAGAGCTGATGCCGGATGTGATGCACTGGCTTGGCATCACGCGCATCGATCAGTTTGTATCTATGAGCAATCTGAAGTATGACGCGATTACCCAGTCGGGAATTGAGATTGTTGAACGGATTTCAATTCCAGAAGAGCTGATTCCAGCGGACGCTCAGGTGGAAATGAAGGCGAAGAAGGCCGCTGGGTATTACACCGAAGGTGAGGTGCCTGACGAAACTGTGCTGACTCAAACCGTGGGTCGGCGCTATGACGATGTCTGAGGATATGGCATGACTCCAGCAGAACGCTCAGCCGTTGCCTATCTGCGTCAGCCCCAGGCAATTCGCGATCGCACCCGCCAGCTGTTTGACCTCTGTCAGAGCGACCAGTTAGAACATTTTGCCTGCGACCTGTCTAAATTAGACGAGGTGGCTGCCTATGTGGTTGATACAACCCAGCAGCTCTACCCCGATTTTGACGTGCCGTTTCACAGCCGCTGGCGACACTTTGGCCCCCGGCTCACCCCCCAGCTAGACCCGCTGGCAACCCGTGAGGCGACAGCGGCCAAAGCTCAGCTAGACCTGGCAATCGTCAGTGTGCTGCTGGATGCCGGAGCCGGGAACCAGTGGCGCTATCAAGATGTGGCGACGGGCGACACCCTAGCCCGCTCTGAGGGATTAGCCGTTGCTAGTCTGAGGGCTTTTGAGCGGGGATTCTTTTCGTCTGATTCCAAATCGCTCTATCAGGTAGATGCTCCGGGGATTCAGCAGCTGACTATGGGCGACTTAATGCAGGTGTTTCAAGTCAGCGACGACAATCCGCTGGTGGGTCTGTCCGGTCGGCTAACGCTGCTACACCAGCTCGGTGCGGCCCTCGCTAGCCAGCCAGACCGATTTGGCTCTGGGGCTGCTCGCCCCGGCAATTTGCTGGACTACCTGACCCATCGCTATGGCCAAACGCTAGAGGCTGGCACCCTGCTGAGCGAGGTGCTAGAAAGTCTGGGCACCATTTGGCCCGGTCGCACCGAGCTAGCCGGTGTCAATCTAGGCGATGCCTGGCCCCACCCGGCCCTGGCTACAGCCGAGCCTGGCAGTCATCTGGTGCCGTTTCATAAACTCTCCCAGTGGCTGACCTACTCGCTGGTAGAGCCCCTGACCGCAGCCGGTGTCGCTGTGACCCACCTCGATCAGCTGACCGGGCTGGCCGAATATCGCAACGGCGGTCTGTGTGTCGATCTAGGACTGCTGCTACCCAAACATTCAGACGTCACCCACAGCGCCCATTTGCCCAGTTCTCCGGTGGTGGTTGAATGGCGTGCCCTCACGGTTGTCATGCTAGACATGATTGGCGAGCGCGTGCGTCAGCGGCTAAAAAAATCTCCAGAAGAACTGCCCTTGATCAAAGTGTTAGAGGGCGGCACCTGGGCCGCCGGACGTCGCATTGCGAAACAGCTGCGTTCTACGGGAGAGCCGCCCATTGCCATTCAAAGTGATGGCACGGTGTTTTAACTAATATTCTCTTTGGGCAATGCCCACCGCCTCCTCGTTTGAGATTGTTTTTAATGAAAAATCTAGTTACCCGAATTGAGCATCCGCTGATCCAGCATAAGCTCACCCTAATGCGACAAAAAGAGACCAGCACTGCTAAATTTCGTCAGCTGTTACAAGAGATTAGTCTGCTGTTGGCCTATGAAGTGACCCGCGAGCTGCCGCTGGTCAAGGTCACTATTGATACGCCTTTTGCGACGATGGATGCGCCGATGCTGGCTGGCAAAAAGCTGGTACTCATTTCTATTATGCGAGCGGGCCAAGGCATTTTGGACGGCATGCTCAAGCTGATTCCCTCGGCGCGGGTAGGACACATTGGTCTGTATCGCGACCCGAGAATGCTGATGCCGGTAGAGTACTACTTTAGGGTGCCCGGCGACGTCAGCGAGCGGGATATGCTGATTGTGGACCCGATGATTGCTACGGGTAATACTGCGAGCGCAGCCGTCCATCGTCTGAAAGAGACTCGCCCCCAGTCAATTAAGTTCGTCTGCCTGCTGGCCGCTCCTGAAGGTATTGCCAGCTTCCATGAAGAGCACCCCGACGTGCCGATTTTTACCGCTGCCATTGATGACAAGCTAGACGAGCACGGCTATATATTGCCAGGGTTAGGAGACGCTGGCGACAGAATGTTTGGGACTCAATAGGAGACCCGCCCAGAAGGGGAGAGTTATTGGCTAGGGTATTCAACACTGTATTAAGGGTTTGATTTCTAGAGGCTAACGGTCATGAAACAACTAAAAAACTATATCGCTGGTACATGGTATCAATCTAAAACACCTGACTCTCTTGAGGTGCTCAACCCTGCTACCAATGATGTCCTCACAGAAGTGCCTTTATCGCTAGCCAGTGATCTGGACCAAGCGGCCACAGCTGCTGAGGAGGCATTTGTTTCCTGGCGACGCATCCCCCCGACTGAAAGAATCCAATATCTTTTTAAGCTCAAAACTCTTTTAGAAAATCACCGGGACGACATTGCCCGGACGATTACCGAAGAATGCGGCAAAACCCTTAAAGAGTCTCAAGGAGAGCTTCAGCGGGCCATCGAAAATGTAGAAGTGGCCTGTGGTATTCCCACGCTGATGCAGGGGATTAATTCAGAAGACATTGCCCGTGGTATCGATGAAATGATGATTCGTCAGCCTCTAGGTGTAGTCGGGATTATTGCCCCCTTTAACTTTCCAGCGATGATTCCGTTTTGGTTTTTTCCCTATGCCGTGGCCTGTGGCAACACCTGTATTATCAAACCGTCTGAGAAGGTGCCCCAGACGATGCAAAAAATTGCCGAGCTGATTGACCAGACAGGGCTGCCTGCCGGAGTGGTTAATCTGGTGCACGGCAGTAAAACAGTGGTCGATGCCATGCTGAACCATCCGGCGGTCAAGGCGATTAGCTTTGTGGGCTCTAGTCCGGTCGCCCGCTATATTTACAGCCGCGCCGCTGCGAATGGTAAACGGGTGCAGTGCCAGGGAGGCGCTAAAAATCCGGTGGTGATTTTACCCGATGCGGACCTGGAGATGACCACCCGCATTGTGGCCGACAGCGCCTTTGGCTGTGCGGGGCAGCGATGTCTGGCGGCTTCGCTCGCGATTACGGTCGGTGCAGCCAAAGCGGACTTTGTGGATGCGATCGCCCAGACCGCCGAGCAGCGGGTGGTGGGCAACGGTCTAGATACCGGAGTGCAAATGGGTGCCGTGATCAATCAGGGGAGCTGCGATCGCATCCATAGCCTAATTCAAACAGGCATCGATGAAGGTGGCACCCTGCTTGTAGACGGCCGTAATCCCCAAATTTCTGGCTGTGAGGGCAGCTTTGTGCGCCCCACCCTGCTGCAGGATATTCCCCTCCAAGGCGAAGTCGCAACGACCGAAGTCTTTGGCCCGGTACTGGGGCTGATCCATGCTGAGACTCTAGATGACGCCATAACTCTTGTGAACCAAAGCCGTTGGGGAAATATGGCCTGTTTATTTACCAATTCAGGCGCAGCCGCCCGTAAGTTTCGCTACGAGGTCGAAGCTGGCAACATCGGTATCAATATCGGTGTGGCTGCCCCCATGGCGTTCTTTCCCTTTAGCGGCTGGAAAGAGAGCTTCTATGGCGATCTTCATGGACAAAGTCAGCATGCTGTTGAGTTCTTTACCCAAACAAAAGTTGTCGTTGAACGCTGGCCTAAAGAATGGTCACGACAGTTTTAAGGCTGTGATTTGATCTGATCTAAACTAAAACAGAACCTATCAACATGAACAGACAATTTTGGCAGCAGAAGTGGGAAGACAACAATATCGCATTTCACAGATCTGAAGCTAACCCAGTGCTGGTTAACTATTTTGAAATGCTCTCTCTGGGTAAAGGCAGTCGCGTGTTTGTACCACTGTGCGGCAAAACGCTAGATATTGCCTGGCTGCTAGCTAATGGCTATCGTGTTGTCGGAGCAGAACTCGTTGACATAGCTATCAAGCAGCTGTTTATAGAACTAGAATTAGAGCCTACGGTTTTAGAAATAGATAACGTAAAACACTATCATGCAGCCAATATCGACATTTTTGTTGGCGACATCTTTAATCTGTCTAGCCCGGTGCTGGGTACGGTCGATGCAGTCTACGATCGAGCGGCTCTAGTAGCCCTGCCCCAAGACGTACGCAGTCGATATACCTCACATCTAATAGAAATAACTCACAAAGCCCCTCAGCTGTTAGTCAGTTACGAGTATGACCAGACCATGATGGCAGGACCGCCCTTTTCCATTAGCGATGAGGAAGTTCACCAGCATTATGGAAAGAACTACAGTCTGACTCTCATCAACAGCACGGATGTTCCGGGTGGGTTAAAAGGTAAATGTGCAGCAAAAGAAAACGTTTGGCTGCTGCAAAGTTAACCATTGCTGATTGGAAACCTGTTATGACAGGTCAGATGCAAAAAATGCAGCGACCCATAGATAGATCAAACAGATGCAGATTATATTTTTTGGACAGGGCCTCAAAAACCTGTAAGCCCCGTACACTGTTGCCATTATCATCAATGGGGGGTGAAAATGTGGCAATCCCTGCTTTTCCTGGGACCACAGCCAGAATTCCACCGGATACGCCGCTTTTTGCAGGGACACCGACACGGTAAGCCCATTCTCCTGCTCGGTTATACATGCCGCAGGTGTACATGATACTTAGCAAATCGCGTACATAGTCCTCATTAACGGCCTGAGCTTGAGTAATAGGATTTTTGCCATGGTTAGCCAGGGTGGCGGCCATAGTCGCCAAGTCGCAGCAGTCCACCATAACGGCGCATTGCTGAAAATATAGATCCAGGGCCGCATCGATATCTCTGTCAATCATGCCAAAATTCAGCATCAGGTGAGCCATGGCTCGATTGCGATGACCTGTGGCTCGTTCTGACATAAAGGTGGGCATATCAATAAAAACGTCATGCCCGGTGTAGCGCTCAAACATGTTAAGCATACGGTTAAGCTTTTCAGTGGGGCCATACCCTTTTAATAGGCTGGTCGTAGCAATGGCGCCAGCGTTGATCATGGGGTTATAGGGTCTGTGAGAGCCTTCATCCAAACGAATCATGGAGTTAAACGGATCGCCTGTTGGCTCTACGCCTACTTTCTCGAGCAGTACCTCTCGCCCATGGTCTTCTAAAGCTAAACCGTAGGAAAAGATTTTAGAAATTGACTGAATCGTAAATTTCTGAGCAGTATCACCAACGTTAAATACCTGACCATCTGTTGTGACAACACTGATCCCAAACCAGGCCGGGTTCGCTTTTGATAGTTCTGGAATATAGGCGGCTACCTCACCTTCAATTGTGACACCGTAGGTATGGTGCAGCTTTTCTAAAAAAGTTTGTAGCTGTGTCGTCATTGCTGATGGTCCCCCCAAAACTTGCTAGGTAGCATCATAACGCTGGAGCCGACCGCACTAACATGCTGCGGGCCGTATACCTAAGATCGGCTTGAAGGGAGAACAAAAACATCAATATGCTCATCGCGACCTCTGATGGGCATAGCACCTAGAAACTGAAGAGACAGTTTTTTAAGCCGTTGCTGGGTAGCTTTGCTAATGAGTAGAGAATAGTCTACTTCTTTGGTAAGAGACTCTAGCCGAGAGGCCACATTGACCGTGTCACCAATGACAGAGAACTCCAGATGACCGTCGGAACCTAAGCAGCCAGCAACGATTGAGCCGGAATGTAAGCCAATGCCAATGGGCAAAGGGCTGAGCTGGTTGGCTTCAGTCAAGATTGCCTGAGCTGCCTGGACTGCTTTGTCAGCATGGTTGTCTAATTTTTTAGGGGCACCAAATACCGCTAGCATGCCATCGCCCATAAATGAATTAACCCAGCCGTCATGGCGTTCAACAATAGTCGATAACAGTCCCTGGAGCTGGTTTAGAAACTCAAATACAGCAGTGGGTTCCAGCTTTTCGGCGTAGTGAGTAAACCCTCGCAGGTCTGTCATCATAATGGTGACATCAAACGTCATGGGTTTTTCAATCAAGTCTGTTGGCGTCTCAAAAGCCGCATCGACCACATTTGCCGGTAAAAATTGCTGCATCAGCAAACGTCCGGCAGCATTCTTTCCCTGGCGACGGACAATTCCAGAGGTTAGCATACCCATCAGCCCCGTACCTAAAATGGTAAAGAGAGCAAAAACAGCCACAGCAGGGTTTAATTGAAATAGAAGGGCCGCATAGGTAAAGTTGGCTAGCGCCAACACCGTTGTGATGGCAGATGCCTGACGTCGGATACGAATTCCCCCCGAGACCGCAAGCAGACAACAAAAGGCAGCAACATTAGCGACAATTTGAGGCTGAGAGTCTCCTAAAACGTTAAAAATATTAGTTGTAAATAGGACGATGAGAAGACTGTCAAATAGAGGAATTGCGATCTGCAGCTTTGGCAGCCAGCGCCAGGCAGCAGGCTGGCGTAAGGCGATCAGTACCCCCGTATAGACAATAGAGGCGCTGACGGAAAGAATAGCAACGGTGGGCGGAACTGTAACGGCGCTAATAAGAGATGGAAAAAAGTAAACAAAGATATCTAAAATACTGGAAATAAGTACGACGACAACTTTGACATAGGCAACCTTAAGCTCGTTGCTTAGGGACTCTTTGGCAATGACCTGATGCACAGTTGCCTGGATAGACTGAGCTGTTGATAGTTTAAGGTTGCCATGGGGTTGAGTCATAACTATGGGTTTGTCTAAAAGACACTGTCTGCGGCTCTGTCAATAGAGCGATTTATCTTGCCAGTGGCCGGATTGAGAAAAGGTAAAATCACCAGCCACGGTAGCTTTATCACCCGTCGATCGGTTTGGTGTTCCTGCAGACCAATGGTCATTTCTTGATACCCCAACCCTGGCTCGGCCCGATAGGTGTTTAACCAATAGTCCCACCAGGGAAGATTAAATCCAAAATTACTGTTGGTTTCTGCAGTTAGAACAGAGTGATGAACCAGATGCATATTTGGGGTAACGACCCACAGACGCAGCCACTGATTTAATCTATAAGGCAGGTGTACGTTGCCATGGTTAAACATGGATGTAGCATTGAGGATTAGTTCAAAGATTAGAACAGAGACAACAGGAGCCCCCAATACGATGACCATCGCTGCTTTAGCAAGCATAGATAGCAGGATTTCGATGGGATGAAATCGTAATCCGGTGGTGACATCCATATCAGGATCCGTATGGTGGACTTTGTGAAACCGCCATAGAACAGGTACAGCATGAAACAAACGATGCTGTACATAGGTCATGAAATCTAAAATAATGATAGATGCCAGGACGGTCTGCCAATCGGCCAGAGAAACAATGTAAAACAGACCCCACTGCCGTGCTTCTGCAGTCGCTGCAATACCAACGGCAGCCAGAGGAAATACGATGCGCAAAGCGGCTGTGCCTAAAACCAATAGGCCCATGTTGCAGAGCTGGCGTGTCAGTTTTGGTCTAGAGCGCTGCCGAAAAGGAGCCGCTGCTTCCCAGCTCTGCATCAGTAAAAGAACGCTGACAAAAACGCTGAATCGAATTATCGATTCATACTGCAGAAGGGGGAACTGGCTAGTAATCATTTAGGGAGTTCAGGTTGAATCGTCATATATTTTCTAGTTTTTTGGCGTTGCCGATCCTCGGAATGAGTTTATCTGCAAAATGCTGACACCTGGCATTTCTAACAGATCGCTACATTCCTGGCATCAGCAACGGCTTCTTTTTTACCGTAGCAACCTGATAGCGTTATGAGTAGAGATACCCGATCAATGGCCTTAGGGAATCAAAAGAACATAACGTACCAAATTCATCTAATGCTAAGGAACTAAGACCCTTTGTCTATTTACTTCGCGATAATACTTCTGGTCAATCAAGCTGGGCTCGACCTGCCTTGGTCAGTCTTAAAACTCGCTGGAGAAGCAAATAAAAGTATAGACCAGCCGCTGATCCCCCTGGCTATTGGCAGTTTGCTTACGGGGCTAATGCTGTTCGCTTTGCAGAATTATTTTTTAGTTCAAGAAGCCAGACATCGTCGGCAAGTAGAGGCTGAACTTCAGGTGAGTGAGGCTCACCATCGAGCGTTGATCAAGGCCCTACCCGATTTGATCATGCGATTGAATCGGGACGGCATCTATCTAGAATTTTTACGGGTATCGCCTAATTTTCAGGTCCTGGGTAGCCTGCCATCGAGCTGGATCGGTACCCACGTCACTGATAAGCTGCCGACTGATTTGGCAAAAAAGCGTTTAGACGCAATCCAAACGGCTTTAGAAACTCAGTCTATGCAATTTTATGAACAGAATTTGACCGTCAATGGTGTCCTACAGATGGAGCAGGTTCGAGTAGTTCCTTACAGCAATGATGAGGTGCTGGTTTTGGTCCAGGATATTGGCGATCGCAAACGTGCTGAACAGCAATTACGAGTCAGCGAGCAGCGCTTTCGTCAGGCAATCGAGATGGCTCCTTTACCGATTATGATCCACGCTGAAGACGGTGAGGTGTTACATGTTAAAAGCACCTGGACTCAGCTGACCGGCTATACCCACCAGCAGATTCCTACGACCCGAGCTTGGGCAGCGCTGGCCTATGGAGCCGAGGCGGCTGATATTTTCCAAAATGTCATTTCGAAAAAATATACCTTAGAAGCTAGACAAGAAGAAGGTATATTCACCATTACGACTCTTGGCGGCACCCAGCGCGTTTGGCAATTTAGTTCCTCTCCCCTAGAACAGCTAGTAGACGGACGACGGCTTGCTATTTCCATGGCGATCGATATTACGGAGAGTCGCCAGATTGAAATAGCGCTCCGAGACAGTGAGGAACGCTATCGTAGCATCTATAATCAAGCTGCCGTGGGATTTGCCACTGGTACGATAGATGGCCGATTTATTGACGTGAACCCGCGTTTTTGTGAAATGCTGGGCTACTCTCGAGAAGAGCTTCTGTCTAAATTTATATGGGAGATTGTTCATCCTGACGACCGGGCAGAAAGTCAGGCTATCTCCAAAGAGCTATTAGAAAAAGATACAACCCATATATTTTGTAAAAAACGATATCTGCGCAAAGGCGGTAGCTATTTCTGGTCTAGTACAGATATTTCTGTGGTCCGCAATAGTTTGGGGCATCCTCAGCATACGCTGGAGGCCATTCGCGATATTAGCGATCGCGTTACGTTCGAAGAACAGCTTAGATACGACGCGCTTCACGATCAGCTCACGGGACTGCCCAATCGTAGTTTACTTATGGAGCGCCTAGACCTGGCTCTACAGCGTACCAAACGCTATCCAGGAACCCAGCTGGCGGTATTATTTTTAGATCTTGATAACTTTAAGATTGTCAACGACAGTCTCGGACATCAGCTTGGGGACGAACTACTTCTGGCGGTTGCTAGCAGACTTAAGCTTGCCATTCGTGAAACCGATTTAGCCGCACGGCTAGGCGGAGACGAGTTCGTTGTTCTATTAGAAGAGATTAGCGGTCTATCTGAAGCGGTGATGGTGGCAGAGCGCATCGTAGGTATGCTGCGCTCCCCTGTTTATTTGACAGGGCGAGAGCTATTTCCCAGCGTTAGTATTGGCATTGTCACCTCTACTCAAAAACACTACAGCCGGGCCACCGCTTTGTTGCGAGATGCTGATGCGGCTATGTACTGTGCTAAGCAAAGCGGTCGAGGACAGTATAAGATCTTTGATGCCAGTATGCATTTAGAGGCCATCCAGCGGTTACAGATTGAGAACAATTTACAAAAGGCGTTGGAGAATGAACAGTTTTTAATTTACTACCAGCCAATTGTTAATCTTCAAACCCAGAAGATAGAGGCATTTGAGGCATTGCTACGCTGGCAGCATCCGGAACGAGGACTGCTCAGCCCCGATTACTTCATTCCGATTGCTGAAGAAATTGGCATGATTGTTGCCATTGGCGAATGGGTACTCCATAGGGCCTGTCACCAGCTGATGACGTGGCAGTTAAACTTTCCTCAGCAGCTGTTTTCTATCAGTATTAATCTCTCTGCTCAACAATTAGAGAAGCCTCTGCTATCAAAGCTAGAAGAGATTTTAGCAGAATATAGCTTCGACAAATCCAGTCTCATGCTAGAAATCACAGAGAGCATGTTAGTCAAAAATGTTGAGACAACCTGCAGCTTGCTGGCTCGGCTTAGACGTAAGGGCATAGAGATTGTTATTGATGATTTTGGCACAGGCTATTCTTGTCTACGCTATCTGTATCAGCTGCCCATTAGCTCTCTCAAGATCGATCGCGGGTTTATTAGTTCTGCCGGGCCCGAACTGCGCAATCGGATGATTGCAGAGTCAATCATTTCGCTATGTCAGTCTCTGGGGGTGCGGGCCGTGGCTGAAGGGGTAGAAACGGCGGAGCAGATGAACTGGCTGAGGCAGGCCGGATGTGATGCGGGGCAGGGGTTCTACTTTGCTAAACCCATGAGCGAGGACGCTGTGAGTGAGCTGCTCAACAGCCTAAAATAAATCCAGGCATATAGCTTTGACTGTGCGAAATTCTCTGCGATTTTCTAACGTATCGAAAAGAATTGTTTAAAGTCGGTCGCCTGCTGCATCAATTTTGATTCGTTCTTTATTGAATGTGCTAAGTATGACTAAGCCATGTTGTTTGGGGACCGTCCATGGGTTTTGTTAAGCACTCTTTAGCAGCTGTGTTGGGGCTGCTTAGGCAGATTTTGGCGTTAGCGGGTGACGATACGCAGATTATTCCAGGTCACGGAGCGCTATCGTCTCGGGCTGAACTGAAGGGCTATCGTCAGCTGCTGGTGGATGTCAGGGTACTGACGGAAAGTGCGATCGCAAGCGGTCAATTTTTGTCGTCTGACCCAACTGCTAGCTACGATAAAGCTTGGGGATAGGGATTTTTATCCCTCGAACAGTTTCAGACGATTGTTTACCAAAGTCTGACGGAATAGTCGCCCAATAAACTAAAAACCGACATGAATAGGCAAATTCTAGCGGGTACGCTGATTTTAGCGGCCGTAGCGGCTCCCGCCCAAGGACAGCTTAACCAGACAACCCAGCTCGCTGTGGAGATCACGGGGCTAAATGAGCCGCAAGGCCAGGTCTGTCTAAATCTGTTTGACAGCGGTACCGGATTTCCAGGCGATCGCGATCGCGCGGTGCAAACCCTGTGTGTCGAACCCACGGCTGCTCCATTGCTGGTTGCCTTCGACGATCTGGCCCCCGGTAGCTACGCGGTCTCCGCATTCCACGATGCCAACGGTGATAGCACGCTCAATCGTAATTTTGTAGGGATGCCAACAGAGGGATTTGGCTTTTCTCGGAATCCGGAGGCACTGACGGGACCGCCAGATTTTGGAGAAGCCGTAGTTTTTGTGGCCGGAGCCCAAACCCAGATTGAAATTGAGCTGAGTTACTTCTAACGTGGGAGACTTTTACGACGTATTTATTTCCTACGGTCGGGCTGATAGCAAAGATTTTGTGGTCAGCCTTTGTCAGCGGCTTACGGAGGCTGGCTACAAAGTCTGGTGCGATTTTAACGATATCCCGCTAGCAGTAGATTTTCAAAATCAAATTGACAGCGGTATCGAAAAATCTCACAACTTTCTATTTGTGATTTCGCCCCATGCCGTCAATTCAGCCTACTGTGCGAAAGAGGTTGCAGCCGCTCTACGGTATCAAAAACGCGTTGTTCCTCTGCTGCATGTAGAAGAGATTGATCGAGAGACCTGGCAGTCGCGCCATCCCAACGCGACCGAGGCCGAATGGAGCGACTATCAGGCTAAAGGACTACAGTCTAGCTTTACCAATATGAATGCTCACATTGGTAAAATCAACTGGGTATATATGCGAGACGCTCAGGATGATTTTGAGCAAGCGCTAGCCGGATTAACTCAGATTTTTTCTCGGCATTCAGACTATGTTACCCAGCATACTCAGCTGCTAAACGCGGCTCTGACCTGGCAGCACCAGCAGCGACAGACAGAGTATTTGCTGTTGGGAGAGACTCGCCAGCAGGCAGAACAGTGGCTAAAGCAGCGGTTTGACGAACAGCCCCCCTGTACTCCCACCGATTTACACTGTGAGTTCATCACGGAGAGTATCAAAAATGCTCACAACCGGATGACTCAGGTGTTTCTAGCCTATGCCCAGACCGATGTCGAGGTGATGCGAACTGTCCGACGTTCCCTCTGGCGACAGGGAATGACAGTTTGGAGCAATCAGACCGATATTCCCACTGGAAAAGCATTTAAGCAGGTGGTTAACCAGGGGATTGAAGAAGCTGACACGATGGTGTATCTGCTGTCTCCAGATTCGTTGCGGTCCAACTACTGCCAGTATGAGCTGAACTACGCCACTACCCTCAAAAAGCGGATAGTTCCCATGGTCGTCAAACCCCTGGGGGCGGCTCCGGTTAGTCCATCCTTAAAGGCTTTGCAGTACATTAATCTGGCCGACAATCTAAGAGCAGAAGATTATTTGCAAGATGAGAGTGAGCTGATTAAGACGCTTAACCAGGATGCGGCCTATTATACTCAGCACAAGGAACTGCTGGTTAAAGCGCTCAAGTGGAAACGACAGCAGGAAAACCCCAGTATTCTGCTGCGGGGGTACGACCTGCGGCTGGCTGAGGTCTGGCTCAAACCAGCTACCGGACAGCCCGGTGCGACAGACTTCCACCGTCAGTTTATTCAGACTAGTTTAGAAAAACCGCCGCCGTCGTCCATTGATGTCTTTATCTCTTACTCCAGTGCTGATGCGGATATTGCCCGCGCCCTCAATACGGCACTGCAGAGCCAGGGAAAAACCACCTGGTTTGACCAGGAGAGTATTGCTGCAGGAACGGCAAATTTTCAGCGAGAGATCTACCAGGGGATTGAGCTGTCGGACAATATTGTCTTTATCTTGTCGCCGCGCTCAGTCAGCTCTCCTTACTGTCGGCAAGAAGTGGAACATGGGGCACGCTTTAATAAGCGATTTGTCACTATTTTGCACCAGCCTGTTAGTACGGCTGACCTGCATCCTGAACTGGCTAAAGTACAGTGGCTAGACTTTAGCCAGCAGCGAGGCAACTTTACCACCCATTTCAACCACCTGATCCGGATTCTCGATACCGATCGAGACCATGTGCAAAGCCATACCAAATGGCTGCAGCGGGCGCTGGAATGGCAGCAAAAAGAGAAAAGTCCCGATCTGCTACTGCGGGGGGCTGAGAGTACCCTGGCAACCCAGTGGCTTCAGAATGCTCAGACCCACCAGAAAACTCCGGCGGCCACTCAAGAGCAAACTGCCTTTATTACTGCCAGTCAGACCGCGCTCGAAGCTGAGATCCGTCGCGACAAACGGCAAACCCGGATTTTGCAATCCATGCTGGTGGGGATGAGCGCTTTATGTTTAATCGCGGTAGGGGCCGGAGCTATAGCCTGGCGAAAGAGCAGCAGTCTGGCCCTAGACCAGGATGCTGAGCAGACCAGCCGGGCCCTGATTACTCAGCCAGTGGAGGGGCTGGCGCAGACGCTTAACCTGGTGGGCAAAAACCGGACTCGGCTGTGGGAGATGCGTCCCTCCGTGCGGTCTGCTCTACGTAATGCCGTGGGGATAACGGTGGAGAAAAACCGACTGGTGGGCCATAAAGATGCGGTCTGGTCAGCGGTGTATAGCCCCGATGGGCAGCTGATAGCCAGCGGCGGCTTTGATCGGACAATTCGGCTATGGCAGCCAGATGGCACACCGGTAGGTCAACCCTTTGAGGGACATACAGATGAGATTTGGTCAGTGGCCTTTAGCCCCGACGGGCAAACCCTGGCCAGCGGTAGCTCAGACGGCACCATGCGACTGTGGGACCTGCAGTGCAACTTGCTGGGCAGCCCTTTTGAGGGGCACCAGGGTCATGTAAAAACGGTGGCCTTTAGCCCCGATGGACGTCTTTTAGCCAGCGGCGATCAGGCCGGTACGGTCAGACTGTGGAATCGTCAGGGAGAGGCGCGATCGCTACAGGCAGAGGGTGAGAGTGTGGTGTGGTCGGTGGCCTTTAGCCCCGATGGTACCCAGCTGATTAGCGGTAGGGAGAATGGTCAGGTCCAGCTGTGGTCTACCCAGGGCAGACTGCTCAAAACGCTGACGGGCCACACTGGAGCTGTGATCGCCGTGGCGGTGAGTCCCGATGGTCAGCTGATTGCCAGCGGTGACCAAGATCAGATTATTCGCCTATGGGACGCTCAGGGCAATTTACTGCAAACCCTTGAAGGCCATACCGATAGCGTTATATCCCTGGCGTTTAGCCCCGATAGTCAATGGCTGATTAGTGGAGGTAATGACAATACGGTGCGGGTGTGGAGCCGGGAAGGACAGCCGGTAGGACCGCCTCTGATTGGCCATGAATACTATGTGTATTCCGTGGCGGTGAGTCCCGACGGTCAGACTATTCTCAGCGGTGGTGAGGATTGGACGCTGCGGCTGTGGGATCTGCCAACTGCGCTTAAGCGGCAGGCGAGAAGTATTCACCAGGGGGCCGTTAATGCGATGGCGCTCCATCCTGAGACTGAGACCCTAGCAACCGGCGGTGACGATGCGACAGTGAGACTTTGGACAAATCAAGGAGAGACCGGTGCCCTTCCGTTTAGGGGGCATGACGCTGCTGTTCTGTCGGTGGATATTAGTCCGGATGGCCAAACGCTGGTCAGCGGCAGCGCGGATACGACGGTTAAACTTTGGACTCGCGGGGGCCGCGAGATCGCAACTCTCAACCAGCATCAGGCTCCTGTAAATGCGGTGGCGATCCATCCGACACAGTCGCTATTGGCCAGCGGTAGCGACGACCGCACCATTCGTCTGTGGGATCTCCAAGGTAATCCGTTGGCGCAGCTTGACGGTCATGACGACACGGTCAATGCCGTTATTTTTAGCCCCGATGGGGACCTGTTGGTAAGCGGCAGCGATGACCGCACGGTGCGACGGTGGGATCTGCGAGGAACCCCGGTGGGCGAGCCGATGACTGGCCACACCGATGATATTAATGCCATTGCCTTTAGTAGCGACGGGCAAATGTTTGCAACCGCCAGTCGAGATCGCACCCTGCGGCTGTGGGGACGCGATGGAGCGCTGCTGGCTGAGCCTTTTCGGGGTCACCTGAGCGATATCATCGCGGTCACCTTTAGCCCTGACGATCGCTATATTGTCAGCGCCAGCCGCGATCAGACGCTGCGGCTGTGGGATCTAGAGGGCAGACCCATTGGCAATCCATTGATGGGGCATACCGCGATCGCAAATACGGTCGTATTCAGTGCCGACGGCCAGTGGCTGCTTAGCGCCAACAGCGATGGCATTTTACGTCGCTGGGAAGGGGGAACGATTGATAGCTGGCTAGGGTGGGGATGCGATCGCATTCGCCAGCATTCCATCTTGCAACTCCCTGTAGCCGCTGGCGTAGGTCGAGCCTGTCAATTTTGAAGGAGAGAACAGCCGCTGCTGACAACCACCAGCGTATAACTCCATACTCTTTACAAAAACATTTTCAACGGGCGATGACATAGTAAAGGATATCCACAGATTGCTCAACAATCATTCCTGTATTCGGTGGAAATGCTTAGAATGTATGAGCGTATTCCCTAATCTGAATCAATCATCAACTGCCTTTAAATCATTTTGGCGTGCTGATCCTCGGGATGGCTTTATTTGAAAAATGCTGACACATGGCATTTCTAACAGATCGGTGCATCCCTCAAATCAGCAACGGCACAATTTTAACTGCTAATTTAGGAAATTGGCTGCTCTGTAACCGCTGCTATTTGATAGTTTCTTACAGCTAGAGTCATGCCAAAAATTGGCAATGTCAAATAATGTATCTGTTGAAAATTGGTATATAAAGATGACTGGATTAGGCACCTTATCTGACTCTCCATCATCCAGTACCGACCGACTTTTTGCTCTTTGGTCAGCTCGCTATCTTTCTGAGAGCTCATGCGAAGCGGTCAGTTCCTATGCGCTAACCAGCTCTGCCTCATTGCAGGGAAGACGGCGAACGGCAGAGAGACTACAGGACGATTTAATAAAAGAGAGCTGTAAAAGAGCCGCTATTAGAACCGGCGATCTCTATACCCATTATAAAAATCTAGATCTCAAGGAAACAGTAGAGTTAGCCCAATTTGCGTTTCAAATTTATCCGGCTTTACTAGATTTCTATTGTAACCATGATCCAATCGCCGCACGCTCTCGACTAAACAACAAAAAATCTGTTGTTAAATCATCTTTAACGGTATTCACAATTCCTGAAATTCATACATTGGCTAGCCTGGTAGAACCCTTACTATCAAAATTTCAGTCAGAAGATATCAGATCAACCGACTGGCAAACGCGCAGCTTTCTAACGACCGAATTGAATTTAAGCGGTAAACTGCTGCTTGAATTTCTGAGCCCTGCAGAAAAAGTCTTGCTGAGCCCATATTTCACTTTCCTTGAAGAATATGTGGCTATCCCCTGGCAGCGAGTTTGTGTTGCAGCAGCAGACTACCCTTCAACATCCCCTAAATTTAAGCTCGTTGAGCAGATGCTGCCTCAAATATCAAAGATTTCAAGAATCGTTTACACCCAAGGTTGCGAACGTTTTGAAGGGTATTACAATCGTCGGGGACAGCTGAAGAACCCCGGAGTCGAGCACTCCTCGTTGCGAGATCTAGATATGTTTCAAGCCTATCTTTGGCTATGTGTCTTACAGGGAAATTTAGACGCTATTGAACAAGAACTGTTTGTTCTATGTGACCTAGTTTATAGAGGGATTGGTATTCCCTGGGAAATGGCATCTCAAGCAACCGTCTATTTAGTCGCTGAAATCATGCAAAATCTAAAGCCCAGTGACCAGAAATTGTTAGATCCGTATGCCTATGGCCTGATCAAAGCATTTGCTACAGCCGGTTAGCTACAAAAGCAACAGCTTATAGCACTGAGAACCCTTAGCTTGTTCAAATCTTTGTCATCAGGAGGGTGAAAGATAAAAGATACATTACCTCTCATAAAAATTTTTAAGTCCTGTGCTAAGACAGAACTACTTCATAGCGTATTTATAATGAGTACCTCTTTTGTAGAAGCTGTTGAAGCGCTCCGGACAACCCTATCCCAGCTTCTACCAACAAATTTATCACCTGCTGTTACCCTCGATCTATCTGTCTATCCCCACAAGATCAAACCAACGGGGCTGGGCGGTTTTATTGCCTCCCACGATACCGTTAACGGCGATATTTTAGGCTGTCAGGTTGATGGGGACGTCAGCGTACTACTGCAGGCTAATCAGTTTGATCAGCTACAAACCGATGTGAATATCTTAGTGACCCATTTTGCCACGCTGTCTAGAGAGCAGCGACTCGAGAACGGGCTGCTGCGATTTCGGCTAAAACCTCTCGATAAGGCCGAGTCCAGGGACGAATCTGGAAGCAGGGTATGGATGCAAACGCTAAGGTATCAGACATTGTATGAATTCTTAAAGATTCCCACAGAATCTGAAGAAATAATTCAAACTGTTCCGATCAATATTCAGGTAAGTTAGGGTTTGGGCATAATCTTAGGTTGAAAACTCTTCTTTAGATTGGATATATAGCTTCTAGATACAGTCAACTATATTCAACTGCTATTTAACCCAATCCGAAGCGCTGCCTACCTTTAGGAGCTGGGTTATTTACCATAGTATTTTGTTTTCGATCTATTTGTTACAAGTTGTAGGGTATTGCGGATAGCAACCAATTTCAAATGAAGTGATTAAAGCTAGATAACGTCTGGAAAATCGTTTATTTGATTGTTGTTGAGATTGTCGTTTGAGCGCCGAGCTAAATGATGTCCTTTCTACAGAAAGAGCAATGCTTTGCCTGCATACGTAGGCAATATTTATCGGTCTAAATCGAATTTTTCTCTAAGAGTTCACTGTGGAGGAACCTATTGATGGCAGAGAATTTCTCAGTGTCTGAGCTAATTGTGCCAGGCGTATTTATACGGGTACGAGCAGAGGGGCTAATTCGAGCTGGCGGCATATCTACCGGCAATATTGGCATTGTAGGTACCGCGCAAATTCAAGCTTTAGATGAAGATGGCAACCCGGCTACCGACGGTGGTGGCAGTCCGGTGTTTGATACTTCAATTTATAGTTCAACATCGATTTTATCGGACTACGACGGTGCTCGCACACGATTGGGTACCTACGATCGCTACCTTGATCCCCAGGGTGCTGTGGTCGGCTCGTTAAATTTGGTGCGATCGCTACAGCTGATCTACCAAAACGGCGGCGGTACGGTTTACGCTCGAGCGCTCTCGCCAGCCCAGGCAACTCGGGCCGACTATGAGACCGCATTTGCCGAACTGCTTAAGGACGACATTAATATTGTTCTGGCTCCAGAGCTGTCTTATGACGACGCTAAGGCCGTTTTTGGCGCTCTGTTAGAGGGGGCTGAAAACGATGGCAAAGATCTAATTGCTGTGATTGGCAGCGATGTTGATACTACTGATTTATCTGGTTTTACCGCCAGCGTGCCAGAAAACGATCGCATCATTGTGGCTGCTCCTGGTGTCATTACCTATGACGCGGCGGCCGATGAGAATGTTGTTTTGCCTGGAGCGTATACGGCGGCAGCCGTTGCGGGTTTAATCAGCGGTCTAACCCCTCAAACTAGTCCCACCAATAAACCGCTACCCGGTCTAACCCAGCTCGCCCAGCGGTTTAGCTACGGTGAAACCAAAGCACTTGTGTCAGGCCATGTTCTGGCATTAGAAGAACGTCAGGGAGTGCGTGTGGTACGAGGTGTCACAACTGACAGTGGAGCTTTTCAGCAGATCACGACCCGGCGAATTGTAGACGCGGCCAAGCAAGGCATTCGCCAGGCGTCTCAGCCCTTTATTGGCAAGCTAAACAACGCGCGCGTGCGCAAGGCGCTGCAGGGTGCGATCGCAAGTTTCTTGGATTCTATGGTTGGAGACGAGGCCCTAATTGCCTACACCCTGGAGGTCACCGCCACCCGCGATGACGAAATTGGCGGTCGGGCCATTGTCAATGCTGTACTACAGCCCACCTTTAGTATCGACTACATTGCAGTGACTCTGAATCTGCAGTAGCTTTGCGCACTGTCTTCAACCCATTAAGAGAATGAGGAGAACGTCTACATGGCCAATGCAAGTGTTTTAACCGGAGCCGACGGCTCCCTCACCCTGTCCACCCCCCAGGGTTTAGAAGGAGAACTCGCCCAGGGCGTGCTTGAATCTTACGATTTGCTGACGGTGGGTCGGGTGCAAAATGTCAAAGTTGAAGTGCGCTCCGATGTCAAAGCGTTCCATGAGATTGGGCAGCGCTATGCTACCGAACTGCGCCATGGCAATGTGCATATTCGCGGCACTATTGGCCGGGCCTACATCAACGGGGCGCTGCTGCGGCTGATGCTGGGAGAAGGCGCCGAAAGTCGTCCGGCGGCTAGCTGGCCCCAGGCAGCCTTTAATATCACCCTGCTGTTAGACAATCCGGCCATGCCCGATGTCAACAACACGCTGACGCTGCACAACGTTAAAATCGACGGCTGGAGCTACGCGGTACCCGAAGATGATTTTGTCTTAGAAGAGATCTCTTTCCAGGCACTAAACCTGACCGTGCTAGATGAAGGCTAATGGGAGAACAGAAATGCTCAGCGCAGAAGATCTGCTGGCGGGCGGAACGCTTGTCCATGAGATTGAAGTACCCCACCAGGTATTAAATCCATCGGGATCGGCAGCGGCAGATAAATCCATGCATGTAAAACTGCAGCCGCTGACTGTCAAAGACCTACAGCTGATTTCGAGGGCCGCCAAAGAAAGTGACGCTTTAACCTCCACGCTGATGGTGCAGCGGTCGCTGGTGGAGCCCGAAATGAGCGTCCCCCAAGTGGCGGCGATGCATGCAGGACTGGTGCAGTATCTCCTAGAACAGGTGAATCAGATCAGCGGTATCACCCCCACCGCCCAAACCCTGTCCGATGCGATGGAAGCGCCCCTGGCGAAAGCCGCGTTTGTTCTCTCTAAGGCATTTGGCTGGACTCCCCAGGAAGTCAGCGAGCTGACGCTGGGCCAGGTACTACTGCATCTCAAACTGTTAAAAGAAAATCCGTAAGACTATGAGCCCGGTGTCGCGCAACCCAATTTATGCCTCAAAGCTAGCAATGGCTGCGCTAGAGCACTCAACTCTGGCATGGCTGGATAGGTCTGAAGCCGTTATGGAACACCTCAGCCAGGAGCTCCCCCTAATCGATACTGAGCCGCTGCAGGCGCTATCCCAGGCAACCACTGATGATATCCCAGCAATAACCTCTCGTCCCCAGCCAAAACGGGTTGACCGCAGCCAGGCTGCTCCTAGAGGGCTCTCTCAGTCCAGTTTGCAGCCGTCCGATAGCTCTGGCGGTTCTCTGGGGTCTCAAAAGCCTTCTCGATCTTCTCTTTTTTTAGACCAAGATACCAAGAGAAAACCCTTGTTTTCCAGTAAACCGTCAGGTTTGAAGCAGTCTCTCAGCCAAAAAGAACCCACTCCACAAGTTCAATCTCCAACAGAGCCGTCTTTACGAGAAAAAACGCCAGAACCCAAAACACCCTATCCAGCTAGCGGCTCTACTCGCCAAGCGTCTCGGGTCCAGCCGGGTTCTCAGCTAGCTCAGCTGGCCGCATTCTCATCCGACCCGTCTTCTGTGGGCGAAATGCCGTCTCCGGAGGGGGGGACTCATCCGGTTAATCGGCCTGAGGTTAAACCAACCGCTGGCTCGTCCCACGGGGTTTCGCAGATAGAAAAACTGGCCCCAACGCTGGCTGTTTTTAACCAGACAGCCGAGGTGTCTGCGCTACCCAGGGTCAATGCCATAGAGCAGATTGACCAGCTCACTCAACAGCTGCTGAGCCCAGCGTCGCATCAGACGATTGCTAAGAACAGTGCCAAAGATAGTCAGAGCGCGGCTCAGCAGCTATCACCCATATCTGGCGCGACTTCTTCAGGGACAGTACCTGGACCTTTTGCTAATGCCCTAGCTACTAAGAGACAACTGCAGACAGAGGGCAGCGATAGTTCAGCCCGTGCCGTCGCGGTGGGACCCGCCGTCGCACCTCAGCAGACTCAGCAGAGGGCCGCCCAGTTAAACAGCCCCGCCTCTGCTCCTGAGCCACCGATCGTGGCCCTGCCGCCTGGGGCTCCGATCCCTGCCATGGCTGAAACTCTAACCGACTGGGTCAACGACATTCTCAAAGAACAGGCCCACCGTCATGGAGTAGACCTGTCATGAGAGCCAAACCTGTTTTAGGGGATTGGGAAATTCCCAGAATTACCTCAATTCAAACTCTAGAGCATCGGGCCTATGCAGAGCTGCCGGTGCCAGGACGCAGCGGTAGTCTGTTTCAAGACCTCAATCAGGTGCCAACGCGAGTGGCAATTCAAGGGAGTCTCTTTGGTCTGGAGAGTCAAAATCAGTTTTTAGACGACCTTCGCAGCCAGTTTCAAGCAGGTGAGCCCGTTACGTTTGTTGCGGATATTCTAACGGCGACTGATGTGCAGTATGTGCTGATTGAAACGCTGGAGCTAGTCGAGAACAACCAGCATCCAGACCAAAGAGACTATTTGATTCTCTTAAAAGAGAGCCCACCACCGCCACCGCCAAACCCTTTGGGAGGATTGGACACCGGACTGCTGGACCAGGCAGCAGGGTTCTTGGACACGGTGACAGGAGCCCTGGACGCCATTGACGGTCTGGGCAATATTCCCAACCTGTCTGACCCGACACCGCAGCTAACCCCGGCCTTAGATGGTGTGAATGCCGCCACTGCTGGCTTAGAGGCAGACTTAGCACCGCTGCAGGCTATTTTTGGGTCTGCTGACCCAGCGCCCAACGACAATTAACCACCCCGGAACCATGCCTGAAGGATCGTTGACCACTACTATTCGTGACCTGGAAGGCTCGCTGATGCTAGACATCGGCGAACTGCAGGGCGATGAAACAACCGGTCTAACGGGAGCGGCAACAGCCGCTGGTTCTTTGGATACGGCTGGTGTTTCGGCTCAGCTGGTAACGCTGTTCGCGGGGCTGTTGGACTATGGCAGCAGCGTTGCCCTAGATCAGCTGACAGGGCAGTTTCCAGCGGTCAAACTAGAGGCGGAAGTGGCGTCTCCTGACGAGGCCCTAGATGACTTAAAACAGCAGTTAGAAACAGCGAGTCAGGCCATTGGTGGCGATCTGGTAGGACAGATTCGTGGGCTGGTGGATACGGTCAGGTCGCTGCGAGACGGCATCCCGGAAAATGGCACGGAAATTGTCAGGGTGCTGCTAGACCAGATTTTGGGCGTACTGGCCACGCTAGAGGGACCAGAAGCCGACACGATTCGTGCCTGGGTGCAGTCAGTAGAGGACCTCAGCCGCACGGTACTCCCTGTGATTGATGCAGTTAATAACGGCGGCGACCCGGAAGCATTGGTGATCCAGGTCTTCCAGCAGGCTTTGTCGGGGGTGTTGGACACCTTTGGTTATGAGGCGGCCAATCAGCTGTTGCAAACGTTAGATGACTGGATGACCGGTGTCCTACCCGCCACACTTTTAGACAGCGTTACGGTGACGGCTGACGGGGTGACGGTGAACTATACCCAGCTGCTCACTCTAGCAGGAGCCGAGGAGAACATATTTCAAACCGCTGTTAACGATACGGCGGCGGCTATGGATAGCTGGCGCGATGCGCTGCAGCTGTTGTTAAACGATCTGGCTCAGCTGGTAGCCGCACCGCTGCTACAGCCGGAAGCATTGGCGGGGGCGCTGCGATCGCAGCTCCAAACCGCCCTATCAGTCCCTGTCCGAGACGCTCAGCGGATTGAAGATCCGTTTACAGCGCTGTTTGATCGGCTAGATAGCGCCATTGATGCCGTTGACCTAAACGCTGTGCGCAAAGACGTATTGGGCTTTTTTGACACCACTCAAGAAACATTAGAAACCCTTGATCTAGGCAGTATTGGCGATACCCTGCAAACGGCGCTGGCTCCGGCAGACCAGCTGGTAGCGGGTCTTGACAGCGGCGTATTGGCTGCCCTGGAGCAGGTGCAGGCGTTTTTTGACCAGCTGGCAACCAAGGTCAGGGAGCTAGTGGGTCCTTTAGGAGAATTTCAGCCCGACGATAGCTTTGTCTATCATGTGGAGCGAGACCTGCAGCAGGTTTTTCAACAAACAGAGCTGGCGATTACGGGCGACCCGAGCAACCCGGACGCGCCTAGTTTAGTAAGTCTTTTAGAGGACTTTCAACTCTTTCTCGATAGCACGCTGGGGGAGATTACGGCTCAGCTAGCGCCGCTACAGGCACGAATTTCTGAGATTGCGGGCACGGTAGTCGGTCAGGTGAATGACTTTAATGCTTTCCTGACCGGTTTGGATATTCCACAGCTGCTGGAGGATTTGCGATCGCGCGTACAAGAGATTCTTGACCAGCTCGCACCGATTGACTTTGCTGCGGTGATCGACCCCGTCGTAGAAGAGTTTCGAGCCAATGGTGAAAAACTGAGTCAAATTGACCCGGCTTCCTTAAACGCGCTGCTAAAAGAAGCACTGAAGGCCGCCATTGACCTAGTAGTGGTGATCAATATTAGCGAGACGGTTACACCTGGTATTCGCAGCGGCTTTGTCGAGATTCGAGCCGTGCCACAGCAAGCCATTGACCAGCTGCAGGCCGGATATGAAGAAGCTCTGAGTCTGCTGGACGCTTTGCAGCCAGAACAACTGTTAAGTAGTCTATTTAGCACCCTAGACGTGATTACCCAAGCGGTTGAAACAGTACAACCAGCCGCGCTGCTGGAGCCTTTGGATACTCTGTATGACGACTATGTACAACAGCCCCTGGCTACGCTGGAGCCGTCTAGTTTGCTAGAACCGGTGGTTGATGCGTTTGCAGATGTGACCGATGCCTTTGAGCAGTTTGACAGCGGTGCTGTTGTTGCGCCACTTAATCAACTGTTGGACCGGTTTAAGGTGGCGGTGGCAGCCGTTGACCTGACCGCTTGGATCGATGAGCTGGTGCTGTTGGTAAGCCAAATTCAGCAGCGGCTTCAAAGCAGCCGTCCCTCCGATCTGTTGGCTCCTTTAGTCACCGAATTCTCTCGTTTAGAACAGGAACTAGATCGGGTGCGCCCCTCGGTTCTCTTTCAGCCAGCGGTGGATTTAGCGGCTCCGCTGGTGGGTTTGATTGACAGTGCTACCCAGGCCATGGTGAATGCGCTTCACACCATGTTCCAAGCGCCTCTAGCTGTTTTGGATCGTCTCAATCCAGACCAGCTAATGCAGGAGCTAGTGACGGCTATTGATCAGGGGCTTCAGCGACTGCGGGTGCTCAATATTCCGGGTCGCTTTAGTCAGCGCAAGGCCCAACATTTTGACCTACGAGCGGCTATCACAGCAGAGATTAGCGCTAGCGCCGCCGCTGAGATCGAAGCCGGTGGGGTAGAGGCGACCGTTGAGGCTGAGGCTGCCGCTACATTAGCTGCCCGACTGGCCCTGGTGGGTACGATTGACCCCAATGTGAATCTGGCTCCGCTGGTGGTGCAGTACCGTCAGTTAGAACAGGACCTGGTGACGCTCAAGCAAAATATTCAGACCCATTCAGTGCAGACGCTATATACCGAGCTAGCTCAGCAGCTGCGCACCATGTTGCCCGCTTACGGTCGTGAGCTGATGGATGTGGAAACCTTTAAGCGATTTATGCGGTTGGCCGACCCGACTCGGTTTGTGCAGGAGCTAGAAACCCGGTTTGTACAGCTCAAGGACAAACTATTACCGATTTCTCCCGAAGAGATTGGAGCCGAGCTAGATGCTATATATGAAGCCGTGGTGGGGCTGATAGACGGTCTTAATATTGAAGCTTCCCTCAATCAGGTAAAAGATTCTCTCGGCAGAATTCAAGGAACCGTGGCTGGGCTGCGGGTAGATTTTCTAACTGAAGACATTGACCAGACAATTGCTCAGGTCCAGGCTCTAGTCGCCGGTCTGAATCCGGAGCGGATGGTGGCCGGACTTGATGCTGTGTATCAGCAGCTGCTGGTGGTGGTTGAGAGCACCCGTCCCTCCCAGGTGCTGAGCGATCTGACAATGATATTGACCCAGGTGCAGGATCTGCTGAGCGCATTTGATCTCACCACGCTATTAAAAGAGCCTTTAATGACGGCCTGGGCAGCGATTGAGGCCACCTTGGGTGACATTGATCTCACGGTGGTACTCTCGCCGCTGGTGGATAAGCTAACGGAGCTGGAAGACGGGCTGCTAGAGGGGCTAGAGGAGGTAGAAACCAGCTTTGACGACATGCTGCGGTCTGCCCGGGGGGCTTTGGGCGGTGCCAGCGCCAGTGTATCGGTGGGGGGAGGCTAGCCATGATATGCACCCCTGCCATTGGTAAAGAAGTCGTACGCGGTACAATTACTCGCAACCGGTGGACCGCATCGGTCAAGCTGGGCTACAGCGATGTTGTCCCGCTGAATCGGCTATCGCATCTGCTGCTGTCTATTGAGTGGCCACCGGGAAGTGATGAAGATTTAGACGTGACGCTGAGTTTGCGATCGCAAACCCCCAATGCCGGTGGAGAGATTCACTTTGATAGTTCCACCGGTCCCACCAGTCGTACCTTTTCGGGAAATCAGGCCCAGCAGCTAGTCGCCCTTTACGGCACCCGCGCCAGCGGCGGTCAGCTGCCTGACGTCTTTGTCGATGTGGCAATTGATGGAGACGTTCGTAGCAACATTGGGCTACGAGTCCAGGCTGATAATGCGGCTAGAACTACTGATGCCGCGTTTACCATTCTCATTGACGAACTGCGGGTGGCGGCAGCCCCACGACCGGCAAGTCCTTCTGTTGAGCAGCAAATCTGGGACCGCTACAGCCGTATGTTTAGCGACGCTAAGGATATTGCCGATGTTCTGGCTAGTCGCGAGCAGCTGGGTGACGTTGAGGTACCGCTGATTGCAGGTGGTTCGGCGGTGCGATCGCTAACGGAGCGCAAGCAAGAGATCGTCGATCACCTACGCTCCCATCGATTCACCCCCAGCGCGACCAGCCTGGCTGAAGATCGAGCCAGAGGTAGAACGGACGCGTTCGATCGGTTTCAGGGCCACTGGCGTGGCGACTGGCGACAGCTAGGCAGCTGCGGCACTCCCGTCAGCACCTGTCAGGATCATCTATGGCAAGAAACAGTCGCCGACAGTACCCAAAGCGATCTCTATATCCAACGGGTGCAGCTAGGTGACGACAGTCGCGCCTATGCCCAAGGAGCCGCTGTTTGCTCTGGTTTTACCGACATTCAGCGAGACATTTCCACCCCGGCAATCAATGCCATTAACATCACGACCGGTGTGATTATAGGAGCCGTTGGCGTACGAGAGACGCCTGATAGCGACGGCATTCGCAGCCAGCGGCCCCATGTCGGATTTTATGTTAGTCACGGACGGCTGCTGTGGGTAGCCGAAGAAAATCGCTCAGGAGATGAGATTACCTACAGCATCTTTTATGAAATCAGAGAAGGCACCGATACTCAGGCTCTCTATACGATTCAGGGCTTTGAGCTACGGTGGCATCGAGGCCGTAAAGAGATTCTTGCTCAGACAGGACGACCCGATTTAACCTTTAAAGCCGGTCAGTATTTACAAATTCTTACTGCCCAGCAGCAGCAGCTAGACCAGCAGTTTCGCAACCAACAGCTGCAGCCCCAGCATATACAGCAGCGTTACTATCGCCGCCAGTTAGAACGCCTGAGCGTAGAAACTATCCAGGCATTTCAAACAAACGCACAGGAGGCAGCCGTACGCACCTATTTAGAGCGGCTATTGAATTTTGCTCAGCAGCAGGCGGCTCTACAGGCGGCTCCTACCAGTACTCGACCCGCAATCACGTTTATTATGGGCGGCACTGGAGATGTCTTCTATCGGACAGCAACCGCGTACTTTACAGTGAATCCTGCGGGTAGTCTTGTGGGTAATCATCGTACCCTCTCAGCCGTTCGCGATCATCTTAATAATCACTCCCCTAGTGATACTCCTTGGGGCGAGATCATCATTGTTGGCCACGCTAATGAAGAAGGCGGTCTGAGTGTTCCAGTCACAGCTGGCGGTGAGAATGCTACACCGGAAGTGCTTGAAGCTGCCATTAGCGGCGGTCAGTTTACACCGCTGGGCGATGGTGTTGTTGATGCGCGCACAACGATTCGAATTCGAGGCTGCGCTTTGGGCCGCAGTCAGCGGATGCTGTCGCTGCTGAGTCAGGCATTTGGTCAAACTACCACAGCCGATCTCCAGCGACCTGTGGTGCGATCTCCAATACATCTGCAGGCCTATCGCGCTGTCACGCGGCGTCGCCGGACAATTGGAGTGGAAGAATATCCGGTTGAATTTTATTTTGTTAGCTGGCCCGGAAATCGTGGGGCCCGTCCTCGTCGTTCAGAGTTAGTCAGACTGTTTCAAGAGAGATATGGTGACGCGCTACCCTGGGACCGGGCGCTGCGGGGACGAATTCGCAATATTGACCAGGTTTTGCGCGACCGGCCTTTTACCTACACTTTTCGGT
>JBHJIL010000040.1:0-108791 GCA_050043465.1 Leptolyngbyaceae cyanobacterium
CTCATCGTTCCCAACGTTGTTTTGCATGGGTACGATACACAGCTCTGAGCATTGCTGCAGAGCTATTTTTTTTGCGAACTTCAAGGTGCTTATTGATACCTACCTCAAACCTTGTTCGCATCCCGGATTAAAGAGTTACCCAACTTTTAATACATTCTTAACTAGATTTTTTTGGGTATATCCGCTGATTTGTGGGTATTTCGTGGTCATTGCTCCGTATCAATTTCATTTTCTGTGTTAACACTATGAAGAGATTGGCGTAAGATGCCATCGTCTCCGCTACATCATCGCGGTGCTCTAGAATGTTTAGCTCAGCCAGCCCAAACGATCGTTCCTCCGAGTCAGGTAGTTCTCCTCAGGACCTCGCGTCCGGTGAGACATCTCTGCCCGTTGAACCCTCAGATGACTCCGGCTGGCAAACCGTGCATTTTCCAGGCACAATTGCTGCCAACCAGCTTTCAGGGCCCAAACCTCATTTGCGGACCAACGATATGGATTCTTCTAATACCTCCCAAAGCAATAGCACCGCTAGTACTCAGACCTCTGTTAGCGAGCGGCCAAGTCAGCGTGAAACCGAGCTGCTCAACCTGGTTCGAGACCTAAACGAATGTAACGATGTGCTCTTGGCTAAGGTATCTCAGCTAGAAGAATCTCTAGAGCGATCCCAAACTGCCCTTCAAGCTGAAATTGATAGAGCTGGACCACCGCCTGTGGGCGATCGCGAACTCGTCCAACTGGTCACCGAACTAGAACAAAGTAACCAGGCTTTGCAGCAATATCAGGTTCACAACGATGCGCTCCAAACCGAGCTAACGGCCTTTAGAGAGCGTGCTACACATCTAGAGACCGAACACACAGAATTGCTCAGGCAACATACCCAACAGTCCCAAGAGCTATTGCAGGCCAACACCAACTGTCGCGACTTAAGAGCGCGTCTCCAGAGACAGCAGCGCTACACCTTGCAGTTTAAGGCGGCCCTGGAAAAGTGTTTAAGTATGTCAACGGAGCCCGCCCACAGCCCCACAGCAGGCTTAAGCGCACCGGGTATTGCCATGCCCACAGTCGAAGAAATTCGTCCTTGGGAATCGTCTTTTGGCAGCAGCAAGCTGGATCCGCAGCTAGAGTCCATGATTCGCGGTGCTCAAACCCCACGTCAGCCTGCCCCCACCAGTGGAGCAGAAACCGCAGCCGAAGATCAGCTCTGGCATGATTTAGCACGGGTGATGGACCCAGCTGACGCTCCGCTCGAATCTGAACTCTCAGAGATGACCGGTCAGGCCGCAGCTGAAGACAGCTCTTCTCAGTTTACTGAGCCCTCCCCCTGGAGTGATAGTCCATCTGCTCCTGAGTCAATTAATGAAAGCAGCTATACAGAGGGTGTTACACAGCTTTCTCCTGAAGCTCACGAGATTCTCGCCCGGGTACAGCTTGGAAAAACAGCGACAGCAGCGGGCACATACTTGCCGGCAATGTCGGCGTCTCAAAGTAGTCCGTCTCCTTTAGTCAATCCATTAAAGCCCCAGAAGCGGATTGGCTCTCTGTCGGCCATTGATTTACCTAATTTCCCTAAGCTCAAAAAGGAATCGTCTCAGACTAAAGCTTGAGAGAAAATTGCGATCGCTAACTCTGAATCTGTAGCAACTGCTGCGACGGTGCCTCATGGCTAACGTCAGCTTAAAGCGCAGCAATGCCAGAAAATTCACGCGTAATTCTCAAAAATAAGATCTTTTTTCTGGTCAACTTGGGTTAGACTTTGTTAACTTCTCAGCATCTCAAGCAATGGCTACCCAACACGTAGTACTGTTGCTGGCTTACGGATGCATCCATCATGGGTCTAGCTGTAAGCGCAAAATAATCTCCCTGAGAGGTAATCTAGCCCATCAGGTGGCTGCCGCATCTTCCCCATATCCGTCATATGAGCCCGTCATCTTTAAAAACTGTTTTAGAAACGTCTCCATCAGGCAAGTCCGTCAGTGAAGCACATATTGCCACGGCAATTGTTCATGTAATTGAAACAGCCAGGTCCCAAGGACAAAGTCTAGACGATGTCATTAATGAACTAATGACCGACGACGCTCTGTTAGATCCCAAGAGCCGACATTTGCTTAGAGATATTCTTACCCAAGCCTGGAACTCCCTTTAAGGGAAGCGATCAAAGCTCATAGAAGGACGACACGAGGAACTAGATCGTCCTTCTTCTTTGCGGCGGAGACTAGCTAGCCTCGGTATCATTATCACCCACTGCCATTTGTAGAACCATAGGTTCGCCACCAGTTTGGTGATACTTATCAGCCCATTTACGCAACAGTAGATCTAGTTCATCAAGAGCCTGCTGGCGATTCTCAGTTGGAATATCAAGAGACTCTAGAACTCTCATGGTGCCGTCTTTGCGGGCGACCCATTCGTGCATAATCCGAAAATAACGGGCGGTATCCTCAATCATCGTATACGTTCTTTCTGCATCATCTGTGGGAATGTAGGACGCGCGAGCAAGCGCGTAAAACGGCATTCCCCAGGGAGAGTCGATACGCGCAACCGTACCTGAATAAATCAAGCGACGACGGATATGCTCTGCCAATGCTTCACTTAGGGGCAGCTGTCGTCCGCTTGGAAGAGATTCTTGAGAACGTGCATGCAAGAACTCAATCAGTTCAGCAAACTGAAACGACGTAATCAGCTGAGCTTTAGGCAGATTTGGCGGCAGCTTTTGCTCAATTTGAGCCTTTTCATCTGAAGTTAAATTGGTGCCCACTAACCTAGAGTGTCCCGGGGTCCAAGGATATTGCTCCAGCCAAACGTAAGGAAATTGAATCAGATAGCGAGGTTCTTGCGCACCCAGCATCTTAAGCAATTTACCTTCGCTGAGTGCCTGACGGACTTCCTCAACAATAGCTTTGACGCGTTTGGGTTCAATATGATGTAGATGCCCGGTCATGCGCAGGTTTTGCCCCTGCTCCATATAAGTGGTGTAAATAGCACATTTAGCTGCAGTGGCCGCAGCATCAAGAAATGCACCGTGGCGATGCCCACCAGTACGCATAGCGCTAAAGGCAAGGTACATCATTATCTGATCAATCGCGCTGGGCTCTAGACGCTTAATCAGATCGGCATCAGTAGTCATCGGTAATTGAACATTGGTCATGGACGCTCAGGGATAGATACACGCTGATTGCGTGAACAGATGGTTAGTGGAACTAGGCTACCTTGAGAAGTACCAACTTTTTTTGATTTGTTGAATGTACAAAGGCACCCTTTATAGTGATAGCTGTTTCTTCACCAGCTTGTAACGGTTAGCGTAAAACTTTTTTTGATTAATATCTATAGCTTTTCAATAGTGCTTCATCTATTTATTAGCTAGCAGATTAAAGGGAATAGCGCTTAAGCAATAATTCGACCGCTACCGCGATAGGCATTCACAGATGAGATGCGGCCACTACCACGGTAAGCCATAACGCGACCGCTGCCACGGTCGGTCATGATGCGACCACTGCCACGGTCGGCTTGCTCGGTTGTAACCCGACCGCTGCCACGGTCAATTTGTTCAGTTTTAGTGCGACCACTGCCACGCTCAGCCGATAGAAAATTAGAAGAAGAAACAGCCAAACTAAGAAAGTTGAAAACGCTGATGGCAGCAGCAACTGACATTACCGATAGAGAAATTCTCATGGGTCAGAAAATGAGTAGTATTGCTACTTTCTGATTACATGGAATTGACAAATCACTCAGGAAAAACTAAGTGAAAAATGTTTGGGTGATACCACCCAATTTCTGCTACAGATGCTACCTTTCGTCAATTTGCGAGATCGCATCGACTAAAATCCAGCCACCACCGCTATTGTAGACACCGCAGACCTCAGCGATACGGCCATCGACGAGCTGCTCTAGCTGCATGACCGCCTGGGGAGAAACGGCCACCAGGCTCAGCGTCCGATACCTGTCGCTGACTACACAGGATAAGGAATGACTGTCGTTTGCCCCTTGATGATAGTGCCCTCGAAAAACGCTGATCGTCTGGATAGTAGCCGGGGGCAGCTGTCCTTTGGCATACGCAAAGCCGCTGCTGGGATAGGTTTGCGGGCTATCTAAATAGGCTCGCTGCTGAGCAACCCACTGCGGGTCGGTGGGTAACATATCAAAACAGGGAACGACCATAGCTGGGGCCTGCGGATCTTGCAGCAGAGCAAGCTGTAAATCCTTAATAGACAGCTCACGGGGCTGACATTTTTGCTGAATGCACAGAGCCGCAGCCGCTCCGGCTGCCTGGCCAGTTCCCAGCGCCACGGGCTGGAGGCGAGTAGCACCGTTAGCAATGTGGCTAACGGAGATAGCCTTATCGCAGACCAACAGACCATCAACCTGCGCTGGAATCAGCGCCCTGTAGGGAATTGTAAAGGGGGTACCGGTCCAGCGTCCGCCCCAGCGGATGGCTTTGGGCGCTAACGGCATATCAAATCCAGGGTAGTGATGATCGTTGGGATAGTTGCCCACTGCGATCGCATCCACCACACCGTCATCATTGATCGGTAAGGAAGCCACCTGACCCATGGGCAAAATATCTCGCTCGCTCACCGTCGTCAGTCCCACCAGCCGCCGCCCCTCTCGATAGTAGGGATATAGAGCAAACGCTCCTCCCCCAGGCGTTTGCTCTAGATTAGGAAACATATTCTCGGCTAGGCCGTAGCGCCCCCCCAGCTCTGTCTGGATTTCATAGGCAAACTGCTGGCTGTGGTCTTTGGCTTCTTGCCAGTAGCGATAGCGGGCCGCATTCGATTCAATCAGACGCTCTAGCCCCGTACCATAATCATTTCCCTGCTGGGGCCAGTTAATCATAAAGCGGTTGCCCGGCAGCCGCCCATAGTTGAGAAAGCGCTCGGGACCATAGCCATCCCAGGCACCATCAAAAGACTTAGAGACCTTCGCTACCGGAATCGAGGGAGCTGTTGCCCCCTCGCCATAGTCCTGCATCACCACAACCCAGGTAGGAGACTGTACCGGGTATTGCTTAATAGCCGGGGCCAGCGGATCGGCGGGATCATTTAAAGATTTGGGGGCGCTGGGTTCTAGCCACCGATCTTGAGCTTCCCAGCCCCAGCGATAAGGCACCTCTCCTAGCGCTAATAAGTCTCCCAGCTCGGTGCCATCAATCGTAATTTGGGCCTCTATTGAAAACTGGTCAAAGATGACCCCGCCCACTCGGTCACCCGAGCGCACAACGTCTCGAGGACGATGTCCCCAACGCCAGGTTAAATTAGGCAGCGCTGCTACCCAGTCAGCGAATATGGCTGCCCCCACAGCGGGCTCATAAGTAAAGAAGCTAACCCAGGCATGGTGCAAACCACCCGGCTGTCGCTGCTCTAATGCCCGTAAAAAGGCTCCCCATAGCCCTGTCTGAAATGCCGCTAGCTCGTTACCATCTGGGGCAGTAACGCCAGCGGCAGTGAGCATACCCCCCAACCAGGGCCACTCACTGACAAGACATACCTGTGCCCCTGACCGCGCTGCCTGGATGGCTGCGGCCGTGCCGCCAGTACTACCACCAACTACCAGGACATCGGTTTTTAACCGCTCACCATTATTGGCCAATCGCGCTCACGATGGGCAGCGCCCACCCTCCTGTCTGTATCGGCTGCTCTATAACTGCTGCAGGTGACGACCTACATATAAGGGCTAACATCCTCACCGAGGTCGTCCGCCAGGTGCGACAGGGCTCGAAATCTTAAACCCACCAGCTGTTCGTACAGAGGGTTGAGCTTGCACATGGGTGGAATATGAACCACCTTCTTGCCAAATAGCGTGACATCGCGCTCAAAGGGACATTGAGAGGGCACCATTTTGCAGACAAACCTGGCCAGCCGTGGATCTTGTACATCAAGCTGGTCGAGCCACTCACGCATAGGTTTGAGCGGGTCAGGACCGCCAGATTCAGGCGGCTGGAGGGAGCTGGCAGCGGCAGAGGGTTCTTCAGTCGTAACGCTGGTACCTGGTGGCACCTCTTCTTTGATCTGACGCAGGTTGTAGAGCGTAGATTGGAGCGACTGCAAAACAGCCGTATCCAGATTGAGCGCCTGGCAGAAGTCCATCAGGATTTTATCTTCTGCCGCCGAGTAGAGACCGTCTGCGATCGCAACCATCACCGCCATCCGCAAAAAGTTTTCAGCCGCAACCGGGTTAGGGTTGAGAATGGTCGCTAGGTCTGCCGGTTTAATTGGATCAAATGTGTCAAATTTAAGCCCCGGGGCAAGATCTTCATCCATCATGGTGTGGATCAAAGACTGCTCTTGGTCGTCGAACTCACCATCGGCCCAGGCCACGGCTAATAGCCCTCGCAACCAGGCTTGAACTTGCTTCTCAGTGTAGAGAGGTTTATTGGGTGTAGACGTCATAGCCAGCCTTGGAAAAAGTTAAATAGCGCTCTATAGACGAGCCGGCAGCCTAGAGGTTAGCTGAGCCAGCTCCGATCCAGTTTTACCAGTAAATACCCATAATATTGAGCGTCCTCCATCACGTAAGCTGCGCAGCAGGGGTTCCGGGGGGCGCTCAGACACTACCGGCAACGGCTCATAATGAATTCCTCGACTGCCCAAAACAATAGCGGCGATCGTCATGGCGCGCCGCATATGGTAGTCCGAAGTAATCAGATACACGCTTTTAATACCCAGTCGGTCAAAGTCATCCACCAGCGTCGTAAAGTTTGTCACTGTATCGACAGCCCGATAATCCAGATGAAGACGGTCTAGAGGTACCTGGGATTCTTGAAAAACCCAGGTGGCATATTCAGGATTTGCCCCAGACGATATCCAAACGTCTATGTCTGGATTTTCAATGGCGAACTGAGCCGCAAACTCTTCACGCTCTGTATCACCACCCAGTACCAGAGCAGTCGTCGGAGCAGACAGCTGACCGCGTATGTGCCACTGTCCCAGCCATAGCCCTGCCGCCAGAAGCACCAGAGAAGCTAGAGTTAAGCGATGATTTTGGCGACGCGCCTTAGGCACTAATAACGTCCTCAAACGAGTAGTAAGTTTGATGAAGAGCAGACAGACCTGACTGATTTTACTGGCTGATTTTGGCAATTGCCCATCGGAGGCAATGGACGGGTATAGCATTGGCTATTGGACAATCCTGTACCGCTAAAGCCGTTTTCAGTAGCAGCAATGCCAGATTTTACAATTCTAGAGGAGGCTAGCGAAATAGTTAGGAAAATTGTGGTCTTACTTAAGAATAGAAACTCATGCGATCGCTAACTTGAGGGATAGACCGATCCGTAGCCAGTTTTATCTAACGATCCCTCACAGCAAAAACTATCTTGAGGCCAAAAAAATATTACAGTTCGTCCTCATAGAACCGATAGAACAAATACTCATCCTTAAACGGGTGCTCATCAGTCACATGATGCAGAATACCTTCCTCAACTAAGGTCTGTCCGATTCTAACGGCCGCTTCTCGGGTTGCATTTTGTGTCTTGGCTAACCAGGTTACGGCCTCACTGCCCACAAAGCAGCTGGAATAGGCCGTTAGCCGAAACCGGCGGTTGCGAATATCAACACCTCCCTCCGAACGCATCTGTTGCACCAGTCGTTCTAACACCGCCTCTTGTAATCGTTGATGGCGATGCAACAAATTTGAATAGTCTTGAACATCTGCTAGTAGATCGCTGAGGTGGCCAGTCTCTGGTTGGGGTCTCGTGGTTACTTTGTTCTCAGAAATCGGCTGTGTCCAAACCGTCGGGTCCATCTGGGACGAACGCAGATTTAGGTCGCGCTGGGGAAAGGGAATTTCGATACTATGGCGACGAAATGTGGCCTCAAGCATATAGTAAAGGTCGCTTTTAAGGTCAAACTGCAGCCGTGGATCGCGGATCCAAATCAAGACATCAAAGTCAAGAGAGCTTTCGCCAAAGCCTAGAAACCGTAGCGTCGGTTGCGGGTACTGCAGCACGCTAGGATGGGCGCTGGCTACATCCATAACAGCGGTATGTACTTGGCGAATATCAGAGCTGTAGGCCACCCCCAGGGGCAGATGGAGCCGAGACACCGGATGTCCATGACTCCAGTTGATGACTTTATTTTCTAGCAATTCTGCGTTGGGTACGATGATGGCCACCCGGTCTAGGGTGCGGATTTCTGTGCTGCGAGCCCCAATACTTTCAACAGTACCGGCTAAATCTCCCAGGTTAATAAAGTCTCCTACCTGAATTGAGCGCTCAAACAGCATCACCCAGCCGCTAACCACATTGTTAGCAATATTTTGTAAGCCAAACCCCACCCCTACACCTAGCACGCTGGCCAAAATAGCCAGGGCACTCAAATCGATATTCCAAGCTTGCAAAATCAGAAATAGCCCCACCCCCATCAGAGCAATTTGCATCAGAATTGCGATCGCATCCTGCAAACCTCGATCTAGAATCGCCGCCTGTAGAAATCGCGATTTCACCACCACGGTAAAAAGCCGCACACCGATCCACAGCGCTAAGACAATCAGGACCAGATAGACCAGCTCAACCAGGGAAAAGTCTTGACCGTCGATATCAAACAGCGGATTGGTAAACGATTGAAATACTTGATATCGAAAGGCGCGCGCTGAGGGAAATAGCTGACAAATATAAATACCCGCCGCGACCCAAACCAAAACTTGGGCCGTGAGCAACACGGGCGGTATCCATCGAGGCACATTGCCTGTACGGGTCTGCCGTCGCCATAGCCAGCGACGACCGTTGTGAAGAAGTGTCCAAAGCGCGATCGCGATCGCCACACCCCCAAGACTCATCCAAACTATCCGTTGCTGATAAGCAGGCTGTCGCTCTCGTTGAGCACGATCTAGCGCCTGTTGCAAAATGCCAGCCCACAGCTCAGCCCGCTCTCTAGCAGGCACCCCAGCCATCAGATCGCCCCTGGTAACCGTCAGCAGATGACGCCCATTGGCCCGTAGCGTGACCAGTCCTTCTTGCTCACGGATACGAACGCGAATGGGGGGTGGTACTGTTTGCTGCTGAGCATTTTCCAGCACGTTCCAAAGCGCCTGATTAGCAAAATTAGCCCGTTCGTCGGCACTAACATCCTCAAGGCTCCTTAACGTAAACAGCACCCGGCCATCAATGACTACATTGGCCTGCTGAGCAGAGCGAGTCTGCCCCCATCCAGGGGAAGAGAAACCGAGTCCTATCAGAAAGACCGCTATTATCAATACGCCAGCTAGTTTCAGAAACCTCCATCCACGGGGCCGAATCGGCAGACCTACTGTCGGGCTGCCCACTGTCTGATGGCCTCTACGGCTACTCTGATTACCCATTGGGATATATCAATGATGTCTGGCGTCTCTTTAATCCAATATCAAGAAACCCCAATGATTAGAGCCTGTCGTAAAAAATAACCTTTTTCTTAGAATCACAGCCGGTCCCACAGCCAACAAAACAAAAGCCCTCAATATGCCTGATTTTTATTCCTTAGGGATGAGTCTTTACTCAAGGAAAAATCAATATTCTGTTAAAAGGTGACTGCAAGTTGGCAAACTGACAAGCTGCCATGTGTCACAATGTAGGCGGTTTTGCCAACTCAAGAGAGCAGGCACCAAATAAATTATGGAATCCTTAGAATCTCTCTATTCTTATGCATGGCTCATTCCAGTACTCCCCCTCCTAGGGGCAGCGATCGTCGGAGTGGGTTTGATCAGCTATAGCGACGCCACAAACAAGCTGCGTACGCCAAGCTCAGTATTCATCGTCACCCTAATTGGGGCAGCGATGGTCATGTCCTTTGGACTGTTTTGGAGCCAGTGGAACGGCCACGAACCCTACTCATTTATGTTTGAGTGGGCTTCGGCAGGCGACTTCAAGCTGCAGATGGGCTACACCATCGACCACATTGCCTCACTCATGCTAGTGATTGTGACCACCGTGGCCTTTTTGGTTATGGTCTACACCGATGGCTATATGGCCCACGATCCTGGCTACGTTAGGTTTTACGCATATTTGAGTTTATTTAGTTCCTCCATGTTGGGGCTGGTTATTAGTCCTAACTTGTTACAGGTTTATGTGTTTTGGGAGCTGGTGGGGATGTGTTCCTATCTGCTCATTGGTTTCTGGTACGACCGGAAGCCAGCAGCAGACGCCTGTCAGAAGGCATTTGTCACCAACCGCGTCGGTGACTTCGGTCTATTGCTCGGGATGCTAGGGCTGTTTTGGGCGACCGGTAGCTTTGACTTTGGCGTTATGGGTGAGCGGCTAACCCATTTAGTAGAGGTGGGCAGTGTTCCCGGTAGTTTAGCAGCGCTGTTTGCCATCTTGGTGTTTATGGGCCCAATGGCTAAGTCAGCTCAGTTTCCGCTGCATGTGTGGCTGCCTGACGCGATGGAAGGTCCAACACCCATTTCTGCTTTGATTCACGCAGCGACCATGGTAGCGGCAGGCGTATTCCTCATTGGCCGAATGTATCCGGTATTTGAAGAAATTCCTGTTGCTATGACCACCATCGCCTACGTAGGTGCATTTACCGCCATGATGGGGGCCTCCATCGCCATGACGCAAAATGACATCAAAAAGGGGCTGGCCTATTCAACTATGTCCCAGCTGGGCTACATGGTGATGGCTATGGGCGTAGGTGCCTACAGCGCCGGCCTATTCCACCTGATGACCCATGCCTATTTCAAGGCCATGCTGTTTTTAGGTTCGGGCTCTGTCATCCACGGTATGGAAGACGTCGTTGGCCATAACCCAACCTATGCCCAGGACATGCGTCTGATGGGTGGACTGCGTAAATACATGCCAGCCACAGCAATCACTTTTTTGATTGGTACTCTGGCAATCTCAGGCATCCCACCATTTGCTGGTTTTTGGTCCAAGGACGAGATTCTAGGCTCTACTTTCCAAGTCAGTCCTGTTTTATGGGCTGTGGGCTGGGTTACCGCCGGAATCACGGCATTTTATATGTTCCGGATGTACTTCTCTACATTTGAGGGCGAATTTCGCGGCACAAATGCCGATATCAAGGAGCAGCTGCGGGTTGAAAATCTTCAGCGGATGGGAGCGTCTCTAGGGCCTGGTGCCATGAGCACTCAGGAAATGCCTCAGGCAGAAACCGGGCATCACGACGACCACCATGTGTCTGAGCCCCATGAGTCCCCCATCTCTATGACATTGCCGCTAATGGTGCTAGCGGTTCCATCTGTTTTAATTGGACTTGTCGGCACGCCCTTTGGCAACTACTTTGAGGCGTTTATTTCTGCCCCTGGAGAGGTGGTCACCGTGGCGGAGCTTGCTGAAGAAGTAGACCTGCATGAGTTTGCAATTATGGCAGGTAGTTCTGTGGCAATCTCATTGGTGGGCATCACCGTGGCCATACTGATGTATGTCACTAAGACCATTGATGCAGGTGCGATCTCAGGCAAAATCAAGCCGCTCTACAACTTCTCTCTAAACAAGTGGTACGTTGACGACATTTACGATGCTGTCTTTGTACAAGGGAGCCGCAAGGTGGCAAAAGGTGCACTGACAATGGACATCAAGCTTGTGGATGGCATTGTTAACCTGACTGGCTTTCTTACCCTGATTACAGGAGAAGGGTTGAAGTACCTGGAAACAGGTCGTGCCCAGTTTTATGCGCTCATCGTGTTTGGCGCTGTCCTGGGTCTAGTCGTACTGTCGGGTCTTACATAATTAGGTTTGAAATTGAGTTGATGGAGCTTATATTCTAAGACCTAGATATCGGCTAGAAATAAGTTCCTCAACTCTACAAACTTACAGCGGCTTGATGACTGACTCATCAAAAAAGCTTTAACATGCCGCTAGTAGGCCGCTAGGCTCAGGGGTATGTAGCGTACAAATCGATGTCCATTAATCCAATCAAGCAACAGCCGTTTCTTGACCGGGCAAAGGCTGACCAAGTCCTGGTAAAAATCGTTTTGCCATCGCCGGACTCTCTTCTAACAAATAGTTTAAGAAGCTCTCAGCTACGACAGAGAGCTGCTTTCCGGCAAGATGTCCCACATACCACTGACGGGGAATAGGAAATCCCTGCACGTCAAGGATAGAGAATTCGCCCGTAGTACCTTCAGAGATAATGGTGTGCTGCGATAGAACCGAAACACCCAGTCCCCCTGCAATGCCCTGCTTGATAGCTTCATTGCTGCCTAGCTCTAGACGCACTTTGACATCGATATTATTGGCAGCAAACAACTTTTGAACCGCTTCACGAGTACCTGAGCCGGGTTCTCGCATAATAAAAGGCTCGTGATTTAAGGCATCGATTGGAATATTGCGTTTGCCTGCTAGAGGATGATCTGTCGGCGCAATTACCACTAATGGATTGTCTAAAAAGGGATAGGTCTTTAGATCTGGCTGGCTCGGAAGCTGACTAAAAATAAACAAATCATCCTTGTTGTTGAGCATGCGCTCTTGGATATTTTGATGGTTGGTCACCTTAAGCGAAATATCAATGCCAGGGTAACGCTTGCAAAATGGCCCCAAAAGACGCGGAACAAAGTACTTAGCCGTCGTAATCACAGCCAGACTGAGCTTGCCCTGCTTCATTCCCTTCAAGTCAGCAATAGACATCTCAAACTGAGACAACCCTTGGAAAATTTCTTGGCAGGTTTCCAGCAGCTTTTTTCCCGCTTGCGTCAGGTATAGTCGCTTACCAATTTGCTCAAAAAGCGGTAATCCCACTGCTTTTGTAAGCTGCTTGACTTGTATTGATACCGTTGGCTGGGTTAAATAGAGTTCTTCGGCTGCCCGGGTAAAGCTACCGTGGCGCGCGGTTGCTTCGAATACCTTTAGCTGATGTAGCGTCGCATGAATCACGGGTTGAATCCTCGTTACAGCTGCATTTATCAATCGTAACTTAACCTTTAATAGAGTTTATTCTATCAAAGAAACCTATTTGAGTGGTTTTTTCTATGAATAACCATTTTGGGCAGCTTCAAGAACTGGCTGGTCTATTTCTCAAGTTGGGAGCCATTGGTTTTGGCGGTCCTCAGGCTCACATTGCCATGATCAATGATGAGGCCGTAGAGCAGCGAGGGTGGCTTAGTACCGATGAGTTCAGCGATGGTTTGGCCGTGTGTGAGATGCTCCCAGGTCCCGCGTCTACTCAGATGGGAATCTACACAGGCTATGTCTATGGTGGATGGCTAGGAGCTTTGGTAGCGGGTCTGGCGTTTGTTACCCCCGCTTTTTTTATTGTGGTGGGTTTGAGTTGGGTCTATTTTCAGTTTCAGCAGCTACCCCAGCTGAAGGCGTTGTTTTTTGGCCTCTCCCCAGTGATGATCGCCATAATCCTGGGCTTTTGCTACAAGCTTGGTCGTAAGTCTATCCAGAGCTGGTTGAGCGTTGCGATCGCGCTCCTAGCATTTGTGGCAAGCGTCTTCAGCGGTCTAAGCACACCGCTGGTGTTCTTACTAGCAGGTCTGGGAGGTATAGGGCTTTACGGTCCCAAAGGAATACGCACCCATAGTTTTCTACCGCTAGGTCTGCTGGCAACGGTGCAACCGAGCTTTTGGGGAAGTGAACGACTAACAGCCTATGGTTGGCCTCTATTTACCTTTTTTCTTAAGGTAGGTGCTTTTATTTTTGGTGGTGGCTTAGTGATTATTCCACTTCTAGAGTTTGAGATGGTTGAACGGCTGGGCTGGCTGTCTACAGCAGACTTTATCAACGGCGTGGCTATCGGGCAGCTAAGCCCGGGGCCGGTGGTACTGACAGCAGCGTTTGTCGGATACAAAATGGCAGGATTTTTAGGGGCACTTATCTCTGCTGTGGGGATTTTTACACCGTCGTTTTTGTTTATTATGTTGGCCGCGCCCCTGCTAGTGCGTCTGCGACAGAATCCGTGGGTGCAAGCTTTTCTAAAAGGCGTCAAACCATCTGTCGTCGGAGCTATTATGGCATCGGCAGTCCCTTTGGGAGTATCAGCCTTTGATCAGTCGAACTGGCCATTATCGGTCTTGGCAATTGGCATTGCGGTCATGTCTTTGACCGCAATAGTTCGTTTTAGAATAACTGCTTGGAAACTGATCTTAGGGGGAGCCACCATCGGGTTAGTCGGCTATCCGCTATTGGGCGGGGGTATCTGAACTTTTCAAAAATTTGGCAGCTCCAGAGTATATCTGATACCTGAGACAATATCTCTGAAGCCTAATGCTATACATATTTGAAACAAGTTCCCCACCTTATGTATCTCCAACCCCATCATCGTCTCGCTATTTTGCTCCACAATGGGATTACCGGAGCAAAAGGTAAAACGGGCTTGGCCCTACTCCGCTACAGCTCGAATCCTATCGCTGTCATTATTGACGAAACCTGCAACGGGCAGAACATTCAACAGCTTACAGGTATTGACCGCGATGTGCCGATTGTTGCCACAGTGGAAGCCGCTCTAGCCTACAAGCCTGACGTCCTAGCTATCGGGCTGGCTCCATCAGGAGGACGTTTGCCAGAGCCCTGGGTGCAGGAAATTAGAGTTGCGATCTCATCAGGGCTCAGCATCATGAATGGTCTCCACACCTATTTCAAAGATGACCCTAGCCTGACCAAACATCTCAATCTAGATCGATATCCCAAGCAGTGGATTTGGGACATTCGTCAAGAACCTCACAATCTATCAGTAGGCTCTGGCAAAGCTCGCCATCTGAGCTGCCGACGCGTTCTGACTGTCGGCACAGATATGGCTGTCGGAAAAATGTCTACCTGCATCGAACTCAACCGCGCTACCCAGGAAACAGGACTTCGGTCTCAGCTAGTGGCTACTGGGCAAACGGGGCTAATGCTTGGAGCACCTGGGGTTGCTCTTGATGCTGTAAGAGTAGATTTTGCTGCTGGTGCGGTCGAGCAAGCTGTCCTAGCTCAGGGGGAACAACACGATGTACTTTATATTGAAGGTCAGGGCTCTTTATTAAATCCAGCCTCTACCGCCACCTTACCTCTATTACGAGGTTCTCAGCCAACTCACCTAGTACTAGTACACAAAATCAATCTAGAACGCATTCAGCACTTTCCAGAGTTTTCAATACCTCCTATCCAAGAGGTACTAAATCTCTACAAGACTGTAGCAACAGCAGGCGGAACGTTCTCATCGCCAACGATCGCCGGCATCGCCTTAAACACTTTTGGCGTTGCGCAAGAAAAGGCCATAGATGCCGCTACAAGCCTATCAAATATAACGGGACTGCCCTGTACTGACGTAGTTCGCTTTAACCCGGCCCCTATCTTGACAAGGCTTCTGAGTAACGATACTCGCTGAACCTAAGCTAAGGAATCGAGCATATTCCCTAAAAAAAGTGCGAAAAGTTCGAAACAGCCGACTTCTTTACTTACTTTTTTCTTAAACGATACGTGATTCGGCCCTTAGTGAGATCGTAAGGAGTCAGCTCAACCTTCACCCGGTCACCAGGCAAAATCTTAATATAGTTACGACGAATTTTGCCAGAAATATGGGCTAGCACGTTGAAACCATTATCCAAATCCACTCTAAACATTGCATTAGGAAGAGATTCAGTTACGGTCCCTTCCATCTCAATTAAATCTTGCTTAGACAAGTAGCTACTCCTCAATTCAATAAATAACTAAATACATAAAACAGACAGACCTTAATTGCCAACCTGCTTTTCAGACAGATATCCCCGATTTAAGGGCATTTGTCTGCTCCATAGACAATTACGTAGTTTACGTAATCACACTCTTACAACAGTCAATACAGTCCCAACTACAAGGGTAACAAACGATACCCAAAATGTATTGCGCAGCCATCTCAATCACTGACAGCGAAATAATCTAACGGACTTAAGCCTGTAGCACCTGCTTTAAGTCTGAAGCCACGGATTCCATCGGTTGATGGCCATTGACAGACACTAGCTGCTGACGATTTCTAAAAAATTCAATCAATGGCTCAGTTTGCTGACGATAAACTTCCAGGCGATTACGAATCACCTCTTCGTTATCGTCTTTACGGCCACGTGTCAATAAACGTGATACCAAAACATTATCTGGGACTTCTAGATTGAGCACACATTCACAAGGCTGCTCAATTTCTACCAGAAGCTTGTCTAGAAAATTTGCCTGACTGACATTACGAGGAAATCCATCCAACACCCATCCCTTACTGGCGTCATCTTGAGTTAGACGTTCACGAATCAGATCCAAAATCAAGTCATCAGGGACCAATTCACCTGCATTCATATAGGATTCAGCTTTCTGACCTAGCTCACTCTGCGCAGCCACTGCTGAACGAAGAATATCACCGGTCGAGATATGGGGCACACTGAAGTTTTTGGACAAGACAGTAGCTTGAGTTCCCTTACCAGCCCCAGGAGGCCCTAAAAAAATTACTCTGATCACTATTTTTTCACCATGCCCTCATAACGTTGAGAAATCACATAGGTTTGAATCTGTTTAGCGGTGTCAATAGCAACACCAACCAGAATCAAAAGAGATGTGGCCCCTAATCCTTGAAATACGGTTACACGCAAACCGCTTTCTACCATGCTAGGTACGACAGCAACGATACCAAGAAACAGGGCTCCCAAGAAGGTTAAACGATTCAATACCTTAGCGATAAAGTCGCTGGTTGCCTTACCAGGCCGAATACCAGGAATACTAGCCCCCATTTTCTTAAGATTGCGTGACATATCCTCAGGATCTACAACCAGTGATGCATAGAAATAGCTGAAGAAAAGAATCATCACTAAATACATCAAATTATAAGGAAGCGACCCTGGACTCAAAAATTGATTAACAAAGTCGGAAACACCTGGATTAGAGAGAGTACTGGCAATGTAGGGTGCTGCCTGAAGCGGCAGCACCAAAATAGCCGAGGCAAAAATAATTGGCATGACTCCTCCCTGATTAAGACGAAGAGGCAAATAGTTACTCTTTTCTAAGTAGAGCTTTCGACCCACCTGACGTCGCGCTGAAACGATGGGGATTCGACGCATGCCTTCTTGAACAAATACAATCCCCACAACCATTGCTAGATAGACCAGACTAACAACGACGATACCCGCCACATCCTGACGTGACGAGGTTGGGGACTGAGCCACTGTCACCGCACTATTCAGCAGTCGCGGCAGGGATGAAACAATATTAAGAAAAATTAACAAAGAGGCACCGTTGCCGACTCCGCGCTCTGTAATCAGCTCACCTACCCACATAACGAACATTGAACCAGCCGTCAGGGTTACAGCCGTTTCAACAATAAATGGAACGCCTGGCTGATTAGCAAAAGGGCTTAGTAAAAAGCTAGCCAGAAGGGTGCTTTGTAAGACAGCCCATCCAGCAGCCACATAGCGAGTAATTTGAGAAATTTTACGCCGCCCGGCTTCACCCTCGTTTTTCTGAAGGTCTTCTAGCTGAGGAATTGCGGCTGTCAGCAGCTGCATAATAATCGAGGCATTAATGTAGGGCAAAATGCCCAAAGCAAAAATGCCCAGCAAAGACAAACCACCTCCTACAAAGATATCTAGAAAGCCTAATAGGCCTCCAGCATCAACCTGTTGTGAGAAGGCAACACGGTCAATTCCTGGCACTGGAATATACATTCCCAAGCGCACCAGCACCAATAATCCTAAAGTCACCAGCAAACGACCTCGCAAACCGGCCGCTTGAGCCATCTGCAAAAAAGTTTCCTGAGCGCTAGGTGTCTTTCCTCGACTGACAACCATAAGTTTAGATTCTAGTTAAACGCAAGCTGCACCTAGGGAAAACCCAGAGTACAGCTGACTGGAATATAAGAGTATTCTAGAGGCTTACGCCACGATTTCACAGGTTCCGCCAGCAGCCTCAATCTTAGCTTTAGCGCTTTTTGTAAAAGCAGCTGCCTTAACCGTCAGAGCAACATCAATCTCCCCATCACCCAGAATTTTCAGGGGGCCATCATTGGATGTAATGATGCCAGAATCCATCAGAGATGACATCGTGACCTCCGAACCAGCGGTTAGCTCCGACAAACGAGAGATATTCAGTATGGTGAACACCTTCTGGTTGACAATAGGGAAATGCTTAAGCTTCGGAATCCGACGGTAAAGCGGTAGTTGACCACCCTCAAAGCCAGGTCGAGTAGGACGACCTGAGCGAGCTTTCTGGCCACGCATACCAAAGCCACATGTGGCTCCCTGACCGGCAGCAATTCCTCGCCCTACTCGACGACGACGGCGCTTTGAGCCAGCCTTTGGCTGAGCATCCTCTAGTCTCATTGTTTTAAAGTTCCAAAAATTCGATTACTTCAGATTTAAGCGTATAGCTTCTCGAGTGAAACTCCCCTCTCTTTAGCTACTTCAGAGAAGGTTCTCAACGAGGCTAAAGCATTAGCTGCTGCACGAGCATTGTTCAACTGGTTGTCAGACCCAAGCTGCTTAGCAAGCACGTTCCGTACACCTGCCAGCTCTAATACAGTACGAACTGCGCCACCAGCAATTACACCTGTACCAGGTGCAGCAGGACGCATAAAGACGCGAGCACCACCGGCTTCACCAGTAGACGGATGAGGCAGTGAGTAGGCTTTGTTTAAAGGCACTTCAACCAGGTTTTTCTTCCCGTCAGCAACACCTTTCTTGACAGCTCCAATAACGTCACTGGCTTTACCAACGCCAACGCCGACCTGGCCTTTCTCATTACCAATAACCACGATGGCACGAAAACTGAGCTTCTTACCACCCTTAACGACCTTAGTCACACGGCGAATCTGAACCACTCGCTCCTGCCACTCAGAATCCTTTTCCTTATTTTTATTTCCCTTACGACGCTCTTTTGCCATGATTTAATCCCTTTTTAAGAAGTCTTAGAAATCTAGACCAGCTTCACGGGCAGCCTCTGCCAGGGCTGCGACTCGACCGTGATAAAGTTTACCACCACGATCAAAAACGACTTGCTTTACACCTTTCGCCAAGGAACGCTCAGCAATTAGCTTACCGACTTTTGCAGAAGCATCTTTGGTAGCGGCACCGCTATCTTCACCCTTTAAATCGCTATCCAGCGTAGAAGCCGCCGCCAGGGTGTGATGCTTATAGTCATCAATCACCTGAGCGTAAATATGATTGTTAGAACGATAAACCGCCAATCTAGGACGCTCAGCGGTGCCTTTAATCCGACGACGGATACGTGCGTGACGACGATGGGTAGATTGTTTACGAGTAGCTTTCATAACCTAATTACTTCCCTGCTTTACCAGCTTTACGTCTGACCATCTCCCCGAGATAGCGTACTCCCTTTCCTTTGTAAGGCTCAGGAGGGCGAGCATCACGAATTCTAGCGGCGATCGTCCCCACTAGCTCTTTATCAATGCCACTAACAATTACATTAGTATTGCTTTCTACCTTGAACTCAATACCCTTTGGAGGTTCAAACTCAACCGGATGGCTATACCCCAGGTTCATCGTTAGCATCTTGCCCTTAACAGCAGCACGATAACCAACACCCTTGATTTCAAGACGTTTCTCGAAGCCTTTGGAAACACCTTCAACCATATTGGCAATCAGGGTGCGAGATAACCCATGACAAGCACGTGCAGTGCGCGAATCACTGTGGCGAGTTACGACGATCTGCTCCCCATCTTGAACTATCTCAACCTCTCCAGGTAGAACTCGAGACAATTCTCCCTTCGGCCCTTTGACAGCCACTGAGTGAGAATCGATGGACACGGTCACACCTGAAGGTACAGGTACCGGTTTTTTACCAATTCGAGACATTTTTAATCCTTCCCTAACTGCCACCAAGGGCTGTGAAAACAAATACTAAGTAGACGCGCGGTGACACATCACCAGATATAGCAGAGAACTTCGCCACCCACTCCTTTATGGCGAGCATCCCTATCAGTCATAATGCCGCTAGAAGTAGAAACGATAGCCACACCGATCCCCCCTAAGACGCGAGGCAAATCCTTACAGCTTGCGTAAACCCTTAATCCTGGCTTACTTACACGGGTAAGATTACGAATGATGGGCTGCTGCATCTTGCCCTTGTACTTGAGATTTACAATCATCATTCGTCCCACACCTTCAGTTGACTCTGAGGTATCACCAATAAAGCCTTCAGATTGAAGTACTTTGGCAATATTACGAGTAACCTTAGTTGATGGGATCTGAACAGTCCTATGCCGCGCAAGATTTGCATTTCGAATGCGCGTCAGCATGTCTGAAATCGTATCGTTAGACGCCATATTTCTTTCTCGTATAAACCTCAGCTATCCCGGAACGGCATTCCCAACTCTTTAAGAAGAGCACGCCCTTCCTCGTCAGTCTTGGCAGTAGTCACAATTGTGATATCCATACCTCGAACCTGGTCGACGCCGTCGTAATCGACCTCAGGAAAAATTAACTGCTCTCGCAGCCCCAGGGTGTAATTTCCTCGTCCATCAAAACTTCTGGGGCTTACTCCACGAAAGTCCCGAATACGAGGTAAAACCAAATTAATTAAACGGTTCAGGAAGGCATACATGCGCTCAGAACGGAGCGTAACCATAACTCCAACTGGCATACCTTGCCGAATCTTGAATCCAGCAATTGCTTTTTTGGCCCGAGTTATTACCGGTCGTTGTCCCGTGATAACTCCTACCTCACTTACTGAAGCCTCTAAAGCCTTGGCATTCTGGGATGCCTCTCCCAAACCTCGATTAACCGTAACCTTAAGTACTTTAGGTACTTGATGTACATTCTTGTACTCAAACTGTTCCATTAGTTTAGGAACAACCTTCGTATTGTAAAAACCTTTTAGCTGCTCAGTCATTTTCTTGTTCCTTTCCCTGGGCTTGGTCAGGGTGACACATTAAGCTAGTCCAGAATTTCGCCTGTTTTTTTCAAGACTCGTACTTTACGACCATCGTCAGTAAAGGTATAGCCAACACGACTGGCTACCTTTTCCTTTTTGGAGTAAAGCATCACATTCGAACTATGAACAGGAAATTCCGATGTAACAATCTGCCCTGTCTCGCCTTCCTGGCGGGGCTTTACATGCTTAGTGCGAAGGTTGACACCTTCAATCAACACTTGGCTCTTCTTCGGAAAAACCGCTGTGACATCACCAACCTTGCCCTTATCCCTACCGGTAATAACCTGGACAGTGTCACCTTTCTTGATATGCATTTTGTGGCGCACAGCTTGAGTGTTAGCCATCACAGTACCTCCGGTGCTAGCGAGACAATTTTGGTAAAGTTTCTGTCCCTTAGCTCACGAGCAACCGGACCAAAAACTCGGGTACCTTTGGGATTATTGTCGTTATTGATAAGCACAGCGGCATTGTCATCAAAACGAATGCTCATGCCACTACTGCGCCGAAGATTCTTTTTAGTCCGTACAACGACAGCACGAACGACGTCCGACTTTTTGACCCCCATATTGGGTAATGCGTCTTTGACAACGGCAATAATGACATCACCAACGCTTGCGTAACGTCGATTACCACCTAGTACGCGAATACACATAAGCTTACGTGCGCCGCTGTTGTCTGCCACATTCAGATATGTTTCCTGCTGAATCATTAATTGGCTCCCCTACACTTTTTCAGAACGGCCTAGGATATCCGCAACAACCCAGCACTTAGTCCGACTTAGGGGACGAGTTTCGCGAATACGGACCATATCCCCAGCCTTACACTCATTAGAATCATCATGAGCTTTGTACTTTTTGGTACGAACAACAATTTTCTGATATTTGGGGTGAGGAACCCTGTTTTCAACAGCTACTACAACTGTCTTATCCATTTTGTCGCTAACAACTCGCCCTGTTAGTTCCTTAGCTGCCATGGCTGATCAACTCCTACTGCTCGCTATTTTCTATTGCATCTTTGCTAGTTGCACTAGCTCCTAGCTGACGCTCACGCTCAATGGTCATCAGCTGAGCTAGCTTACGGCGAGCATGCTTAAACTGATGAAATCCGGTCTCCATCTGACGTGTTGCTTGATTGAAGCGCAAATCAAATAGTTCACGTTTTACGCTTGCAATCTCATCAGAGAGTTCCGCGTCGCTTAATTCTCTTAACTCTTTAGCCTTAGAAAGCGCCATGGCTAGTTACCCTCCAGTCCTTCACGGGCAATAAACTTAGTCTTAAATGGAAGCTTGAAGGAAGCCAAACGCATTGCTTCGCGTGCTATTTCTTCAGGCACACCCGTAATCTCAAACAGGACTCGGCCGGGTTTAATCACCGCAACCCAAAACTCTGGGTTACCCTTACCGGAACCCATACGGGTTTCAGCTGGCCGCATAGTGACAGGCTTATCGGGAAAAACACGAATCCATATCTTTCCGCCACGCTTGACATAGCGTGTCATTGCACGACGAGCAGCTTCGATCTGACGGGAGGTCATCCAGGAGCACTCAGTAGCTTGAAGAGCGTACTCGCCAAAATTGATTTTGCTACCTCGATGTGCCATACCGCGCATACGGCCACGATGCTGTTTTCGAAATTTTGTTCTTCTGGGACTCAGCATGATGCTTGAACAGGCTAAACGGTTAAAGAGAAATACTTAGGAATCGCTAGAGCGATCCTCAAACTGCTGGCGGCGACGCGGCTGACGACGGCGCGGCTGATTACTAGCGGGTTGAGGAGCATCCTCTTGGCCCGGAATAATTTCACCCTTGAAGACCCAGACCTTGATACCTAAAATGCCATAGGTCGTCTGTGCAGTTTTATAGGCATAGTCAATGTTGGCGCGCAGCGTGTGTAAAGGCACTCGACCCTCACGTGTCCACTCTGTGCGTGCAATCTCAGCTCCATTCAAACGCCCACTGACCTGGATCTTAATACCCTCGACTCCAGCACGCTGAGCGCGTTGAATAGTTTGTCTTACAACTCGACGGAATGAAACGCGGCGCTCCAACTGTTGAGTAATGTACTCAGCAATCAGAGCAGCTTCTGCATCAACGCGAGCAATCTCGATCACATTAATACGAATTTGGCGAGTGTTATCCTTGAGCTGTTTCTGCAAACCAGCCCGCAACGCTTCGATACCAGTCCCCCCACGACCAACGACAACACCGGGTCGGGCCGTATGTATCTCTAAGTCAATTTGGTCAGCCTTGCGGGCAATTTTTATATCAGAGATACCGGCATTACTAAGGGTCTTCTCAATAAACTGACGGATAGTGTGATCTTCTTGTAGCTGACTAGGATATTGCTTTGAATCAGCGTACCAGCAGGAAGCATGCTCCTTAGTAACACCGAGTCGAAATCCTATCGGGTGAATTTTTTGTCCCACAGACCTTTCCTTGTACAGAGCTAATAGTGAAAAACAGCTGAGCTTAACCAGCAGAGCCAGGTGCTACTGCAATCGTGATATGACAAGTTGGCTTTCGAATTTGATAAGCACGTCCCTGAGCACGAGGGCGATAGCGCTTTAGCACCGGACCTTGATCGGCAAATGCCTCACTAATGTAGAGATCTACAGGATCCATACCGTTATTGTGCTCAGCATTGGCCACAGCGGAGCGAAGCACTTTAAGAATTGGCTCACAGGCTCGATAGGGCATAAATTCAAGAATAATCAGAGCTTCTCGATATGAGAGGCCGCGAATTTGATCGAGTACCCGACGCACCTTGTGGGGAGACATCCGAATATAGCGAGCAACAGATCTGACTTGATTACTACTGTCAATTTCAACCATGGCTAACCTCCCTAGCGTCTAGCTTTCTTATCGCCCTTGACATGCCCACGAAACGTTCGCGTGGGAGCAAATTCACCGAGCTTATGGCCAACCATCTGCTCGCTCACATATACGGGCACGTGCTGACGACCATTGTGAACAGCAATGGTATGCCCGATCATCTGAGGAATAATAGTGGAAGAACGAGACCAGGTTTTAATTACCTGCTTATCTCCTTTCACATTGAGTTTTTCAATCTTTTTGAGCAGATGATCTGCGACAAAAGGACCTTTTTTGAGAGAGCGAGCCATAGTTTCGCCAGCCTAAAAACAATCGGTTAACAACAAAAAATTGGGCAGTCGTCGAATCCACACTACTCAGATAGACACTTACGCATCACGACCACCACGACCACGTTTGGAAGAACGACGACGACGACGAACAATCAGCGACGTACTGGCCTTTTTCTTATCGCGGGTCTTGTAACCAAGTGCTGGCTTACCCCAAGGAGTTACAGGACCACTGCGACCGATAGGAGCACGCCCTTCACCACCACCATGGGGGTGATCTACAGGGTTCATCACACTGCCACGAACTTCCGGACGCCTTCCTAACCAACGCTTACGTCCGGCTTTACCTAGAGTGACATTACGAGACTCTATATTGCCTACCTGCCCAATCGTGGCATAGCATTCACGCCGTATCATACGTACTTCACTAGAAGGCAGCTTGAGCGTAACGTAGCCACCTTCTTTGGCCATTACCTGAGCAGAAGCGCCCGCAGCACGGACGATCTGACCACCTCGACCTGGATAAAGCTCCACGTTATGCACAGATGTGCCAAGAGGCATTTTGTAGAGAGGCAGTGCATTTCCGACCTCAAGCGGGGCATCGAGCCCTGCGACGATGGTAGAGCCAACGGCCAAGCCAACGGGATGCAAAATGTAACGCTTCTCGCCGTCTTCATACTGAACTAGAGAAATACGAGCGTTACGATTTGGATCGTACTCAATCGATAGAACCTCAGCGGTCATCTCTCGCTTGTTCCGCTTGAAATCGATGATCCGATAGAGACGCTTGTGACCACCGCCGCGGTGACGACAGGTAATTACTCCTCGATTGTTTCTACCCTTTGCACGATGGATAGAGCGCGTTAATTTTTTTTCTGGCTTGCTCCTAGTAATTTCTGAAAAGTCAGAAACACTACGCTCACGAGTACCTGGAGTCAGAGGCCGATAAGTGCGAATTCCCATAATTTTATCTCAGACTAATTAAGTACTACGCCAGGTCTAGACATCTGGGAAGAGGGGAATACTGTCACCCTCGGCAAGGGTAACAACTGCCCGCTTGTAGGTAGGCTTAAAGCCAATAAAACGTCCAAGACGCTTCTTCTTCCGAGGTGGGTTAATGGTGCTAATACCAGTTACTTTGACCTGAAATAGCGCTTCAACTGCTGCTTTAATCTCTGTTTTGGTTGCCTTTGGCGCAACTTCGAACGTGTACTGGTTGTTTTCCAGATTTAAGGTTGCTTTCTCAGTAATTAGAGGTTTGCGAATAATATCTGGTAGATCTCGTGGATTAACTACGTTAGGCACCGTACACCTCCTGAACTTTTTCGAGGGCAGCCGCTGTAACAACTAACCGATCGGCTAGAACGATGTCGTAAGCATTGAGGTTAGTCGCTAAGATAAGCTTAATATTGGCAACGTTTCGAACAGAGCGATAAACCACTTCGTTCTTTTCAGCTGTAATCATCAAGACCTTCTGGCTAGGCTCTACGCCCCAACGCTCCATCGCCGACAGGACTTCTCTTGTCTTAGGCGCAGATAGCTGGTCAGCGAAGTCCTGAACCACAACCATGTCATCGACACGACTCTGAAACGCGGTCCTTAGAGCTAGACGACGCTCCTTGCGATTCATCTTGACCTCAAAATCGCGAGGCTTAGGTCCGAAGATAACGCCACCGCCACGCCATAAGGGAGAGCGATTAGACCCTGCACGAGCACGACCGGTTCCTTTTTGACGCCAAGGCTTGCGACCGCCACCACGAACTTCAGAACGAGTCTTTGAAGACAACGTGCCCTGTCTAGCATTGTTCATCTGACGAACAATAGCCCGATGAACAATGTGGGCAGCATTATCTTTATCGGCAACACTTAAGTTAAGGGTGGCAGTTCCTGTATCAGAGCCTTGCCAGTCTTTTATTACGCAGTCAACCATTATAAGTATCTAGCCCCCTTACTTCTTGCCAACAATATTTGCAGGGGTAATGTTTAAGAGTGCTCCTGGCTTACCAGGCACAGCACCTCTTATCAGCAAAACATTACGCTCACTATCAACCTTGACGACCGCCAGCTTACGAACCGTCACTTTTACGTTACCTAGCTGACCGGCCATTTTCTTGCCAGGATAGACTCTACCAGGTGTAGTACCAGGGCCAATGGAGCCTGGCAATCGATGGTTCTTAGAACCGTGAGTCATAGGACCACGACTGAAGTTGTGACGCTTTTGGTTTCCAGCGAACCCTTTACCTATGCTCTTACCAGAAACATCTACCAGCTGACCAGCCTCAAAAATGTCGGCAGATAAAGTTTGACCTAACTCAAAGGTCGAACTGTCATCGATGCGATATTCACGTAGATGGCGTAAGCTCGCATCTCCTGACTTTCTAAGATGACCTAACTTAGGCTTATTCAACGCTTTCTCTGCCACTTCCTGATAGCCAAGCTGCACGGCGCAGTAGCCATCGGTTTGCTGCGTTTTGACTTGGGTGACAACGCAGGGGCCAGCTTGAATGACAGTTACTGGCACAGCATTGCCAGTGTCATCAAACACCTGAGTCATTCCCAGCTTTGTCCCGAGAATACCGACAGACACAATTAATCTCCGACTAAACACTTCGACCAAGCTGCATGACTGCAGCCAGCCTTTCTAGACCCCTTGTTTTTTCACAGCGGGGGCAATTATCTAGAAACGCAGACAAACGCACAAAAGCGCAACCCACTTTTCTAGAAATCCAACCTTATTTGATTGAATGCTTTACAGTCAGCCAGGTCCTTGAAGGCATCAATTACGATATTTTGCATTGAGCACTAGACCTTTGGGCTATTTAAGCGGCACCTTAGACTTAAACAGATAAACCGTTTAGTATCTAATTTGGCAGCGGTCTACAATAGTACAGAGATTTGACGCAATTGTCCATTCTTTTTTTCGAGAATGTTCCACAGCCATATTCGGGTGTTTTCTCGAGCTAAGAACACGCGCGAGGTTTACGAAAGGTTGTAGCCAACAGCCTTATTATGTATAGATAACAAAGCTAACTGCCGTATAGGAACTGCTTGCACAAATTATGGGACTACTCGTACTGGGCAATCGATTCGTCCAAGATTTAGAAAGTAATGGTGCCCTAGCAGTGAGGGTACCTCTGGAGGGTGGGTTTGAGGGACGCTACCAACGACGGATGCGCGCTGCAGGATACGAAAGTCTACATATGACAGCCCGCGGTCTGGGTGATCTGTCTGCTTACCTGGGCGACGTTCATGGGGTTCGACCTCCGCATCTAGGGAAAAAGGATATGGGTCAGGCGGCGGTCGGCGATCGCTACTTTATTCCTCCCGTCTTGGGGTATCGCCTAGAGCGTATGGCTCCAGGGATGAAGGGCATTATGCTCTGGTTAATTGAGGGACATATCTTATCGAGCCAAGAATTGGCATTTTTAACTACTCTATGCAAGTCCGAACCCCAGATAAAAGTGGTGGTGGAACTGGGGGGTGATCGCTCTTTTAGGTGGTTCCCTTTAAAAGATGCCGTGCAGTCTGCATAAGACTACATGCGGTTGAAGGCAAGTAGCTCTCTCAAATAGACCGTATCTTATTTACTTGAAAACCCAAGGTTACGGCCACCAAGCTGCCCTATGGCGAGCGCATGCATTAATTGCCATACCAATGATTAGGACAAATAAGAACATTTGTTCTACATAGCTGCACATCGAATTGAGAAGCGATAGCATAATAGGGTGAATACCCTAAAAAGTCCGTCGGAATCCCTTGAGCTTGGCCAGTGGTTTAAGCTTATTTGTGGCGCTAGCTACCAAGACGTCTCAAAAATCCGTAACTTGTCGCTAGTGTACTGTCTGGCAGGAGCAGACTGTATTGACGTGGCTGCTGATATTGCAGCGGTTTATGCGGCCAGTGAAGGTATTGCCATAGCGCGATCGCTACTGAAAAAGCGTCATGGCAGTCCCTACGGTCGTCCATGGCTGATGGTGAGTTTAAACGACGGTCAAGACCCGCACTTTCGTAAGGCTTGGTTTGATCATCAGCGCTGTCCAGTCGACTGTGATAGGCCATGTGAACGTGTCTGTCCGGCCGATGCTATTTTGCCAATCAAACCAGGACCGATTGGATCAGTTTTGGAACGTACCACTGGGCTAGAAGTACTAGCCGAACGCTGCTATGGCTGTGGTCGCTGTTTACCAGTATGTCCTCATCAGCTCATTGAAGAGCGTTCGTTTACGGTTGGTGCAGGGGCGACTATCCCTGCGCTCCTGCACCACATAGACGCGATCGAAATTCATACCCAGGTTGGTCGGCAAGCAGCGTTTGAAAAATTGTGGAAACAGCTAAGTCCTTATATTTCTCAGCTACAGCTGGTAGCCGTGAGCTGTCCTGATAGCCAGTCTGACAGTGGCAACGTCATTGACTACCTAACTCAGATATATCAGCTTATGAATCCTAGACCTAACCAGTTGGTATGGCAGACGGATGGGCGTCCTATGAGTGGAGATATTGGTAAAGGGACGACCCTGGCAACAATTCGGTTAGCTCAGAAAGTCTTAAGCGCGCGTTTACCTGGCTATGTTCAACTGGCAGGCGGAACCAATAGCTACACTGTAGAGAAGGTGCGATCGCTAAACTTGCTTAAAGAGGCTTATCGCTTCGGCAAACCTAATCAGATTGCACCACAGACTATCAGTGGGATCGCGTATGGTAGCTATGCAAGACAGCTAGTCAGTATAGGAGATGGACCTCTAGAAGCTCATCCTCGGCAGCTGTGGCAGCAAGTCAGCTTAGCCTACGAACTCGTAAGTCAAATCAAACCAAACCTTCGCAGCGAACATGGCGTTTTGCCGTTCTTAAAGAATGACAATGAGTCAACACAAACCTCAGTCACCACTCTCCCACCATGATTGACATAGCTAGGTGACACATTTTTAGGCTGTGGTCTAGAACCGCTTCTAATCCACACCTGTTTCTAAAATCTCTGTTTAACTCTCAAATCTATGGCTCGTTCAGACGAATATCAGCTTGCGCCTGAATCGACTTCTGCGTTATCCAATAGCCCACCCCACGATGATTTGGCTGAGCTGCTAAGTATTTTACCAACCGCATTGAGTCAGCCCTTAAGCAACCATCCTCGACGTCATCAGCTAATTGAAGTGATTCTCGACCTGGGTAGACGACCAGAAGCCAGGTTTCCAGGACAGGCTGACTACTTATCAGACCAGGTAATCTCGGACAAAGATCTACAGCACTGTATTGAGCGAGTAGGGACATTTGGCGGCGATAACAGAGCTGGAATCGAGCAGACTCTGCACCGCATCAGTGCCATGCGAAACCGTAGCGGCACCATTATTGGTCTAACCTGCCGTGTAGGACGGGCTGTATTTGGCACTGTAGAGATGATTCGCGACCTGGTAGAGGCAGGACGTTCAATCTTACTGTTAGGTCGTCCGGGAGTAGGAAAAACAACTGCTCTGCGAGAAATTGCTCGCGTTTTGGCTGACGATCTTCAAAAGCGTGTCGTCATCATCGATACATCAAATGAAATTGCAGGTGATGGTGATATTCCGCATCCGGCCATTGGTCGTGCGCGTCGCATGCAAGTAGCGCGCCCAGAATATCAGCATCAGGTAATGATTGAAGCTGTCGAAAATCACACACCTGAGGTCATTGTTATTGATGAAATTGGCACTGAACTAGAAGCACTTGCCGCCAGGACCATCGCAGAACGGGGGGTGCAGCTAGTGGGCACCGCTCATGGTAACCAGCTAGAAAACCTAATTAAGAATCCCACTCTGGCAGACTTAGTTGGTGGTATTCAAACGGTGACGCTAGGAGACGATGAGGCCCGTCGTCGGGGCAGCCAAAAAAGCGTCTTGGAGCGTAAAGCCCCTCCCACATTTGATATAGCCATTGAAATGCTAGAGCGGCAGCGATGGGTCGTTCATGAAGAGGTCGCAGCCACCATCGACCAGTTGCTTCGCGGACGTCTGCCCGAAACACAGATACGTACAGTTGGTGAAGGCGGTAAAGTTGCTATCACTCATGAACTCCCAGATATCATGAGCCAGCGGCGGACAACTCGACGGACCTCTAGTCGAGCTAACAGAGGTTGGCGAGAAGCCGGGCAAATGGAACCTGTAACCTCTTCACCTAATCGTTCGCGACATTCGAGCCCTGCGCCAGTACCTACACTTGCTGATGATTTCCAAGAACTTTTAGATCAGCAATTGGATACAGCCGGTCTGGAACTTTCAGCAGCAGGCTCCGACAACGAAGACCTGGTCCCTATTTATCCCTATGGTATTAGTCGCGAACAGCTACACCATGTAATCGATACGCTGAAATTACCGGTATCTATTACTAAAGAACTGGGGGTTGCCCAGGCTGTATTAGCGCTGCGATCGCATGTACGAAATCACTCCAAGCTCAAAACCATTGCCAAATCTCGTCAGCTACCGATATATACTGTCAAGTCCAATACGATCCCACAGATCACTCGAGCACTGCAGCGTTTACTAGATATTGATCCCAGAGATCAGTCAGAGGCTATTGATCTTTCCCTTTTTGCCCGACAGGGAGATGACAACGAATTAGAGGCCCTCGAAGAAGCAAGGTTAGCTGTTGAACAGATCGTCATTCCTAAAGGGCAACCCGTAGAACTGCTGCCTCGCTCTGCCAAAATTCGAAAGATGCAGCATGAGTTAGCCGAACACTACCGACTAAAGTCGCTCAGCTTTGGAGATGAGCCCAATCGTCGATTACGGATCTTCCCAGCGTAAACAGGGCGCCACAAATTGTCGGCCTTGAAATGAATACGCAAAAATTTCTCCTTAGGACATCATTCCGATAAAATAGCTACCACAGGTTTAGTAGCCAGGCACACCAAAGTGAAGCCATCCTAGTTGGGAAGAAATTTATGAAGCGTATTTTGTCTCGTTTGTTTGCATTTACCCTGGTGGCAATCCTGGGTCTCACTGGCTGCGGTGGTGACGGCATGGGAGCCGATGGACTAAGTGGAAACTATCGCCAGGACACTGTGGTCGTAGTAGAAACCCTTAGAACCGCCATTGAGCTACCTACAGATGCCCCAAACTTGCCTGAAGTCCGGGCTCAAGCCAGACAGCAAATCAATGCTTTTTCAGCCCGCTATCGCCGTTCAGCAGGCGCCTCTAGCTTAAGCTCATTTGCCACAATGCAGACCGCGTTAAACGCGCTGGCAGGACATTACAGCTCCTATCCAAATCGCCCCATACCGACAAAGCTGAAAACTCGTTTAGAGCAAGAATTTAAGCAGGTTGAAATGGCTCTACGCAGAGAAGCGGCTTAACTCTCCTGTTCAATTCACATGGACCGATTACTGTAACCCTGCTGCATAACTGTGGCAGGGTTATTTGTTATAAACCGGCATACCAAGATCAGCAAAAATTGATAACGGATACAAGCGACATATCAAGACAAAAAAGACTGCATCAACTATTCGCAACAAAAATTAATTGACCGCTTGTAAAGGTGTTTGCTAGAATCACACTTCTGTAGGCAAGGCTTATTACACTTTTTCAGCATGAAAGTACGGGCATCCGTCAAGAAGATGTGCGACAAGTGCCGGGTGATCCGTCGGCGCGGTCGAGTTATGGTGATTTGTTCTAACCCAAAGCATAAGCAACGTCAGGGTTAGCCGCTGTAACGAGTTTAACGATTATTTTTCATATTCAACTAGCGGTTGTCCATTGACAGGTTCAGTGCTAATGCAACCGCGCGGCAGCAAACTAGGGAGAAAGAACGGTGGCACGTATTGCAGGCGTTGACCTACCCAGGGATAAGCGCATTGAGATTGGGTTAACCTACATCTACGGTATCGGTTTAAGTCGATCAAAGGAAATTTTGGCAAAGACTGGGGTCAATGCTGATATCCGCGTTAAGGATCTGGCTGATAGCGATGTAGCTAAGCGGAGAGAGGGCGTTGAAAACGATTATCAGATTGAAGGCGATCTGAGACGTTGGGAAAGTATGAACATTAAGCGGCTGATGGATATTGGCTGCTATCGAGGACGTCGGCATCGCATGGGTCTACCTGTGCGTGGACAGCGTACCCGTACAAATGCGCGTACCCGTCGTGGCAAACGTTTAGCTATTGCTGGTAAGAAGAAGCCTGGCAAAAAATAGATCCTGAAGACGCAATATGCAGGTGATCTTTATATAGGGCTGCCTGTTGGAACGTACGTGTTACAACAGGAAAAGAATTTTGACAAGGCTCAGAAATCGGCAGAGAGAAGGATAGCTGTCCGATAGATGAAAAGGGTTAGGAAGAGTTAACGTTTTCGGAATACACGAATTATGGCAAAAGGCGTCAAGCGCGCGGGTGGACGCAAATCAAGAAAGAATGTCCCCAATGGTGTCGTCCACATCCAATCAACATTCAACAACACCATTGTGACCATTACGGACACTAAAGGCGATGCTGTTTCTTGGGCATCAGCTGGTTCTAGTGGTTTTAAAGGCGCTAAGAAAGGAACTCCGTTTGCAGCTCAAACCGCAGCTGACAGCGCGGCTCGTCGAGCAATGGATCAGGGCATGCGTCAGGTTGAGGTGATGGTTAGCGGTCCTGGTGCTGGTCGTGAGACCGCCATTCGTGCCTTACAGGGAGCTGGGTTAGAAATCACTTTGATTCGAGATGTTACCCCAATTCCCCACAACGGTTGCCGCCCTCCAAAGCGTCGCCGAGTATAAAAATTTGCTACCTATCAGCTAATAGATCAGCCAGCAGGCAATAGCTATCCAAGGGAGGCCACTGTAGTGGGACAGTTTCAAGTTGAATGCGTAGAATCCATCGTTGATGACGACCAAAGTCAGTTTAGTCGATTTGTCATCGAACCCCTCGAGCGTAGTCAGGGTATTACCGTAGGCAACGCGCTTAGACGAGTACTGCTGTCCAATTTAGAGGGAGCAGCCATTACTGCCGTACGTATGGCGGGTGCAAATCATGAGTTTGCCACTATTCCGGGCGTGCGTGAGGATGTTTTAGACATCATCCTTAATCTTAAGGAAGTAGTTCTTAAGACTTATACAAATCAGCCCCAGATTGGTCGCTTGGCCGTACAGGGACCAGCAACCGTGACGGCAGCTCATTTTGAGCTACCAGCTGAAGTAGAGCTAATTAACCCAGATCACTATGTGGCATCGGTCGCTCAGGGACATACTCTTGAAATGGAGTTTCGAGTAGAAAACGGTCGAGGGTATCGGGCGGTTAGCAACAACCGTGACGAGGCGACGGCATTAGATTTCATGCAGATCGATGCAATTTTTATGCCCGTTCGCAAGGTTAACTATTCGGTTGAGGAGACGATTGTTGGAGCAGATCAACCCAAAGATCGTCTGATCATGGAAGTTAGTACCAACGGTAGTTTGACGCCTCAACAAGCGATGAGCCAGGCGGCAGATATTTTGGTGGACTTGTTTAGTCCTCTTAAGGATGTCACTCTTGAACCCAAGCGAGATGAGGATGTCAAAGAGGAGGATACTACCTACCAGATTCCTATTGAGGAACTTCAGCTGTCTGTACGCGCTTATAACTGTCTGAAGCGGGCTCAGATCAACTCGGTTTCTGACCTGTTGGACTACAGCCAAGAAGATCTCCTGGAGATCAAAAACTTCGGACAGAAGTCAGCTGAAGAAGTCGTTGAGGCATTGCATTATCGTCTAGGCATCATGCTGCCGATGGAAAAGCCTGCTAAGTCGTCTTAAAACATCAGTTTTTGGCCTTGAATTTGATTCAGGCCACACTTCCGAAGCCTGAGGCTTCGGTTTTTTCTTGTCTACAGTATCTAACTATTAAGGAGTCCCATGCGCCATCGTTGTCGTACGCCCCATTTGGGTAAACCTGCTGACCAGCGTCGTGCTTTGTTGCGATCGCTAACCACAGAGCTTATCCGTCACGGTCGAATCAAAACTACCTTAACTCGGGCTAAGGCCGTTCGCTCAGAGGCCGAACGCATGATTACCTTAGCCAAAGAAGGGTCCTTGCCCGCTCGTCGTCGTGCCATGGGTTACATGTATGACAAAGATCTGGTGCACGCCTTATTTGAGCAGGCTCCCAATCGCTATGCCGAACGACAAGGTGGCTACACCCGCATCGTACGTACGGTAAGTCGTCGGGGTGATAACTCTGTTATGGCAATTATTGAGCTCACCTGATAGGTTCTTTAATGGCCAACCGTACTGCCAAACAGCTGGAAGCTGTATCTGAAAACGACCAAGGAACCCACCGGGTAGCCATCGTCATTCAGTACCAAGGCACTCATTTTCGCGGCTGGCAGCGCCAACCGGAAGAACGTACGGTACAAGCAGATATTGAAACAGCGATCGCATCAGTACTGGGTACAAAGGTAACTATTCATGGTGCAGGGCGAACTGACACTGGTGTCCATGCTGCAGCCCAGGTTGCTCACTTTGATGTGCCCAAAGTCATTCCTGCCTATCGCTGGGCATCCATTCTGAACCATCGCTTGGGCGAAGACATTGTTATTCGTGCCTCTGCCCACGTCCCTGATTATTGGCATGCTCAGTATTCGGCCCAATGGCGACGGTACCGGTACACCATCTATACCGATGCCTATCCCAACTTATTTATTGGCCCCTACGCATGGCATTTCTATCATGAATATCTCGACGATCAGCTAATGCAGTCAGCATTGACCCCCATGGTGGGTTATCATGAGCTAACTGCGTTTCATCGCGCGGGGTCTAGTCGTGCCCATTCTTGGGTTGAGTTGCAAGCGGCTGAGTGCTGCCGTCGTGGACCGTTTATTCAGGTTGAATTACAGGCTGCCGGTTTCCTCTACGGCATGGTACGTCTGGTAATGGGCTTACTAGTGATGGTAGGACGGGGTCGTCTTACACCTGCTGCTTTTACAGAGCTTTGGCAGTCAGGGAGACGTGATTTGGTGAAGCATGCCGCACCTGCTCGAGGTTTGTGCTTGCTACGGGTAGGTTACCAGCATTTTCCTTTTGCGCAGGAAGCTTGGTTTGATACCCAGCCACAGTTAACACTGCATGCCACCCCAAAGAATCTGGCCGTCTAGCCTGCATTTAGCAATTTTTGGAACGTAACCTGGCGTTCCTAGTAAGGTGGCCATCGTTTATTCAGTTCGTTGATATCAGAGCTTACGCATGTTTAAGACCTATATTCCCCCTATCCAAGACATCGACAAGAAATGGTACGTTGTCGATGCTACCGATAAGCGCCTTGGCCGTCTGGCTACTGAAATCGCTAGTATTCTTCGTGGAAAGAACAAGCCAACGTTTACGCCCAACATGGACACAGGTGACTTTGTGATCGTCATCAATGCTGAAAAGGTAGATGTTACCGGCAGAAAGCGCGAACAGAAGCTGTACCGTCGTCACTCTGGCAGACCTGGCGGGATGAAAGTAGAAACATTCGCTCAGCTACAGAATCGAATTCCCGAACGTATTATTGAGAAAGCGGTGAAGGGAATGCTGCCCAAAAACGCCCTTGGACGTAAGCTGTTTACAAATTTGAAGGTCTACGCAGGTGCTGAGCATCCCCACGAAGCTCAGCAGCCAGAAGCCATCAATATTTAACTAGCCTGAACTCAATTACTATTTGCAGGAGAGCATAGTCACATGTCAGAAGGACAGTCCGATCGCGTCGTTTACTGGGGTACTGGTCGTCGTAAAGCCGCTGTAGCCCGTGTCCGCTTGGTTCCTGGTGATGGCAACCTGGTTGTCAACGGTAAGCCTGGCGAAGCTCATCTTCAAAACACCGCCGCTTATATGTCAGCCACAACGGCTCCACTTGAGCCCCTAGGCCTAGAAAGCGATTACGATGTCTTGGTTAATGTTCGTGGCGGTGGTCTAACTGGCCAAGCCGATGCAATTAAGCTGGGTGTAGCTCGCGCCCTGTGTGAACTGGATCCTGCAAATCGCGGTCCGCTCAAAATCGAGGGTTATCTCACTCGCGATCCCCGCTGTAAAGAACGTAAGAAGTACGGTCTAAAGAAAGCCCGTAAAGCATCTCAGTTCTCTAAACGCTAAAGTTTCATTCTTTTTTTGATATTTCATTACCCGAAATAGACCCATGCCAAAAGCTGAAATTCATCCCGAGTGGTATCCCGAAGCTAAGGTTTACTGCGACGGTAAATTGATTATGACCGTGGGCTCCACCAAGCCCGAACTTCATGTTGATGTGTGGTCTGGAAACCATCCTTTTTACACAGGTACTCAGAAAATTATTGACACTGAGGGCCGCGTAGAGCGATTCCTACGTAAGTATGGTATGGCTGACGATAGTAAAAAGGGCGACGATAGCACAGAAAGTTAGCCGCTCATAAAGTCATTTTGAGTCCGAGGGAGTCCTATGTCCCTCGGATATTTTGTATATGACCGTCCTATTAGCATTTACTTGCTGACACACTTGAGCAAATCCCATGGCTGAGCAATATCTCCTCGACAAACTAAAGTCTGTTGAACAAACGTTCGAAGAACTCACTCGTCGACTGGCCGATCCGGATGTGGCCAAAGACCCAGATGAGTTTCAAAAAATTGCCAAAGCAAGGGCATCGTTAGAGGAAACTATAACAACCTATAACGATTGGAAAAAAGCCCAATCGGACTATGAGGGTGCTCAGGAAGTCTACAAAGAGTCCGCAGGAGATGATGAGCTTCGGGAAATGGCTTCTTTAGAGGTAGAAGAGCTCAAAGAAAAGATTGAGTTTCTAGAAGCGCGACTAAAAGTGCTGCTGCTGCAGCGAGATCCCAACGATGACAAAAATATCATGCTGGAGATCCTATCTGGAGCTGGGGGAGACGAAGCCGGTATTTGGGCCGGAGACTTACTGCGTATGTATTCACGATACTCTGAAGGGCAAGGCTGGAAAGTTCAACCCTTGAGTCAGTCAGCCGCAGACATGGGTGGTTGTAAAGAGGCCATCCTCGAGATCAAAGGAGATCAAGTTTATAGCAAGCTAAAGTTTGAAGCGGGCGTGCATCGAGTACAGCGAGTGCCGGCGACAGAAACCAGCGGGCGTGTGCATACTTCTACAGCCACTGTAGCCGTGATGCCAGAAGTAGATGATGTAGAAGTCAAGATTGATGCTAAAGATATCGAACTAACTACAGCACGCTCTGGCGGTGCAGGTGGACAAAATGTCAACAAGGTGGAAACGGCAGTAGATCTGTTTCACAAACCGACAGGTATTCGCATTTTTTGTACAGAAGAGCGATCGCAGCTGCAAAACCGAGAGCGCGCCATGCAAATTTTGCGCGCTAAGCTCTATGAGATGATGCTTCAAGAACAGCAAGCCGAAGTTACAGACATGCGTCGGTCTCAAGTAGGTACCGGTTCACGCTCCGAAAAAATCCGTACATACAACTATAAAGATAATCGCGTAACCGACCATCGTCTGGGACAAAACTTTAGTCTGGCACCAGCGCTAGAGGGGGATATTGAAATTATGGTGCAGTCCTGCATTACTCAAGATCAGCAGGCTAAGTTAGAGCAGCTCGCAGCTGAAACAGAGTCACCGATCTAGGGTCTATTTTCAATACAAACAGCAGGTTCTTACTACTCGGTGCCCTGAATCATGGCTAATTTTTTGCATATTGCCGATGTTCACCTGGGGTTTGATCGCTACAACAGTAAGGTACGTACCCAAGATTTTTTCCACACTTTGTGGGATGTGCTTCAGAAGTATGCGATCGACACAGCCGTCGATTTCGTCGTGATTGCTGGCGATCTATTTGAGCATCGCATGATCCAGCCTGCCATTTTGAATCAGGCTCAGCTCTGTCTTCAGGAATTAGAAAAAGCTCACATTCCAGTCATTGCCATTGAGGGCAACCATGATAACTGCCCTTATGGTGCAAAAACGAGCTGGTTACGCTATTTGTCTGACTGGGGATTGCTTAAGCTTCTAGAGCCGGGTCAGGGTAAAACCATGTATACCCCCTGGAATGAGGAGACAAAACGAGGAGTGTATATCGATCTTGATTGCGGCGTCCGTATCCTAGGCTCAAACTGGTATGGAGCGGCAGCTCCCAAAGCTATCCAGCAGATTGCCGAGGCGATCGCCCAACTCCCAACAGGTCCAGACTCTCAGATTTTGCTATTCCATCATGGTTTAGAAGGACAGGTCGCGCGTTACTCAGGAGCTTTGCGCTATAGCGACTTACTTCCCCTTAAGCAGGTCGGTGTAGACTATCTTGGACTAGGCCATATTCACAAACACTACGCCGTAGACAACTGGATATTTAATCCAGGTTCTCTTGAAGCGAACAATATTGAAGAGGGTGATTTTGAACGAGGCGCTTTGCTAGTCGAGATTGTTGATAACAATATAAATGTAGAGCTAAAGACCTCTTATCAGCAGCGGCCCATCGTTCGTCTATCTCTCAAGCTGCGGGGTAAAGAAGTCCTAGAAGATATTGAAAAACTGGCGATCAATACTCTTGAAACTGCCATTGAGAAAGAACAAATTGTTCCTCAGCATCAGCCTATTGTAGAGTTACGGATCGAAGGTCAGGTGGGATTTGATCGATTAGAACTGGATATCCGCCAGCTACAAACTACGTTACAGAATCGCTGTGGGGCACTTATTTTTCTGCTCAAGTATGAGGTAGATAATGTTGCCTACGGCACACCAATACCAGACGACGCTGACCGCAATCAGATTGAGCAAGAGATTTTTACCGATCTTTTGTTAGCTAACAATGTTTACAAAAAACGAGCTCAGCCGCTGGCTACTGGTCTAGTTGACCTAAAGGAACTTCAGCTACTTGGTGAACACGAGGAGAATCTTTATAAACTGGTGGAGCAAATGCTGGATTCATCGAGTAAAGCGTCTTCTGAGCATTCGCGCTAAAATTGCGACACGTGTGCCCTGCACTGCCGTCAATGACATCAGAGGATATTTGCATGGGTTTAGATCGAACGCCAGACCAACTGCTTAAAGCAGGGCTGGCTGCACTTAAACAGAAGGATTATAGGCGTGCGATCGCAACGTTTCAGCAGCTTTATCAAGCAAGCGATATCAGGACTAGCCATCGGCTCAAAGCACAAATGGGACTGATCCGCAGCTATGAAGAACAGGGCTCATATACCCGAGCCCAAGAGCTTTGTCAGCCTCTACTAGACAGCCAAAGTCAATCGATCCGAATCTGGGCTCATGAGAAACTTCAGCAGCTAGCTAATGCAAATAATGTAGCGCCCAAACACCCTGCCCCATCTAACAATACGAACGAAGTCACTGATGCCAGCGGGTTTGTTCCATCTATCGCTGACAAGAAAGATCGTATAACCTCAGCTAAGTCCGATCTCGCACCTGGAGAAACAGTTCTCCGACCAAAGGCTCTAAAGCAAAACAGCGTTCACAATAACCGCCAACGTTCTTCTCAAAAAAAGGCTGTTACCGACACATCCTCTAGCCAGGCATCTGCTCCTTCAAACGCCAATGCGGCCACCGATCAAGCAGGCTCTTCGTTATTCCACTATGAAATTCTTAACAATCGCAGAGAGTTTCACGTAGGTGAGACCACCGACGCAAAAGTTTCTACCCCCCAGAATTCTCTTCTAGGATTTTCTCAGCAATCGTCAACGTCTCAGCAACAACAGACCGTATCAGCCGTAGTATCGCAAGGGTCATCTTCTTCAGGCCCTAAAACTTGGCCAGCGGGAAGTCGCCTCAGCAAATTAAAGTCTTTAGGCAAAGTGAGTATGGGGCAACTTCGGTTTGCCCAGTTAGCAACAATCCCCCTGTTTATCTGGGTCACCCATTGGCTCGTCAGAACAACTCTGGTTATCCTTCGTGAATATCTTTTATTTTTAAATCGGTTGTTCCCCATTAGCAATCGTGTTCCTAACTTTTTCTGGGGGTCTCACCTCTGGTCTGTCGTTATCGGACTTAGTTTGCTAGCGATCGCAGCTCCTTGGCTATGGCCACTGCTGCTTGGGCCTACCAAACGGTTAACATCTCAACAAATCGAGACTCACAGTCCTGAAGCAAGCCAGCTGCTACGACGTTTTTGCTCAAAACAGCGCTGGCCCTTCCCCAACATTCAGCTCATAGACAGTGACTTACCCCTAATTTTTTCCTATGGATGGCGACCTCGCTGGGGCAAACTGGTCGTTAGCCAGGGGCTGCTGAAATCTTTGTCTGCGGATGAACTAGCCACCGCTATGGTATACGAGATCAGCCATTGGTCTAGTCTAGACTGGATATTTTTCTCTATTCACGGGTTGCTGTTACAAGGACTCCATCAAAGCTACTGGTTCCTGGCTCGATGGGGTGAAACCCGCGCACTTCCAGTAAAAATCGCAGCGGGTATTCTTGCCAATCTAAGCTACAGCATTTTTTGGCTTTTAAGGCTGGTAGGGTACGGGCTAGCTAGAACGCGAACGCCTTATCGAGACCGCAAAGTTGCCGAACTGACAGGCAATCCCAATGGGTTTATACGAGCCCTTGTCAAACTTTCAACAGCGATGGCGGACGCTATCAAGCGGCAAGGGTATACGCCACCCCTTTTAGAAAGTTTGGAACTAATATTGCCTGTCGCACCAACAACGACAGGAGGGGCCTCAGTGCAATACTTTGCCTGGGGAGCACTTAATCCGTTACGTCACTGGCTATCCATCAATCAGGCCCATCCTCCCTTGGGCGATAGGCTATACATCCTGAGCGCTTACGGAAAACACTGGCGGTTAAAACCCAGTCTCAATTTTGCTCAACTTCAGCTAAAGCATGGCAAAAGGTCCCTGACTGCCGTCGATCGGAAAAGGCTGCTGCTGCAGGGAGGAGCTTGGTCTGGGCTAGTCATTGGGCTAGTCATTGCCTTAATTATGTGGCTAGTGGGTGCAATCTCAACGTATTTTGATTTATCTCTGCTGGCCTGGCTTTACCAAGACCGCAGCGTTCTACTAAGCATGCCGCTAATTGCTGCAGCCACCGGTCAGCTGGTACGGATCAATCCATTTTTTCCAGAAATTGCCCCCTCCATATCTAGTAACGAACAAAAATTACAACACTGGCAAACTGATTCCAAACTGACTCCCCTAAGTAGCCTACCGATCAAACTCAATGGCATACTGACAGGCCGTCCTGCCCTAGCAAACTGGTTAGGACAGGAATGGAGACTACAGACGACCTACGGCAGCATTAAACTGCACCATACTGGCTACTGCGGTCCCCTGAGCAATATTCAAGGACTTGCTCCCTGGTTAAATCAGTCACTGCAGGTGACTGGCTGGTTTCGCCGCGGACATCATATCTGGATTGACCTCGAACGGCTTAGTACTCAGCAAAATCAAACAAAAGTCGGACATCATCCACTGTGGTCAACCATGATTAGCCTTATTCCATTGATTTACGGCTTTTTAATTATTTTTAGAGGCGCTTAAATGTCAGGTCACCATGAGCTAAACGCCTAGCCTACATACAGTGGCAAAACATATATTGCAGCTATTTACATAAAGTGTTAACTTTTATTAAAGAGTACTGGTAACCTAGTCCGCTTTCAGTTCAACACTTCGAAAGTGCGGCGTTAGGTATCGGGTTCTCCTACTCTCAACACAGCAAACCAGTCACATCAGTGTGGCTGGTTTTTTATTACAGCGTGGTTATACGAATCATGATGATTTGCTTGAGCGTTCCAACAACAAGCAACTTATGACCCGAATATCGAGTAGATCGCAAAACGACAAATATATTTGTCAGTTGCGCGTCAGGCTAGTGATTGTGATTACAAGCATTCAGGAACATAAACGGCCGCTAATGATCTAGCAGAATCACTAGCCTATCTGCTCCACGCTATCTTTAGGGAGCTTCACCAAAAAAACCACTGAATTGCTTGGCTTGGCATCAGACAGCATGATACTTTGATAGGGTAGAGATACGGTCTATTTCTCATTTCATGCAATGAGAGACTTCTGGAAAAGAAACTGATAGGTAGTCGATTAAATGATTACTTCCAGAGGTTAGAGGTAATTTTTTCAGACCGGCTAGGTAGGATTTCTTGATTGATCCAAGTAGTTACTCGCTTAACAATGACCAGTTAGTTTTTACTACGGTTCGTCACTTGATAAATCATTTCAAGCCAAAGCTTCAACTTACTGTAGACGGTTTTGAAGTCCATAAAAAAATCGGCTAGCTGTTAGCTTGCCTACCCGCTACCGCTGTTTTTTAGATTTGTTTAAGAGGTATCCCATGTCAGTGCGCTTATATATTGGCAACCTACCCCGTGAATTAGAACGCGAGGAATTTGAAGCCGTTTTTTCAGAAGATGTAGATAATATTGTTTCGGTCAAGCTCATTGCCGATCGGAAAACCGGCAAGTGCCGTGGGTTTGGTTTTGTCACAGTCAAAACCGACGAAATCGCTGACGCCCTGGTCACTAAGTACAACGGTCAGGCCCTACAGGACGCTACCCTAAAGGTAGAGAAGGCCATGCCTCGTGCTAAAGAAAATGAGGGTACAGCCAACAACAACGCCAACAGTAAACGCGGCAGTGGCAAACGTGGTGGCGGCAGCAGCAGTGGACGTAAGACTACCAGCTACTCCTCACCGGCACCAGAGAGCACTCAGCCCGATCCTCGCTGGGCTTCTGATCTGGCTAAGCTTAAGGAAATGTTGGCGGCTCAAACAACAACTTCATAGCGTTTCCTCAAAGCAGCTGATCGGGTTGTAATCAGCTTTAACGACTCAAGGTCTCAATTGAAAAGAGTTCAGGAAATAATTTCCTGAACTCTTTTTGTTAATCGTTAGATAGAATCCCCAATGCTGAGACTCATCGCTGTAGGCATAAATACTAAAGAACTCGAGCCCGAAGTAGAGCAGGAGGCAAACAAAGCAGTTTGCGAACCGTTGGCACAAATGCTCGACGATTAAAAACGTCGTACTGATTTTCAGCAATCACATCTAGGATCTTACGATAAAGCATCAGAGCTGACCACACTGGCCAGCGAGCATCTGGGCTGAGAACGCTGATACCAGTCTCAGCTTGTCTGTAGAACTTTAGCGCTCGCTGAATCTGAAAACGCATCAGGGCTCGCCAGCGCTCATCAATGACACCATTGATGAGATCTGCTTCACTATATTTGAATAAATCAAGATCTTCAAGCGGTAGGTATATGCGTCCGCGACGAGCATCTTCACCCACATCTCGTAAAATATTTGTCAGCTGATTGGCAATCCCCAGTGCGATCGCTTCCTCAGTAGGACAGGGCAGTGCCTTGGCCCATGGAGCCGTATTGTACTCAGGGTCTACCCCCATCACAACAGTAGACATCAGCCCCACAGTGCCAGCTACCCGATAGCAATAAAGTTTAAGATCCTCAAACGTTTCATATCGAGAGCATCGCAAATCCATCCGTTGCCCCGAAATCATGTCGCGGAATGGCTGAATATCTAAAGAAAAATGGTCTAAAGCATCGACCATAGCGACATCGTAAACATCCTGAGGTCGACCTGCAAACACAGATTCTAGCTGTGCTTCCCAATCATCCAGTGTGTCCTCTGTCGTGAACTGAGCCGACGGCCCATCCACTAGCTCATCGGTACGACGACACCATACATAAATCGCCCATATAGCGCGGCGCTTGGCTTCAGACATGAGCATTGTACCCATGTAAAACGTTTTTGAGTACTTCGCAGTAATCTGCCGACAGCGCTCATAGGACTCGTCTACAGACGCCAACATAGACGAGGGCGAGACAGTGGTGGTGGGTTGCAAAAGCATGGGTGTCCTTATTCAACGAAAAGCGTCATGGGCTAGTGGAAAATTAAAAGCAATGGCTAAATTTGTTACCACAATATGACAAATCAAATTCACCTTACAAACACTAGATTTTTTGCTAGTACCTCAAAGCAACGATTGATCCCATGGCCTTACTTATTTCACTCATTATAGATTTTCAAGCGTTACATTCTGATACAGAAACATAACAATTAGCCTTAGAAGTTTAAATCAGGCCGCTCTCATTAGATATTCATAGGTATAAGCCAATACCAGATAGCTAGCACCTTCAATAGCAGCACGGTACTATAATCTGCGGGTGACACAAAGAATTCTACAGTCTCACTTCCTGACTCTTATTTATTTAGGCTCGTTAACCTAGAGCATCCAATTGCCATGACCACTAATTTTGATTTTTTAAGCCAAACTGACCCTGATATTACCGCCATCATTGAAAGTGAGCGTCAACGTCAACAGGACCATCTAGAGCTGATTGCCAGCGAGAACTTTACATCAGCTGCGGTCATGGCTGCCCAGGGTTCTGTTTTGACCAACAAGTATGCAGAAGGTCTCCCCAACAAGCGTTACTACGGTGGCTGCGAATTTGTTGACCAAGCAGAAGCCCTAGCGATTGAAAGAATCAAAAAGCTTTTTGGTGCTGCCCATGCCAACGTTCAGCCCCACTCTGGAGCCCAGGCAAATTTTGCCGTATTTTTAGCATTGCTCCAGCCCGGTGACACCATTATGGGTATGGATCTATCCCATGGCGGTCATTTAACCCATGGCTCACCGGTCAACGTTTCAGGTAAATGGTTTAAGGTCGTGCAGTACGGCGTTAGCCAAGATACTGAACAGCTCGACTATGATGCCATTCGAGAACTTGCTCTGCAGCATAAGCCTAAAATGCTCATCTGTGGATACTCCGCCTATCCTCGTACAATTCACTTCGATAAGTTCAGAGCTATTGCTGATGAGATCGGAGCCTACCTGATGGCTGATATTGCCCATATTGCTGGATTAGTTGCAACTGGATATCACCCCAATCCAATTCCTCACTGTCACGTAGTTACCACAACTACCCACAAAACCCTGCGGGGCCCTCGCGGTGGCTTGATTATGACTAGTGATGCGGACTTGGGTAAGAAGTTTGACAAGGCGGTATTCCCAGGTAGCCAGGGTGGCCCTTTAGAGCATGTTATTGCCGCAAAAGCTGTTGCCTTTGGTGAAGCGCTCAAACCCGAATTTAAGACATATTCTTCCCAAGTGATTGCCAACGCCCAGGCTCTAGCCGCTCAGCTACAGGCCAGAGGGTTTAAGGTTGTGTCTGACGGTACTGACAATCATCTCGTGCTAGTTGACCTACGCTCCATCGGTATGACGGGGAAACAGGCGGATGCTTTAGTGAGTATGGTCAATATCACTGCTAATAAAAATACCGTCCCCTTTGACCCTGAATCCCCCTTCGTTACTAGTGGTCTACGTTTGGGCTCGCCAGCAATGACAACCCGTGGTCTAGGAACTGAAGATTTCAAGGAGATTGCTAACATTATTGCGGATCGTCTATTGTCCCCCGAGGATAGTGATGTTGAAGCCAACTGCCGAAAGCGTGTTGCAGACCTTTGCAATCGTTTTCCACTGTATCCACATCTCCAGCCAACAAACGCTGTGCTCGCTTAGATAGCCGCTGTGTTTGAGCCGCGTCACTATTGATTACAGTGTAAAAAGTCTGCTGGGCCATTCAGCCGTTCCAGCAGACTTATTTGTAATAGCAGTAGCAGCACTTTCAGCCGATGGGTCTTTCCCCCTGACTGAACCGGATAAGTCAGCTACTCATGACGAGTATCAGATCTCATACATATTGATATTTCTAATAAACTCAGCTGTTGAATCAACAGACATAGTGAGAACCTTATAATTAACAGCTTGAAAGTTTAAAAAAACCTGCTAGGGTGACGGTGACTATTGTGTTTGCTGCCGACCCTGCGTGTTGACTTCATAAACAGATTGCACCGTCTTCCCTAATCTTCTGTCACCCATGCCCTTTCAGATATATCCCCTACTGGCTTTTGCGCTGTCAGCTGCTGTGGTGCTTGTGTCGACTCCGATTGTCAAGCGAATTGGGTTACACAGTGGTCGAGTTGATATGCCTGGAGGACGAAAGGTCCATAAGGTTCCTATGGTCAGGCTGGGGGGAGTGTCCATTTTTCTTGGGACGGTAGTAGCTTTGCTGGTTGTTTGGAACACTGGCGGATTTATGGACGCTCAGGGTCAGCAGCTGATCAACGAACCGGAAGCGGAAATCTGGGGCGTGACTCTGGGGGGTTTAGCATTTTTCTTAATTGGTCTTTTAGACGATCTGTTCGGACTATCGGCCATTAGTAGACTGCTGATGCAGGCATTGGTCGCCGCAATTGCCTGGTATGTGGGTGTAGATATTGGCTTTGTTTCGATTCCAGGAATTGGCATTGTCCAGCTAGCCGATTGGATCAGTCTGCCGCTGACCGTGATCTGGCTGGTGGGTATGGCTAATGCTATCAACTGGATTGATGGTCTAGACGGTTTAGCTGCAGGTGTTTCAGGCATTGCAGCTATTGTGATGATGTTGGTAGCTCTATTTATGGAACAGCCTGCTGCTGCCGTTATCGCGGCAGCCCTGGCGGGTGGAGCGTTGAGCTTTTTAAAATACAATTTCAACCCAGCTCAGATCTTTATGGGGGATGGGGGTGCCTATTATATGGGCTTTACCCTGGGTGGCGTCGGCGTTATTGGCTTGGTAAAGGGAGTCACTACGGCAGCCGTATTTTTACCCTATCTACTAATACTGGCAGTACCTATTTTGGATATGTCAGCGGTGATTCTGGCACGTCTACGCCGGGGGCTATCGCCTTTTGTGGCTGACAAGCGACATTTGCACCACCGGCTCTTAAATGCGGGTCTATCCCACCGTTTTACCGTGTTGTTTATCTATGCGTTGACGCTTTGGGTTGGGAGTCTGGCACTGGCTTTTTCAGGCATGCCCAGTGGGATTATTTATGCGCTGGGTTCAACTGCGTTGTTGAGCTATACCAGCTGGCGGGCAAGACGGCACGCCAGGTAAACTCGGATACTCTAGGCTACATGCCGATACCTGTCTATTCCCCTAATACGGATACTGATAGGGCGTTGTTAGTCGACCTACGTCATACAGATAGAAGGTCTCTGTTGTTGCACTGGCCCGCTGGATTTCTAAGGTTTGTAGTAGCTCAAACTTTTCAAAATAGGGAGCATAGGTTATTTGAATCTGGCTCTGGTCATAGTCGGCAATGGTGAGAAACAAACCTGAGTATCCCACCAAAGTCACCGGCTCGAACCAGACAGCATGACCCCGTGGGTCTTGAGTAAAGGCCATCACAGGAGCTGAGGTCAAAGGGCTAACAGCCATATCCACATAGCCACTGAGCCAAAATTCATTGGTTACTAGGAAATCAGCGGCTGCGATCGCATCTCTTGCTTCTCCGGTCTTTAGCACCTGCCGCAGCTGTACTACATCGATTAGAGTCGTTGTTGGATCTGTCTCTAGAGAGAGTATTTCTACGACACCGCCCGGTCGCTGCAGGGTGCCTAAAGCCACATGCCCCAGCGCAATTAGCAAAAGCGTTGCCATCACTAACGCACTTCCCACCAGCCACCGTTTCACCCGACGCAGCGGCCAGCCTGCCACTGCCAGCGCCAATAGCAGACTCAAGCTCCATAGCCCTGGCGCCGGCCACGCTGGGTAGATACGGGTTACACCGCCCAGCAACGTAAAGCCAAGGGCGATGGGCAAACCTAGCCACAGTAGAAATCGCCGCCGCAGGTCGCCAAGCTGCCAAAGACTACGACCGCTGACCCACCACAGCGGCAAGCCCAAGGATGGAAACAGATAGGCAATTCCCACCAACCATACGCCCAGCATATTGAGCACACTAAACTCAGGCCGACTGGCACTGTCGTCAAATCGGGTGAACAAATGAAAGCCAAAGGACAGCCAGCTGTGCTGCAGATTCCAGTACAGCAGCGGCGTCAGCGTGGTCAAAAACAACAGCAGCGCCACTCCCGCCCATGGAGATACTAGCGCCCGTCGATGGTGTCGACTGGTCAGACAAAACCCGACCAGGCTCAGACCCAAGATAAACCCATGATATTTGCTCAGACAGGTGAGCCCCAATAACAATCCAATGAGGACAATTTTAGCTGTAGGCCGATAGGGGCTTTCTGTGGAAATATGGGACCTGTTGTCTACAGGAAAAAATTCCAACACTGCCACGTACATGACGGCTGACCACCCCAAAATTAGGGCATTATCAGGAGCCGCCAGCACGCCAAAACTAAGAACAAACAAGGGACTAAGCGATGCGATCGCAACCGCCCACATGCCCATAGCCGGACCAAACAGACGACGACCGCTTAGATAGAGCAGGGCCGTGCTGAGACCATAAAGTCCTAAAGCTCCCAAACGGAGAGTTAGCGGAGAGATATAGCCACTGAGCCAGGGACCCAGTGCCGTTGTTAGCGCCACCATCACAGGATGATCGAAGTAGCTCCAATCCCAGTGCTGGGTGTAAAGAAAGTAATAGGCTTCATCAAAGCCAGGCGGTAGCAGCCAGGCAATCAGCAACCGCAGCCCCCAAGAACCGATACAAAGACCGACAAGCCACTGAGGCCATTGGTCTTTTCCGGCCTTTTCCATTGAGAAACCTGCTTTATCTGTGCCCATGCCTAAGCGATCTTTTTTTATCGGGGGTGTCTCTTTCTAAGTATCAGGTCAAATCATTGAGAAATGCTTTACCATCAACCCACACAGGGCTTTTTGGTCGCGCCTTGCTGAATCTACCATCGTTACTGACAACTCATACCCATCATTCCAACCACCATGACCGGCAGTGCAGAAATCATATGTGTAGGCACCGAACTGCTTCTAGGGGATATTCTCAATAGCAATGCCCAATATTTAGCTCAACAGCTGGCTCAGCTTGGTATTGCCCACCACTATCAAACCGTTGTAGGGGACAATCCGCTGCGGCTAGCGCGCGCGATCGCAATTGCCTGTGAACGGTCGCGACTAATTATTTTTACCGGAGGATTAGGGCCCACCCCCGATGACATTACGACAGCTACCATCGCCGACTTCTTTGGAGTACCTTTGGTGGAAAATGCCGATGTGCTCGCCGATATTACCGCTAAATTTGCGCAGCGCGATCGCGTCATGAGCGACAACAACCGGAAACAGGCTCTCCTTCCTCAGGGAGCCGATGTCTTAGCTAATCCCCAAGGAACAGCCCCCGGTATTCTTTGGCAACCCCGACCAGGGCTGCATCTAATGACATTTCCAGGGGTGCCCCGCGAGCTACATACCATGTGGCACAGTAGCGCCACCCCCTACTTGCAAGCACAGGGATGGTGTAACGGCACTATCCACAGCCGTACCCTCAAGTTTTGGGGAATTAGCGAGTCAGGTTTAGCAGCCAAAGTTCATCCCTTTTTCAAGCTAGAGAATCCTACGGTTGCCCCCTATGCCAGCGATGGCGTCATCAAACTACGAATTTCCGCTAAAGCCGAAACACTAGCAGCCGCAAAACAGCTAATTGAGCCCCTTGCTAACCAGCTGAGACAGATTGGGGGTATCGACTGCTTTGGAGAAGACGATGATACCCTAGGTGACGCGGCAGGTCGTCTGCTCTTAGAAAAACAGGCCACTTTAGCCGTGGCTGAATCCTGCACAGGGGGAGGGTTAGGAGCCATGATCACTGCCGTCCCAGGCAGTTCAGCCTACTTTATGGGAGGCATTATCTCCTATGACAACACCGTTAAAGAACAGCTGCTTGGGGTTGAGTCTCTGACCCTGAGCGAGCAGGGTGCTGTGAGCGCCGCTGTTGCAGAACAAATGGCCGCTGGTGTCAGAGCATCGCTATCGACGGACTGGGGACTAAGCGTTACGGGTATCGCCGGTCCCGGAGGTGGCAGCAGAGAAAAACCCGTTGGGCTTGTGTATATCGGTATTGCCAACAAATCGGAGACCCACCATATGGAATGCCGGTTTGGACACCGCAAAGACCGGGAATGGATTCGCCTAATGAGCCGCAATACCGCCTTGGATATTCTGCGACGGGCTCTAATGGATAACACCTAAACAACCGGAATTCCCTGGGCAGATTCCGCTACCTTGATCATTTCTGACAATTCGTTATGATAGTGAATACTCCCACAAGTAAGTTAACCGAAGTTTACTTCGATTTGATTTGCTATTTGTGGCCCCTATAATGGTTACACGCAATACTGCACCAGATGAGATTAGGAGCAGCCTGGCTCATGGATATTGGCAAAATTCTGGAAAAGCTGAAAAACTGGGTAAACCGAGTTCTAGACTCACTGCTTGGCCCTTCAGCACAGCCGGAGCCAGAAGCAATTCCCATTCCAGTGGATGACCGCCGTCGTCGCTGATTGAGACTGTTTAGCGACCTTCAAAGGCTTACTACTGAGTTAGCTATTAACCCTGATAACTGCGTTGTGACAGTCAGGCTCTGATAGTATTCATTCTGTAGTTTTTTGGTGGGTCCATTGAATAATGTTTTAGTGCTCCACGGCCCTAATCTCAACATGCTGGGTCAACGTGAGCCTGAAATCTATGGTAGCGACACCTTAGATGATATTGATGAGTCTCTGGGCAAGCTGTCGAAGAGTTTAGCTGTTCTGCTAAGTTTTTATCAGTCAAATCATGAGGGCGACCTGATTGATTCAATCCAGGCTGCTGCTGGCAAGTTTCAAGGAATTTTAATTAATCCCGGAGCCTACACCCATACTAGTGTGGCTATTCGTGATGCGATCGCAGCTGTTGCTATTCCCACGGTGGAAGTTCACCTCAGCAACATCCACAAGCGCGAGGCGTTCCGGCACCATTCTTACATTGCCCCTGTGGCTATTGGCCAAATCTCCGGCTTTGGCGTTAATAGCTATTACCTAGGGCTACGAGCGCTGGTGAATTATCTTGACAGCTGTGTAGAATAACCCCTAAAGCTCTACTGGAGTCGTTTGAACTTGAGACGTTCCAACTCCATTAGCATCCAATAACTCTTGGGCGTTTTGGCCAGTCTCAGAAGACTGACTTTGCATCTGCGTTTTTAGCGTCTTGAGCTGTTTGGCCATTATGGTAACCATAGTGCCCGGGGTTCTTTGTTGCACCCAGACCATACTGGCTGAAAGCAGCAGCTCCTTTAAATAAGCATAAGAAAAGTTCGCAGAACAAGTAGCAATCTCGTCAATATCACTCTTTGATAGCTGCATTTCCGGTCTCAGTTTTTGATTCCAGAGCTGCAAATAGGCAATCCGCTCATCCCTCTCAGGGGAGTCAAAATGATATTTCCGATCGAAGCGACTAGGTCGTTCCAAAATCGCAATGTCCAACCGTTCGGGATGGTTCGTAGATGCAATCATCAAAACTCCGTCGTTAAGCGCAAATCCATCCAACTCATTCAGAAAAAACGATCGATTTTCATCATCTACGAGCGCATCTAAGTCTTCAATCACCACAATGCAGGGAGCTGATTCGCGAACCCGATTAAACGCTAGACGCATATTGTCAGTGTCACTGTTCTGACGGGTCTTAAAGCTCTTGATATACAAGCAGGGATATCCCAGCGAATTAACCAAGGCTTTAACCATATGGGTTTTACCATTGCCCGGTGGACCAATAAATAACAGTCCCCGTTTCCAAGGGACGTTGTATTCTGCATACATTGCCTGGGATTCAAAGAATCTTTGGGCATCTTCGTGAATGTCTTCCTTGAGGGTGCCAGCTAGCACCAGATTCTCTAGAGTTGCGCTTTGAATTGAGGCATACAGATCACGATTTTTTTGCCAAAATCCGCCTTCAAAGACCAGCACTTCTTCTCTTATCTGGGAATTCCACTGACAAACAGCTGCAAAAAAATCATCAGCGATCGCCTGGCTATCCGCCAAGATCCAGTAATAGCGACAGTCATCAAAGTATCCCTGGGGCCAAGAAAGCTGCAAAACCATCAGCGTGTGCTCTTGCCACTGCACTTCAAAACAAAAATTTTTCTGCTCGTAGCGCAGCTTTAGTTTCTTGGCATCCCACAGTGTCATGACATGGTTGTGCACGACCGTTTCACGGGCACTGGCAGCGTAGCCCGGTGGTAGCACGACAGTGCTGATCACCTTGGTATTGCACAGTCCTTCTTCAGCATATTTACGCAAATCAAAGTAGTAGCTATCCCCTTCGACAATGACTTTGCCAGGAAAAGCGTTTGCTAAAAACTGGCTGACATAATACGGAATCGATGCCGGGGACATCCTCAGCGCTTCTAGGATCAAATATGTGATGTTAACTGAACGAGAACCTGATGAATAAAGCATACTGAAGCGTTTCTAGGTTAAAAGCCAGGAAGCTGATACTTGCCCACAAGACAACAATCATCATATTGAGTCAGTCCAGATATTGAGTCAGTCCAGGCAATCCAATCGGTCTATCAATGCGCAGATGTCCTGATGCATTGGGACATCTGCTATATTTTGCACCGCTTTTCTGTAACTGATAGGAAAACTTGAGCTTCTTAGCGGGATTCACCTGGTGTGTATCAACTCACCGCTGCTTAAGTTTCTGGATTTTGACTGAGATCCAAGCTGACAACCTGTGCTACGTTAGCCACAACAAAACCGAGAGCCGCCATGGGTGATTCGCAAGGCAATCCATTTATTGGCAATCCCTTTATGCAGGGAGGTAAAAAAAAGCCCGCTGCCGACCCCGAACCTAGCTCAGCCTCATCAAAAGAGCTGCCGCTGCCGCCGCTGGACTCCCTTAGCGACTTACCACCACCAAAAACAGATAAGCCTGCCACGAAGAAAAAGGCCAAAGCCCTATCCAAATCAACAGCAACCAAGTCTCGCTCTAGCCCTAAGCGCAAACAGGTTAATCCGCCAGCGGCGGCGCCGCCCTCTAGCGCGGTGGGTAAGGGGTATAAGGTTCAGGTACTGGCAAAGATTCCCATGCCCGCCAACACTAATATGCCCAGTCGCGACTACCTATGGTTCGCGGTGTATCCCATCATTCCTCGGGTGGGCGACTGTCTCTTTCACGATGGTCGTTATTTTCGGGTGGATGCTGTTTTTTTGTATGAAAATACCAACGCTAGCTGGTGTGCTGATTTGGAGGTGTCTTACTACACCCGCCGTCAGTAGCAGAGCCAGATATTGAGAACGAATTTCTAGCTAAGGAGCTGTAGCTCGTGCCACAGCATGATTGACAAAGGAATCATGAATTTGAGTGATCCAGGCTTCGGACTCAGTATCTTGAGCATATTGACTGGTTAAAACAGCGGTTTGCTGATTGCCATAGCCAACAAACGTTACGATGGCGCTCTGCTCAGTGCTGGGCTGATACCAAATACGAATCCCAGACTGACCATCAACAGCGACCAGAGAATAGCTCTGAACCAGTACAGCATCGGTAGTAATTTGATCAAGACGCTGAGGCACAGCGACCTGGGGATCTTCCCGGAGGATTACAATATTGGTACGAATAGCCATATTAGCGCCATCGGCGGTGCTAACAATTTCTAGACCGTTTTCTCCTTGGGGAGCTATTTGCCATCCTCTTGGATAATCCACGCTAAACCCGTCGGAATCATAGCGAGCAAATTCCTCAGCCTGTACTTGTTTAACCGTTGCGGCACCTGGGTGAGTAGCAGACTGGGGGCGGGCTAGACCGCTAACTGGGCTCGTCAGGACAATCCCCAAAGCGCCCATGCCGAGAAGACATTGCCCGACGATGTGCTTAGTATCAAAATCCATAGTGTTTGCAGTGCTTATTTACCTTGGACAGTATTTTCAAGGATCAGAGTTGTCTGAGCGCAGTCGTCAAAATTAAGTAGGGTTCCATGAAACTTTTTAGCATTTTCTCAGCGATTTCCCCGTTGGTATTGGGACTGACGGTGATGGCGGCCAGCGCTGAGGCATTTCCCAGCTACAAACCCCAACCTCGTGGAATTCCTACTATCCGGGTGTCAGGGGGTACTCGTTCGCCCAGTGGCCCAGGCTGTATTGAGGATTTGCAAGCGTCCCCACTGACGTCCATATTTCCTGAGGACGATCTGGGATATACCACCGAGCAATACCCAGCTTTCCAATGGTATATGCCAAGCAATCAGGCGAGCCATGTGGAATTTAATTTATATGAGGTTCTTAATGAGGAAGAGGGGATTTTTCAGCCGGTCTATCAAACTATGTTTGTTCCTAGTCCTGCTGCAGGGATTGCCACGCTACAGCTGCCGCAAACCGCTGGTGTAGTCCCCCTGGCCTCAGAGAATTACTACTATTGGAGCGTTGAAGTTTACTGCCCTGACGATTCCACAGCTGTGATGTCGGCTGAAGGATTTATAGAACTACTGGTACCTGATGCAGCCTTAGCTGCAGCCCTAGAGAATAGTGACGGTATTGGTAGGGCTGCGATCGCAGCCGAAAATGGCCTGTGGTTCGATACCACCCGTGCTTTAACCAACCATCTCCAGAAGCAGCCCAACGACCTCCAAGCACGCGCCAGCTGGCAAATGCTGCTGGAATCTATCGGGCTAGAGAATATTGCCGAAGCTCCCCTATTACCCTAATTATCGACCTTTGAGGAATTTAGATTTCTATCTAGGCTGAGGGTTTAACCCACTGCTAATAAAGTGTACGTTGATTTTTGTTAAAGTTTATGAACACGTTCAACGTTGGCAATCTTACAAGTAACTTATGCTGCGTCTCGAAAACATCACTAAGGTTTATCCCACCGGGGAGGTATTGAGAGACGTCACCTGGGAAGTCAAGCCGGGAAATCGCATCGGCTTAGTCGGGGTCAATGGAGCTGGCAAATCCACCCAGCTTAAGATCATCATGGGGGAAATTGAGCCAACTAGCGGCAATGTCATTCGCCCCAACGAACTGCACATTGGCTATCTCAACCAGGAGTTTGAAGTTGATCCGCGTCGCACCGTGCGTGAAGAATTTTGGACCGTCTTTGAAGAGGCCAATGCGGTTCAGCAGCGGCTTAACGAGATTCCAATCCAAATGGAAACCGCTGACCCCAATGAGTTAGAGAAGTTAATCAAAGCCTTAGACCGAGAGCAGCGAAAATTTGAGGCTCTAGATGGCTACGGTCTAGAATCTAAAATTGAAAAAATCTTGCCCGAAATGGGCTTTCAAAATGACGATGGCGAACGTCTGGTCAGCTCCTTCAGCGGCGGATGGCAGATGCGTATGGGCTTGGGTAAAGTCATGCTTAAAGCGCCCGATCTCTTACTGCTGGACGAGCCTACTAATCATTTAGACCTAGAAACCATCGAATGGCTTGAAGAGTATCTGAAAAGCTTGACCACACCCATGGTGATTGTTTCCCACGACCGAGAATTCCTGGATCGCCTATGCACTCAAATTGTCGAAACTGAACGAGGTATATCCACCACATATCTCGGTAATTACAGTGCATATCTCGCTCAAAAAGCAGAAACAAAGGTCGCTCAGCAAGCCACCTTTGACCGCCAGCAGAAGGAAATTGCCAAGCAGCAAATCTTTGTGGATCGGTTTCGAGCCAGCGCCACACGGAGCACCCAGGCTAAAAGCCGAGAAAAACAGCTAGAAAAGATAGAGCTGGTTGAGGCACCCACTAGCGATGCTAAAAGCCTACGGTTTAAGTTTCCTCCGGCTCCCCGTAGCGGACGTGAGGTTGTCCAGATTAGCGACCTTACCCATACCTACGGTGACAATATTCTCTTTCTAGGCACCGAGTTGCTCATTGAGCGGGGCGATCGTATTGCGTTTGTCGGCCCCAATGGAGCCGGAAAATCTACGCTACTTCGTTTAATTATGGGTTTAGAAGCGCCTATCGAAGGAGCAGCAACGCTAGGAGAGCACAACGTTATTCCCAGCTATTTCGAGCAAAACCAGGCAGAAGCGCTAGACCTGAACAAAACCGTCATGGCTACTATCCATGACGAAGTACCCACCTGGAAAAATGAGGAGGTGCGTACGCTGCTAGGACGTTTTTTATTTAGCGGCGATATGGTCCGCAAACCGGTTACAGCCCTGAGCGGTGGCGAAAAAGCACGGCTGGCCTTAGCCAAAATGCTGCTGGCTCCGGCCAACCTTTTAATCCTAGATGAGCCCACTAATCATTTAGATATCCCAGCCAAAGAAATGCTGGAATCGGCCCTCAAAGACTACGACGGGACTGTTTTAATTGTGTCCCACGACCGATTTTTTATCTCCCAAGTCGCGAATAAAATCGTTGAAATTCGAGAGGGTGAGTTAAAACTGTATCGCGGGGACTACAGCTACTATCTGGACAAAATAGCTGAAGAAAAAGAGCGGGCCAGACTCGAAAAACTAGAAGCTGAGCGTACTGCTAAAGCCGCCGCCAAACGTCAAAAACAAAAGGCAAAGCAGAAAGCAAAAACAGCGTCTAAAAAGAAAGACTAAGACACTATAGCGACCTCAGATGGTGTGCTTCAAAAAGATCTGCCACCGATTTGGGCACACCCAGGGTCTGTAAGTTCGATGTTCCCAAAGCTTTTCTATAGTTTTGATGGATATCGGATAACTCAATCTAAACTTACTTACAAGTTAAAAGTATTGCTCTAAGAGCCGATCCCCAAAATTGGGCGGACAGTACTGCTAATATCTAGAGCAATACTGTTCAAATTTAGAGAGCATTCAAATTTAGAGAGTAATAGATAGCTATTAACGCTAGCAGTGAGTAGTTTGACTCATTGCTAACGTAGGGACTGTCTGGCAATAAGACTGTAGTGAGTAAACTAATGCACTAGTGAGTCTGTGAGCCGAGCGCCATTTCAGATTTAGATTTTGGAATACCTTACCAGCGACAGCTTGTCTGCAGTCTGCTTCCAATCAAGCCCTGAAGCTTGAGTCACTACTAGGTCTGAGTAGAAAAGTTTTAAATAAACATCCTACAGCCTATTTTTGCTCCAAAAAATCAATAGTTAAGAAAAGCTTAATAATTGTGAAAGTGCGGGTGATATGATCTCGCTAGGCAACAAGCACAGTCGTTCACAGTCGCAAGAAGGATTTGTAAGTATGGCGCAGGAGTCTGTTTCTCCAATGGTACTCGTCATCCTAGATGGATGGGGGCATCGCGATGAGGGCAATGGGAATGCAATCCATAATGCCAGAACCCCCGTCATCGATAGCCTCTGGGCTGCTTACCCACACACCTTGATTCAGACCTCAGGCAAAGATGTAGGACTGCCCGACGGTCAGATGGGGAACTCCGAGGTAGGTCATCTCAACATTGGCGCTGGCCGGATTGTGCCCCAAGAGCTTGTTCGGATTTCTGACGCGGTTGAAGATGGCTCAATTCAGAAAAACCAGGCATTACTCAAACTTTGTCAGCAAGTCCGACAGAGCGGCGGTAAGCTTCATCTGATCGGTCTTTGCTCAGAGGGCGGTGTCCATTCGCACCTCAACCATCTTCTGGGACTTTTGGATATGGCCAAAGCACAGGATATCCAAGACGTTTGTATCCATGCCGTTACAGACGGTCGTGATACTCAGCCCACAGCCGCACAATCCGCTATTCAAACGCTACAGGATCATCTCGATCGGCAGAGCGTCGGTCGGATTGTCACCCTAAGCGGTCGTTACTATGCGATGGATCGCGATCATCGTTGGGATCGGATCGAGAAGGTCTATAACGTGATGACCGATGGGAGTAATGGTACTGGCAGCACAGCTATAGAAGCCATTCAAGCTTCCTATGACCAGGACATCACCGATGAATTTATTGAACCGATACGTTTGGATGAGGGGGCTGTTGAACCCAATGACGGCGTTATCTTCTTTAACTTTCGTCCCGACCGGGCACGTCAGCTTACCCAAGCCTTTGTAGATCCTGGGTTCACCGGCTTTAAAAAGCAGCTGATTACACCGCTGCATTTTGTCACCATGACCCAGTACGACAGCTCACTGCCTGTAGATGTGGCGTTTGAACCCCAAAACCTTAGCAATATTCTGGGGGAGGTTGTTGCCGACCATGGTCTCAAGCAGTTCCGTACAGCAGAAACTGAAAAATATGCTCATGTGACTTATTTCTTTAATGGCGGTCGTGAAGATCCCTTTGAAGGAGAAGAGCGTGAGCTAGTGTCTAGTCCTCAGGTGGCTACCTACGACAAGGCTCCGGCCATGTCTGCCAAGGCCGTTACTGATACCGCCATTACAGCCATCAGTAAAAAGATCTATGGCTTAGTTGTCATCAACTATGCTAATCCTGACATGGTGGGACATACAGGCAACATGGAGGCCACCGTTCAGGCGCTTGAGTCTGTTGACGTACAGTTGGGTCGTTTGCTTGATGCTGTGGGTCAGGCTGGGGGAACAACCATAATTATTGCGGACCATGGCAATGCAGAGTGCATGTGGGATGAAGAAGGTCGCCCTTGGACGGCCCACACAACTAATCCGGTTCCCTTTATTTTGATCGAGGGAGAGCGCTTAAAGATTCCGGGACGCGGTGGTGAAGTAGAGCTGCGTGAAAATGGTTGTCTAGCTGATGTGGCGCCTACCATCTTGGAGATTCTCAAGCTGGCTCAGCCTAAGGAAATGACCGGTCAATCTATGATTAAACCGGCTCGCGTCGACGTAAAGCGTAATCGTACGCCGGTTAAAGTATCGCTCTAGGGTACTTCAGACGTACTGCTTTTAGCCTATCTGACTATTGGGTAGGCAGGTTCGCCATGGCACCATGCCTGAGGTACCATAGTCTGACGTTGGTGTTTTGGGATTACACCTAAACGCAGTATAGATAGTTGAAAGAATAGTCGGACTAATTGCAATGGTGGTATCGGTTTTACAAGTGGTGTGGCTAGTGTCTGCCATTGGACTTATTATCTTGGTGTTGTTTCACAGCCCTAAAGGGGATGGCTTGGGAGCTTTAGGTGGGCAGGCCCAGATGTTTACAAGTACCAAAAGTGCTGAAACAGCCCTTAATCGTGCCACCTGGCTGCTGACGATTCTATTTATGGGCATCACGGTTATTTTAAGTGCTGGTTGGGTGAATGAGCTGCCTAGCACAGCAGCACCCGTCCCGATTGAAGAACCGGCTCCTACGGTTGAGACGATTCCATCAGATCTGGGTTCTCCTGCTCCCCCTAGTGAAACGGCTGAATAGCGCTTTTTCGACTCTCGTTTTTCTAATAACGAAGAAAGCCTCGGAAGCATGGCTTCCGAGGCTTTTTAATATCAATAGAGCCGCTTCAGAGCATGCTCTAACACAAGATCAAAGGCTTCCAATTAGAGAGCCTTAGCCTTGGCTACTACGTTTTCGACCGTATAGCCATACTCTTGCATAATGCGGCCACCAGGAGCAGACGCACCAAAACCAGCAACGCTAATCATGTCACCTTCAGCACCGTAGTACTTACCCCAGCCCATTTCGATACCGGCTTCAACGACCAGACGCTTAGTAACGGTCTTGGGTAGGACAGACTCTTTGTAGATCGCATCTTGCGCGTCAAATAGCTCCCAACAGGGCATGGAGACAACTCGTACTTTCTTACCTTCAGAGCGTAGCTGCTCAGCCGCTTCTAGACATAGAGAAACCTCACTGCCGGTACCAATTAGGATTAAGCCAGCGTCGGCATCATCGGAAATGACATAGGCTCCTTTGGCAACACCGTCTACGGAACTACCTTCTAGCTGAGGTAGGTTCTGACGAGAGAAGGCCATCAGCGTGGGAGTTTTACGGCTTGCGATCGCAACCTTATAAGCACCTGAGGTCTCAGTACCATCGGCCGGACGAATCACATACAGGTTAGGAATTGCCCGCAAAGATGCAATGGTCTCCACTGGCTGATGCGTCGGGCCATCTTCGCCCAGGGCAATAGAGTCGTGGGTCATCACATAGATAACACCAGCTTCGGCCAGCGCAGACAGACGAAATGCAGCCCGCATATAGTCAGCAAAGACAAGGAATGTTGCACAGTACGGAATTAACCCCGAACCATGTAGCGCAATCCCGTTACAGATAGCACCCATGCCGTGTTCACGTACACCAAACCGTAAATTGCGATTTTCATAGGCACCCTTTTGAAAGTCGCCCGAGATCGTCATCAAAGTGTTGTTGGACTTGGCCAAATCAGCAGACCCACCCACAAGTTCAGGCACGGCCGGAGCCAGCGCGTTTAATGTCGCTTCGGAGGCTTTGCGCGTGGCAATGGCCTTACTACCAGGAGCATAGGTGGGCAGTGCGGCTTCCCAACCGTCAGGCAGCTTACCCGATAGCATCCGCTCGAATAGGGCAGCATCTTCGGCATACTTAGTGCGGTAGGTGGCTAGGGTCTGGTTCCACTCGGCTTCAGCACTAGCGCCTTTTTCAATGGCCTGGCGGAAGCGGGTCAGCACATCCTCAGGAACCTCAAAGGGTCCATGGTCCCAACCAAGATTCTCACGGGTCAAACCAATCTCTTCGTCGCCCAGGGCCGCCCCGTGAACGCCGGAGGTATCCGCTTTGTTGGGAGAACCATAGCCGATGGTAGTAGTCACCTTGATCATGGTGGGTTTGTCGGTCACCTTTTTGGCTTCTTCAATCGCCTTTGCGATCGCAGCTAAATCGGTGTTGCCATCCTCCACATGGAGCACATGCCAGCCATAGGCCTCAAAGCGCTTGCTCACATCTTCAGTAAATGCAATGTCTGTAGAGCCATCGATAGAGATGTGGTTGTCGTCATAGAGGGCGATGAGCTTGCCCAACCCCAAGTGTCCTGCCAGAGAACAGGCCTCCCCTGACACCCCTTCCATATTGCAACCATCACCCAAAATCACATAGGTGTAGTGGTCGACCAGAGTGCAGTCAGACTTATTAAAGCGAGCGGCCAAATGGGCCTCTGCCATCGCTAGACCAACGCCATTACAGATTCCTTGTCCTAGCGGACCTGTGGTCACCTCCACGCCGGGAGTCTCAAAGTTCTCAGGGTGGCCAGGAGTCGTTGCCCCCCACTGCCGAAAGTTTTTAATATCCTCAATCTTGACACTGTCGTACCCGGTAAGATGCAGTAGCGCATACTGCAGCATGCAACCATGCCCCGCAGACAGGACAAAGCGATCGCGGTTAAACCACTGAGGATTTTTGGGATTAAACCGCATAAATTGATCCCAAAGAACAAACGCCATCGGCGCAGCTCCCATGGGTAAGCCAGGATGACCCGATTTCGCCTTTTCAACGGCATCAATGGCCAAGAACCGAATGGCATTTATACACTGCGTTTCGAGAGATTGGGTTGCAACAGCCATAGTCTTCCAAGTAGTTAACGACGGTACAGTCCAGGTGTGAACAAAGCAGACGAACGCACCTTTGCTGATGGTGATAGCAGAGTAGGGAAACCTCTAAGTAGGCACATCCCCACCGCGCCAAACATGCATTAGAGATCGACAGGTACGCAATCTACAAAGCCAAATACTCTAAGCCAATGCACTAGAGTACGTAACGATGTGGAAAAACCATTCCCACAGACAATAGGTTGGAGCAGGCACTTAGCCACTCACCCACCGACTTCAATTGTGACAGCTCATAGCCCCACCACGTGAGCTAATTGCTCCAACCTGGTCAAAGGAGAGCTACTGGCCTGAGCCCATACCGCGATTTGCGAGCAGAGTTACGACAGCCCACCCACAAGCAGATATCCATCAGGTGAGCAAGCCTTCCGTTTTACTTAATGTTTCTCACTAAGTCATTATACCTATCAAGTCGTAGCCCTAGCCACGATACTTACGAAAAACCAGCGTGACATTGTGGCCACCAAAACCAAACGAGTTAGACATGGCCACATCTACGGTCTGGGCACGACCCTGATTGGGCACGTAGTCTAAATCGCAGTCATCGTCGGGCTCTTGCAGGTTTATGGTGGGAGGTACATGATCATTGGCAACAGCCATACAGGCGGCTACGCCTTCAATACCACCGGACCCTCCTAAGAGATGCCCCGTCATCGACTTTGTAGAACTCACGGCTATGGTCTTGGCACTGGTGCCTAACGCCGTTTTGATAGCAGCCGTTTCGGTTGGGTCATTCGCGGGGGTACTGGTACCGTGGGCGTTGATATAGCTGACCTCGCTCGGCGATACACCCGCATCTTTAAGAGCAAGCTCCATAGAGCGAGCCGCCCCCGCCCCGCCGGGAACCGGAGCCGTCATATGGTAAGCATCACAGGTCATGCCGTAGCCCACCATCTCTGCATAAATACGGGCACCTCGGCTGAGGGCGTGATCTAACTCTTCTAAAATTAGGATGCCTGCACCTTCTCCCATGACAAAGCCGTCTCGTCCTTTATCAAAGGGACGACTGGCGTGGTCAGGATCGTCATTGCGAGTAGACAGTGCTCTAGCTGAGGCAAAACCGGCAAACGATAGCGGTGTAATTGCAGCCTCGGTCCCCCCGCAAATCATGGCCTGGGCGTACCCATTTTGAACAATGCGAAAGGCATCGCCAATGGCATTAGAACCAGCCGCGCAGGCCGTAACCGCACAGGAGTTGGGACCTTTTGCACCAGTATGAATTGCCGTGAGACCTGCCGCCATATTGGCAATCATCATCGGCACCATAAATGGACTACAGCGGCTGGGGCCTTTCTTTAAATAGACAGACTGCTGTTCTTCCATGACCTTGAGACAGCCCACCCCTGTGCCGATCATGACGCCTACTTGTTCTGCGTTGAGATCGGTAATGGTCAGGCTGGCATCGGTTAGGGCTTGCTTGCTTGCTGCGATCGCAAACTGAGCAAATCGATCGGTTCGCTTAGCATCCTTAGGATCTAAATACTCCAATGGATCAAACCCTTTGACCTCGCCTGCAATGCGACATTTATGTTTTGACGCATCAAACAGTGTGATCGGCCCAATACCACTTTTACCGGCCAGCAGTCCCTGCCAGTAGGCATCCAGATTATTACCGATGGGAGTAATTGCCCCCATCCCGGTAATCACAACACGTTTTTTTTCAGTACTTGTCATGGTCATCGACACAAGGGGGAAGGTCCCAAGGCATTAATAAAACAGGATTTCAAACGGACAGAGGGACTCATGCAGGGGACTTTTCTTGGATAAAGTTCACAGCATCTTGAACGGTGGCAATGCCCTCAGCGGCCTCGTCGGGAATCTCAATATCAAATTCTTCTTCAAGCGCCATAACCAGCTCAACGGTATCTAAAGAATCAGCGCCTAGATCGTTAGCGAAGCTCGCTTGTGGCTTAACTTCAGCGACATCAACACCGAGCTGCTCGGATACGATTGATTGAACCTTTCCCAAAATCGCGTCAGACATAATCTCCAAATTTCCTTTTCAGCGGCAGCAAAGAACAGGTCCCAAATGCAGATTGGAACACTCTAAGACGTCAAAGCGTCTGTCCGAATTTAGACATTTTTTCATCTTATAGGAAAGCGTGCGTCCTACTAGCCCTGCGTTTCATGAAGAAGCGGATGAGAGCAAGCGCTCACAGGTAGCGAGTGAACGGCAGTCATGACTGTAGCGCTGGTTTATTACAATCCATAAACTTTTTAGATGTTGCTCCGTTCCCTAAAAACGGCACTGATAGACTAAAACTTGATTGGAGAACTCTTTTGGCTAATTTTGGCTAATGTAAACCGACCTTTCAGAGGTTTAATCTGCAGCAATGCTGGATTTTCGTCAGGGTAAGGTCTGTGTGCATTAAAGGTCATAGCCAAGCCGCTATATAGCTGAAACCGTTTAATAATATTGGAGCATTCCTTCGATGTCTCATTCGGTCAAGATTTACGATACCTGTATTGGTTGTACTCAGTGTGTTCGGGCTTGCCCGACAGATGTACTTGAGATGGTACCTTGGGATGGCTGCAAGGCTGGTCAGATTGCCTCTTCCCCCCGAACTGAAGATTGCGTGGGCTGTAAGCGCTGTGAGACCGCTTGTCCTACTGACTTTTTAAGTATTCGTGTATATCTGGGTGCTGAAACCACTCGTAGCATGGGTCTAGCCTACTAGGCATGGGCTACTAGATATTTAAGCAATAACAGCTTTCACTCGAAACGTTTACAGGCTCTTGGTGCTTCGGGACCAAGAGCTTTTTATGTGGCAGCTATACATGGCAGCTATTGGGCCAAGCCGAGCGCTCAAGAAGCCCGCACAGCAAACTTACGGACAGCTACTAAGCTCCCCAGCAGACCAACCAAACTGCCCAAGGCAAACAGCGAGGCCGGCAGTAAGAGCATTTGTCTGGGGGTAAATTGAAGACCCACGGCCAAAAACTGTAAAAATTCAGGCTGTTGGGCCGATAGTCGCTGCAGTGACTGATGGGTGCCTACTAGCAAAGCCCAGGCAATCAAAGCACCAAGCAGCCCAAAAGTAATTCCCTGCAGGATAAACGGCATATAGATCCAAATGGATGTAGCTCCCACCAGCTGCATGACCTCAATTTCTCGCCGTCTAGCCATGACGATAAGTCGAATGGTGGTGGTGATAACTGCGATCGCAGTCAGACTTAGAATAAGCAGCACCCCCAAACTGACGTACTGCAGTCCCTGATTTAGCTCCGTCAGCCGCTGCACCGCCTCAGTAACATAGAGCACCTCATCGACTCCAGCCAGACTTTCTAGCTGTGTGGCTACCGCTGGTACCGCATCCGAATTTCTGACTTTGACTTTGATTTCATCTACCAGGGGATTACCTTTAAGTTGTTCGGTCGCTCCAGAAATATCAGCAATGCCCAGCTCCTGACTTAGCTGGGTCCAAGCCTCTTCTTTGGTCACAGTGACGACCTGGGCCACATCGTCCAGGCGACTGATGCGATCGCTCAAACTATCGGCAGCCACCCCGCTTTCTAGGTAAACCGCAATTTCCAGCTGACTACCAAACTGGTTAAGCAGACTCTCGACCTGCCAAGTAGCCTGTAGGCTAATCCCGAACAAAAATAGCAGCACCATAATGGTGCTGACAGCGGCCCAGTTCATCCAGCCGCCTCGCTGCAGCCCTAAAAAGGTTTCCCGCAATAAGTAGCTTGCTTTAGTAAGAACCTTACTCATGCCGGTTTTACACCTGTCCATTGTTTAGGACAGTCGCTCTTTCTTTACTAAATCAAGATAGTACCCCAGGAGTCTCAAGCAAGTTTCATGTTAAGACTTCCATACCTCAATATGATGTGCACGACGTGAGACCCAAATTGCTAGGATAGGATTAGATTTATCAGCCTAATCAATTAAGCCGTGGGTATTTTAGTCAGCAAAGAAAAGTTAAAAAAGCCCCCTCTCGAATTACACTATCTGGGCGATCGGGTACTGAGAAAGGCCACCAAACGGGTAGCCAAAGTGGACGACAGTATCCGTAAACTTGCGAGTCAAATGCTGCAGACCATGTATAGCGAAGACGGCATCGGTCTAGCCGCGCCCCAGGTTGGAGTTCATAAGCAGCTTTTAGTAGTTGATACTGCCCCCGAAGCGGCCGCCTACCGGCCCCTGGTCATGATCAATCCAAAAATCATTCGTAACAGTAAAGAAATGGCCTGTGGCCAAGAAGGGTGCTTAAGCATACCCAACGTGTTTCTAGACGTTATTCGCCCAGCTGCCATTGAGGTCAGCTTTAAAGACGAAAATGGCCGACCCCAAAAGATCAAGGCCGATGATTTGCTTGCCCGAGTGATTCAGCACGAAATGGATCACCTTAACGGCGTGATGTTTGTAGACCGAGTGGACAACGCCATCGCCCTAGCCCAAGAACTTCAAAAAAGCGGGTTTTCTGCTAATGATGTTAAGAAGGTTGCTTAATGTGGAGAGGTTGCATGCATCGTCTCCACATTCCCGAAGCGCAGCCTAATGTTCCATTTTTCATCATCAGGAGAATTCTGTGACCCCTAAAAGTGGTTTGTTTTTAGCCGGCACCTGTATCACCGCCATTGCAGGTGTGGGGTCTGTGTTCGAACTTGCATACGGCGAGCCAGACCTGGGTGTTTTGCCCACTAGCATCGTATTGGCATTAAGTATTCCCATTACCGTCATCTTCTTTATGGCGGCCGTTAAAGATACGCGAGAAAACCAGGAGTGGTAGGGTGGCGGCCTTACACCCCATAGCCTGCTCACGGTGCCTAAGCCGTCTGAAACTATCAAAGCCAACTGCCGATGCATTTCGTCGAAGAATCCGCCCCCTTTAGGGCGATGCGACAACAGCACATCTTGAGGGCGTAACGGCGTTAAGATGTAAAGGAAAGTATCGCTATAAGCCTGACAGACTGTCTCTGGAAGTATTCCTGGAGCCCTGAGCTTACGGCGCTACAGATATCTACCTCATCTCCGCTCTCTGTAATGAATCTATTGTTTGTGCTCAAGCTGCTGTTAGCACTGTCGGTGCTTGGAATTGTTGCGTATTTGTTGACTGCCCGTCGTTATCAGTCCTCAGATTCAGTTGCCAATTCCTACGATCAGTGGACTGAGGACGGCATCTTAGAATTTTACTGGGGCGAACATATTCACCTGGGCCACTATGGCTCCCCGCCACGCTCTAAAGACTTTCTCAAAGCAAAAGCAGACTTTGTACATGAGATGGCGAAGTGGGGCGGCATTGAGCGGCTAGCAGCTGGAACTACGCTGCTGGACGTGGGCTGCGGTATTGGCGGCAGCAGTCGAATTTTAGCCAGGGATTATCAGTTTGACGTTACGGGCGTCACTATTAGCCCCCAACAGGTGCAACGAGCCCAGCAACTAACACCTGCCGGGGTCACGGCTCAGTTTAAGGTAGACGACGCCATGGCGCTATCATTTCCCGATGCCAGCTTTGACGTGGTGTGGTCAGTAGAAGCCGGTCCCCATATGCCTGAGAAGTCTGTATTTGCGCGGGAACTCATGCGTGTCCTCAAACCCGGTGGGATTTTAGTAGTCGCCGATTGGAATCAGCGCGACGACCGTCAGGTGCCCTTAAATTTTTGGGAAAAGCCGGTGATGCGGCAGCTGTTAGACCAGTGGTCCCATCCTGCCTTCGCCAGTATTGAAGGGTTTGCTGAAGACCTAGAGGCTACCGGATTTGTGCAGGGACACGTGGTCACTGCCGACTGGACCCAGGAAACTCTACCGTCCTGGCTAGATTCGATTTGGCAGGGAATTGTTCGCCCTAAAGGGTTAATTCGATTTGGGTTTTCTGGATTGATTAAGTCTCTGCGGGAGGTGCCCACACTGCTGCTGATGCGCCTGGCCTTTGGCGCAGGACTCTGTCGGTTTGGCATGTTTCGCGCGGTCAGAGCTGACGCGTCTCAAGATACGACCGGGCTGACGGCTTCTGCAGATAGATCGGCATCTGGTTCACCCACGGCTGTTTAGTAGTCTGCACCCATGAGCAGCATCATTATTGTCGGAGCTGGACCAGCCGGCGCTAGCCTAGCACTGCTGCTGGCTCGCACCGGTGTTAGTGTCACCTTGCTAGAAAAAGAAACGACCTTTGACCGGGTATTTCGCGGTGAGGGTCTGATGCCAGCGGGGATGGATGCGATCGCACAAATGGGACTAGCATCGCTCTTGACAGCAGTTCCCCATCGCCGATTGGAGTCTTGGAATATTCATCTAGGGGGTCAGGAAGTCTTTGTTATTCCTGAACCGGACCTGGGAGAGCGTTCTTTAAGCATTGTTTCACAGCCGGCTTTTTTACAGGGTCTGGTCACTGCTGCTGCACAGTATGATGGCTTCGAATTTAAGGCAGGCTGCCAGGTACAAAACCTGATTTGGGACCATGACCGAGTCGTAGGCGTTCAGGTCAAACAGCAGGACAGCATCTACGAACTTCGAGCCGATCTGGTGGTTGGCTGTGATGGTAGAGGATCTTTAGTCCGCAGAAAAGCAGAGCTGAGTATCGATCTACAGCCCGATCAGTACGATGTGCTGTGGTTTAAGCTGCCTGCTCCTGAACGGTTGAAAAATACCTGTCAGTTTTATCTAATGGCCAAAGCCCAACAGCCTCCAGCCAGCTGCTACACCTCATGGGATGGTCAGCTGCAGTACGGACTGATCTTACCCAAAGGAGGTCTAGGACAGCTGGGCGACACGGACTGGCTGACGCTAGCGGCCCAACCAGCGCCCGCATGGCTAGCTCAGCACGTACTGTCTCATAGAGAAACCGTGAGTAAACCTGTCAGGCTCAACGTCGTGGTAGGCAACTGCGATCGATGGTGGAGTCCCGGTGTCTTGCTGCTAGGGGATGCCGCCCACCCCATGTCACCCGTTAGAGCCCAGGGGATTAATCTAGCGCTGCGCGATGCCATTGTTGCCACGAATCATCTAGTGCCGGTTTTATCAAAAAATTTGAAAAATACGGCTACAGATGACGCTCTACAAACTATTCAACAAACGCGACGGCCAGAGGTGATAAGAGCGCAGACCCTACAGCGACGCGAAGCCAATAACCTCAAAATTGTTCGCTCGTCCCCATGGAAACTGGCTATTGCTCAGCGGATACTGCCCGTTGTAGGTAAGCTACCGTGGGTTCAGCAAAAATGGCTCGCACGTCAGCACGACCTGCGCTATGGCTCACAGTCAGTGGAACTGATCAGCTCCTAGCGCAGATAGTCAATAATCCCCTGAGCAATGGCGTCGGCAATCTGTTCACGAGCGGCAGTGCTCTTAAAGCGGTTAGAGTCCTCACGACCGGTAATAAATCCGGTTTCGACTAAAACCGCTGGCATCGACGTATTACGCAAAACATAGAACCGGGCCTGGCGCACACCGCGATCGCGCAGATTGGTACTCCGCAATACGCTGCTGTGGATCGAGCGGGCCAGATTGCGACCCGAGGAATAGTAGTAGGTCTCTAAACCATTGACCTCAGGACGGCTCAGACTAATGGCATTAGCGTGGATACTGACAAATATAGTGGCATTAGCTCGCTCAGCAATATCCACTCGCGGCTGCAGGTCCAGTTCAAAATCACTGCTGCGGGTCATAGCCACCCGATAGCCCCGCTGTTCTAAGGTGCGCTGTACCCGACGCGAGATAAACAGATTGATCTCTTTTTCTAGCAGACCGTTACCCACAGCGCCGGGGTCTCGTCCGCCATGGCCCGGAGCGATCATTACTAACATTTCTCCCTGACGGGCAGGCGTAGCGGGCGACGGGCCAGGAGATGGAGTGGCAACCGTGCCAGTGGTTTGAACAATTTGGGCCGCTAAACCGGCATTCTGCAGCCGCAGCTGCAGATCGGCTGCTCGCCGCTGTTCACGAAAGCGTCCGGCTTGGATTACCGATTGGCCATTGACGGTCGTGCGAAAGGCACCCGACTCGACTGAATTGACCCGCGATCGCAAAATTGCAGAACTCCCAGGCACAATCACCTGGTAAACAATATCCCCTGACGGAGCGGTCGGCCTCGTGGGGGTACTAACCTGCGCCGTTGTTTCTACAATCTGGGCAGACAGCCCTGCTTGCGCCAGACGCTGACGGAGCTCATTAGCCCGCGTCTGTTCACGAAAACGTCCGGCCTGGATCACCGATTGGCCATTGACGGTGGTCCGAAATGCGCCCGATTCGACTGCATTGACTCGCGATCGCAAAATCGCAGAACTCCCAGGCACAATCACCTGATAGTCAACATTACTAGGGGTGCTAGGGGCGGGAGATTCCGGACGAGGGAGAGGATTCCCAGGCGCGGGCAATGGATTGTCGCGGGGGGGAGTCGGCAGCGGTACAGAAGGTCGGGGGGCAGCCGCACCAGATGCAGCAATCACCGCGTCCAACGGCTGGGCATTAGACAAATAGGTATGTCCCAGCGTCTGCCCGTTATACACCCGACGGGCCATGGTCCAGCCCGCATCTAGCTCGATTTTGACAAAGTCGTTGGCAGTACCCGTAGACCGTCCTAGTTCCAACTTTGGCAAGCCTCGCTGCAGCGGACTAGGTGCCGCCACCAGCACCAAAATATCTCCTTGCTTTTCTATCTGTAGACGATAGCGCGAGCCGAGATCCTCTCCATTGATGCGAACAGAGTATCCGTTACTATCAGAACTCCGACCGCAGATCCCCGTGAAGTCAAACGTCAGCAGCAATGGCTCAATGGTTGCTGGACTGCCTCCCTGCTCTTGCCAGCACCGTCGCACTGAACTGATCTGCTCAATGATTAACAGCTTGTAAAATCGACCATTGCTAATGGGTTCAGCCACCGCCACAACGCGATCATTAGCAATAGGCTGCTGCTCAAATTGAGCCGCAACTGCATCCGATGTCACAGCCGCACCGGAGGTAATCGCAACAGCTGACAGTGTAGTGAACTTACGAAAAAGTGATTTCATATCCCAGGGAGTAGCGGGTAGGAGGCAAACTATCTGATGGTTACGAATAGACAACAGACTAAGGGGCTATGGCCTGTCTGTCTATGGGTTTCTAGCAAAGGTCGTCAATCATTGCCGATAGCCGACGACGAGTCATTACACATCAGCCCCTGGCTATAGGAACTCTATGAAGTTATCCGGCAAAGGTTGCCCATGCGGTTAGAAACTATATCAGTTCATTAGCTGTCAGTGCGTTAACGGACTCATTCGCGAGCAAAAACCGACTGTTGCCGATGCTGAGAGGCTTTTAGTTGTGAAGCTTTCGGGTCTGGCACAGCTTTCTGGCACAGCCCGAGCGGTATCTTGTCTGCCCTATATCCTTCAAACGATCAGCACCAGGGTGTTGGCTGACTGATGCTGTAACCCTGGACGAAATCTACATTTATCAACTGTAGCTTCGCCAAAATAGACTGATTCTCCACGGATTCTGCAATCGTCTGTAAACCCATCACATGACCTACCCGATGGATAGATTCAACAATTGCCTGAGTCGTCGAGTCAGATGCAATATCTTGAATAAAATCGCCATCAATTTTGAGAAAGTCAACCGGCAGCGCCTTTAAATAGGCAAACGAAGACATACCGCTACCAAAATCATCTAACGCAAAGCGACATCCTAACTGGCTCAGCTGCCAAATAAATGAATTAGCTCTCTCAAAATCAGCAATGGCGGCTGTTTCTGTAATCTCAAAGCAAATCCACTGAGGCGGCACTCGAAAATTCTCAAATTGAGAATTAACAAAGTCAAGGAAGTTTTCATCATTAAGGCTAGCACCGGACAGATTGACACTATATAAGACCTCGTCGGCATGGTCCTGTACCCGTTGCTCTAGTTTGACCAAACAGGTTTGTATAACCCAACGATCCAATAGAGGCATCAATCCATATCGTTCGGCAGCTGGAATAAACTTCTCTGGAGAGATACAATCACCTGATTCATCCAGCATACGGACCAGCACTTCATAGAAAGCAACTGACTGACCTTGAGGATTTATCGTCGGAACAATTGGCTGACGATATAGACAAAAGCAATTACGCTCAAGAGCTTGACGAATCACAACACTCCAGTGGCGTTCTTGTCGCTGTTGATTTAGTTGAGCATTATCTTTTTGATAGATTTGAATGCGATTACGACCGCGATATTTAGCAGCATAGCAGGCGGCATCGGCTGCACTCATTACAGCTGCAGCAGTTGTAATATTGGAGTCCACGGCCACTAATCCAATACTGACACCCACACGAAAGATTTGATCTTGCCAAATAAATGGATAATCTGCGACAGCCTGGCGCAGGTCCTCTGCGATGTTGACCGCCCGTGCCAGCGGACATTGGTCCAACAGAATACCGAACTCATCGCCCCCTAAACGCGCCAGGGTATCTGCAGCGCGAACATGCCGTTTGAGTAGTCGAGCGAGCTGCCGCAGCAGCTCATCCCCTGCCAAATGACCACTGGTGTCGTTGACAACCTTAAACTGATCGAGGTCTAAATAACAGAGAACATGGTGCTGATTTTGTTGTATTGCCGCTGTGACCATGTCTGCGAGTTCGGCCTCAAAATAACGACGGTTGTATAGATCGGTTAAAGCATCATGGGTTGCCTGCCAACTAAGCTGCCGTGCCAAGGAACGAGACTGGGTGACATCGTGAAAAACCATCACGACACCAATTAATTGCCCTTGACTATCTCGAATGGGGGCAGCTGAATCTTCAATGCTAAATTCTTGACCATCTCGCCGAATTAAGATGGTGTGGCTTGCCAAACCTGTGATTTTCCCTTCTGCTAAAACCTTCTCCACAGGGTTAATGGCAGATTCTCTCGTCGTTTCATTAATGATGTGGAAAACCTCAGTTAAGGGCAAGCCACGGACGGTTTGAACAGTCCAACCAGTCATGGATTCGGCCACTGGATTGAGGTAATGGACATTGCCTATGGCATCAGTGGTAATCACCGCATCTCCAATGGAGTCCAGGGTAACTTGAGCCATTTCTTTCTCAGCTTCTAGTTCTATTTCCAACTGTTTACGTTCGGAAATATCGGTAACGGTTCCTACATAGCCTGTCAGTTCGCTTTGACTGTTATATTCAGCCACTGCCTGACCATAGACCCAAGTAACTGAACCATCAGGTGTTTGAAAGCGATATTCAGATTTAAAGGGCTGATTGATTTGGGCAGACTGATACCACTCCTGAGAGACCCGGGCTCGATCGTCAGGATGGATTGCCGTAGACCATCCTGGTCCTAAAGCCTCCTCCAGGGTCATACCGGCAATATGGCACCAGCGTTCGTTCACGTATATACAGTCACCCTTCTGATTGGTGCGAAAGATTCCTACAGGGGAGGCTGCGGCCAAACTAGCGTAGTGGTTTTGACTTTCTTCTAGTTCAATTTCTATACGTTTGCGATCGCTAATATCACGCCCTTCCGGAATAATCAGGATTACCTCTCCAGCATCATCCATAACCGGACGCAGTGAGAAATCAATCGTAATCACCTGATTACCCGTGCCTACAACATCAACCTCATATCGAATAAATTCACCCTGGGCGGCACGGTTAATACTGGAGCGTAGCTGAGTTTGAGTGGTCAGGGATAAACTCCACCAAAATGCCTCCCAAAAGGGACGACCGACCACCTCCTCACGACTGAGTCCAGCAAAATTCAACGCGGTCTGATTAGCTTCAAGCAGCGTACCATCCAGGTCTAACAGGCCAATAAACTGAAACGTATGGTCAAAAATGGCTCGAAAACTGGCTTCACTAGCTTGCACCTGCAGTTGCAGCTGGGCTCTCTCTGTCTCTAGCCGCTCCAGACGCTGATCTCGCACCCGAGTCAACTCCTGCTTCAACACTTGAATCGTGTGATACATCTCTAACGGATCCAGTGCTGACAAAATACTGGTTTGCGTCACTAGCCCCCGCAGCTCACCTTGATCCGCAACCACCAATCGGCGCACCTCCATAGCCTGCATGGATTGCTGCACTGTCCATAGGCTGTCTTCGGGATGAACACATCGCAGCGGAGCGCTCATTACAGCTGCAGCTGTTAGATTAGATAGCTCTAGATTTTGGGTTCGTAATTTAATAACATCTCGCTCGGTAATAATGCCAATCGGGTTTTGAGCATTGGCTATATCCCCAGCATCAACAATCACAACACAACTCACTCGATGAGTCACCATCCGCTGCATGACACTTAGCAGCGGATCTGGAGAAAAGGCCGTCACAACGCTGGTGGACATAACCTCCTTGACCTGCCTCAAACGTAATAGATCGGATATCTGTAGAGATTGGCGTAGTGTCGTTAGGGTAACCACCCCCAGGAGCTGATGATGGTCATCTAGCACAGGCAAATGTCGAATACGGTGTCGCTTTAGCAGAGCAACCACCTCAAACGGGCGGTTTAAATCGGCAGCAGACATTGTGATCAGATCACGAGTCATCACATCAGACACTGAAAGCGTATTCAAATCTAGGGATTGAGCAATGATTCTGACAGCATCACGCTCCGTAAAAATGCCAAGTAACCGCGCCCCTGACATCACAAGACAGTAGCTGGTTGTACGAGACCCTACTGCATCAGACATACCATCGGTTCGGCTCACAGTTCCGTGGGCCATCCAAGTTAAAGCCTGGTTGATGGAAATATTGGGTTTTACAATTAAAGGGGTTTTATCAACCTCAACCCGATCAATAAAACCATCAGTTGATTGGGTGAAGGACTTATCATTCTCGGCATCCATACACACTAGATATCTCAACCAAACAGACGACTAAAAAGATATCAAAAAACTATAGACCTACTTTCTAGGCATAAGCTCACGGACTCTATTTCAAAGTATGAAATAGAGAAAAATCGAAGCTTGAAGAAATACTAACTTATTCGAAAAAGCGGTTATCAAAAACACATTCTTCTGGATAAGTAATAGCTAGATTAGAACTGCTATGGCTGATAGCACTATCAAGCCATAACATCAGTTTTAAAGGATGAAGAGGTAACCTAAACTACCCGAATTAATCCATTAAAGTCCGCATATCTCAGTTTAAGGTACATCATTTTTTGTGCGAAGGGCTTTAAGAGTTCGCCACAGAACAGGAACCTAATTAGTCTAAACCCCTCTTTCTAAAATGGATTCACCACCATTTTTGTTACAAAAGCAAAGCATTTAGTCCAAATTTATTGTCTCGACTTTAGCCATCTTTCATAGTCAAGCATGACTGTCGATCTAGACGGACATGACCCTGTGTACGTCTATTAGTCTGTCCATTTTCACGAGATTAAAAGCGCACAGATCGGAAGATTACTATAGATTTTTTTATATGCATGCAGTGACATAACGGTCTGATTTTTATGAGATTAAGCTTCACTCATAAGCTGTAGCAAGGCATCGGTGGAAAGCTTGCCGCTAATGTCTGCCCCTTCTAGCAGGCTATCGGCGAGGTCGCGTTTTTTGTTGTGCAGTTCAACAATTTTTTCTTCAATCGTTCCTTGGGTCACGAGGCGATAAATGGTTACTGGGCGAGTTTGACCAATGCGATGAGCCCGGTCAGACGCCTGGTCTTCTACAGCCGGATTCCACCAGGGGTCCATATGAATGACATAGTCTGCCGCGGTTAGGTTTAGCCCCGTACCACCGGCCTTCAGACTAATTAAGAACACATTGCCCTCACCTGCTTGAAACGCATCGACGCGCTGCTTGCGCTGTTTGGCTGGAGTGCTGCCGTCTAGATACTGATAAGTAATTTTTTGCTCATCTAGATACTGGCGAATGATCGTTTGTTGATCGACAAACTGACTAAAGACCAGAGCCTTGTGACGATTGCTCAGAAGCTCCTCTAGGACTTCTCCAAAACGCTGAAGCTTGGCGCTGGTGGGAGCCATCTCCGGCATAATCAGCTTCGGGTTACAGCACATGCGCCGTAGGCGGGTAATCTCGGCCAGCACTTGGAGATGCTTGGCTCCTGCTTTCGCCTCAGTGCTGGAGAGTTTTGCGATCGCATCTCGTCTTAGCGCCTCGTATAGCGCCTTCTCCTCCCCACTCAGTTCTACATGAAGAGTGATTTCAGTCCGCGAAGGTAGCTCATCTAAGACCTGAGCCTTTGTACGACGTAGCATAAAGGGCTGAATTAGTTTTTTAAGCCTCAGTCTTGCCTGTTTATCCTGATGACGCTCAATAGGGGTAGCAAACCGCTGATTAAACTTATCTAAAGATCCCAACAATCCTGGATTAATAAACCGAAACAGGTTCCACAGCTCTCCCAGATGGTTTTCAATCGGAGTTCCTGTGGTGAGTACCTTAAACTCGCCCTTTAGTTTCATCGCAGCCTGAGAACGTTTGGTGGCACTGTTTTTAATCGCCTGGGCCTCATCTAAAACAATCGTTTGCCACTCTACCTGGGATAGCAGATCGGCGACCTCAGGCTGTTGCAAAAGACCATAGCTGCACACCAAGAGGTCAAAACCACTTAGCTGATCTACAACAGCCTGACGGTCGTTGGTGCCAAACTGCATAATATTCAGGGTGGGAGCAAATCGCTGAGCTTCGCTAATCCAGTTGGCACCCACACTAGTCGGAGCCACCACCAGGGTGGGTCCCTCCTTAGCACGCAGCAAAATGACGGCCAAGGCCTGCAGCGTTTTTCCCAGCCCCATATCGTCTGCCAAACAGGCTCCCACACCCCAGTGAGCCAGCTGGGCTAACCAGTGAAATCCCTCTTGCTGATAGTCTCGCAGTTCTGCTTGAAGCGTTGACGGTACGTCTGGAATAATCGTTTTCGACTCTTTGAGTTTTTTTATGTGAGACTTCCATTTTGTATCCGCTTGCAGCTGTCCAACTTCATCTAACGTTTCTTCTAGGGCCAAAGCCGCTAGCGGATGAAATCGGGCTCCTTCACCATGCCGCTCTGAATAGGTTCGAAACTCATCTAAACGCTTGCGAAATGCCTGGGTCAGCGCCAAGAACTGTCCATCGCCAATGGGTACAAACCGACTCGATGTCTGGTCCAACAGTGACAGCAGGCCCTGCATATCCATGACGCTGCCGTCGTCTAGCTCCAGCTCACCCGTGACTTCAAACCAATTTTGTTCTTGTTTAATCTGCAGCCGCCAGCCGTCAATACCGGCCTTGTTACGGATTTTTAGTTTTTCTCCCTCGGGCCATTCTAGGACAATGTTCTCCTCTACCGCTTCTAGCTGCAGCAGCAGTTCTAAACAAGTTTCCGGCTCATCTAAAATCCATTCACCGCCGGCCTCTTCACCAAACTCAAGGGCCGGACACGCCTGCTGTACATCCTCAGCTAAACGTTTCTCCATGGCTAAATCACGGGTCGCCTGAGAGCGCTTGCCATCAATCTCGGCAATCACTGTTTTACGACCGGTCCCCGGTGGGTAATATGTGCCCGAATTAGGAAAGGGCCGAGTCAGCATCGACAGTTTTAGACCATCCCCTGCAGGCATCAGGTGTACGTGGGGTTTAGCATCGGCTTCAATGGATTCGACATCGTCCATGTCACCGCCAATATCAGAATGAATCGTAACCAGACTCGACACCGACTGAATCGCAGCGAGCACCTTCTCGTAGCCCGCAGCAGGAACAGTAAGCTGATTGCGTTTTCCTAAAATCTCTGCAATTCGCTGGTGTTCATCTGTCACTTCCAACACTTTGATCCGCGTTGGCGTTTCTTTAACTAAGGTAATCCCGTCTCCCGGACTGATGGCAGGCTCCATATGAAGCGTCAGGGTACCGTCTCCCCCTTGTTCTACGATGAGTTCTGGCGTAGCCGCAACAATTTCTACTCGCACGGTAGGAGACTCTTCCCAAAATACGAGAGGATGTCCCACTAAAGCTTTGATGGCATCACGATTCAAACTGTACTGATTACCAGAATAGTAATCATATTTGATGTGGTTACAGGCTCGCAGATCCTGAGGCGTGAGGTAGTCAAACTCTGACGTATCTTTAGCTAACCGACTGAGGGCAACGACCCGTCCTTTGGTCCAGGTGCCCTTAACGCTGAGCTTTTGCTCTTTTGGCTGTAGCAGCCAGTGCTTGGTATATAGCGTCAAAAACCAGGCCAGACGGCGCTCACTTTTAGCATTATTTTTGGCCGGTGACCCGGTGACGTTGGTCAGCGCCTTAAGACTTAGCTCCCAAGTACTTTGGGGCTGCAGCGTATCCACAATTGAAACGCTGCTTCGCTGCTGAACCCATTCGCTGTAAGCACTTTCAGGAACTAGCCGATGCAATATCTCAGCTGCTTCGATCGCAAACCAGTCTAGTTCAGCGTCATTGGCCTGCTCGGCAAACAGGGCCAGCGGACGGGGCAGGGTCTCCCTCGCTTCATCTAGATCCAGCCAGTAAAGACAAAGCATGCTAAAAAACATGCCAAAGCTGTCATCTGGATCGTCGCCATATACTTCGATCAGCTCCAACAGTCTCTGTCGTGCAGAGAGCTGCCCCTGGTGCAATGTGGCCAGCTCATGCAGCATGGTGTAGGCATTGCTCAAATAGCCCGAGCCTTCCATGAGGGGAGCGCTTAGATTCAGGGCTTGTTTAAGATGCTTAGGTTCTCCGGCTCTCAGCAGCGCCAGCACATAAAAGAGACCGGCTACACCACCAATAACTGCTTTTTTGCTGAGCTGTTTTCGAGCTAGTTTGAGCGCGGTGCTGTAGTAGTCAAGCGAGAGTTTGGTTTCTCCTATCAGCAGCGCTAACGCTCCTCTTAGGGCCGTTCCGTAGATTTGGGATTGTTCGTCAACAGTTTTGTCTAGGAGAGCTTCAGCATCAGCCAAACGATGACGCAGCAAGTACTGCTCGACTAAAAAAACGTTGAACTCACCCGATTTTGCAGCGTGGTCTTCTAAAAGCGGCAGCAGATGATCGGCAGATTCTAGCGATGATGTGGATCTCATTATCAGCAGCTTCAACACCATGCCATAGTGCTGGTCAGAGAGTGTTTTGAGCCAGTCTGCATCAAACGGATTGTTGGCTATCTCGAGCAGAAAGTCTTCGAAATCAACGGGTGTAGCATAGTAGTTATAGTTGCTGTAATCGAGGAACAGCTGGGGCAGGCCGTCATAGTCCTGGCTGTAGAGAGCCAGACGCGCTTCTCGATAGAGTTCGTCTTTGGATCGACAAATGTGGCGAATCCGATTGGCCCGACCGACATAGTTGCGACGCGGGTGGAAAATGCTCATCACCGCCTGGGCCATGGGTTCAAAGGTGCCAATCTTGATAGCATCGCGGGTGACCATCTCCACAATTAGGGGATGACACTGAGGCAGATGCCCCCCACCGTAGATCAGCAGCTGGTCCTCTATCAGACCGGTCAGATGAGATTTGAGATTACTGGGGGTGATTTTCTTACCGGTCTTAGTCGTTAGGCCAACATGGTTGAGCGCCGTGACAATATTAGCAACGCTGGTGGGACCGTAAAAAATGGATAGGAGCTGGACAACCCCTTTACGTAGCGGTGGCTGTTGCTGATAGGTATCAAAGCGCTGATGTCGCAGCGCTTCGACATCAAGATCGTCATCCATCCAGCTATCCATCTGACTCACCAGCAAAGCTCGCCTAAATGTTTCATTATATAGGCTACAGCGGGTTTAGCAGAGGCATTAAGGAAATGGATCGCAAGGGGTCTATGCCGAACTAAGCGGCAATAGAAGGGTGCTTTTTATGCACGGCGGCCCGTCTCGACTGTCGAGAAAATGCGGGAGGTACATGACGAAGACGCTCTAGAAATGCCAGTGCCTTTAGCTCCAAGTCACGATTCTCCAGAGGCTGGATAAACTTATCTAGGGGGTTAAAATCTACGACCAACGGTCCTATCTGGATACCGACGGGCTCTAGATGATTGCCCTTTAATAGCCGCCGCCGCAGATGGGTCTGCTCTTGCATGAGCTGATGACAGGTATCGGCTGCCGTGCGATCGCGGGCAAACTGCAGCAGTCCCGTTAAGTGAAACAGCTGGCTTTGCTCAATGAGCGCATGGGTGTGGTTCACACTGGGACGCATAGTCAGCAAACTGCCACAGACCCGCTCCAGTCGGGCACCGTTATCTGCAACCACGGGCGCTAGCAGCAGAGACGCTTCGTCCTTAATTGAGGGTTTTCCATAGGAAATCGCCTGTCCTGTAAGCTGCCAAATGCGTCGCTCTAAATAACCCAGACTAGTTTGAATACAGGCTAGCCCCTGCCGCAGCTGTCGCTCTGCGGCCAGCGAAATCTCCTGTCCCAATGTCTGCAGCTGAGCGCTCAGCTCATCCATGGGTAGGCTTAAAATCTCTAACAGCAAGACATACTTGCAGCCAAGACCGTGCCCCACCCAGGTATAGTTCTTTGCCTCTAGATAGACAGCAGTACTGTAGCCTTTGGCAACGGCGGCTTCCATCAGCGCAGCGCGTACCGCGTAATGCTCATCTAACAGGTTTAGAGCAACGGACCAATGATTGCGGGCAAACCGAAATGGAAAAGCAACAATGGTGTATCCAGCCTCAAAGAGACTTTTTAGAAAATGACGGTAGGCCAGGGTGGGAAACGCACCCAACAGGCGGCTACCAACAAATTGGATCACGCCCTTAGGAGCTGGATGCAGCGCTACCCAGCTGTGGGCAAACGGTAGCAGCTCGAACTGAGCAGGGGTCGGCAGGCAGGGACAATTCATACAAAAACTGATGATAGGTTCTTAACCGCTGGATGATTGCTAAATGTGGGTGTAAGCCAGGGGCAACAGCCCGCCGCTGTCAAAAACAGGAACCTTTTGATCCATACTGGACGCGTGTTTATCATTCCGGACGGTTGGCAAAAACTGCCTGTTACAGGCGCTATGGCCCTAAAAGTACCCAAATGGGTACTTTCCAAATTTGTCCCGACTTAGCCATAGTGGCGGTATCGGGCAACCTTGCTCGACAGGTCTTGACAAGGTCTTGCCTGCTTGATGCCCAATGGTATACACGATTACTTTTGTTGTCCTTAAAGCGACATTGATCGGCACCTTGCATCTAGACATTGACCAGACCGCTATCCATCAGGGATGAGGAGAGCTATCTCTCGTCTAATGCACATGCGTCTTCCACAGTGGGAATAAGTCTCTAAGCAAGGAGTGGCTAGTCAATAGCGACTCCTTTTTTATCGCCAGCTACCGGATTAGATGACCTACCCCAATCCCATATGTTCCGGCAGTCCCAGCATGATGTTCATATTTTGGACGGCGGCTCCTGAAGCCCCTTTACCCAAATTGTCTAACCGGGCCGCAATCATGGCTTCGTGGGTATCGTCATTGGCAAAGACAAACAGCTGTACTTGATTTGTACCGTTAGCCGCTTTCGTGTCTAGGAACTTGAGATCGCGCAGCTGATTCACATCCCCCAAGGCATTGACCTGCACAAAGGGCTCACTGGCATAGTAGTCCGCCAGAGTTTCCCACAGCTGCTGCCCCGTCGGTGGAGTATCCAACGTCCATAGCGGTAGCGGCACCTGCACCAGCATGCCCTGCTCAAACGCCCCCACCGCTGGTAAAAATAGCGGCGCGTGGTCCAAACCCGAGTATTTATGCATTTCCTGCACATGCTTGTGGCCAAAGGTGAGACCGTATACCCCATAGGGATACATCGGCTCCGAGTCTCCTTGATACGTCTGGTAGGTTTCAATCAGCTTACGACCGCCGCCTGAATAGCCAGAAATGGCGCTGATCGTCACAGGAAAACTCGCTGGAATCACACCGGCCGCCACCAGCGGCTTGGTAGCGGCCAAAAAACCAGTGGGGTAGCAGCCTGGATTGCTCACCCGGTGGGCCTTAGCAATGGCATCTCGCTGTCCGGGGACTAGTTCTGGAAATCCGTACACCCAGTTTGGATCGGTGCGGTGAGCCGTACTAGCATCCAAAATTTTGACGTTAGGACTAGATACTCGCGCTACAACCTCTTGAGCCGCTGCATCCGGTAAACAGAGAATGGCCACATCCACCGCATCAATCAGTCGAGCCCGTTCGGCCACATCCTTCCGTTTGGCCGGGTCAATGCTAACAACGCTCACATCCTCGCGCTGGGCTAGTCGTGAATAAATTTGTAACCCAGTTGTGCCCACTTCACCATCAATAAACACGCTGGGTTGCACCATTTTGCACTCCTCTGTAGATTCCGCTAATTACTGGGTGTCATTCTAAACCCGCTACCGGCGCTATTCAATCGGGCATGCTGATGGATGAGACGCGACACTAGCAATCGTTCCATGGTTTCCACCAGCACGTTACAGCAGCCTCGACTCCGCCAGCGCTACAGCATCCAAAAAACCTTAGGTGCTCGGCTAGGTCGGCGGACACTGCTGGGCTACGACCACAGCCACAACCGGCAGGTGGTGATTAAATATCTTTGCTTTGACGATCCGCTACAGCCTAGTGATACCAGGCGCTTTTGTCAGGAAATCGCAATCTTAAATAGTTTGGACCACCCGGCTATTTCCCCATATCTAGATAGCTTCGACATCGATGAGCATGGATACAGGGGGCGCATGTTGGTGCAGGGCTACATTCCGGGACAGTCTCTGTATGCTTTGGCCCAGAGAACATTTACTGAGACAGATCTGCGTAATTTAGCACACCAGATTTTGGACATTCTTAGCTATCTGCACGACCGCCGCTCGCCGATTATTCATCGAGATATCAAACCTAGCAGTCTGGTACTGAGTCCTACTTCTAGCCAGGGTTTAGGCAAGGTCTATCTGGTGGATTTTGGCCTAGTACAGCCGGCAGACGACGCTCAAAATAACGGGGCAGAGACTATTTTGATTTCAGGCACCCCCGGCTATCGTCCGCCTGAACAGCTAGGCGATCGGGCCGTACCCGCAACAGACCTCTACAGCCTGGGCGCAACTCTGGTGCATCTGGCCACAGGCAAACATCCCAGCACGCTGCCGCAGCGAGGGTTGCGCATATTATTTGGCCACGAGCTGGGGCATATGAGCCGCCCCCTAAAAGCCTGGCTACGCTGGCTGACTCAGCCTAAACAGCACAAGCGTCCACCATCAGCTCAGGCCGCCAGACAAGGTCTGGAGCAGGCCGATACGATCTTCGCTCCAACATCTCCCCTGTCGCTGACACACCTAAGCCAGCGGATTCAGCGTACGCTGCTGGAGAGATCGGCCCCGGCCAATACCAGACTCAAGATTTTTGAATATAGCCAAACAGTAGAAATCGTCTTTCCTCCCCTGGGCTGGAAAAATTGGCAATTTTTTAGGGGCCTGCTGCAAACGACTGTGGGCATCATCGGCATAGGACTGAGTCTTTATAGCTTTTTGTCTTTTTGGCCTGATTCGACAGGATTCTGGCAGCATTTTCTAACAATCCTTGTCAGGATAGGCGGCCCCTACTTGAGTCTGCGGTTTGGCTGGTCGGGGGTTAAGGCCATATTGGTTATCCTATTTCGACAGATCAGTATTCAGCTGCTGCCAGATATTATCCTGCTGGGCTATCGTTTTCCCTGTCGTCCCGTCAACTACCAAATCAACACCTACAAGCAAGATGTTGAAGATATTGACCTGCAGCCCGGCAGCTCTAATATTTGCTTTTGTCTACGCCGTAACCGCACCCTCGTCGGGAAGCTCAGCTATCAACTCTCGGCGACAAATATGGGAGTGAGCCAGTCAGAAATTAGCTGGATTAACGATATTTTGCAACTTTGGTTAAAGCAAAGAGTCAGGTCGGTTTAGCCACATTTCTACCGAGCTAGCCACCGCCAAAGAGGTATAACTACACACGACAGTCGCCTAAACTGGTGGCAGCTTTATCCCTTGCTGGTACTATGCCCCAGTTTGCCACTGCTCAGGATCAGCGCTACGCCCAGGCGCTGATGCAGCCCGCCCTGATTCGTATTATCGATAACATTCGTAAACAGCTAGATCGATCCGACTGGCAGGGCTCCTATCGTGACGATATGCGCTGGCCCGCTGAGACCACCGCAGAGCAAAAGCAGCAGTATCTGGCTCTGCAGGAAATGCTCGACACAGCTACCCCTGAGGAGTATGACCAGATTCAGGACACCCTGGCCCAACTGCCCTCCCCTGAGCACCTCTATACTCTGTGTCTCAAAAAACAAGACCAGCAGCGAGAAATTGATGTTTGGCAGCTGTGCTACCGTCTGTGTAATGCAGCAGATACCAGTGACGGCCCTATCTCTATAGACAGCAGCCTAATCAACCTGGAGCTTGGCGATGTTGACTGGATTGCCTTGGACCAAAAAGCTAAAAGGCTCATAGAAAACGCCTTTCAAGACCTGGCATAGGCTTTTATGTAATTTCTATGTCCGATCTATTGGCAGTCTAGTGCCACAGCGTCGACAGTACAGCGCGTCTGCTTCATGACTGGAAAGCCCACAGCTCTCACAGCGGACAATGTTGACTGACTGCATACGACTAATATTTTGAATCAGACTGCCAACCTGGCTGGGAATTAGGGCAATGCCGGTCAAAATCATCATGACAGTTAGGGTCCGCCCGGCTTCGGATACAGGCGTCACATCGCCGTAGCCCACAGTGGTCATAGTGACGACGGCAAAGTAGGTAGCATCTAGAAACGTCCTAAAGACATCAGGATCGATGGGATGCTCTACTTGATAAATAGCCCCTGAGTAGATAAAGACAATGGAAAATAGGGTAAAGATAATGCGGGCAACGATCAGCCCCTCTCGCCCTAGCCAATGCTCTTCTTCTAGAAATCGGGCCAGCTTGAGGATACGTAGCCAGCGGATCAGCCTGAACGATCGTGTATCAAACACCCCAGCCAGTACGGGTAAAATTGCCACCAAATCCACAATGGCATAGAGGCTAAAGATATAGCGCAGCGGCTGTTCAGCCGCCCAAAGTCGCACACCGTACTCCAGGGCAAACGCTACCAAAATTAAGCGGTCTACCAGCGTCAGTATTGCACTGAGCGAGGAAGACAGGGGATAGGTTTCAGCTACAAACAGTCCCGCCGATAGCAGGATTAGAGTTGCGATCGCAATATTTATCCCTAGCCCCAAGCTTGTTTCCGCTTCTTCTAACTCAGCCCGTATGCGCGATTTAAGCGCCGTCACCGATTGCTCCATCAGCGTTTTAGAGATAAACAAAACCTATCGAACATACGCCAGCTTCTAAAGATTTTTATGATTCGCTCCCATAAACCCAAGACTTAAATCAATTCTCAAGCTGCCTATAAATCAATTCTCTAGCTCCATAAAACCAGATGTTAGGGATGAAACAAAACAAACAGAGTCCTTGCAAGGATAGGCGAAAGTCTAAAGGTTTATTTTTATAAACTCGATTTTGATGTATCTCTTCAGCACTTAGTTTACTTTTGTAACTACGGTTAACTTATGCAACGCACCTGGTTGTCTCCATAGAATCACCTAGTAGTTTGAAGCTATCAGATCTGTATGGCTCCATTCTTGTTTTGTCTCGGAGCCAACTAGATTCTTGGATATTCCAAGAATGGAGTTTTTTTCACCTCACATCGGACATTAGTCAATTTCTAAAACAAAATTAGGTGACTGCGACCTTGAGTGTTCTCTTACGAGACGCATGTAAGGTGTCCAAGATTCGTTATTAGCTAATCGAAATAGCTGACAGCTATCGCTGTAGTTCTTTTCTATAAGGAGCTTCAGCATAAAACACTTTGGCTTCTATTTTGATTTTCGAAACAATCTTGTTTTGTGCAGTTTCTGTGCAGATTTTCTCTTACGCGCAGACTCTCTTTGTGCAATTTTTGTGCAGGTTGTTCTATTCCATACAGGTTCTGTTCAGATCCATCTAATGAGATCTAATTGAGATTGAATTTTCCGTGTTTTCTTAAAAACAAAAGGAGACGTTCGAATGACCATAAGTCCCCCGGAACCGGGGCAAAAAGTTAAGGTTGTGGTCGATGACGCCCCTACCCCTACCACCTTTGAGCGGTGGGGCAAGCCGGGGCACTTTAGTCGCACACTCGCAAAAGGCCCAAAGACAACAACATGGATTTGGGATCTTCACGCAGATGCTCACGATTTTGATAGCCACACCAGCGATTTAGAAGATATCTCTCGTAAGATATTTAGTGCCCACTTTGGCCATTTAGCCGTTGTCTTTGTATGGCTTAGTGGCATGTATTTCCATGGTGCCAAGTTCTCTAATTTTGAGGCATGGCTTACCAACCCCACCGGGATAAAACCCAGCGCTCAGGTAGTTTGGCCAATTTTTGGTCAAGAGATTCTAAACGGTGATGTGGGTGGCGGTTTCCAAGGAATTCAGATCACGTCCGGTCTGTTCCAGATGTGGCGAGCCAACGGTATTACCAACTCTTTTCAGCTGTATTGCACAGCTCTGGGTGCCTTGGTAATGGCAGCGTTGATGCTGTTTGCCGGCTGGTTCCACTATCACCGCAAGGCTCCCAAGCTAGAGTGGTTCCAGAATGTGGAATCGATGATGAATCATCACCTGGCAGGATTGCTAGGTCTGGGATGTCTGGGCTATGCCGGGCAGCAGATCCATGTGTCTTTGCCCATCAATGCCTGCTTGGATGCCATTGATGCGGGTAAGCCGCTGACCATTGGTGGAAAGCTAATTGACTCGGTGACGGCGATTCCTTTGCCCCATGAGTGGATTCTCAATCCTGCCCTGATGCCGGATCTGTACCCAAGCTTTGCCCAAGGTGTCACCCCATTTTTTACCCTGAACTGGAGTGTGTATACGGATTTTCTCACCTTTAAGGGTGGTCTTAATCCGGTGACGGGTGGCCTATGGCTCTCCGATACAGCGCACCATCATTTGGCGTTAGCTGTCTTGTTTATTATTGCCGGACATTTTTATCGGACTAATTGGGGGATTGGCCACACCTTTAGAGAGGTACTAGAGGCTCATAAGGGTCCCTTTACCGGCCAAGGCCATAAGGGTATGACCGAGATTTTCACCACGTCTTGGCACTGTAATCTCTCATGGCACCTGGCTTTGTTGGGTTCACTGACAATTTTGGTGGCTCATCATATGTACTCGATGCCGCCCTATCCTTACATTGCGACGGACTATCCTACCCAGCTAGGACTGTTTACGCACCATATGTGGATTGGTGGATTTTTGATTGTGGGGGCAGGTGCTCACGCCGCCATCTTTATGGTGCGCGACTATGATCCGGGTACCCACATCGACAACCTGCTAGACCGGGTATTGCGCCATCGGGATGCCATTATCTCCCATCTAAACTGGGTGTGTATCTTCCTCGGCTTCCATAGCTTTGGACTTTACATCCACAATGACACCATGCGGGCCTTTGGCAGACCGCAGGATATGTTCTCGGATACGGGAATACAGCTGCAGCCGATTTTTGCTCAGTGGATTCAGCATATCCATGCGATCGCAGCCGGGGGTACGGCTCCCAATGCTCTAGCTGGCGTTAGTCCGGCCTTTGGCGGTGATGTTGTCGCCGTTGGTGGCAAAGTGGCTATGATGCCGATCACGCTCGGTACGGCTGACTTTATGGTGCATCACATCCATGCCTTCACCATCCATGTGACGGCGTTGATCTTGTTGAAAGGTGTGTTGTTTGCCCGCAGCTCTCGCCTAATTCCCGACAAGGGTGAGTTAGGTTTCCGATTCCCCTGTGATGGCCCCGGACGCGGTGGTACATGTCAGGTATCAGGATGGGACCATGTGTTCCTGGGACTGTTCTGGATGTATAACTCCCTCTCGATTGTGATCTTCCACTTCAGTTGGAAAATGCAGTCAGATGTGTGGGGCACGGTAGCCGATGACGGTACTATCAGCCACATTACAGCAGGCAACTTTGCCCAAAGCGCCATTACCATCAATGGCTGGCTGAGAGACTTCTTGTGGGCTCAGGCATCCCAGGTGATTAACTCCTACGGATCGCCGCTGTCGGCCTACGGTCTGATGTTCTTGGCCGCTCACTTTGTATGGGCCTTTAGCCTCATGTTCTTGTTTAGCGGTCGCGGCTACTGGCAAGAGCTAATTGAGTCAATTGTTTGGGCTCATAACAAATTGAAAGTAGCTCCGGCTATTCAACCACGAGCCCTGAGCATCACTCAGGGACGGGCCGTTGGCGTTGCACACTATCTCTTGGGTGGTATTGCAACAACCTGGGCCTTCTTCCATGCTCGGATACTTTCACTCGGATGACGGGAGGACTTGATAAATACTATGGCAACTAAGTTTCCAAAATTTAGTCAAGACCTTGCTCAAGACCCGACGACGCGTCGGCTATGGTATGGGATTGCAACGGCCCATGATTTTGAAAGCCACGATGGCATGACAGAAGAGAATCTTTATCAAAAGATTTTCGCCTCTCATTTTGGCCATCTGGCAATCATCTTCCTGTGGACTTCTGGTAATCTCTTCCACGTTGCTTGGCAAGGCAACTTTGAACAGTGGGTGAAAGATCCCCTAGGTGTTAAACCCATTGCCCACGCCATCTGGGACCCCCAGTTTGGTCAAGCAGCAGTGGATGCTTACAGTCAGGCAGGGGCAAACTATCCGGTAGATATCTCCTTTTCAGGGGTATATCACTGGTGGTACACCATTGGTATGCGCACTAATAACCAGCTCCATGGCGGTGCCATGTTTATGCTGCTGTTAGCGACGCTAATGTTGTTTGCGGGCTGGCTGCACCTGCAGCCCAAATTTAGACCGGCTGTATCCTGGTTTAAGAATGCGGAATCTCGCATGAATCATCACCTGGCGGGGCTATTTGGGGTAAGCTCCCTGGCCTGGGCCGGTCACTTGATCCATGTGGCTATTCCGGCAGCACGGGGACAGGAGGTCACCTGGAGTAACTTGCTGTCATCGCCTCCCCACCCGGCCGGTCTAGCACCGTTCTTTACGGGGCAGTGGGGCGTCTATGCCCAAAACCCGGATACGGCCAGCCATGTGTTTGGCACATCCCAGGGGGCGGGAACGGCGATTCTTACCTTCTTGGGAGGCTTTCACCCGCAAACCGAGGCAATGTGGCTGACGGATATTGCCCATCACCACCTTGCGATCGCAGTTATTTTCATCATTGCTGGCCACATGTACCGCACCAACTTTGGTATCGGTCACAGCATGAAGGAAATCATGAACGCCCACCAGCCACCGGGCGGTCGTCTCGGCGATGCCCATAAAGGCATGTACGACACGTACAACAACTCGCTGCACTTCCAGCTCGGCTGGCACCTGGCTGCTCTAGGTGTGGTCACCTCTTTGGTAGCGCAGCACATGTACTCCATGCCGTCCTACGCCTTTATTGCCAAGGACTTTACCACCCAGGCGGCGCTCTACACCCATCACCAGTACATTGCTGGATTCTTGATGGTAGGAGCCTTCTCCCACGGGGCCATATTCCTAGTGCGCGATTATGATCCAGAGGCCAACAAGAACAATGTTCTCGCTCGTGTGCTAGAACACAAAGAAGCGATTATCTCTCACTTGAGCTGGGTGTCGCTGTTCTTAGGGTTCCATACCCTGGGTCTTTATGTTCACAACGACGTTGTTGTTGCCTTTGGCACTCCCGAAAAACAGATTTTAGTGGAGCCGGTTTTTGCCCAATGGATTCAAGCCGCCCATGGGAAATTGCTATACGGGTTTGACACACTGTTGTCTAATTCGGGTAGCATTGCCACCACTGCCTGGCCCAACCATGCTGACGTTTGGTTGCCCGGCTGGATGGAGGCCATCAACAGTGGCACCAACTCGTTGTTCTTGACTATTGGACCAGGTGACTTTTTAGTTCACCACGCCATTGCACTGGGTCTGCACACGACTACCTTAATCCTGGTCAAGGGAGCCCTGGATGCCCGTGGTTCCAAGCTGATGCCAGACAAGAAAGACTTTGGCTACAGCTTCCCTTGTGACGGTCCTGGCCGCGGCGGCACCTGCGATATCTCCGCCTGGGATGCCTCTTATCTGGCCAGTTTTTGGATGCTCAATACCGTTGCCTGGTTAACCTTCTACTGGCACTGGAAGCATCTCGCCATCTGGGGCGGTAACGTGGCCCAGTTTAATGAGTCATCCACCTATCTAATGGGCTGGTTCCGAGACTATCTCTGGCTCAACTCCGCCCAGCTGATCAACGGCTATAACCCAATCGGTATGAACAATCTAGCTATTTGGGCCTGGATTTTCTTAGCCGCCCACCTGTGCTGGGCCGTTGGGTTTATGTTCCTCATCTCGTGGCGAGGCTACTGGCAAGAGCTGATTGAGACCTTAGTTTGGGCGCATGAACGCACCCCGCTGGCTAACTTAGTGCAGTGGAAAGACAAGCCTGTGGCGCTCTCTATTGTGCAAGCTCGCCTCGTAGGTCTCACCCATTTTGCAGTTGGGTTTATCTTTACCTACGCTGCGTTTCTGATTGCGTCCACATCCAGTCGATTTGGGTGACGCAGCCAGACTAAGCCATTGGGCAAAACGACTGTTGTCTCTTTGCCCAACCAACGTTGAGACGGTCTGAGACTCTCCTCTCCTCCCGTCTCCTTAAAGTCCTGGCCATTCGGGTAGTTAGGTCAGGGCTTTTTTTTACTCATCCTTGTTGACTACCCCGTTTATCCAATCAATCGGAGACTATCGATGACCAATGACCTAATTAAGCCCTACAACAACGATCCAGAACTGGGACATTTATCTACTCCCATTAGCGACTCTGCATTTGTCCGCACGTTTATCCAAAACCTGCCTGCCTACCGCAAAGGGCTATCTCCCCTGATGCGAGGGCTAGAAGTAGGGTTAGCCCATGGCTACTTCTTAGTTGGCCCAGAGATTATCTATGGTGCCATGCGAGACTATGACCAGGCCCCCTACTTTGCCGGATTTGTCACCGCCATTGCGCTGGTATTACTTGGCACCATTGGCATGAACGTCTATGGCGTAGCCAACTGCAAGAGTGCAGACGAAAGCCCGGTTGGTACTGACAAACTCAAAACCTCAGAAGGATGGAGTGAATTTACAGCCGGCTTTTTTATCGGCGGCACAGGCGGTGCCTATATGGCCTATCTATTGCTGGACCACTTCACAACAGTTGATGCCATTTTCCGAGGATTTGTGAACTAGTCCCTGTGACCGTATCCACCTAGTTTTTTATCAAAGGAGTTGACCATGGATGGAACCTACACCCTATCTTGGCTACCGTGGATCTTAATCCCAGTTGTCTGTTGGTTATTTCCCATCGCCTCGATGGTGTTACTGATGTTTTACGTTGAGAGCGACGCCTAGCCCGATGCCCTTGCAGGCTTATTTACGGTTTCTCTATAGATATATAGATATATTAAATGTAAGGTATATCAAATCTATCTATAGCCAGTAAATAAGCTTGCTTTGGCAGTTTTGGACGGATGCTATAGGGTGAAGTAGTCCAAATTTCCAGCTCCTGCCATGACCGATAAGTTATTTACGGTGGGCGATCGCGTTACAGTAACCACCCAGCCGCCTTATCTTAAAACGGCTACTCCCATGCCCATGTTGCGTCCTCCAGACCTAGTTACTCTGGGGGAAGAAGGGACTGTCCTTGAACAAAAGCCCGGTGGCTACTGGGCCGTTCGTTTTGAACGCGGCTCCTTTTTAATTGACGGTCGCTATATTGAGCGAGTGACCGACTAAAAGTCCGCAGAGAAGTTAAATTCTTCCGGCAAACTAGGAACCTATCTGATATATTTAGTAACTGTGCTTGAGAGTTCATCTCAGACACGGGTTGCTAGCTCAGCGGTAGAGCACTCGGCTTTTAACCGATTGGTCCTGGGTTCGAATCCCAGGCGACCCATTTTTTATTTTGAAAAAAGGAATTGTTGGTGTGCTGCATGCACTCTCCCTACAATTTCCCCTGAGAAAGGAATTGGCAAAGTTATCTAGTCAACTGAGCCATATCATGAACCCTGATATCCTTAATGAAATACTCAGGTTTCAGAAACAACTCGTCATAAGTTCGGAGTTGTGACCTAAGATTAATGAGTAGGGATACCTATTCGACCCTTTAATTAAAGCTGCCAAAACGGCGAAAAGTACTAGGAGGATTATATGGCGCTTGTACCTATGCGGCTATTGCTGGACCACGCCGCTGAGAATGGCTACGGCATTCCCGCTTACAACGTAAACAACATGGAGCAGATCCTGGCAATTATGCAGGCTGCTGATGAAACGAATAGCCCCGTAATTTTGCAAGCTTCTCGCGGTGCGCGTAAGTATGCTGGTGAGAACTTCTTGCGCCACTTGGTTTTGGCGGCTATCGAGACCTACCCTCATATTCCTGTGGTTATGCACCAGGACCACGGTAACAGCCCTGCAACTTGCTACTCTGCAATCCGCAACGGCTTTACTAGCGTCATGATGGACGGCTCCCTTGAGGCCGATGCCAAAACCCCCGCTAGCTTTGAGTACAACGTTAACGTGACTGCTGAAGTCGTTAAGGTTGCTCACTCCATTGGTGCCAGTGTTGAAGGCGAGCTAGGCTGCCTAGGTTCCTTGGAAACTGGTAAGGGCGAAGCTGAAGACGGTCATGGTTTTGAAGGTGCTTTGAGCATGGATCAGCTACTGACTGACCCTGACGAAGCTGTACAGTTTGTAGAGCAAACTCAGGTTGACGCTCTGGCTGTCGCTATTGGTACTAGCCACGGCGCTTACAAATTTACCCGTAAGCCCACTGGCGAAATTCTAGCCATCAGCCGCATTGCCGAAATCCATAAGCGTCTGCCCAACACTCACCTGGTAATGCACGGATCTTCCTCCGTTCCCCAAGAGTGGTTGGACATGATTAACGCCAACGGCGGTAGCATTCCTGAGACTTACGGTGTACCCGTTGAAGAGATCCAAAAGGGTATCAAGAGCGGTGTTCGCAAAGTAAACATCGACACTGACAACCGTTTGGCGATTACAGCAGCTATCCGCGAGGCCGCGATGAAGGATCCTTCCAACTTTGATCCTCGTCACTTCCTCAAGCCCTCGATTAAGTACATGAAGCAAGTATGTTCTGATCGCTACGAAGCGTTTGGCACTGCTGGCAATGCTACGAAGATCAAGCAGGTAGGCGTTGATATCTTTGCAGCTAAGTACGAAGCGGGTGAGCTTGACGCTAAAGTTGCTGTAACTGCGTAAGTTTCAGCAGCGCTTCAGTTTATATAGCTGAAGTCGTTTCAATATATAAGTAAAAAGGGATGGCCAATGGCTATCCCTTTTTCGTTGTGAGTTGAAACAGCTCTGGGTCAGTCTTTCTCTGAGCAAGAGACACCAAAATTGCCAGGCATTAGTCAGCTCTTTTTAGCCACCCAGTACTTGCTCATAAAGTGATTCGATACTTCTACATCATGGAATCCGGCAGACTCTAGACGAGCAGTAATATCATCCGTACTGTAGTGGCGGTAGTAGGGCTCATGAAAAACATTGGGAAAATTTTCCATCATGGGTGCAAATTCAGGGGTATCTGACTTTTGGATGGAATCACAAATAATAAAGACACCGCCGGGTTTGGTCACCCGATAGCACTCATTAATCACAGTCTGGCGTACGTCTGCAGGTAGCTCATGGAATAGAAAAACGCTAACCGTAGCTTCAAAGTAGTCATCTAAGTAGGGAAGCGCTTCGGCATTTGCTTGGATGAGCTGAGGCAATGTGCCTGGGTCTTTACTTAGTAGCTCATTGGCCTTACGTAGATAGGCAGGCGATAAATCAGCGCCGTGTAGCGAAGCCTGGGGCAAGGTGTCACGAATCATCTTGAGAGTACGTCCGGTGCCACAGGCCACATCCAGAATCTTTGGCATATTAGCCGTTCCACCGATATGACGCTTAAGGGGAGCCAAAATGCGCCGCCGCATCGGATCTGCCGAACCATTAAACAAAATCTCTACCTGCAGGTCATAGAGATTAGCCGACATATCTCCTAAATAGCCATCGGTTTGGTGGTGAAAGTTTTGGACATAGTAGCTGGGATACCCCTCGGTACTTACATCAGAGCTAAAGTCTTGATACTGATTTTGTTTAGACCGGTCCCAAACGCTGGGAGTATCGAAAACAACCGCTGGATAGTACTTAAAGAAATCATCCCAAGGATTGTCAAACAGCAGACTTTTGGGATAGACCCCAGCTTCTGCGTCTTGCCAGTCAACCTCAGTCAGCTCGTCTAGTCGCTGCTTGAGTAACGCCAACGTCGCTGGAGGGATCTCAGACGTGCGGCCTGGTTCAACGGGAGAAACCACCTCTCGTAAACGGTTGGCTAGAGTTTTGTGGGTATAGCCAAAGGCTTGTTTGCCTTGTTGAAAGGTTTGATAAGCAATTTTTGTCAGTGTATCTGGCATAGTTCTGAGCGGACAACAGGATAAGCAAATGGCTGTATTGAGCGAGCAGGTTCGGATAGTAGCCCTAGCCCAATGTATCGGTCGCAGACACAGCAATAGAAATTTAATGCTGGCTAACGAATTCTACATATCTATTATTGTAAAAGTTTATAAAGAAGAGGGGGAGGGCATAAAGCGTCAGCCAATGCCCTGATTAGAGAAAAGCTGCGCTAGGATAGACAGGTTGTAGAAACCCAGCCATAGAGGATTAGTTGATGAAGCGTCTGTCCATTGATACCACTCAAATGATGCGTCGCACGGAGGACTTGATCAGCGCGGCATCCAATCGCTATCGCATCACTGTTCAGGTGGCCAATCGGGCACAGCGTCGTCGTTTCGAGGAGTTTGACAATATCGACGAATCTCGGATGAAGCCTGTTCTGCGCGCCATTGTCGAGATGTCTGACGAGCTAACTCAGCCTGAAATTATTGGCGAATAGAGCCTGTTGACGGAGAAATCGGTCATCATTTTACCGAAAAACCGATTTCTCTTGGTACATACAGCTAATACTTATTCTTCATTAAACATTATCGCATTCATGCTCATCGGTATGGGTAAGCAGCTTAAGTTTTGGTTTCTAGCCACCCTGACGACGTTGGTGGTTTTAGCTGGCAGCATTTTGCAAGTGGGTGAGCCTCTGATGGCGGCTCCGATTGTAGCGACCGACTGTCAGAATACCTGCGCGATCGCACTTGCCAATCAGCTTTACAGTCAATATCCCGATATTCCCAAAGCATCGCAGGCGGATACGACCTTACTTAGCCGGTTTATCGACTACCATCTCAACCATCAGGCTCGACCGGCTCAGTATCACCTTGATTGGGAACTGTCGATGGCAGATTATCTCAATGCCTCCTATAGTGATGCGGCTCTACAGTCTGAAACGACCGCAGCCGATAAGCTGGCCATGCAAAGCTTGAACCAGCAGCAGCGTTACGCACTGGTTCGCAGTCTGGAGCAACGCTTTGCCCGATGACGGCAATGCTCAAAGAGGGACCGGGTTGGCGTCTAGGCTGGGATGAAGAGCGAGCTACCTTCAAAGCCCTGGTCGGTGGCGAAAACTGGGCCTTAGAGCTGACCTTAGAGGAATTTTTAGATCTGCGTCGGCTGGCACGGCAGCTGGCCGATACTATAGCAGCTATGGCCACAGAACTGATGCCTGATGAACGTATTACCTGCGAACAGGAAACTCAGCATCTGTGGATTGAGGCTGAGGGATTTCACCATAGCTATAGCCTACGGTTTATTGTGCTCAACGGGCGCAGCTGTGAAGGGACGTGGCCTCCAGCGACTGTACCTGAGGTGTTGCATAGTCTAGAGCATATCAACGTATTCTGATACATATATCTACCTCGTGCTTTAAACTGGGCACACCAAGGGAAATCTTTGGGAACGGTCGCTGATGTACACCGGCCGGTGTCTGCAAGCAGGATGCAAAAACGACATGAAGAAACTTAAGGTTGTTAGTGACACTCAATTCAAGCAGCGGCCTGAGCTATCTAGCAATTTGCCCCAGCAGGAAAAGGTATTTGTACCCAATGGGACAGAGCTAGACCTTAAAACTTCGGACGTTGTCCAAGCAGGGCATCTCAAGGTAACGCTGACTAAACCGCTAGGCCCAGCTCAGCAGTTAGTTTGGTACGTATACAAACCCGATGTCAGGGTCTACGACACCAATATTAAGCTGACTGTAGTGAGTGACACTTTGTTTAAGCAAAGGCCGGTTCTTTCTAATCAGCTCAGCGAACGGGAAAAGTTTTTTGTATCCAATGGGACGGAGTACTACCTGCAGTCTTATTTGCCAGCAGAAGGACAGCATGTGAGGGTTGCGATCTCAAATGCCTTTTTAGGTCCTGAAAATCGCACCACGTGGTACGCCTACCGACCAGATATTCGGATTGTAGGCGATACCATTACCCTAACTGTCGTTAGCGATACCCTGTTCAAAACTGCTCCTAAGCTTTCCTCTCAGCTTAGCGATCGCGATAAGATCTTTGTCAAAAATACTACCGAGTTAGAGCTTGTCAGCCATGAGCTAGCACCGTCTAACCATGTCAAAATTGAGCTAGCAGACCCCAGCTTTAACAATCGCTCTGAACTGATCTGGTATGCCTATAAACCCGATATTCAGATTGAAGGCAATGAGCTGGACAACCAGCCCAATAAAGAAACCCCGCCCCCAAAGCCGAAAGGTCCCTACATAAAGCTACCGGGCTTTCGAGGCAACTTCTATCTATCTAATCCCATCATTCCAGGTGGGAACTTTACCTGGGGCGAAGCCACCCACGGCGGCAGTCGAATTCCAGTTAACATCAACGTCGTGTACGGCATCATTCGCATTGCGCGAGTCATGGAAGAAGTCCGCGACCGTTTAGGAGGACGTGCCATTACCGTTAACTCCTGGTACCGCGACCCGGTAACCAATCGTCGTGTCGGTGGAGCCAGCCGCTCGCGTCATTTATCCGGTGACGCTGTTGACTTTGTCGCACCTGGGATACATCCCTACGATGTTTACGATCGCTTAAATCGCTGGTGGGGCTCTAGAGGTGGTTTAGCCAGCGCCACTGTATTTACCCACATTGATACCCGTGGATACTACGCCCGCTGGAGCTATGGATTTTAGATAGCATCGGGTTACAGGAACTTATTAGCACCTTTCAGAAGCAGGCCAATAGCTCAAGGCGTTACGGACATTAAATACAGAGTGATGATGCCCTAGCCATATGCTATGCTATTCAAGCGTTAAAAACGCATCGGGGCGTAGCGCAGCTTGGTAGCGCACTACTTTGGGGTAGTAGGGGTCGTGGGTTCAAATCCCGCCGCTCCGATTGATGAAAACCGCTGATATCAGCGGTTTTTGTGTTTTAAAGGCACGGTCGATGACTGGGTATGTCATGGGTATGCCGTTGCCTGAAAGTGCCATTCGTCCGTCAGAAGCTGACACAATACGGTAGCAAATTGGTAGACAGATCCCATGCCAAGAACTCCGAAAGGTACCGTCAAAATCGAAACAGATCGTCAGTGGCTAAGGCTGCGCTGGAGCCACCAGGGTAAACGCTATGCCCTGGCAGTTGGTCTAATAGATAGCGAAACCAACCGACGTATTGCCCAAGCTAGAGCAGATGTCATCAAAGCCGATATCTTGGCAGGTCAATTTGACCCATCGCTGCAGCGCTATCGAGACGATAAAGTCACATCCTTAACGGCAGTCGAGCTGTTTGAAAAGTTCATCAATTGGAAACGTCGCCAGGTAACCAAACGCTCGCTGGTTAAGTACCTGGGGTTACAAACGTTGGTGAAGCAGTACTTTAAGGCCAAACAGGCCGATGCAATTACAGAAGATCAGGCGTTGGATTTTCGGGACTGGCTGCTAGAAGAGCTTGCATCAACAACAGCGAGAGAGCGGATCGGCATGATGCGTTCTTGTTGGAGCTGGGCGATTGGTCGTAAATTCATTACCGACAATCCGTGGGTAAATGTAAGAGTGAAAGCGGCCCCACGACAACGCCCACAGCCCTTCACGCAAGAAGAGTACGCTCAAATCCTTAACGGATTTAGACAGATGCATCCTCACTATTTGGGCTATGTCATGTTTGTTATGGGTGTGGGATGCAGACTGGGTGAGGCATCCGGACTCAGGTGGGGACATTTGTCGTCTGACTGTTCCAAAATCTGGATTGGAGAAAGCTGGGGACGAGGAGAGAGAAAGGCGACAAAAACAAACAAAGACAGAGCTTTTGAGCTGTCACCAGCTCTCATCAATGTGTTGAAAGCTCGGAGACCGGCCAGCGCTGGAGCCGATGAGCTAGTGTGTACGTCTGTCGAAGGCGAGCCTATCGACGATCACAATTTTCGCCGTCGCTACTGGACACCTGTCCTGGAAACTGTAGGAGTACCGTATCGAAAGCCCTACAGCATGCGGCATAGCTTTATTTCTCAAGCATTTGACCAGGGATGGAGTGTGTCAGAAATTGCCAGTATTACCGGCAATAGCGAGGAGACTATCTTGAGAAGCTACACCGGAGGCGTTCGAGGTCGCGCTAAGCTGCGGTCAGTCTGGTCGCAGGAGGAAGCCTAAACTACTTTTGTAAGGTTTGACGATAAGCTTTAACAGCTTTAGTTTGACTAGGATTGTCAATAAATTTAGCTAGGACACTCAGATCCAGCTGAGGTAACAAACGGCTTGAGCTAAGGGGTTCGTAGCCGCTGTCTGGATCAATTAATCCGTATAGGCTGAAGGTTTGATTTTCCCAAAACCATACCTCGCGAACGCCTAACCCTTTATACACATCGAGTTTATCGATGCTGCCACTTGTGAGCACAATTTCAATTGCAATATCAGGGGCATCGCCTAGCTCCCCCAGGCTATAGCATTCGTCCGGCTCTAGACCACGGGCCACCGCTTTTTGTCGAAATGTGGCTGAGCCATAGCCGTTGAGATCAAGATCGGATTCTTCTGCAAACGCTTCGATAAGACGGGCAATAATTTTTTTGAGCCGTTCGTGCTCAGGGGATGTGGTCATCAGCTCTAAGGAGCCCTCCAAATAGGTCATCCGCAAAGCTGGAAACTGATCAATAAACAGAGACACCAGTGCGTCATACTGCTGCCAGGTAACGCCCTCTAAGTAAAGGCGCTGCTCATCGGGCAGTCCTGTCGGTAAATTGATTAAAGAGGCGGTCATTAATCGCTACTTTCTACGGCTACTCATCATTATGGCAGTCCTATGCTAAGCCCGCTTCTTGCGGTTGCTGAGTAAGCCTTTTTGCCACTGTGCGATCGCACGCTGATGAGCATTCAAATCATGCTTGTTCACCTGCCAGTCCCTGAGCAGAGCCAGATTATAGGTGACGCGACGCCCCTCACGGTGGTAGTGAACGCCTTCGATCCATTGGTCATGATTGCGGGCTATAGTCCGGGCCGATACCCCCAGCACTGCTGCCGCCGCTTGCTGATCGCCCTTTTCTGGCAGCTGCTGCCCTTCAATAGCAGACGCAATCCGTTCTTGGGCAATAGCCTGACGCTCCATCGCATGGGCCATTAGCATCAGGGTATCAATCAACTTATGCCACATAGTTACCTCCCAAGTGCTACAGCGTTTCGAAAAAATAACGGTTATCCACAGCTCAGTGCCTCTCTAAGACCTGTGGATAACCCCTCTCTCCCCCTAAAACCCCCTCTCCTCCCCTGGGTAATAGATTTTTGGGGAGGTCCGTCATAGGCCTACACCTCAGTAGGGGGGCTAAGGTGTGTAATGGTCCGTCTGGCGATGGTTCCAGCGAATTCATCTGTCTCTCGTCACAATTCGATTTGATGGATGAAACCGGCTCAGACTGGGGGATTACACACCATTGGTCTGGATGCCAGAGGTCTAAGTTTTTGTATAGGGTCTGAGCGCTGGTCTTGGCCAACTGGCATAGCTGGGCTAGCCGATGGGAAACGGTATCTTTTAGCTGACCTACTTTGGCCAAATGACTCACAGCCTGCTGAATCCGATGGCGAGCATCGTTACGCCGTTCATCGTTGATGCTTATGGTCAAGACTTCTCGCTTTGACGTAGCCCCGATGGGCCAATAGAATTTAGTTGCCCACCGTGCCCAGGCCTGTGACTTTTTAGGTATTTGGGGCTGATGGCTGCAGTGCTGGTGATAGCCTGGTCGGGTATAAGCCATCTGCTCGATGTAGATGGCTAGCTCATCGTCGGCCAATCCTTCGAAGACGCGACCATGGGTTGAGATCGCACGCAGCAAACTATTCGTCTGACCAGCTCCGGTCCAACCGGTTTCTAGCTCTGCTCGTAAATCGGCTAGCCACTGGCCAACCTTTCCAGGTCGCTCACGTTTGCGCTTACGCTGTAGTTCGCGGCCTTGCTCCAAAGCGGGTCCAAGCAGCTCCATATCCTGAGCTTTTGTACAAAAATCCCACTGCCAAAAGAATCGCTCCAAGGTACCAGCAGTGGGATTTTGATTGTGATCGAGCAGGCAACTACCTGAACCAGGCTGTAGCGGTAACCGATGACCGTTATATTCTGTGATTTCCCAGGGTCGGCCATAGGGCTTAATATTTGGAAAAATCTCACACTGACCGGCTTTGACAGCTATCCCCTGAGCCTCTAGCGTGTGTTTTAGTGAACATGCCAACGAAAATGATGAAACTAACTCAGGTAACGGATAGTAAAGGTGCCAGCCACCGGACCAAGACGATCGGACCAGGACGCTACGAACCAGGCCGCTCATCTCCAATGCCTCCTGAATAGCCTTAAATCCATCGGCATTGTGATAGTCACTGCCTACATCTATATCCACCATGGCGTAGGCAGTTTGATTGCCAAACCGAACGCCGATGATAGTTGCTGCATCCTGCCACCGATTCCATAGGGATCGGGGACGCATCGGGTATTGATTGGTCTGCCAGTCACCTCCTGACTCAGGACATTCTATGGTTTTCCATTTGTAGTCAAACAGGCAGGTAAGCCGTCTGGCTGTGGGGTCGGTTGGTTGTGGATCGAACATTGGTAACGCACATAGCTTGGTCCTCGATGACCACGGGGGAATGGTACTGGTGTATGCCTCAATCCCTTGATGCAGGGGGGTTGCATGGGTTGAGAGAATAGACATGTCTTTAGAGGTAGCCGGTAAGCAAATTCTTAAGACATGCCCATAAGTTGGGTTGCGTAACTCAAATTACGTAACCGATGTTATGCTATGACAAGTTCAGAAAAAAAGCAAAAGTTCGTGCAGCTGCGAATTAACGCCGGATTAACTCAAAGGCAAGTAGCTGAAGCGTTAGGTGTCACTGAGACGACCATAAGAAATTGGGAGTCTGGTTTAAGAGAGCCTAAGCCGCCGTTCTCTGTTACTGAAAAGTTGATGGAGCTTTATAACTGCTCGATTAGCGATTTGGTTGAAGCAGTGGAAATAGCGAAAGCCGAAAGAGCTGAGAAGGTCGAACAATGATAGATAGGCATAAGTGCTGACTTATAACACATATGCTTGTCACCTCTTGATCTCAATTGCTATCAAAAGGATTAGTTAGTCATGCTCAATTAATTCACAGGCTAAACAAGTAACTCAAGGCCCCAATTGGAGCAAGGCTATGCCTACATAGCCACTGTTTTTCTTGTCAAAAAATGTGAAAGCCTCAGAATACCAACCAAGAATTCTGAGGCGAAACAGGTTAGTACCATTAACCCTTAGACAAATCATAACAACGATTCTGTCTTAATTACTACTTCCATTTTTCTGCATAGGTTATGCCCTGACATAACCACTGTTCGTGCTGCTCATAAGATTCTCAAACCATAAAACAGAACTCTTATAAGCCGGTTGGTAACCGTTAACAACCAGTTGCCAACCAGTTGTTAACCAGTTGGCATGTAGTTACTAAACAGATTGCAAAATGAAGACACTAGCGGACATTGCCAGAGAGCACAGCGTAACCCCTCAAGCCGTTGCAAAATGGCGCGATAAGGCCATAGAAGAGCATGGAGATCTGCCATACCAACCAGATGGCAACCGTAAATTATACGATGACAACTCGGTTGAGAAGATACTGCAATTTAAGCCAGAACAGACTACCGCTATACCAACCGAAACCGAAATTTTTACTGGTAATCATCGCGTCACCGGGCAGCTGGCCAATCTCCCTAGCACTATTGACCTAGGCAGTATGCGCAACGGCACAAATCTGACCGTCTTTAACAATGACGCCTTAGTCGCTGTAGACCAAGCGCTTGATCTAGCCGATCAGATGCTCGAAGCCATAGAAGATGACACAGATTTTCAGCTGAGCCAGCTCAATAAGACCCAGCGGGCCAACAACCAGCTCAAAAGAAAAGTAGACAAGCTAAGAACCAGACAACAGCAATACGTTATTGAATCGCGCTTGATTGGCTTAGCTCAGGGAAAAGAGGCAACAGAACTGCAGCAAACAATGCAGGAAATCCAGAACTTAGGAAATCCAGAGGGTTAGCCCATGGGACTAGAAATACCGCTATTGCTTGGTGCGCTCTACTGCTTTCTAAACTTCATTCGTGGATCAAACCGTGAGCCTCACAAAACAGAACTCTCACTACGAACCATACGCCAAACGTTAGGCCATCCTGACGAATCTACGCCGTACAAAGACACCTATAAACTGCCTGACGGCCAAATTATTCTCTACTACTATCCCCCAGAATAGCAACATGGCATTGTTTGATTGGTTTAACCCAAAAGAGAAAGATACAACAACGTTTGAGATTAGTAATGACAGTGGCGATCAGGTGGTATTTACAGTACCCACCAAGGGTTCAAACAAAATCAGAAAAACCCTGCGCAATGCTGGTTTTCAAAAAGACCACAATGAATATCGCTATAAAGAAATAAATGACGATGATATGGAACTTCGCGACACTTCTGCATTTCGATGGTGGGCACAAAGAGACATTGATGAAAAGGAGGATATAGAGTGGCAAGGAGACCATGAAGGGCACTGGACAGATTCAGATGACGATCGTGAAGGGTTTGATCCATTCGAAGATGACGAAGAATCAGAACAGGCCGCTCTCAGATTTTGGCCTAGATGGTAATAGAGTACAATAGAACTAATACTCAAATGCGTCGTGACCATGAGTGATATCACAATTGAAAACTGTCAAGAAAATCTATGGATATATCTGGAACACGATAGTGGCTATGGTTTCGAGTGGTTCAGCGATCCAGAACTCCTCGAAGCAGATGAACGCCTTGGCAATACAGTTTTGATCTTCAATGGTTCTAAAGATATGCAACCGGTCCAAAGTATGAAGACCTGTTATCTGATCGTTGATGAAAACTACCCTTGGAACTTGTCCCCAGGTCAGCAAAAAGCCTATGAGCTGCTACTACCCTTACAGCAGGGCTCTACTTATGCCCTCACAACTATCAAAAAGCTAGCTGAAGCCATGGAGCTGGAGGTGATCCGCGCAGCCTACAAACGACTTGAAAACCTACAAAGTATCGGAGCTATTAGCGGCTTGAAATTGTAAATCTTGGCTGGCTGAAAATAATTTAACCAATTAGTTGTAGTAGATCAGGCTTTGTCTGACAGAGTAGCCAATAGTTTCAGGACATTTCCTATGGTCAACGGATCAGGTAGCTCTTGCGATATCAAAAGTGCATCTTGTAAATACACTTTAGCCTCCTGAGAACGCCCCAACCGCATCAGCACTATCCCCAAATGGCTCAATGCCCTCCCTTCTCCGAAGCGATCGCACACTTGTCGAAGCCCATCCAAACTTTGCTCGTAGCAAAACAACGCCTGAGCATATGAGCGTGACGAAAATAATACATGGCCTAGGTTGCCCCAACAAGCAGCAATTCCCTTTGCATCTCCCAGCTGCTGTGAGAGCACAAGGCACCGTTGATGATACTCAGCGGCCTGAGATAAATTACCCTGTCGATAAAACACATTCCCTAAATTTCCCAGCGCATTTTTCACGCCCTGTGGATCATCAAGCGCTTCTAAGCACTCAAGCTGGCCTTGATGAGCAGCGATCGCATCTGTAAAGTTACCCTGAGCTTCATAAACCAGTCCCAAATTACCTAACGCTGAGCCTTGGGCCCTTTGGTTACCTAAGCGTTGGGCCATTACAAACTGCTGATTTAAATTGGAGATTGCGTCTGCATGCTGGCCCAAATAGTAATGGGCAATGCCTAGATTTCCTAGCGCCGAAGCTTCACCCTGACGATGACCTATCTCCCGACTAATATCTCGATGCTGCCGAAAACTTGCGATCGCGTCACCATAGCGGCTCAGGCCTAGCTGCACTAACCCTAGGTTCCCTAAGCTACCCGCCTTATCGTAGCGAGTTTGAGCCATATCGACACTTCTGTGGTGATACTCCAAAGCTGTTTGTAACTGTCCCAGTGCTCGATGGGCCAGCCCCAAATTATCCAGTGCAACTGCCTGACCTCCTCGGTCATCAAAGGCTAAGCAGCTTTCTAGATACCGCTGATGACATGCAATCGCTTGGGCATAATCCCCTGCCGACTGATAAACCGTACCAATGTCACCCCAAGCTGCTCCGATGGCCTTTTGATCCGCCAGTTTTTCCGCCAGGGCCAGTTTTTCCCGATGTAGCCTCAGCGCATCATCATAATGTCCCTGAATTCGCTGAAGATGGGCCAAACCACTGAGGGCAGCCATTTGCTGGGATAAATTGCTTTCTATCTGAGACTGTTCTAAGCACTGTTGATAGCTGGACTGGGCGAGGTCATAGCGGCCAAGCGTATAGTAAGCTCGGCCCAATAACCTAAAATAGTGAGCGTCTACTTCGCTCAGTAGCTCTAATAAGCGTTTACAAACCATTACCTGCTCGGTGTAGAGCCCCCAAATACCAAGCTGCTCCACTAGAGTGGTATGGCGAGCAGGATTGGTACACACAGATACCATAGTTTCCGCTACTGCTATGGCTCCACTGTCGCAACAATGATAAAACGCTTCCACGAAACCACGAATCTGGTCTCCATAGGAGGCATCGGTAGGAATCTGATATTTGGTCAGCCAATTGGTGATTGCTCGTATCTGCGTTCGATGGAAAACCGAACGCTGACTAGTCTCTAATAGAGAAGGACTGATATGGTTCAGCAATCGTGTTGCCAACTCTGCCAGATCAAGAGTTCCTAAATCATTAGCATTCATGGAGCACAAGCATGGTCTCAATCACGCCACCAGCCCAGACCGTCCTAACTCAGCTGGGCATTCTTCCCTCTAGCCTATCAGAGGTCAAATCATGCTTTCGGCGTACCCAATGCCGCGCCATTATTAACTGGCTCACCCGTTATCAACCCGCTACCGACGCCACTCAGCTGGAGCAGGTCAAAGGTTACCTTGAAGCATTCCATCACCTGTGTACCATGCAGGAATGGAACCGAGCATTGACTCTCGTTTCGACTCGCCTCAACACCCCGACACAGGAACTCCTCCATTATCAGCTCAAGCTTTGGGGGCACTACCAAGAACAAATTGAGATATATTCTCAGCTGGTTAACCATGTGAATCCTAAGTGGAAAATCATGCTTAACAATTCCCTAGGGGCAGCCCATCAGTCTCTGGGTAACTACACCCCGGCTATTCAACACTTTGAACGCAGTTTAAAGATTGTCAATGATATCGGTGGCACCGAGCTTGATAAAGGTCTCATACTCTGCGGGTTAGGTGGCGTCTACTATGCCCTAAGCGACTATCCCAATGCGATTAATCATTTTGAACAATGGTTGAATATTGCTACCGCTGCCAATGAACTCCACGGTGTCGGTATTACACTGGGTAGCCTAGGTAATGCCTATGAGTCCATGGGAGATTATGCCAGAGCTTTGGACTATCACCAACAGCACTATGCACTTTCTCGTCAACAAGGTGATATTGAGAATGAAGGGGCAGCCCTGGGGAATCTGGGCAGTGTATATTTCTCTCTTGGTAAGCACCAACAGGCGATTGAGCATCACCAACAGCATCTGAGCCTGGCCCAACACATTGGCAATCGTCAAGGTGAGAGCAATGCCCTTGGCGGTCTTGGCAGTGCTCACTATGCTTTTGGCAATTATCCTCTGGCAGCTGACTATTTTGAACAGCAGGTGGCCTTGACAAAAAGCATGGGCGATCTGGCTGGAGAGGGCAATGCGCTCAGCGGTTTAGGGAATGTCAGCTGTGCCATGGGTAACTATGACCGTGCTCTTGATTATCATCAGCAACATCTGGCTATTGCTCGGAGCATCGGTCACCGACAGGGGGTAGCCCATGCCCATGGCAATTTAGGGAATGTTTATAGCGCCCTTGCTAACTACCCAAACGCTCTAGACTGTTATCAAAAGCAGCTGACGCTGAGTCAAGAAATTGGTGATTTAACGGCGGAAGGACTGGCTTCAGGCAACCTTGGTAAGATTGCCTTGGCTTTAGGACGATATGCCGAGGCTATGGCCGGTCTAGAACGACAGTTGGCAATTGCTCAACAGTTAGGAGACCGCACTCGTGAGGGGCAGACCCTCAGTGATATGGGGAATGTCTATCGCCATTGGGGAGATAGTCGTCGGGCAGTCAAGCTTTTGCAGCAGGGCCTTGACATAGCGCGTGAAATTGGCGATCGGCAAGGTGAGGCCAACGCTCTTGGTTATTTGGGTAATGCCCACCATACTTTAGGTAATTTTCAAAAGGCGTTGGGCTGCTATCAGCAACATCTAACTCTAGCAACGACCCTATCTGATATCGCTGGTCAGGGTCGAGCGCTAGAAGGGATGGGTAATCTGTATCGGCAGCTCGGTGATACGAGTACTGCCCTTGACTGTCATCAGCGGGTGATTGATATTGCTCAGCAGCTGGGTGATCGGGCTGCTGAAGCTGCAGCTTTAGGCAATATTGGTGGCGTATATGACCAGCGACATGAATATGAGCGAGCCGTTGAATATCATCAACAAGATATCGAGATCGCTCGGCAGTTGGGCCAAGATGTGGCTCCTGGCTTGGTAAATTTGGCGAATGCTCAAAGTGAGCTGGGTCAGTATTCTGAGGCGGCTACTCACTATCGAGAAGCACTGGGTCTAGTGCAAAATAGCGGCGATCGTTGGGGTGAAGGGCTTACGCTGGCAAACCTTGGAGAAACGCTGACTAAGTTAAAGCGGTTTTCAGAAGCTCTAGATATGCTTCATCAGGCGTTAGAAATTCTTAGAGAGCTAGATGCTCGACCTGTGGAGGCGACAACGTATCAGTATCTTGCAATTCTGTATCGGGAGATAGGTAAAGAGACATTGGCGAATGATTACCGTGGTAAGGCCGTGAAGCTTGCTACTGAGTTGGGGATACCGCTGTGCGAGCTGTATGGAGAAGAGAAATGGAGAAACGAGGATGGAAGGTGAACTTGAATGCAGGAGAAAGGTAGGAGCTGGCCTGCCCGCTATCTATACTGCCTCAAACATCTCCAAAACTGCATCACACCGGGCAACCAAGTCTAAATCGTCCATATCTTCAAATATTTTCCGTGCCTGCTGAAAAGCGTTAAGCGAATCCTCCAGCTGACCGTTCTGTTTCAGAGTTTTGCCTAAAATCACCCATGCTTTAGCTTCTCCAGATAGATCACCCTGCTGGTGACGAAGGTTAACTACCTGTTGAAAGCACTCGATGGCTGGGGTAAATTGTTTGCCGGTAAGATGGATGCTACCTATATTGTTCCATGATTTACTTTGTAGAGCTAAATTCTGTAGCTGTGTTGCTATTGCCAAAGTCTTTTTGTAGTGACTGATAGATTGTTCCCAGTGACGTTGCTGTAGGGATAAGTAGGCCAGTTTATCGTGGAGATCAGCTTGAGTATCATAGTCATCGATGCTTTCTGCAATGGACAAGGCATCTTGAAAACAATGGATGGCAAACATTGGCATGTTGCTGAGGGCATGAATATTCCCCAGGTGGGTCAGGGCCGTTTGCTCATGGGGGCGATCGCCTAAAGTTCGCACCAAATTAAGGTGTTGCTCAGCGTATGTTTTAGCCTGATCTAAGTCTGAGAGTGAGGCATAGGCGGTGGCTAAATTACCGAGGGCATGGGCTTCTCCTCGACGGTCACCGATATCTCGGGTAATTTTCAGGTCTCCGTTGTAGTAGTTTATGGCTTGCTTAGAGTTGCCCTGGGCATGGTAGACGTTACCAATATTGCTAAGGGCGCGCCCCTCTCCAGCGCGATCTCCAAGCTTGCGAGCGTCAGCTAGCCAGGTTTGGTAAGCGTTTAATGCATTGTCAAGGTCACCTTTTGCAAAGTAAACGTTGCCTAAGTTGTTTTGTAATTTTGCTTTGCTGTTAGTGTCATCGAGTAGTTCTATAATCTCTTGCTGACACTGGTAATATTCTAGTGCTTGGTCATATTGTTTTAGCTGATAATAGCTGGAGCCCAAATTGGCGAGTACTGGTATCAGCGTAGATGGGTTATCGATGGTACGGGCAATGGCCAGCTGCTGTTGATAGTAGTCTATGGCCTGGGAATATTGGCCCAGGCAGTGGTGGGTAAGCCCTGTATTGCCTAGGGCTCTAGCTTGAAGGGCTGGGCTATTGAGCGTTTGACTGATTTGGGTTTCTTGTTGGTTGTAGGTAAGGGCAATGTCGTGGTTGCCCAGGCTGTTGTGGGCAATGGCTAGCCCGCTTAGGAGGATAGCATCCCATTCATTGTTTAGTTTTCCAAGAAGGGGAGTATATAGTTCGATTTGTTCGTTGTAATACCCCCAGGTTTGTAGTTGGTTGTCGAGTTCTTCCTGGGTTGGTGTATTCAGGCGCAGAGATAGAAGCTGACGAGCCATGGACCAGTTGTTTACATCGCAAGCATGGTGAAAGGATTGAATGATGCCTGTGACTTTTTCGAGGTTAGTGCTTGCTTCAGGGGGGTGATATCGCTGGAGCCAGTTTAGTATGGCTCGGTACTGGCTACGATCAGCAGGCGACTTGATCAAGGTTGGAGAGTTTAGGTTCAGGTTGAGTTTGCTTATGATGACATCAGACGGAGGAAGCATCGGTAAGAGGCAGGGTGATGGAGAGAGGATATTTGGAAATTATATCGTTTTGCTCTCTTGGTTTTCCTCCGTCTGAAGCGATGAATATTGAACGACATGTGACAAATAGAAGTGTCGGTTTTCTCTCATGAGCAAACCTCTTTTCTTATTTCCGTCCCCTTGCGGGGTAGTGGATTTTGAACTACTTATCTCCGAGATGATTTTCTCGTGGATTGCAGCGTTTCCGTCCCCTTGCGGGATAGTGGATTTTGAACCAAAAAACGTTTGCTAATGAGTAAATAGAGCAAAAAGGTTTCCGTCCCCTTGCGGGGTAGTGGATTTTGAACAAACGTGAGTGCGACGATGTTGTTGTGCAATTGTGGGAGTTTCCGTCCCCTTGCGGGGTAGTGGATTTTGAACACGAGAAAATGTAGCTGATATCGTGCAAATTATGTGTTTCCGTCCCCTTGCGGGGTAGTGGATTTTGAACCGGAACTGTTGCCCGAGGGCTATACACAAGACGACGTGTTTCCGTCCCCTTGCGGGGTAGTGGATTTTGAACGAGGCGGACTGCAATAAACTCGAGAAGCTCTATGAAGGTTTCCGTCCCCTTGCGGGGTAGTGGATTTTGAACGTGACTGAATAAAAGAGTCTGCACGAATGTAAAAAAAGTTTCAGTCCCCTTGCGGGGTAGTGGATTTTGAACTTGTTGTCATTTTTTAAGGTTCGTATTGTGTACACCTGTTTCCGTCCCCTTGCGGGGTAGTGGATTTTGAACAGTAGCTCTGATCAATCTTTGAGTGTATTGATACGGTTTCCGTCCCCTTGCGGGGTAGTGGATTTTGAACCAGTTATTACAACGAGTAATGAAGTGTGTAGTACTCGTTTCCGTCCCCTTGCGGGGTAGTGGATTTTGAACAATTATCGCTTGGAATAAGCAACAACATGCCTTAAGTCGTTTCCGTCCCCTTGCGGGGTAGTGGATTTTGAACAAAAGGATTAAAAGACTAACAGATAATGGAAATGTTTCATTCCCCAAACGGGGTAGTGGATTTTGAAAAAAAAGCTAACGACTATAA
>JBHJIL010000041.1:0-56190 GCA_050043465.1 Leptolyngbyaceae cyanobacterium
CAACAGCGTTGAATCGCGCTCTAGCGGACCCTCTACGCCCTCAACCAGATAGTCCGCGATCAGAAGAAAAATCACCTCAGTGTCATATTCTGACTAAAACTCAAACCCCTAAGCAATTAACTCTTCGCGCAGCTCGCGGTAGTTTTCAACGATGCCGTTTTGTACTACCGCGATGCGACCACTGCTGTCCGTATGGGGGTGAGCGTTGTGCTCTTCAGGTTTACCATGGGTGGCCCAGCGGGTATGACCGATGCCCAGACGAGCCGGATCTTCGAGACCGTCTAGCTTAGTCTGTAGATTCTGCAGCTTGCCCTTGGCTCTGACCCGATTGAGCTGGCCTTCGCTAATGGTAGCCACCCCGGCTGAATCGTAGCCGCGATACTCCAGCTTGCGTAGACCCTCAACCAAAATATTGCTAGCAGCTCGAGTGCCGATGTAACCTACAATGCCGCACATACGATATCTCCTTTAGCTGTTAACTTGCCGATTTTAAGCATGGCCGACCATGAATATAAGGACCCATCCTAAACTATTTCTTTAATAGAAATCAGTATCTACCCTGGGGCGATAGCGTAAAATGGCAGACTGTAGTCTTTATGCAACAGCCTTTAAGCCACCTCTATGGTCGCCACCCTACCGTCTAAAAATGCTAAAAAGCTAGAAGCCCGTCTGCGCGGTCTGGTGGGTAAAGCCATTTACGACTACGGCATGATCGAAGCTGGCGACAAGGTAATGGTGTGTCTGTCGGGCGGCAAAGACTCCTACACCATGCTGTCTCTGCTGATGTCGCTACAGCGGAGTGCCCCCATTGACTTTGAGCTGCTGGCGGTCAATCTGGATCAAAAGCAGCCCGATTTTCCAGAGCATACGCTGCCCAACTATTTGGACTCTGTCGGTGTTTCCTACCGTATCGTTGAGGAAGACACCTACAGCACGGTTACTCGCATCATTCCTGAAGGAAAAACTATGTGCGGTCTGTGCTCTCGACTGCGACGCGGCATTTTATATAGAGTCGCTAGCGAAGAAGGTGCGACTAAAATTGCTCTGGGACATCACCGCGATGATATTGTCGAGACCCTATTTTTAAATATGTTTTATGGCGGGCGGCTAAAGGCAATGCCCCCAAAATTACGAACGGATGACGGCAAGCATATTGTCATTCGTCCGCTGGCTTATTGCCCAGAAAATGACATTATTCGCTACGCTCGCTATCGTGGTTTTCCAATCATTCCGTGTAATCTATGCGGTTCTCAAGAAAATTTGCAGCGGGCCAACATTAAGCAGATGCTACACCAGTGGGAAGCGGAGTTTCCTGGCCGTACGGAAAGCCTGTTTCGCAGTATTCAAAACGTATCGCCGTCTCAGCTAGCCGATTCCGACCTGTTTGACTTTCAGGGACTGCGGTCTTCTCAATAAAAAAAGGCTGCTCCGGTGTCGGAACAGCCCCCGATAAGTGCGGCTTGGCCCTACTTGGCAACCGTCTGCTCTGTAGCCGATGCCTCGAAGCTCTTCTCTAGCTTCATGATTTGCTTGGCCTTGCTAGAAAGCGCATTGGTACTTAACCACTGGGTAATCAGAGCATCAATGGAAAACAGTCCGGCACCGTTGATGGTGAAGAACAAAAAGATCGACGCGTAGATAGCAGATAGCTCTAGGTATGGCAGACTAATCCCCGCTACTTTGATGTGATGGTACATGGCCACACACATGGTGCCGAATAGCCCAAATGCTGCAGGGCGAGTCAGCAAACCAAAGGCCACGAGAGGAGCACCAATCAGCTCAGTGAAAGCTGCGATGTAGCTGAAGAAAATGGGGAAAGGCAGACCGATGTAAGCAACATAAGCCTGAGCAAAGCTTTCGATATTGGCAAGCTTATCGAGGCCATTGTGAACCATCATGATGCCAACGGTAACTCTGACGATGGCCAGAGTGGTCTGTGCTGCCTGGTTTAGGCTGACGTTGGGCTTGAATATAGAAACTGGGGAGAAGTTGATTGCCATAGCTAGAAATCGATTGTAAAGATTGAGTTTTATATACCTATATTAAAAAGTGTAACTAAGTTTATTAGAAAAAGTAATGGTGATTTGGGTGATTGTGGCCCCAATCTGAAAAATTTCTAACCCAGGGCGGAGTTTGCTGAACTATGAGAGCAGCATTTCTAGCAGTACATCTGTGAACGCCTGAGGCTGCTCCCACGGGACGCGATGCCCCGCATTATCAATTTGAACATGGGTGAGGGTGGGACATTGCTGCGCTAGGGTACGCCCCAGCTGGCAGTAGCGCCGATCGTCGCTGCCTGTGACATAGGTGATGGGCACCGATAGCGTCTGAAGGTGAGGCATGAGGTCATCCATATGTCCTTTGGAGTAAACCTCAAATGCTGTTGCGATTTTTTGCCGGTCAAAGTCTGACTCGGGACGCGGGATTGTGCAGGGATATCCGCAGAATACGGGCAGAGCATCCCACTCAGCTAGTAGGGCATCCCAGGGTTCTGTTAAGAAACGGTTGGCCCAGATGCGATCGCGCTGCAAACACCGTTCTTTTTGCAATTCGTTGTTCAATCCGATTCCTGCACTGACAATGACCGCACCAGCCCACATGCTCGGGTCAGCGATCAGGGTGCGCCAAGCCAGCCGCCCTCCCAAGGAATATCCTAATAAATAATGACGTCTATCCTGGTTTGCTGCTGATGAACGCTGCACGCTAGAACAAAATCTTCTGGCATACTGCCTGCTGGATGGGTGCAAGGTCTCCCACAAATCAACTAGCTGTATCTGCAGCTTTGGGTGAGCCGGTTTGAGCGATTGGACTAGGTCATGCCACGCGGTAGGCTGTTGTAAATTTCCATGGAGACACCACAAAACCTGCATATTCGTATCATCGCAATTGAGCCTTATTGAGTTTATCGGTACGGCAGCCAAGACAGGCACCTTTGTACCCGCAGCTCAGAGTTCACCACTACGTAAATACACCCAAACCTCTAATAATAAAAAACCCCTGAAAGAAATTCAGGGGTTTCAGTTAACCGAGTCTCTTGATCGATACATTTGTTGTTAGCCTCAACCGAACACAAATGAGAATCTGAGACATTATTAAATGACAATAGACTGAGCAAATGGTTTCTGTGAAAGCAAAGTTATAGACTAAAGTCTTGTTAGTAAGTACGGATATTGTCTTTTGTTTCTCCAAAGGTCGTAAGTGCTTGTCTGAAACTACTAATTCTGGACGTTTTATCTAGTTGTTAGGTATCCAAAAGTCCAGTCTTTTAAGGCATAGTCGAGATCGCCCAAAATATCTATGAGAGAATCATAACAAATGCGATTAAACCCTGGTTGCATGGGCGAATCGGAGAGAATACTACTGTAGTTCTAAACTATATTTAGGCTGATTTACGTATTTATATGGATGCAAAACTGGACCAGTTCTCTTAACTCAAAGCGCCTGGTTAAATGATGTTTAAACACTCCGTGAAGCCAGAGATGATATCAATATTTTTGAGATTTAAGGTGATAGCCTATATCTAAGCGAACAGAACACGTGTAGCGTTATTTTGTAGTTAAAATATCACAGGATTCTCTAATCCCAGGAGATTATATCCGGACTACTCTTGATACGCGTGAACGAATGGGCATAGTTTCACAAACAGCTTCTAGTGGTTTAGTTTTAGGTGGTATTCACCGCTGGTTCAGTGAGTATCATCAAGGGTTAGCTGTTTTTCCATTATCAGGCATCGTTTTATTCTCAAATAGAACAGTGCTAAGAATGACAGGTTTTTTAATTTACAGAAAGTAACTCTTGTTTCGTCTTTTATTGATAGCGATGTGTACCCGTCTCTGATGGCTACCGGTTCAGCTTGGTCTGCCAAGCATCTGTTGCATTATTAGACAGCTAAAGGAGACATAGGAGCCATAGGACAATTGCTAACAGAGATGTAAAATCTTGCGTTAGCGAGGCTTCGAGATGATTTCCCTGCAAAAAAGAGTTGTTTGACGTAGCAGTATTGCTATGTCCCTTGGGGCTGCCATAAATTTTGAATATTTTGTCTTTCATCATCAGCCACTATGCAAAAAAAAGGCTCAATTATATTGCTAGCTCTTGTTAGGAGGACGTTTTCAGCTAAGTTGACTGGGCTTACTTTGTTCTTAGTAGCACTAACAATAGGGCATGCCGCCAGTCATCATGCTGCTCATGCTCAGTCAGTTCCTGCAAGCTCCCTACCTGCCGAACCCAGCCTACCTGTGCTGCCAGCCCCATCTACACTAACCGAGGCTACTCCCTTAGTAGGAGACACTTACATTCTGGGTGTTGGAGATTATTTGCGGGTAGATGTGTTCAATATTCCTGACTATAGTGGTGAATTTCGCGTACTGTCTGGTGGCAGCTTAAACATTCCGATAGTGGGTGCTGTGGCTGTAGAAGGTCTATCGTTACAGCAAGCAACCGCAGAAATCGAGCAGAGCCTTGAGCCCTACGTGCGACGCCCCCGCGTAACATTGAGTGTGTTGGGAATTCGACCTATCCAGATTGCGATCGCAGGTGAAGTTAATCGTCCAGGCGCATACCAGGTCACAGTTGAGAACGACTCCAATAACTCAACCGCCAATATGCCGACCCTCACCCAAGCCATTGAGTTAGCAGACGGCATCACACAACTTGCTGATATTCGTCAGATTGAGATAAAACGTCGACTTTCGTCTATATCCAATGTGCAACAACCTGGTGTTATCTTATTGAGCAATAGTCAGGGAAAGCAGACTCAATTTCAAACTATTCCGATTAATCTATGGGAACTCTTAAAAGAAGGTGACCTCAGCGAGGATCTGCAATTGCAAGATGGGGATCGTATTATCATCCCCACAGCACAAACCCTCAGTGCAGATGAGGTTACCGAGCTAGCAACAGCTAGCTTCTCTCCCGATCAGATTTCAGTCAACGTAGTTGGTGAAGTAGGCTCGCCTGGTAATATTCAGGTACCGCCTAACACTCCTCTAAATCAGGCGATATTGGCAGCTGGTGGATTTAATAATCGTGCCAAAACAGGAACAGTGAGCCTGGTAAGATTAAACCCCAACGGTACGGCATCTGAAAGAGAGATTGAAGTTGACTTTACTCAAGGAGTAAGTGAAGCTGTTAATCCATCGCTACGTCCCAATGACACAGTAATTGTGCAACGTTCTGGGTTAGCCCGTACAGGCGATACATTTGGAACAATCGTTGCTCCGTTAAACTTTGGTCTAAATATCCTTCGTCTATTTGGTCTATAGGAACCACATTCAGGTATTTAATCAGTGTTTTAAAAATCACTTTTATGGCTAATTCCTAAACCTAAAAACACATTCGAATTATCCTGAAAGATAGATTAAATCAAGAAGTATTGATTAGATAGGGTATTAACGCTAGGTCCAGCCAAAGAGACTTCTAAAGATTTCAATCTAGTGGTCAGGTTTTCTGTAAGTTGTTTCTATTCTTTAGATAGCTAAAGAATATCCGCATAAGCTATAAGCATCTCGATCAAAATTAGGTGGCGCAGATCCTGATTAAAGCAGTCTAAAGACTAACGATTCAAAGTCAATAATCGATGTTAGTGAGAAACATAGGTTAAATCCGGTAATAAGCAAAAAACGAAGATTCTCAAATCAAACTTGAACTCAAATAGCTCATTCAGTTACTCAATAAGGATATTTTTCTACCTTTAGTTTGATCCTTTCTGCTTATGATAAAACCTTATTATATCTAACTTTAAATTGATTATAAGTGTGCAACTTACCTGTTCCCAAGAATAATTCAGCTATTAAAGAGTACGTTGACGATGAAAATCGCTTTAGTTCATGATTATCTTACCCAGAAGGGTGGGGCTGAACGAGTGTTTGAGCTTCTTTGCAAGAGATTTCCTGAAGCTGATATTTATACTTCGTTGTATAGTCCTAAAGATACTATTGATGTAGGGAATCGATCGGTCCACACAACTAAATTACAGGCTATCCCAGGGGCAAAGCAAAACTTTAGACTGCTCGCACCATTTTATTTTTCTGCATTTGAAGCCTTAGATTTGCAGCAGTATGATTTGATTATCAGTAGCACAACAAGTTTTGCAAAATCAGTCGTTAAGCATCCTCATGCCTATCACATCTGTTTTTGCCATAACATTACTCGCTTTCTATGGGATACACGCACCTATATCGAGCAATATCAAGATTACAAAGCTTTACTACCTATTATTAAACCTATCTTCCAAAAGCTACAGCAGTTTGATTTAGCCCATGCCAAAAAGCCAGATTTGTATATCTCTAACTCAACTACCGTAGCTCAACGCATTCGCAAGATATATAACCAGCCAGCCATTACTGTCAACTATCCCATCGATATAGAGAGATTTCAGTTCTCTGATAAAAAAGATGATTTCTACCTGATTTCATCCCGGTTACTTGGTTATAAGAGAGTAGATGTTGTTATCGAAGCATTTAACTGGCTAGGATGGCCGCTTATCATCATGGGCGATGGCCCAGAAAGAGAAAGGCTAGAAGCTATGGCACTGCCGAACATTATCTTTCTCGGGCATATCAGTGATGATGAACGCAAGCAGCTAATGTCTCGGGCAAAGGCTGTCATTGTAGCAGCTCTAGAAGATTATGGACTTGTCCCCATTGAGGCAAATGCTAGTGGAACCCCTGTAATTTCATACGGGGCTGGAGGTGTTTTGGATACTCAAATTCCTGGAAAAACAGGGGTCTTTTTTAATCGTCAGTCTCCAGAAGCGTTGCATCAAGCTCTGATTGAGTTCAGCACTATCCAATGGAACTATAGCCAGATTCGAGAACATGTTCTTGAGAATTTTACTGAGGATGTGTTCTTTGAACGAGTCACTAATGTGATTAAAGACTTTTTTGCTCAGCGTTCGAGTGAAGAGGATGCTTTATTAAACGATGCAGAGCGGCTGGCTGAGCTAAGTCTAATGATTGATAATTACGTCAAGGTATGATGATGAACCAAGCATCTATCGCTGTAAACGAACCAGAATTCGGCTATGGGCAGCTTTTTAGTGTCCTAATGCGACGATTCATCTGGATAGGTGGTGCCGTCACGGGGGCAGTAGGAATTGCTGCTGTTTCAGCCCTTAAAGAAGAACCTGTCTATGAAAGCTCGATGCAGCTTTTGGTCGAGCCCAATTATCGCGAGACAGTTGACATCACTGAAGAACAAGTGGGGCGCTTATCGGGATCTCAAGCGGACTATGCCACACAGCTCAATTTGATGCGTAGTACAACATTTGTCCAGCAAGTCGTTGATAGAATGCTGGTAGATCATCCTAAGTTTTGTGGTGATTTGTCAACAAAGTCTAGCTGCGTTGACAAGACTCAAGATGCTCTCCAGCTTTCTCAAGTAGTTGAAGACAAAACAGAAACACGAATTTTTGAGGCAAGCTTCAAGGCCAACGATCCGCTGGTTGTACAAGCTTTTTTAGAAACGTTGGGAGAGGTTTATTTAGATTATAATGAAGATCAGCAGGCGCAGCGGCTAAAGAGAGGTTTAGCGCTCGTAAATCAGCAAATTGCTGGGGTTCAGGAAAACCTTACCTTGTCGCGTCAAGACCTACAACAATTTCGTGAAGCAGAAAGCCTGATAAATCCTGAGCAAGAAGCTTTGACAGTAGCCAACTCCCTTAGAGAGATTGAGCAGGCTAAAGCTGAGGTTGATAATCAACTGCTTGAGGTTCAGGCTCAATACGATACCCTACAAGGACAACTCTCAGCCGATCCTCAAACAGCCTTGATTTCTTCTCGGTTGAGTCAATCCTCTCGCTACCAGCAGTTATTAAATACACTCCAAGAGACTGAACTAGCCTTAGATAAGCGTTTAGCACTCTATGCTGAAGCGGATCCTGGTGTTCAGGATCTGATTAGCCAAAGAACTGGCCAGATAGCGCGGTTGCAGGCGGAAGTTCAGCGAGTTTTTGGAGAGATTCCATCTCAGTTTAATTTAAATGAGACGGCTTTATTATCTGAAGGACAGCTAAGCGAACTTGATTTAGAACTCGTTGGCAAACTTGTAGAAGCTGAAATTCGTCTGAAAAGCTTGACAGCACGACAGATAGGCTTGTTGCAAGGGTCTCAAGATTTACAGACTAAGCTGAATGCGTTTCCAGATCTGATAGCTGAATACAATCGCATTCAGCCTGAAGTCGGGATACAAGAAAAAGCTCTAGAAAAACTACTACAGCTGCGTCAAGAGCTAAGTAATGAAATTGCTCAAGGTGGCTTTAGCTGGGATATTGTTGAATCTCCTCAGGAAGGTCAGAAAATCTCTCCACAGCCAAAGCAGAATATCCTGCTAGGAATTGTTGCTGGATGCTTTGTGGGGGGAGCCTTGGCTTTCGGGCGAGAAGCCATGGATAAAAATGTACGCACATCTGATCAGCTTAAACAACAGTCGACACTGCCACTATTGGGAGTTATTCCAGAAATTCCTCGAAAAACATGGGATACATTGCCTGTGGTGGATGGGGCGACACAGTTTCCAACCAAGGCATTTGCGTTAAGTCAGCATCAGCCCTTTCGCGACGCGGCTGATTTGATTTATAAGACAATTCAGCTGACTAATACACAGCCATTAACCTCACTGATGGTTACCTCTGCCCAAGCTGAGGAAGGTAAAACCACACTAGCTGTGGGCTTAGCTTTGAGTGCTGCGCGCTCCCATAAAAGGGTCTTATTAGTGGATGCTAATTTACGACGCCCATCATTAGATAAATATTTTGGTTTATCTAATGAGGAGGGACTATCGACACAGCTACCCGAGAATCCATTTCAGCTAGAGCAGTTTAGGATTGCTCCCGTGCCGGTATCACTGGCAGGCACTAATATTGATGTTCTTCCTGCAGGGACTATTCCTGAGGATCCGATGATGTTTCTTAGCTCTCTCCAAATGCGTTATTTTTTGGAAAAGGCTGAAGTTAGTTATGACTTAGTGATTGTAGATGCGCCTGCTATTTTGGGACTGGCTGATAGCCTACAGCTGGCATCTATGTGTAAAGCATCAGTTATGGTTAGTCGTCTAGATCGTACGACTCAAGCTGATTTAACTCAGGCGATGACAATCCTTAGTCAGATCAATACTATTGGGATTATTGCCAATGGGCATAGAGAAAGTCACCGGCTAGAATCACCCTACCAGGGTAACGGAAAAACAAAACCAGCTGAAAAGAATTCCAAAGTACTTGGTCACGGGGTCCGGGCGATAGCAGGTGTGGGCGCTCTTTCAATTCCTCTCTTACATGGATACTCTGATCTACCTATAAAGGATTTAGTAGATAGACTCTCATCAGATGAAATCTCAAAGAAAGTGTCGTTAAGCCTAGTTAAGACAGATCAAAGCATATTGCAGGAAGGTCTCATGCCACCATTGAACCCGTTAGGCATATCAGCGCCTGTCCCTAAGTGGTCAACTGATTCTTCTTGAATCAATGGGTTTGAGAAATAGATGAGATCTGAATCAGATACTTTCAAACAAATCTACCAAACATAAGTGTGTTTCCAGCTAGAGTTCTGTTCATATTATTAGAAGTTCCATGGCACCGTCTACAATCCTATTGAATACTCCCGTTGTTTTTCAGCTATTGTCTGATAGGGCTAATTTGTCTGACTTTGAGAATTGTGAGTTGATTTGGGAAGAAGATTCGCTGATTGTTACGCTTAACTCTAAGAAAACGCAGGTTAAGATACCGGCTTTAAGTAATGAAACATGGTTACGGGACTGTTTAAAGCGCTCTCCTATTAAAAAGGTCTATCTTGATCCGACAATGGAAGAGACTATGATCAAGTCCTGGGTAGATCTTTGTGAGTCTGCACAAAAACAGATTTATTTAAAGGTACCTTCTATTGATGACTTACCGCAGCTCCGACAGCCGAGGTTATGGTGGGTGAAGCGGGTGGCAGATCGCTTTGCAGCATCTATTTTATTATTGTTATTGAGTCCATTGATGATTGTCTTGTCAATAGGTGTATGGGTCGATTCCCCTGGGCCTGTTTTGTTTCGGCAATGGCGGGTTGGTAATCAAGGGCAGCTATTTCGGATCTATAAGTTTCGTAGTATGCAGATAGGTGCTGAGGCTCGGCACCATGAAGTGATGGGCAAACAAGTGGGATTGCATAAGCTCAAGCATGATCCTCGGATTACTCGTGTAGGGCAGTGGTTGAGAACGTTGAGTTTAGACGAGCTACCTCAATTGATTAATGTGTTGCAAGGCAACATGAGCTTAGTGGGGCCAAGACCTTGGGCGCTTTATGATGCTATCCGAATTGAGTCAAGACTGCGAGGGCGGTTGAATGTTATGCCGGGGATTACTGGACCATGGCAGGTATCGACTCGATCAAATGAGTTAGATCTTTATGCTGTTACCTGTTGCGATCTGGCTTATCTCCAACAGTGGAATCTAATTAGGGATTTTCGAATTTTGCTAATAACCATTCCTAAAGTCTTATTTCGCAACGGAGCTTATTAGAATGAAGTATCAAGATAGATAGTATTTACTCAAAAAAATTGATAAAAAGCGATTTACATAAACTCAGTTGTTCTAAAACCAACTGAGTTTGTAATAAATAAAATATTCCAAGAACATGAGGATTTTAAAAATTGGTAACAAGCGTGTAATTAATTTTATCAAGTATTTTTTAAGTTGCAGCTTCTATCAATGTTCTCAATCAAGCATACAAAATAAATTTTACCGAAAAGCTAAGCTGGAAAATGAAGAGCAATATAAATGAGACCTTTGTTCATTGATAGTAAAGTAAGAAAAGAGAAGAACTTTTCCATTGCATATTTAGCAATATTCGGATATGGAATAACTACATTTCTCCTTATTGCCTTAAAGCTTGGCAGTTTAGTTAATATTCTCTTTCCTTTGGGTGCGTTGATAGTTGGATTAATACTTTTCACCTATCATCCAGAAATCTATGTTGGATTCATATGGTGGCTTTGTTTTCTAACACCTTTGGTTAGGCGCTTGGCAGATTTTAATGGCAGTTATACAGTACCGAGTCCAGTCCTCCTGGCGCCTTACTTAGCAATTCTTGTATCGTCTCTGACAGCGGTTCAAAAACTTCCTAGGGCGGTTTCACAAGGGGGAATGTCCTTTATACTGCCCCTCTTTGGAATTTTTTATGCTTACTGTGTTGGATGTGTAAACGGTTCGCTTTTTTCAGCAACCTTAGCCCTAGTGGAATGGTCTTCTCCTATAATTTTTGGGGCGTACTTATTTCTCAACTGGCGCTCATATCCAGAGTTTAAAGAGGTAACTAGAAAGGCATTCATTTGGGGTGCTCTAGTTATGGGTGCTTACGGCATTTATCAGTATCTCGCCGCTCCAGAATGGGAAACATTTTGGCTAGTCAACTTCATAGGGGAAGATGCAGGAATAATAAGCATGCTTGGTAGCCCATTTGGAACTCCTGAACCAATGGGAATTCGAGTATGGAGTACTATGAACGGACCTTATGTATTCGCGTCATTTATTATACCGGGTTTACTAATTCTCTTAAACTACTCTGGGCCACTGCAGCCGGTGATGTCAGCAGTAGCATACTTGAGCTTCTTGTTGTCTTCGTCTAGGACAGCATGGATAGGCTGGTTTATCTCAATGAGCATATTTTTTGCTACGCTCAGGCCTAAGCAACAGATACGCTTCATGCTTCTAATTACAGTAGCTCTGTTGGCACTTATTCTGCTTACAACAGCGGGACCTTTTTCAGAGCTAATAGTTTCTCGTTTAGAAACATTCACTAACTTATCGGAGGACGGCAGCGGATCTGCGAGATCTACGACTTACAATACTCTTTTCGGAAAAGCAGTTACAACATTTATAGGATATGGATTAGGGAATGTTCCAGACTTCGGACATATACTCGACAGTGCAATTTTGAAGATTCTATTTGAACTTGGTTGGATAGGTGCAATACCTTATCTAATAGGCTTAATTGCGTCGATTTTACTTGATCATATTAATAAGGGCCTGCCGTCCGACACATTCGTAGGAATCTCAAAAAGCTTTGTGTTAGGTAGCTTATTTATGCTACCACTGGCTCCAGTCTTAGATGGAGAGGTAGCTATAGCGATTTGGGGGTTTGCTAGCTTGAAGCTTTCTGCTAATAAATGGTATTGCAACCCGAGAGATCTTCTAAATTTGGCCTAAGAGCATTTCATATGTGAGTTAGAAATCTAATTGATGACTTTCTGAAAACTTTAATTTAAAGGATTTTCAAGATTAATCGGTTATGCGCATTACCGCTTTTTCAGAAAAGACACCTAGAGAAAAATATGAGGACATAGATAATGCTGCCCAACGTAATTGGAATAGGGGCCGAGAAGTCTGGATCGACTTGGTTGTACGCTCTTCTTAAAAGCCATCCTGAAATATATATGTCAGAGAGACGAAAGGAAATAGATTTTTTTAACAGAAACTATGAGAAGGGTTTGAGCTGGTACGAATCATTCTTCCCAGATGGGCAAGCCGTCTCAGAAACACCTGTAATAGGTGAATATAGTCCTTCTTATCTATATTTTTCTGAATGCCCAGAAAGGATGGCTAGAATTAAACCCATACAGAAGCTCTTACTTATTGTTCGTAATCCAGCTGATCAAATGTATTCTTACTACGGACAAGCAATCAGAGTACTCAACTATCAAAAAACCTTTGAAGATTTTCTTCAGGAAGAACCTAAATTCTTGTCTAGAGGCTTCAATGGTAGGAATATTAAACCCTTTTTAGAATTCTATGATAGAGAGAAAATTTTGTGCCTAAAGTTCGAAAATGCAGTGAAGAATATTGAAGATACCAAACGCAAAGTTGCAAACTTCCTGAACGTAGATCCAGAAAAATTTCCTACTGATGCAGGTGTCAACCGAGAAAATCAGTCATACATTCCCAAATTCAAGAAACTGAACCGTGTGGCTGGTCAATTTAGAAGGACTCTAATTAAGCAAGATCAAGACTGGCTCATCAATCTGGCAAAGTCTGCTGGCGTAATGCAACTCCTTAAAAAGGGGAGTATGGAAAATCTGCCTCCTATGAATAGAGAAAGCCGACAAAGACTATTGGATTATTACCGTCAAGATATTGAAGAGTTTGAAGAAATGCTCGGCATAAACTCTAAATAGAGAATTTAAGTTTTAGAAGTAAATCTCGACCATGAAAAACGAGTAGTCTTTATGAGTTTATCTAGCAAAGCATACACAGGTGCATTGTGGTCAATCTTTCAATTTTGTGGCGCACAGTTTAGCACCACAATCGTGCTGCTTATTCTTGCTCGTATACTAGGAGCAGAAGCATTTGGACTTATTGCTTTAGCAAGTGTCTATATTGGTTTTGTTCAAATTATTATTGAGCAAGGCTTTGCTGTAGCGATCATTCAAAGACGAGAGTTAGAAGCAGAACATCTGGACACCGCATTTTGGCTCGGTTTAGGATTCAGTGCACTAATTGCAGGTGTCACTTTTATTTTTGCTAAAAATATAGCAGCTATTTTTCAAGAGCAGCAGTTGGCAGGTATTATACAGTGGCTTTCGTTGTCATTTATCTTCAGAAGTCTAAACAGCGTTCAAGAAGCCTTGCTCAAAAGAGATTTAAACTTTAAGAGTCTCTCAGTTAGAACTCTTGGGGCAAATATTGCGGCAGGCATTACCGGCGTAGTTATGGCTTATGCTGGTTTTGGTATATGGAGCCTTGTTGGTAGGCAACTAGCAGAAGTTGGAGTAGCTACAATTCTTCTGTGGACTTTTATTGAATGGCGTCCTAACTTCAAAGTTTCTCCAAAGCATTTTCGTGAACTATTTAGCTATGGTATTAGTATTACAGGTAATCGAGTAGCTCTTTTCGTAAGTAGAAGAGCAGATGACTTCTTGATAGGTTATTTCCTCGGGCCTATATATTTAGGGTATTACACTATTGCTTACAGATTTGTTGAAATTGCAATTAGGGTAATTTCTGCGTCCCTGAATCGAGTAGTAGTTCCGGCCTTTTCACAAGTTCAAGACGATCTTATAAAGGTGAGAAAGGGTTTTTACAAAGTCACAGAATTGCTGAGCTACGTATCTATACCCTTTTTTACTTTTGTAGCGCTTCTATCCTCAGAAATCACTCTAAGGATTTTAGGAGATGAATGGACCGAAAGCATTTTTATTCTAAAAGTTCTTTCTTTCTATGGAATGTTGCAAATTATCCTAATGTATAACGGATCAATGATGGATGCTATGGGGAAGCCAGGCTGGAACTTTGTAATAAATACTATCTTTTCTATCTTTAGTGTAGTAACGTTTACGCTTGTTGTTTCTTGGGGCATCAATGCTGTAGCAGCTGTGTATGTTGTACGAGGATACCTATTGTGTCCAATTTCTGTTTTAGCCATTAGGCAGCTTATTAAGATTAATATTAAAAAGTATGTATATACTCTCTTGAAACCAATCTGTTTGAGCTTACTGATCGCGGCTACGATTTTTGGAGTGAAGTTAGCGCTTCCAGATACTATAGATAGTTTAATTGTAATTTCGATATCAGCTACAGCTTATATAGTTATATTTGCAGTATTTCTTGTTAAGTTTTCTCCTGAAATAATTCTCGATATAAGAGAGGCAGCCTTAAAAGGGTGAGTTTTTTAGAAAATAGAGTATAAATATATATCCAAGAAAAGTAAGTACAGTAAAATGTAATTTTCGATTTATTCATATCAGCATTTATTACTCTATTGAAAAACAAGAGAATTCCGAAAATAGGATAGATTATCACTAAAAATATAATGCAATCTAAATACTTTACTTTTTCTGATTCTGGTGCAAAAGCACCTTTATATCTCAGCAAGAAATTGGCAAAAAAGGCAAATATTTCTGCTGCTTCTAAGGAATTATCTCGGTCGCTAGTGGCTGTAATTGAAAAATCATTTTTACATTCAAAACCTGGGCGACTTGAGATTGATTGGCCTGAAAAAGAGTATATAGATGATGAGAAGCATCACTTTATTTACTGTCCAATACCAAAGGTTGCATGCTCTAGTTTTAAGCGGCTAGTAGTGCAAATTAGTAGTATTAGCTATAAAGAGGAGATACTTGAATTGCCACCACATCTCTTTCATTCCTATGTAAATCATTCACTGACCTTTTTTGCAAAATATCGCTCAACGCAGGAGAAGACTCAAGAGATTTTACAGTCGAACAGTTACTTCAAATTCGCTATTGTTCGGAATCCTTGGGATAGGTTAGTATCTGCATATTTAAATAAATTTGTGTCTCCAGTAAATTTAGAGACATCAACATCTCCAGGTAAATCGGTTGTAAGAAATTTTTATGCGGAGCAACAGCTGGAAGCAAATTTCAATAGGGCTCTTACATTTCGTGAGTTTATAAAATATCTATCTATGAGACAAGATAAAGCCCTAGATGGGCATTGGCAACCACAAATTATTTTTCTAAATAATCATAAATTTGATTACATAGGAAGATTTGAGAAAATGGATGAAGCCTTTGACACTATCCAAGAAAATCTAAATATTAAAAATAAATTGCCTTGGGCAAATAAAAGCAATCGTAGTAAAGACTTTAAATCAGGAAATATAAATTCAGATACATGTTATTCCACTTTAGATAGAACTGAGCTTAGGAGACTAAAATCATTTCCAAATTATAGATGCTTTTATACTCCAGATTTAGTTGATTTAGTAGGAAATCGTTATCAAGACGATATTAAAAGATTTACCTATGATTTTTAAGTTAAGTCTTCGAAGTTCATTGTTTTACATCAGGAGCAAAATTTGACGGCAGTCGCGTAATGCATTTGTTCACAGAGGAGTAATTTTTATGATAAATAAACCAATTTTTATTGTTGGGGTGCCGCACTCTGGCACTAGCTGGCTAGGAAGAGTACTAGCAAAACATCCAAAAGTAATTGACAGATCTGAAACAAACTATGTCTGGATGTGGGGCAACGCCTGGAAATCTAATGACGTACTTTTATCCGATGATGTGACATCTGAAATTCGTAAACACATCGAACACAGAATTACACAGCACTTTCGAGTAGATTCTGAACACCGTTATTGTGATAAGACTCCTAGAAACTGTCTGCGAATTCCCTTCATCTATGAGCTGTTTCCTGATGCCAAAATCGTTTTTGTCATCAGAGATGGGCGTGCTGTGCTGAGGTCTATTCAACGGCAGAACGTTAATCCTACAAACCAGGTTATGAAAAAGGAAGTTCTGTATCGCTTACAAAATGTTCCCTGGGAGGACCTGTATATGTATCTGCCCCGCGTAAAGTGGATTGCTAGAAGACTAATGGGTAAACCATTAGACTACTGGGGCGCTCGGCCACCCGGATGGCAAGAGTGGCTAGAACGATACAGTCATTCTATAGTTATAGCTAAGCAATGGGCTGAATCTACGCGAATTGCCAGGCGAGAGGGAAACAAGCTACCAAGCGACAACTATCTGGAAGTGCGATATGAGGATCTGGTCAACAACCCAGCTACTGGAGTTGATAAGGTTATGCGCTTTCTTGAACTTGATGGCTATTCCTCGGTACTAGATTACGCGTCCCAAAGCGCAGATCCTGAGCGGGTAGAGCGATGGCGGACATCTCTTCAGGACGATCTAATCAGCGAAGTTAAACCATTTATCGAACCGGTCTTGTCTGAGCTTGGATATGCATGGTAAATGCCGTAATAAATTTGTCGCTTCCACCCAAGCAGAGATGCTTAACAGCTTTCTTCTCCAGTCAATTTGTATTTATTAAGGTAGTTTTGTGGGCCCCAATGACAACAATCTTTCTATCACTACGCGGTTCTGGCTTGAAGGCATACGCCTACTTAGGCACCCTGCTACTCGGCCAAGGCAAAATTTTGCAGGCCGCTCATGTTTATAAAAATGCTCTTAGCTCTACGGTCTCTTCTCGCACTGCTTGGAGTCGTGATTTAAGAGCCGAACACGATTATATTGTTAACCACGAGTATCGGTTTGTATATTGCCCTATTCCTAAAGTGGCCTGCTCAAGTCTAAAGCGTGTCATGGTAGAGCTATATAGCCTGAGAAATACTGAAGAGATTCTAAGACTTCCCAACGATCTATTTCACACGTACGTACATCATAATTTATCGTTATCTTCCTGTGGAGAGGATGAAGCACTTTCTTTCTTAAGAACTACAAATTACTTCAAGTTTGCCTTTGTACGAAATCCTTGGAGTCGTTTAGTCTCAGCTTATCTTAATAAGTTTGTTGAAGCCCCATCATTCCAAAAGAATACCTTTATCCCTGATAACGCAAGAGAGGTCATCGCAGCTTACTATCAGGATAAGGGCCTACAGCCTAATTTTCAGAAAATGATTACCTTTCGTCAGTTTTTAGACTATGTATCAAAAACTCCAGACGATCTACTTGATGGTCATTGGAAGCCTCAATATTTATTTTTAAGCGACTACGCGTTTGATTTTATTGGTCGTCTTGAAAATCTGGCAGATGATTTTGAGACCTTAAGAGAAAAGCTAAATTTGCCTGTATCTATTCCATGGAGTAATAAGACTTCGAGTAAGCGTAGTACCGACGATTCACAACAGTCAGAAAATCTCTCAGATTTCTACCCTGCAGAGATCATAGCCTTGACCTCTGTACCTAAATATCAACAATTTTACACATCTGATCTTATAGATCTCGTTAGGAGTAGATATGAAGAAGATATTAAGCGGTTCGGCTATAGATTTTAATCTTCTTGTCTCCGATTATACATTGATGTCAAATTCACTAAGTATTTAAGCTAATGAAAAAAGTACTTTGTATAGCAACGGCGGGAAAGGGAGGTCAGGATGAGCTGAGAGTCTATAGGCTCACAAAAACGATAAGCGATACTGAGTTTGTTTATCACTTCATAGATAAAAAAAAATCTAAAATAACTGAGATAAAGGCAGCTTTATCTGTCATAAACTCCAACAATTGGGACCTTATATATCAAGAAGGAACCGGTTTAGCAGGAGGCATTCCTTTAATACTGGCAGCTCTCTTGCGCAAACAGAAATTTATCGTTTCTTCTGGAGATCCAATTGCAGGATTTTTTCGAACTACAAAAGGACGACTGATCGGAAATATCTTCGAAATTTATGAGAAGTTACTTTATGCGAAATGCTCAGGATTTATCGGTTGGACGCCCTATTTGACAGGTGTGGCAATTCGCTTAGGTGCTAAGAAAGCAGTAACTGTTGAAGGAGGAGTAGACACTACAGTCTTTCGTCAGTATTCTCCTGAGGACAAGAAGAAGACTCGGTTGAAATATGGTCTAGACCCAAATCATCTTGTAATTGGAGTTGTAGGTAGCCTTATTTGGGTTCCTCCCCAGTCCTATTGCTATGGCTACGAACTTACAGAAACACTCAAAAAAGTTAAGCGTGATGATGTGTCCATTCTAATTGTTGGTGATGGTGATGGGAAAGAGCGTTTGGAGAAATCTCTTCCAGACTATTTAAGGGTCAGAGCAGTTTTTACAGGGCGTATTCCTGAGGCAGAAGTTGTCGATGCCATGAATGCTATGGATATTGGCTTTGTTACTCTTTTTGGTGAGATGGGTAACTATCGATTGACAACTAAATTGCCAGAGTATCTTGCCTGTGGTGTACCGGTTGCAATGAATCCAACAGCAGCATTCTATGATTATGCTGCTAAAGCCGGGTGGACACTACCCAATCGGCATCCTGCAAATCCAGATTTCCATCAACAGTGTGCTGCATGGATTGACCAATTATCTAGGGAAGAGATCAACACAAAAGTAGAGAAAACATCTCTAGTTGTAAATCAGTTTTTCGACTATTCAGTTATTGGTCCCAAGTTTAAGAACTTTGTTCATATGCTACTAAGTTAAATTCAAGCATTAAGTCTCAAAAGAAAGTTTGCTATCAAATACTTCTTTAAAGATTTGCCCATGAAAACTGGTTAAGATCTTTTAGTCCGTATTGTTTGTCGACTACCACAGACTACCTAATCTACCTGACAGTTGAATGCCTCATTCTCTAATTTATAAAAGATGAAAATCCTATTCCTAGATCAGACCGGAAAACTTGCCGGAGCCGAACGTGTCCTACTTGATTTGGCGGTCTCTTATAAAGAAAATTGTTTAGTTTGTCTTTTCGAAGATGGTCCTTTTCGAAATGAGCTGCAAGAAATTGGCGTAGACGTTCAAACTTTAAGTAATACATCCATTGAAGTTCGTAGAGAAAGCCGTTTATTTCAATCTTTGCAGGGATCTGCTAGGTTGTTACCTCTAATTCGAAAAATCATATCTTTAGCTAAACAGTACGATCTCATCTATGTCAATACTCCTAAGGCACTTGTCGTCGGAGCTATAGCCAGCTACTTCAGTCGATGCCCAATGATTTACCATCTACATGATATTCTTACACCTGATCATTTCAGCAACAATAATCGACAGCTAATGGTTACCCTGGCCAATCGCTTTGCCACTCAGATTATGGCTGTATCTGAGGCAGCCATGAATGCCTTTATCCAAGCAGGAGGGCGTTCGGATATTATTCAAGTGGTATATAACGGATTTGATTTTGAAAAGTTTCAGGGTCATAATTCAGCAGGTCAACTTTTAAGAGATAAACTTAATGTTAAAGAAAATTTTGTCATAGGCCACTTTAGCCGTTTATCTCCTTGGAAAGGGCAGCACGTACTCATTGATGCACTGATGCATTGTCCTGAATATATTCATGTAATGATAGTTGGGGACGCTTTATTTGGAGAAGATAATTATGTTCAACAGCTACATCAGCAGGTTGAAAAGCTTGGCCTGGCTAGCCGCGTACAATTTCTAGGATTCAGAACAGACGTTCCTCAACTTATGGCTGCCTGTGATGTAATTGCACATACATCTACTTCTCCAGAACCCTGTGCCAGAGTACTTATCGAAGCAATGTTATCTGGCAAACCATTAGTCGCGAGCAAAGATGGCGGCACTCTAGAGATTATTGAGGATCAGAAAACAGGATGGTTTGTTCCTCCTGGTGACTCTAAAGCATTGGCTCACACAATTACTAGCTTATCTGAACAACCTGAGCTGATGCATCAGGTTTCACAAAAGGCTCAACAAATAGCTAGTAAACGATTTACCCTCTCAACCTCTAGAGAAAATGTGGATCGCATTCTTAAAGAAGCACTCATAACAAATAATAGCTATCAAAGTGCTTAAGATATTAAATCTACCAAACACTTGATATTGGCTTTCAATAAATTGTTTAGCCTATTTTAGGTCAGCTTCTTCAGAGTATACTGAGTTTATAACTAGACCCAATCGGCGTTTCAGAGAGCTAGACGAGCAATGTACTCAATGTATTGATATGAACTTCACAGAAGTCCTCACCATCATCATCTCGAGCGTATTCCCCGGCACTATGGCAAACACCTTTGTAAGTATACTCCCAAATCTCTAAGTGAGAATCTATACCGTCGAATATGGTATAGATGAGGGTACCTAGCTTCACTATAGACTGAATAATCGGTATTGTTGAACATTCGTAAGTATTTTAATGGTCACCTCTCTGCTCCGTTGTATCATCTCGAAGATTGGTGGGTTCTCCATATCTTTATGCAGACTCATTTCTTCAATAATTTATTGATTAGAGACATTGAGTCCTATCAGATATAAACATGCTATCCAGGCCTGTAAGGTTAATGACGACTGGCAAATATGACGTCACTTAAGTCATCAAAGTGACGAAAACTCCCTATCGACAAGCGTCACTGAGTTGAATAGGTTTTAACTTCCCTCACTTGGTAATGCCTATCGATGCACTGCCAAGTGCTATTTTCTCATGTTCAATAAAATCCGTGAAAATCATTGTATGGAGAATAGCTTTTTAGAAGTTTATTCTCCATACATTTGGAATTCATTCAGATTAGAATGGTTCTGGCATTAAATAGCCTTCTCCTTGTAAGAAGCTGATCTGGTCGGACACTGTTCGAACATCGGTTCTATGAACAACCGCAAGTAGATCACCATTTCCTGTCGAAATTGTTGTATCTCCTAGGGCAGTCTGACCCAACACAAATTCTACATCTTGATGAAGAACTATCTTATCTTCAGAGTCAAAGCCTTTGATCAATACATAATCATCATCACCAAAACCGACGTAATGTTGGCTCTCACCAGCTAAGAGAAAAATATCTGCCCCCTTACCTCCAATTAAAATGTCTTTTTCAGGACCAAATGCATTATCAGAACTCCCCATTAGGATATCGTCTCCAGAACCACCCTTCAAAAGGTCGTTTCCAGAACCACCCTCTAAAAGGTCTGCCCCTGAACCGCCCCGTAGGGTGTCATCTCCGGCATCACCCTTGAGAGTATCATCTCCAGCTGAGCCGACAAGAACGTCATCTCCAGCATTACCTCGGAGAATATCATCTCCAGCATCACCTCGGAGAATATCATCTCCAGAACCACCCCGGAGATCATCGTTCCCAGTTCCACCTGAAATAGTATCATCTCCTGTGCCGCCCCGGATAAGGTCATCTCCAGAACCACCATTAACGGAATCATTTCCACCTTGGCCATTCAGATTATCGTTACCTGCCTGTCCATTAATCAGATCGCCACCCGACTTTCCAGTGACATTATCATCACCTGCTTTAGCCGAAATAGTATCCTCTTCTTGAGGATTACCTACAAGAGTTTCAGATTGCGATGTACCAGTAATTGTTGCCATTTCTCTTCAAGCGAAAACTACATGCAAAGCTCAGGTCTTATGGAAATTTTATGTGTATTTCAACTACTCGTCTTTGTAAGATTAAGCAAGATAGAACACGTAAAAACCTCTTTCATACAACCTGAATCTCACACATCAATAATATTTTCTACAAAGTCTCTAGAACGCAAAATTTAGCCGAATTCATAAATAAAACATGTTTTCTAGATATTTCGAGAAAACTCTGTTTAGAAACAAACGAATAATAAGATAAGGGTAATTTTACCGTTGTATTTTGTGCAATTTCCAGCCACTGTCGGCTTCGTAGGAGTTGCCCCAAAAAATTACCTTGGAATCCGTACACTTATAGACTAGTTAATCACTTAACCAAACAATAAAAGCTTATTGAAGAGCTGTATATCAACAAGATTGGTCACCTCTCCAGGGAATAAAGATATGAGCTTCTGACGCAATTTAAACGTATCAGAGAAATAAATTACCTAACATCAACAGCATGAACAGTCTATTTAAATCACCTCTCCAGGAATATTGTGTATCTAGAAAATTCAGTATTCGACTAATAGACGAGCCGTAGCGAACAACCTTATCTATACGCAAGGCATGCTGGCAAATGCCTACTTCTTCGGACATCCCATTTGGGCCAAAAAAGATTTTCAACGAGAAACCTGTAACCATTTTTGGAAAAGTCGCTGGCAAAACGTACTCCCAGGATGGGATGGTAAAGTTGTTGTCGATATTGGCTGTGGCTTTGGCCATGTACTTGCAACCATGGGAGGTAACCCAGCACTAATTATTGGAGTAGATATTAGCCTTGAAGCCCTCAACCATGCTCAGAAATTAGGCTATACACCTTTACTAGCCGACGCCCAAAACTTACCTCTCAAGTCCGATTTTGCCGATATTGTCACACTCAACGCCACACTACACCACTGCGACAACATCACTCGCACCCTCAGCGAGGCTGCCCGCTTGATTAAACCAGGAGGTCTGCTAGTCACAGATTTAGATCCACAAAAGACTGCTTGGGAATTTAAAGGTCTAGGATTACTAGTGAATCGACTTCGTCGCCGCTTCCCTATGTATTGGCTAATGCGTTTTTCGCGCTATCGCTCTCGGACAGAAATCAACATGCGGCTGGCCACAGAACTGCATAACGCCAATCCAGGAGATGGTCTTACCCCTCAGTTATATCATCAAACTTTAGAGCCTCTAGGATTTCAAGTAAGTCTTTATCCCCATAATCATAATGTTGGTGATGATGTTTTGACAGGTAATCTAGGGCAGCTACCATGGCACTATCGGCTTATACAATGGCTATCTGGGATTCAGCCGAATCAACGAGCATCTGCTCAGTCAATTATGTGTGTTGCCAAGCGCTGCCTCTAGGGGAATCTCAGTAGTTGTTTTTCCTAATCTTTAATGCCTGCCATCAACTTTGCTAAGCTTGTGAGATGAAGACAGGAACAACTAGGAACGTTGTTGGCTACCCTTTACCAGCAGTCTCAGCCGCTTGTTCAAACGCTGTCGTTGCAGCAATAGTTTGCTCACTGCTAAACAATGCCTCGGCAATACGAGGAGAAAATGTAAATGTGTCTAGACCTCGGGCGGCTAAATATGCCATATCGCCAATGTCTCGAATGCTTGCTGTTAGAATGCGAGTAGGACTTTGTACCCCGTTTAGAGCCTGTTGCATTGCGGCAAGAGCTTCACGACCGTTGCCACCCGCATCATTGATTCGTCCCAAATAGGGGGCGGCGTACTCTGCATCCAAGGCCGCTGCAATCAGAATTTGTGGCACCTCATAAACAGCGGTTAACGTCACTCTGATGCCTGTTGCAATCAGCTCCGCTGCGGCTGTGGTGCCTAAGCGTGTAATCGGTACCTTGACAACAATTCGCGGATCAATGGCTGCGATGGCTTGACCTGTGATGACCAAAGCCTGTTGGGTGTCGCCCCAGGTTTGGAGCTGGACTTCTTTCGCACCTAGCTCTATTGCTTTGGTGGCAAGGTTTGTTAGTGATTCCAGCGTACAGGGTACCTGAGCCCGTTCTAATAGCAGTGGGTTAGAGGTGACTCCATAGAAGATACCCACAGGCAGCCAGGTTTCCCAGGCCGTTACATCAGCGGTATCCAAGTAGAGGCGTAGATTCACAAATCAGACTCCAATCACTGCATCGAGTATTTCATACCTCGCTATTTAAAGAACACCTATTTCTTGGAGCATTGTCTTATGTTTTTTGACCGGAGCCAGCGTGTTGGCTAAGACCATACCGCTGGCTGCAACAGCTGGTAGTCCAATGCCCGGAAATGTGGAGTCCCCGCAGCACCATAGACTGTTGACAGGCGTTTGTGGACCCGGAAACACCCCTTGCCCCGCTCGAATGGCCGGACCGTAGGAGCCGTGATGACGACGGAGAAATCGTTCATGGGTAAGGGGGGTGCCTATCAGGGTGACCTCGCAGCGCGATCTCACATCTGGAATCACCCGTTCCAATGCCTGCCACATTACCTCGGCCCGCTGCTGTTTGAGCTGTGCATAGTCTGGGCTACGCCGGTCTAGATCGGCCCACAGCTTATGGGGCTCATTCCCCGGCGTATAAACATGAATGGTATGCTTTCCAGCGGGAGCCAGTCCCGGATCGAGTACCGATGGGATCGATATCAGCACCAGATTTTGAGGCGCGTCGATCCCCAGACTCCAGTCATTAACAACAATATAGTGACAGGCTAAGTCTGGCAGACCGGCCGCATCAATCCCCACATGCAGATGCATAAAGCTGTCGCACTCAGGCGTAGTCTGACGCTGGTCAACAAACCGCTGTAGCTTCGACGGTCGCGACGGCAGCAGCTTGAGCGTATCCCAAATAGACGCGTTGGAGATAACAGCTTTGGTGGCCAGAATCTCCTCACCGCTGCGTAGCCGAACGCCCACGGCTTGGTCACTATCTAACAAAATCTCTTTGACATGGGCGTTTAATTTGAGTTCGCCACCGTGCTTTTTCAAGCCACTCACCAGAGTCTCTACTAGAGACGCACTACCCCCCTGGGGATAGTCCAGCTGTACACCGGGACGATACCAGTCGGCAAACATAAAAGCAACTTCTGCGGCAATGGTGCCATCTGCTGGCAGTCCCGACAGCAAAAAGCACAGCATATCTAGCCAGTTGCGGGCAAAGTCATCGTGGACCACACCGTCCATGATGCGGCTAAAGGGTCCGGTGAGTTTGGCTACCTGGGGTGCCTGCTTGAGCAGCGACGGAAGAAAATGCCCCACGGTTTGAACCGCGCCCAAATCAAAACGCATAGCGGCGGGAGGAAGTGCGATCGCAGCTGCCCCTAGCGGCTGCATAACCCGCTGTAGATCCCGCCATTCCTGAACCGCTTGGGGTCCGCGTAGATTTTCTAGTACCCCACAAAACTGGTCTGCGCCGACGGTTGTATCAAAGTCTCCTTCCGGCAGACAGCAACCCCAGGTATCGTAATTCAGCCAGGTAGTGTCTTCCCCAATGGCATCTAGCACCTGCCGCAGCGGATTGGCCGACGGACTGTAGGAAAGCCCTGAATATAAAGACGGTCCCGAATCAAATAAAAAGCCACCGCGCTCAAACCCGTGAGCTGCTCCCCCAGTAATGCTATGGCTTTCACACACCACGACGTCATAGCCATAGCGAGCCAGCAGCGCAGCACAGCACAGCCCGCCGATACCACTGCCGATAACAACAATTTCTGTTTGCCCCATTCTGTTTTCCTGTAGAGTCCATTAGGAAGGTCCGCAGCCGCCTGCATCATAAGGAACTAATACAACCGCATGGGGAACCGTTCGTGATTCAAATCCGATCAGAGACTCTCCTTTGTATACAAGCGATGTACTAGCGCCAGAGTCTAACATTACCGCATTCTGAAACCCGGCTTTGATTAAAATCTCTCCTAGACCGACAGAGTCAATCTGAGCATGGGTGGCACCTACCACCGGCTGTCCTTGAAGATTGATTCCCCAAAAGGCGCGAAACCGATAGGCATCATAGGCAAACAGATTTTTGAATGTAGACGCCGACTGAGGTTCTTGGTCGCGCACAAGCCAGCCGCCCCCAACAAATGCATCGGTCACATCAGCCATTTCATCCTGAATACCTGCTAGCGTGTTGTGCTTCGCTGGGTCAAACGAGAGAAATTTGGCCTCTTGCGCATTCATTAAGACCAGAGGACGATCTTTTAACTTATGAATATCTCCTGGGCTACCAGGGATAAATTCTCCGGTATTTTGACCCAAAACAGGGCCGATCATCGTATTAGAATCAAGAAACTCCAGCGAGAAAAAGGTGCCATCCACAGCCGCCACCGCGTTAGAGTTTGCCACCAGCTCAGCCAGGGGATAGCGGCTATCGGCATGGATGGTTTTAGACTGTCCGCCGCTAACCAAGGTCATAGGAATCTCATTGATTTCCACGTCGCGCCGCTGAACCGGTGCATGAAAGTCTGTAACAACATCAGTCCCAGGCAGCGGCGGTCCTCCCCAGGCAGCTTCAATCACTTCGCTAAAGCGAGACTCTCCAAATCGCTCGATGGTCAGCAAATTTTGCGAAGTACCCGCAAACTGCCCCGACTCGTTGCGCATAATCAATGCGGCCTTATAGCCTGCTGCTTCTGTCGCTTTAACCACTCGTTCATCGTGGTTGCCTTCTGGATAGGTAAAGTAGTCAATAGCAATACCTAGGCGAGCTTCTAGCCGTTTTTTGGACTCTTCTAGTTCGTAGCGCAGCTCTGCTTCTGACAGGTCTCGCAGGTCTCGGGGATGGGTCACACTGTGGGAGACAATGGTTACCAGCGGGTCTTGAGCCATCTCTTCGACCTGGTCCCAGCTGACGGTTGAACGACCGACAATATTGCCATCGACTTTATCGGTAAAAACTGAGAACGCCACCGGATAGTTGTAATACTTGGCTAGCTTGTAGACATAGTCATAGTGGCCCACATAGCCATCATCAAAGGTCAGAACCACAGGTTTCTCCGGGAGCGGTGTACCCGTTCTGAGGTGGTTGACCAGCTGGTCTAGACTGATGGGGGTGAGATTCTTCGCTTTGATAGCTTGAAAGTCGGCGTTTAAGCGCTCGGGGGTAATGTCAAAGAAAACTTGTTTTTCTGCCAGCACATCGTGATACATGATCACGGGCACCTGAGCCATCTGAGCCCGCTCATGGATATTGGGCCAAGCCGCCGCGTCTAGCTGCGCCGATATGCTCGCAACCCAATTATCGACTCGGCTCTGACCGTTTTGATGGCCCTGATGGTTCCAAATCGAAAAATTCTGCCCCGGATTGTCGGTCGGATTGGTTTTCTGGGAGGCGGGTAAACACACGCTTTCCGTCTCGGACAGTGTTTGCTGACGGCTGTTGTGACTGAGGTTTGCTACTGTCTGAAACGCATTGGTCTGAGTCCCAAAGACGATGGAGGCAATCTCTGGTGTGGGTAAGCTTGCGATCGCACCATCAATGCTACTAGATAGTGAACTGCCAACGACCAGCGGTGCTGCCTTACCTTCTATGCCCGAGCGTGCGCCATAAAACAGCCCACCACTAAAGGCCACCAGCAATCCTGCCCCAAATGCTACCTTTCTCCAGGTTTGGCTCAAGAACAATAGTTGTGAACGAGCCCTAAGGGAAACTGTCCAATCACAAGCTTCCATCCGTTTAGGGCTCCTTATTGTCTCTACATAGCTAATTACGCTGGGATTATAGAGTACTCAGCGCTAAATAAGAGAACTTAAGCGGAAGATTAAGAGTAAGTGAAGAGTGGTAGAACCGCGCCAGCCAGCAGAGCAGCTTTAAACTGGAGCAGTTCTAATATAGGCGCTTTTAAATGAACCGGTTCGATATTGAACTCCAGAGGGTCCTAAGCTCTGAAGACTGAGGTCAGTGTATCGAAATCTTGGAAGTACACCCGCTATGTAGTAACAAAACGCCAATGTCTCTTGCAAAACTTTAAAAATACAAGCGTAAATCTACGTATCTAGCCAATATGCTCGTTTAGTTCCCAGAATCCTGTAAAAAACTGTTCATGGTAAACAATTTGAGGAGCTTGTCGCCCAAATTACCAGGGTAGACGGCTGCCGTCCCATGAGAAAAATGAGCCGTTGTCTGCAACGGTTGTTTGCGCTAGAACCTGCATCAGCAACCCCACTGTTTTTGACACTGGAAATAGTTTCTCGGGCGGTACCCCACGCTGAAAAGGCTCTGACAGCCGGGTATCGGTAGTGCCAGGATGCAGCATAACGATGGCCGTATGTTTGCTGCGACGGCTGTATTCAATGGCGGCTGTTTTGAGAAACATATTTAAGGCGGCTTTAGAGGCGCGATAGCCATACCAGCCGCCCAGACGATTGTCTTCGATACTGCCGATTTTGGCCGAGATGGTGGCAAAGATGTTGGGCTGCTCGTGGCTCAACAGGGGAAGAAGGTGTTTGGCCAGCAGGGCCGCACTGATGCTGTTGACCTGAAAGTAGCGCATCAAGTGTTCTGGCTGGAGCTGTCTTAGGGCTTTTTCGGGGGTGATGGACCCGTCGTGCAAAAAGCCAACACAGTTGATCACCACTTGCAGCTGAGGTGCGATCGCACTTACTTGAGCCAGACCCTGAACAATCTGAGACTCATCGGTTAGATCCAGGGTGATACAGTGCAGGTTGCTGTGCTGCTGGGCTAGCTGCAGAAGCTCAGCTGATGAGCTTTCTGTCCGGTAGGTGGCAAAGATGTGGTCGAATCGGTCATCGCTGAGCAGCTGACGGACAAACCCTAACCCGATGCCCCGGTTGCCACCGACGACTAAGGCATTACCAGACTGGATGGTAGAAAAGATGGTCATGGATGCAGCGAACACAAAATCAGCAAGGGGCGCAAAGCGCTAGCGTAAGATAACGCAGGTCGTTTGGACATGCTAGAGGGAATGAACAAATCAAAAATGCCTGATGTGCGGATGAACCCATTTGGGGTCTCTCCAGACTTTGTGGCAGGAGTAGACCCGACCATGGCACCTCAAGGACCCGCATGGTGGTTTGGGTTCTGCGGTTCGAAAATTTTGGTCATCGAGGGGACAACCGCAGATGCGTCCATTGCCCTGCCCCGTGTCGTTAATCTGGAGGCACTTGGGGTAGAGGTGGTGCGATCGCAATATTTGGGCACCTTGGCCCACTGTCCCTGCTATGGCGCGCAGCTGCCAAAAGATCGGTTGCTGCCGGCTGGGCTCAGCCTAAAGCCCCTGCGAGACCTGTACGGTCAGCTCGATGAGTCTCTATTCGCGGTGGCCGGTCTGGCGACCCAGCTGGTGGAGTGGGACCGCACCCACCAATACTGCGGCAGCTGCGCGACACCGATGGAGCAGTCGCTGACAGAGCGGGTCAAACGCTGTCCCCAGTGCGGTTTAAGCCAGTACCCCCGGCTGTCTCCGGCTGTGATTATGCTGGTTTACCGAGGGGCAGAAGTGCTGTTGGCCCGTGCCCCGCGCTTTCGACCCGGTATGTACAGCGTGCTGGCAGGCTTTGTTGAACCTGGAGAATCCCTAGAAGAAACCGTGGCCCGTGAAGTGCGTGAGGAAGTCGGTGTAGAAGTTACCGATATCCGCTACTTTGGCTCCCAGCCCTGGCCCTTTCCCAACTCTTTGATGATTGGTTTTACGGCCCGCTATGCCAGCGGTGATATTGTGGTTGACCCGGTGGAAATTGAAACGGCTGATTGGTTTACCCAGGACAGCCTGCCCCCGGTTCCTGGCAAGCTAAGTATTGCTAGAAAGCTGATCGATTGGTTTGTTACAACACAGACGTCATGAATACCCCCAGCCACGTCATTCTCAATCTGGCCATTTTAGGACGGCGGTCGCGATCGCGGCTCAACAGTCCGATTTTTTGGGGAGCCTTGCTGCCAGACTTGGCCATGTTTGGCTTTTATGGCTGGGCCAAGCTCATTGCCAATATGGACGAGACCACCATCTGGCGCGATGCTTACTACGATCCTTTTTGGCAAGACGTCTTTGATGTGGGTAATTCAATTCCCCTGGCATTGTTGGTGATTGCTCTGGCGCTGTTGGTCCGCAGCCGTCGCCCCCAGTGGCAGACGACCAGCATCGTCATGATTTTTCTAGCCAGCAGTGTGATTTTGCACTGTTTGGCCGATCTGCCTCTACATGTAGATGACGGCCATCGTCACTTTTGGCCCCTGAGTAATTTTCGCTTTGAGAGTCCTGTTTCCTACTGGGACCCGGACCACCACGGCGATATTGTGGCGCTAGGAGAGTTTGTTCTGGTGCTGTTCGCCAGCGGACGGGTGTGGCAGGTGTTGTGTTCTCGGTGGGCTTGAGTGTTGCTGAGTGGCAGTAATTTTCTGATGGGTCTGTTTTACACCAGCTTTTATCTGCGGGGGTAGCCTGCTCCGTCGCTGACAAGATTTCATAAATCCGGTTTTATCTTGATTACGTAACGTTTTATGAAAGCGATTGAGCACCGCCCGATCGCCCTCTAACCCGTTCGGCCCGATGACATAGATAATGGCTATTCAAGTTTTGGAGTGTCTGGTTAAACCTATGGGGCCAATCAAATCTTGGGAGGATGACGCCTCAACTGACACAGCCTCTGATGCGGATCTGTTGGCATCCTTACGTTCTGGCAAGGTAGAGGCGTTGCGTAGCCTATATCAGCGCTATGGACGACTGGTCTACACCCTATCGCGACGGATCCTGCATAGCGATGAAGAAGCGGAGGAAATTACCCAGGACGTCTTTATCACCCTGTGGAAAAAAGACGCCTACAGGGCTGATCGCGGCTCCCTCAGCCGCTATCTGGTGGTGCTGACTCGCTCCCGCTCGATTGATAAGCTGCGATCGCAAACCTCCCACCGTCAGCGCCTCCACAAATGGCATCTGATGATGGCCGAGGTTTCGCCCACCCCCCTAGAGATGGCGGCCCTCAGCGAACGCGGTGAGCGTACCCGTCAGGCTCTGGCAACGCTGTCTGACAAAGAACGTCAGGTGATTGAAATCGCCTACTACGACGGCTTGAGCCAGTCAGAAATTGCCCAGCGTCTTGATATCCCGCTGGGTACGGTCAAATCTCGTTCTCGCCAAGCCCTGCGCAAGCTCCGTCAGGCGCTGCAAACCAGCCTTTAGCGCCCTTTTGACATTTATTTCCTGCCTGTCCCTAACGTTCCTGCACCGCTGTTTGTCACATTCTTGTCAGATTATTATGCCGTTTGATTCGCCATCCACCTCAGACCCGCATCCCGACTGGCATGACTTACTAGCAGGCTATGCCCTGGGTAATTTGTCACCGGATGAGCAGCGTGCCTTACAATCGCTTTTGACTGAGCACCCTCATCTAGAGGCTGAGCTAATGGCCTATCAAGAAACCCTGGCGATGGTGCCCTATGCATTAGCACCAGAGTCTCTACCGCCGGGGCTAGAGCAAACCATTGTGACTACAGTTACTGCGCCGCCTGCTGTGCGCCGCGTGCCCAGACAGCGCTGGTACGGTGCCGCTCTGGCGGCGGCAGCTTTCCTAATTGCCATTGTTGGCACAGATAACTATCGTCTGCGCCAGCAGCAACAAACATTGCAAACTGAGCTGAGAACCCGTCAAACCGAGGTCGAAGCATTAAAACAGGACCTGTTGGCCCAGGCCGAATCCAACCCTAACTTTGAGAATGTGGTTGAGATTTTGCGCCAGCCCAATGTGATTCTTTACTCTCTTGAGGGGACAGACGAGCTGTTGGCGTCCGGTAGCCTGCTGACGCTGCCAGATCATTCAGAAGTGCAGCTGGTGTCCCATAACCTGCCAGTGCTGCCTGCAGATCAGGTCTATCGTCTCTGGTCAGTGGCCACTGAAACAGCGGACCCCATGTTTTGCGGCCAGTTTAATAATACTGAGGTAGGCAGCGTCCAGTGGACCGTGCCGGACGCTCTATGCAATGCCACGCCCGTTAGAGTCATCATTACGATCGATGCGGTGGCCGATCCGCCGGTTCCTAAAGGTCCGCCTGTACTGACTGGCAGTATTTGAATCGGGCGGCTCAATGTATCTAATGCTACAAAATTTAACCGTGGTTTAGCGGAGCCTCAGTAGAAACTCAGAATCACTCCTCATCCTGGTAATTGAAGCATTGATACCGGGAGGGCTCTATGAAACACGTTAGCGTTAAAGTTTCTGGTGGATTCCTGAGTGCGGCTCTAGCAGTGGCTGTGCCAGCCCGCGCGATGGCTGCGTTTACGCCTGCGGTGCTTGAAGCCGAAAGCCCCCAGATCCAAGCCGTTATTAAAGAGTGGCACTGGCGCAACATGTCGCTCTAGCGGCTCGGGCTGTCATTGTCGAGTGAACCACCTTTAGCTGAGGTTTAGCGGGTCGATGTCAATGGTGAGTCTGACGGATTTGGGCAGATGCGATCGCAGCAGGGTTAAATCTGGCACCTTCATCCTTAAGGGCAGCTTTAGCACTACATGCCAGCGGTAGCGCCGGGCGACTCGCACAATCGGAGCTGGAGTAGGTCCTAGCACTGCAGGGCCCGATAGTGCCTCGTCGTCCAGGCTGTGGCCTAAAGACATCAGCAGCTCCTGCAGCTGATGGGCGCATTTTTCCGCCGCTGTTTCGGCTTCAGTTTCTGTTGGACTGGTCAACCGCAGCAGTACCAATCGACCATAGGGCGGATATCCCAGCAGCTGTCGATGTTCGACTTCGTGGTCGATAAAGGTTTGATAGCTGTGGTCCTTGGCAGCCCAGATCACAGGATGGTCGGGAGTGTAGGTTTGCAAAATTACCTGACCTGGCCGCTCACCGCGTCCTGCTCGTCCGGCCACCTGGGTCAAGGTTTGAAACGCCCGCTCGCCCGACCAGTAGTCAGGCATGTGCAGTAGCCCATCGGCCGCCACCACCCCCACCACTGTAATCTGCGGCAGATCGATTCCTTTAGTGAGCATCTGGGTGCCCACCAGCACATCGGCTTCACCAGCTGCAAACCGTTCCAACAGCGCTCGATGTGCCCCCTTTGCCCGAGTGGTATCACTATCAAACCGCAGACACCGCAGTCCTGGAAACTGACTTTGCAGCTCATGAACAATCCGCTGCGTACCGCTGCCAAAGTGCTTGAGGTAAGGGGATTTGCAGGCTGGACACTCATCCGGGTGACGCTGTCCGTAGCCACAGTAGTGACAGCGTAAATGGGCCGGACCGGCATCCTGGGGCTGATGATAGGCCAGCGATACATCACAGTCTGGACACTCCATCACATGACCGCAGCTGCGACAGGATACAAACCGACTATGACCCCGTCGCTGAATAAACAGCAGCCCTTGTTCTCCGTTTGCCTGCATAGTCTCCAGCGCTGCTTTGAGCGGGCGACTAAAGACGGAGCGATTGCCTGCCTGGAGTTCGAGACGCATGTCAACGACGTTAACAGGGGGCAGAGGGCGCTGGTGTACACGGTTGGGTAGGGATAGATAAAACCTTGGTAGGGGCGTTGCATGCAACGCCCCTACGCCATCCATTGTGCCATTATCGGCATTTGTCTCCACCCAGGTTCCCAGGGCAGGTGTCGCTGACCCCAAGATTAAGGGACAGTTCGCCATTTCTGCGCGCCAGCTGGCCACCGTGCGAGCGTGATAGCAAGGAACCGGCTGATCCTGCTTAAAGCTACTGTCGTGCTCCTCATCCAAGATAATCAGCCCCAGTTTAGGCAAGGGAGAAAAAATGGCGGAGCGAGTACCAATGACCACCTGGGGTTGGCCTTCCAGCATCTGCCGCCAGGTGTCGTAGCGCTCTCCATCTGATAGACCGCTGTGATACACACACACCTGTTTACCAAAGCGAGCCTGAAAGCGGTCGGTCAGCTGCGGGGTAAGACCAATTTCGGGAACCAATACTAAAACAGACGTGCCAGCCTGCAGTCGCTGAACGATTGCTTGTAGATAGACTTCTGTTTTGCCAGAGCCGGTGACCCCGTGAAGCAGTATCTGGGCATAGTCCGTTAGCTTGTTTAGCACTGCCAGCGCCCTCTGCTGGTCAGCCGTAAGCGATTTGGGCCGATCTGCTAAGGCTTGAGAATGACTCCCCACTCGCAGCCGCTCTCGCGATTCAATGGTGAGATAGCCCTTGGCTGCCAGCCGTTGCAAGGTGGTGCTGGTGGTTCGTAGCCGCTGGAGAGCGTCGCTGAGCCACAGGTCCCCACCATGTCTCTGGAGCGTTGTGACAATTTCCTGCTGGCGACGGGTCAGAGTGCCTGGTTCGGGAATGCTGACGAGGCTGACGGCCTGACGCTGCTGGGGACGAGACGGCGTGGCCATAGCTAAATAGCTTTCTACCCAGCCGTGGCTCAGCAGCTGGTCTAACCCCCCAGCTGCCTGCTGGTGTTGGCGTTTAAGATAGCGCCACGTGTAGTCTCCCTTTTGTGATTGGCGTAGCGTCTGGAGTAAGTCCTGGGCGGCGGGCTTGAGCGTTTTAACTGTCAGTGATGAGGTTTCAAAATTAGCGGATGATTTGAGCCGAATTCTGCGTTGAGAACGTCCTAATAAACCCGGTGGCAGCGCTGTTCGGATCACCTGAATCAGAGATGTCTGATAATAATTGGCAACATGTTCTAATAATTTCCAATAATCTTTAGAAAAAAAGCCCCGACTAATAACACTTTCAATATCGCGTAGGGTGTAATCACCGGTAGATATCGATGACATTGATACTAATCGGATTGCGATCGCACCGAGCTGACGTCCCCCAAACGGTACGCTGACAATATCTCCCGGCTTTACCTCCAAATCTTGAGGAATTCTATACAAATAAAGTCCCTGAACACCTGGACAATCGACCAATACGTCAACTCCCCCACAAGCGCATGAGCCAGAGATTTCAGACTGAGACATATAGTTCAAATTTTAGAAATATAGGCGTCTATAGACATCCCACCCGTTCAAAAGAAAGCTTTCAAGCTATCAACTAAAAAGCAGAAACATAGAGACTTAAAACATGTCTTTAAAGTAGAGATGTCATGAGATGTTTACATGCCGCAATGAATGGAATCAAACGTTACAAAAGCTACAAGAACCTTGATAAATAAGAGTTTTCATCCTCCAAAAAATATCATGGTGGACAGTGCTCCAGAATGAGATTGGTATAGTGTAGTTGGAGCTGACTACAGTCTCTTTTAAATTCATTTAGATAGCGGCATCCCACGGCTACGTTTAAGCACCCTTTAGGCACACAAAGGATATTTCTTGCGGAACTATGGCTCCTTCTGTTAATTCCCCAGAAACAGCAGTAATTGAACCTTGGACTACAGACGTAGAACCAGCACCCAAACCCCAGAGCAGTAATCGCAAAGACATTCAGCTTAGCGAAGACTCCAATGCTCCTGGTTGGGATCGTTCAGAAAATGGTGAGTCAGACGATACTGCCGACCCCGCTGCTGAGCTGACGGCTGAAGTTGCCTCTGCCTATAAGAAAACCCTGGCCGATGATGCTGTCGGAGCCTTCTTTAAAGAGATGGCTCGCTATCCTCTGCTCAAGGCGGATGAAGAGATCGAGCTTGCCCGTCAGGTTAAGTTTTTAGCAGATATAGAGGCGCTTTCAAAAGAGCTAGGGGAGCAGCTCAAGCGGACTCCTAGCCGGTTAGAAATGGCCAATGCTTTGGAATGTAGCGAAGCTGATTTTCAGCATCGTTTACAGTATGCTCGCAGCGCCAAGCGGAAGATGATCCGCTCAAACCTGCGGTTGGTCGTTTCCATTGCCAAGCGCTATCTCAATCGAGGTGTGCCATTTCTAGATCTAATTCAAGAAGGTGCCCTAGGGCTAAACCGGGCAGCTGAGAAGTTTGACCCTGATAAGGGCTATAAGTTTTCTACCTATGCCTACTGGTGGATTCGTCAGGGCATTACCCGGACGATTGCTAACGACGCGCGGACTATTCGTCTACCGATCCACATTGTAGAAAAGCTAAACAAACTCAAGAAAACCCAGCGCGAACTCCGCAAGCAGCTAAATCGCACACCCACCGAAGCAGAGCTAGCAGCTGAGTTGGATCTGACTCCGGAGCAGCTGCGCAGTCTACAGCAGGTACGGCGCAAATCGCTTTCCCTAAATCATCGTGTGGGCAAGGGCGAAGATACTGAGCTAATGGAGCTGCTTGAAGATGGCAGCACGCTCTCGCCTGAATCGCGCATGAACGAATCGATGATGCGGCAGGAGATTTCCGATGTCTTAACCGAGGTACTGACCGAGCGTGAGAAAGATATTATTTCCTTACGCTATGGGCTAACGACGGGTGAACCCCATACCTTAGAAGAAGTGGGTGGCATTTTTAACCTGTCTCGTGAGCGGGTACGTCAGATTCAGACTAAGGCTATGCGTAAGCTCAGGCGTCCTCAGGTGGCCTCTCGTCTTAAAAACTGGCTGCGTTAGCTGTTAAGGGTTCCCCAGAACCCCGGTGTTTGCGAAAACACCGGGGTTTTACAAAACTCTGCTGTAGCGTTGAGGACACTATTTACCTAGTATTTTTCCTATGATGTGACTGAACACTAATGGGTGTGTAGGAGCTAATGGACTACAAGCAGGAACGAATCACGACGATTCATGATTTTGGTGGCGATTTGTCTCGATTGGAGGAGCGCTCATGTGAGCTGACCCGCGATACACCGACTGCTGTTTTGATTCCCTCTTTGTACGAAGAGCTTGAGCGTCCCGCACTGGCCGGTATCCGCAGTCATCTCCAGGACTGTGCCTTTGTTAACACGGTGATCGTTAGTCTCTATGCAGACACCGCAGAGCAATACGCTAAGGCCGTTGAGTTTTTTCAGCCCCTACCCCAAAAAACTCACATTATTTGGGAAAACGGTCCTCGGGTATTTGCCCTGCTGAGGGAGCTACAGGAGAAAGGGCTAGACATTCTGGCCTATCGAGGTAAAGGTCGAGCGGTTTGGCTCGGACTAGGACTGGCTACTCTCCATGCGGGTGCGATCGCACTTCATGACGCCGACATCATCACCTATGACAAAAGCTATCCCCTCAAGCTGCTTATTCCGCTGTTGGAGCCTGAGTTTGGTATTGCCTTTACAAAAGCCTACTACGCTCGGATCGGTAGCGAACCGCGTAAAATCAACGGGCGGGTAACTCGACTCTTTGTTGCTCCCCTGCTGCACTCGCTAATGGATGTTTGGGGGGCTCGGGACTATATCTCCTATCTGTGCTCCTACCGCTATCCGCTCTCGGGAGAGTTTGCCCTGACCAGTGACCTGGCGTTGACTACGCGGATCCCGGCTAACTGGGGGCTAGAAGTCGGTCTGCTGGCAGAGGTGTATCGCAACGTGGCCCTCAAACGAATTGCCCAAGTCGATCTGGGCGTTTTTGACCACAAGCATCAGGATGTGGGTCAAGCACCTAACCAGGGGCTACAAAAAATGTGTCGAGATATCCTACATTCTCTTTTGCGCAGTCTGACAGAAACAGAGCAGGTCGTCATTGGCAAAGACCAGCTGCGATCGCTGCGGATCAAGTTTCGCCGTGAGGCCCAAGACCTGGCCCGGCAGTACTTTGTCGATGCTCGGTTCAATGGACTGCAGTACGACCGCCACAAAGAAGAAAACACCCTCGAAAAATTTGAAGAAGTCATCATCAAAGCCGGTGAGCAGTACTTAGAAGATCCTACCGGAACTGAAATTCCTGACTGGACTCGGGCGCTAGCGGTTATGCCCGACCTGCGTCAGCTGCTAGGGGAGGCCGTCAGTCAAGATATGCAAGAGGCGACCGGAAAAAACGTGCTCCCTTTTCCGATGAAGCACAGCCACAACGGCTCTAGAGCGACTGAGGATCTGATCTTGACGACGCCATAAATCGGGGGCTTAAGCTTCAAAAGTACAGGTTGTCCTGTGCTTTTTTTGTTCTAAAGCGCTACCCGGTTGCTGCCGCTGCGGAAGGTAACATTTACCCCCTCGCTGGTTTGCTCTAGCACCAATAGGGGAGTTGGTTTTGCCTTTTGATCCCAGTGCATTGTGGCCAGGCGTCCTAGCAGTGTTGGCTGCCAGAACTTTTCATCGCGCTCCGGACTCAAGAAGTTTTCAATACAGTCAATAATTTCTTGGACGGTAATGGATGTGGGCTGAGTTGGCAGCTTAACCAGCTTGATTTGAATTCGAAATAAGACTCGCTTTTTCTTTTGACCTTCTTGAACGGTCTGATATTCCACATCAAAAATTTGATCGAGCGCCCGTGGTTTAATGGCAGACGCAATCCCCACTACGCCCTGCTGCGCTTGTTGGGGCCGTAAAGCTAGAGTGACGCGCTGCTTTACTTTGACCTTTAGCTGGTTCACCACAGAGGCATGGAAGTGCTTCTCTTCCATCCGCATTCTCAAATAGTCCAGATTAAAGTCACGAGAGTGGACTAAATCGGGATTTTTCTCCATCTTGCTGATGGTGGTGAGCGCCAGCTTGACCCGTTTGTGCAGCTCTTTATTTTTGTAGATCTCGAACTTAAGCTTTTTACGTATCCGAGCAAACTGTAATTGAGAAACAATCCCCAAAATCAGCAATAATACTGCTAACCCAACTGATGTATACATCCATGGGTTTTTAGGTTGCACAGTAGCCGCCGGAGCCTGAGCCACTAAGGGATTGAGCTCAATAACAGAGTTAGACATAGCTAAGGAATATTGCTATCCGATTACATTTAGCATGCCCCAGGCGTTAATTTCCGGACTAAGAGGATATATCTAAACCAATATAAAACCTCTGTAAAATTTCGATAGTCGTGGGTGCAATTAGTGACGCCATCGTGCGCGATATCCCCGAGCATCTAAATGACTCAGGCTAGGAAATCGGGTATAGCGGCCTAACCCACCAGGCCACCAGGGATCAAGCGCCCAATAGATTTGGTCACCGGATAGACCATTGACGTAAAAATCAATGGCATCGCCAACGATGTGCCGACTGTTGGAAGCCCCTCCTACCTGGCGGTTAATATCGGGTGGACGATACCAGCTAGTAATGAGAAAGGGACGACCCAGACGATCGCGTGCCTGCTGCGCCAATGTAGCAATGCGCACAATACCATCTACTGTAGCCTGATTGGGAGGCATGCGTGTTCCCCCACGGGTGGCTTCAGACCAGGTAAAGTTGCCATTGACGATAATTGAAGCTCCCAGTTGGATGTTGTAAGGAGTCCACCGGGCAGGTCGGGTGGGCAGTGGTGCTGGTTTAGGGGCCGGTGCGGCATCGACAGAATCGCGGTTGGCACGGGTCATGCGTCGCACATCGTCAAACAGCGACTGAATGGCATCAACACGTCGGTCGAGCCTGCGCCAAATCTGGACCAGGCGAATCAGAGCTTCTCGCTGATCCTCAATTTCTTTATAGGCATTGGGAATACCCTCAATAAAGGTAAGCAGCGCCTGATCGACCCGCTTAGCAGCCTGGGCCAGCGCCGTGGGGTTGTCTTTATTGGCGCTGAGAAACTGGGGTGAGGCTCCTAGCTCACTGAGCGCCGTCGGTCGGGAATCTAGTCCCTTCCACATACGGTAGGTTTCTGTCAGGGCAAATCGATGGTAGCCATCGCCTTTGTAGTAGTCAGGAATGCGCTGGACAAAGGCAATCAAGGCGGGGTCTACGATCTCTAGATTAGTTTCCTCAGCGCGCGGGTCGTTAGACTGCAGCCAGTCGATGGCCTCTTCGCGGGAATCTAGCTGTCGCCAGAGCTGGGTCAGTCGTAGCAGGGCCTCACGCTGATGGGGGTAGCCCGAGTAAAACCGGGAAACCTGGCGCATAAATTCGGTTAACGCTTTATCTAGAGCCGGTTCATCGGGGACACCATTAGTGATGTCTACATTCATGGCCTTGATGGTGCTCTCATGGGAGTCTAGCTTGCGCCAAATGCGTGCTACCTCCAGCAGCGCATCGCGTTGGAAATCAAGCTGACCGTAGTTGGGCGCAATGCGGTCGGCTAGGGCCAGCAGCTCATCGTCTAAGTCCGCTAGATTGTGGGGTAGCTCTTGGGCCCCGTAGTCGTAGCTCATATCGTCTAGATAGGCGGCTAGCAGCTCTTCGGCATTACAGCTTTCTAGACGGGCCGCGCTTTCTTCAGACGGTGCGGGCATGTAGCCTTCTGCGATCCGCTCAATAAAGCGATCGCTGTAGCGACCTTTGGCGGCATCCCATAGGTCTCTGCCGTTCCAGCCTTCGGCTGTGAGGGTGCTGGTCAGTGCTCGTAGCGTGTTTGCCGCATACTGTACCTGCTCCGGCAAGGTGTTGACCTGGTCAACCGGTACTTTGTTGGCAGCGGCTATTCCCAGCCCCGTTTCCCCGTCCATGAGCCGAGGGGATTTATGGACAGTGTAGAGACCCGCCAAAATCGGTTTATGGATTCCGGCGCGTTCAGCCTCTAAAAGATAGTAGTAGTTACGCTGATCGGGGACGAGTGCTGCCATGGTTGACTGGACTACGATGGTTTATCTTGATGCTGGGAAAGGCCCGATTATAGGACGTCTTTGGCCAGGGTATCTGTGATCTGAATGAATTGTTTCAGAGACGTTGAGGGCGACTTCTAAACGTTTAGCAGACATACTGTCGGTTTTTAGATATTGCGAGAGTTTCTTAATCTAGTGTGCTGGTATTGGCTCTCTAGAACCCGATGCAGGAAAGGATAATGATGACAGCCAATCGACTACAGTCTTTGACCAGCGAGCGGGGGCGGCAGACGCTCGCTCAGATTCGTCTGGTGGCCACAGATATGGATGGCACGCTGACCCAAGCAGGCGAGTTCGATCAGGCGTTATTTCAAACATTGGCAGCGCTGCAGGCTGGTGGTATGCCGGTACTGATTACAACTGGGCGTTCGGCAGGCTGGGTCCATGGAATATTGCACTATCTGCCGGTGGTACTTGCGATCGCAGAAAACGGCGGTCTCTATTTCACCAAAGAAAACCGGTATCCCACATTTCTACAGCCTATTCCCGACAACCACAGACAGTTGCTGCTACAACAGTTCGAATGCCTACGCAAAAAGTATCCCCAGCTCAAAGAATCCAGCGATAACCTCTTTCGCCTGACCGACTGGACCTTTGATGTTACTGGCCTAAGTCTAGAGGACCTGCAGTGGATGACAGACAGCTGTCATCAAAACGGCTGGGGCTTTACCTACAGCACCGTCCAGTGCCACATCAAGCCCTTACCCCAGGACAAAGCCAGCGGTCTGACCCAGGTCGTTGCCCAGCAGTTTCCCCAGCTTGCTCACGGACAGGTCCTCACCGTTGGCGATAGCCCCAATGACGAAAGTATGTTTGACCCTGGCCAGTTTCCCAACTCGGTCGGTGTTGCCAACGTGCGTCACTACCTGGACGCGCTGGCGCATCATCCTACTTTTGTCACCCAAGCTGAAGAGGGCAAGGGCTTTAGCGAACTGGTAGAGGCATTATTTAATGCCTCTGATCCATAATTTTTGTAGGGTCGTTCCATGGAACGACCCTACGAGGGGAAATCAATATTTTCCTTTTCCCATGGGGCCCTTGCTATTAGACAATAGAGCCTACTTTGACGCTCATAGCTATGACAGATACTTTACGGGTGCGGCGCTGGACAATTTCTAGAGTTCTGATGTGGATGGGGATTGCCATTACGCTGCTGTTTGTACTGATCGCTCTGTTTGCACCGCTGATGCAAAGCTGGGGCTGGATCAAAGACCCGCTAGTGACCCTGGAAAATCCTGTCCATGTGCCGCCGTCGCGTGAGTATTGGTTTGGCACCAGCCGTCAGGGCTATGACATTTTTTCCCGTACGCTGTTTGGGGCAAGAGCTGCCTGGCAGGTGGTGCTGCTAGCGACTGCCATGAGTGTGGTGGTCGGGGTGCCGCTGGGGATGGTCAGCGGCTATCTAGGTGGCAAGCTGGACCGAGGACTGCTGTTCTTTATGGACACGATCTATACGCTACCGGTTTTGCTGCTGGCGGTGACCCTAGCTTTTATTCTGGGCAAAGGGGTGGTCAATGCAGCAGCGGCCCTGAGTATTGCCTATGTGCCTCAGTATTACCGGGTGGTGCGAAACCATACGGTCAGTCTCAAAACAGAGCTGTTTGTAGAAGCGGCCCAGGCTATGGGAGCGTCCACGTGGGCGGTGCTGTCGCGTTACTTATTTCTAAATGTGGTGCAGAGTGTTCCAGTGCTGTTTACGCTAAATACGGCAGACGCGGTGCTGATTTTAGGAGGCTTAGGATTTTTGGGGCTAGGACTGCCAGATGAGGTTCCTGAGTGGGGGAGTTCGCTGCGACAGGCGCTAGACGCGCTGCCCACGGGCATCTGGTGGACAGCGCTTTTTCCTGGACTGGCCATTACCGGTATGGTGACCGGGTTATCGCTGATCGGTGAGGGTTTAAATGATCTAGTAAATCCCCTGGTACGTAAGGAAAACTGAGGATTTGCATAGTTTCCCGAGGCTATCTATGTGACGCTTGTCACATCAAAGACTCAGCCTAACTTAACCCGCTTTTATGGATAGCTCAGGGTGTCATCAGATGGCTATTAGGTAACCGATGGATAGTAATGACATCGGTCAGGTTAGTGAAGACCAAGGTTATTTCTAGAAGCTTGAAATGATAGCGCTAACCTGACTCACAATCGCTTATTCACTCTCGATTGGAGACTATCCCCATGAAAAAGGCAATCACCGCACTTTTTATTACAGGATTAACAGCTGGCACATTAGGGTCGGTTTTAGCGGCTCCTAGTTCAGCTCAGCTTTTAGAAAACATCGGCATTGGTGCTGGCGCTGGCATCATTACAGGTACCGTGGTGGGCGATGATGCAGGACTAGACGATGTGATCAATGGCGGTGCGGCTGGCGCGGCTGTTGAGGTTATTGGTGGAGACGATTCTAGTCTGGCTGAGGATGCGGCGATTGGCGCTGCTGCTAGCGCTGCGGTTGGTACGATTACCAATGATGATTCGCTGATTGAGAATGCGATTCAGGGGGGCGCTGTGGGAGCCCTGATTAATATTTTGGGGAACTGAGCGCTGTGTCAGCTTAGATTGCTTTGTAAGGGTCTAATACAGCCTGCTGCTCTTAGGTGGAAAGCCAGAAACGTTCTCAAACTGTGCTTTGGAAAAGTCACGGTCTTCTTTAGGAATAACGCTAAAAGAGGCGTCGGTTTCAAGGATTACCCACTGCGCCTCTTCAACGCTAATCAAGCCTTTTTCCCTGAGGGCTGCCATGACCTCAGAAGTCATCACACGCTCTTTTTTCATCGCGTCGTGGATGAACTGGCCGTTGTGTACCAGCAGCGTGGGGCTAGCTTTAGCGAGTCGTGTCAGCCTACCAGACGCAAAGAATCCCTTTGTTAGTAGATACTGGGCGCCTAGCAGTAGAGCGATAGCCGTCATAGCTTCAGCGACGGACACGCTGTCAATGACGATACCGGAGGCCGTCAGCGAACCAATCGCTACGGTGACAATCCAGTCAAAGTTGTTCATCTGAGACGTGGACCGCTTGCCGACAATCCGGATGGCGACGACGACAAAAATATATATGACTATAGCTGAAATACAGACTTCAATAATCCCTTTCCAGCCATCGAACAAAGCAGATAGCAAATCCATGACCAATCCTCTGAAAGCCCCACCTATTGTTTGATTTCAGTTAATAGTAAAGAAAATCTAAAGTGGGGAGTTCTCTCGTTGGAGGTAAGTTGCCTCTCAGAGCAGCTCAGCCATTTGCTAAGAGCTTGATCTATTTACTGTTTTTCTTAGGACGATTCCAAACGTTTGCGCCATTCTTCGTCGATTTTGTCGCGGTTGGCAATTTCTTGGTCAACAAGGTCAGTTTCAGTGGTGTAGGCCAGGTTATCTTTGCCGACGATGGTCTGGATGGCAAACTGTTTGGCGTAGTCAAGCTTACGCTGAATAGTGTTTCCGACAAGGTTTTGACGCTGGGCGTTACGCGCTTCGATTTTCTGGTTTTGGCGCTGCATCCAGAAGTAGCGAATAGCAGGAATGCCGAGAAAGGCAACGCCATAGGCTAGAAATAAATCACACAGCGAATAAATTAGACCGATAAAGCCTGAGTCCCAACCGGCGGCAATAAAGCTGAGATAGATGGACCCAACGACTAGTAATGTGCCGAGACCGATAGCTGCAGTGACCTGACCGGAGCTAGCGCTGGTAAAGCGACGCTTAGCTTCTTTTAGAAATGCTGGGACGGATTGAGTTTTGTGGTTTTGGGTGGTGACCTGTAGCTCGGGGAAGTAATAAACCAGGTCCCCCTGGGGGCTTACTTTCGGTTGACCGTTGAAGCGGCTGAGGGCAGGGATAACGTAGTCCTCAAGGTCGTCGTTAAGGTTGGCATTGTCTAGGTAGGGGGCCAGCTGTTCGGCGGTGACGGCTCCTCGGTTGTTGCGGATGACGGTTGCGATCGCACCCCACCGCCTCTCGTCCAAATTCTTATTCGGGTCGCCATCGCCAAACAAAAACGAATAGATCCCCTCCAAAAAGTTCAGCTCGCTGCCCTGACGGGACCGCCCTCGCTGCGAGTAGCTATCGTACTGACGGCCATACTGCCGACGGGGGCCATAGCCAAACCAGTAAAACCAATCTCGACCGATCCACAGCCAGGGATTAAACCCAAAGCTACCGCCGCCGCTGTAGCCACCATTATCGTCATCACGCTGGGACTGCATCCCGATTTGAATTGCAATAATTGCCACAAATACCAGCACCACTGCCGCAATTAGCATGATGCCAAAGGAAATCCGAATCAGATAAAACAGGACTCCCCAAATTTTTTGCCAGGTTTCCTGCCAGCGCAGCTGCCAATATTGATTGCGCAGCGTTGTCCGAAACTGTCGAGGAAACTCATAGGCAATATCTCCCGTATCAGCCACCTGCATATGGGCCTGGGTGGCCGATGCCAAAGCCAGCACTCCAGCTTCTGCCTGACCAATATTTAATCCAGTTTTAGCGGCTACATCACCCGCAGTTACCCGGTATTCCAGGGTTTCAACTGCTTTCATGATGTCCTGATTTAGCTCCATGGGCTCCTTATCAAAGGCGTCTAGCGGTGCCTCCTAGTATAGGAAGCCTAGCCAGTTATCGACCATGGCGGTACAGGTGCGGATTCCAGCAAAAAAGCCGGATGGCGTTAACCATCCAGCTTTCTAAACGCTCGCTAGAACGCATCAAAATAATTAACCTAAAGAGCTATCAGTCTGCCAAAGCTATCCATCAATCGATTAGACTGAGCGCTTGTTGCCAGTAATTTGGTCTTTCACATCGCCCAGGCTGCTAAGTAACTCGCTACGATTGCTAGCCTTCAGCAAATAACGATAGATAAACCAGCCTGTATAAATCAGACCGATTAGCTCCATAGTAGGAGCCAAAACAGGAATATCATTGATGGCGCTCAAAATAGCAAACGCCATCTTAATTGCGATTAAGGCACCAAACACTAGGCCAATCACAGTTAGTGGTCGTCTGTATTCATTAAACGTCTCAACCACATAGGTGGGAGCATCCCCAAGCACGCTTGCAACCTTAGCCAGAATTACCTTGACCTGTTCAGTTGTCTCGGTCGTGCTTTGAGTGGTTACGTTCTCTTCAGGGGGATTGATATCGGTGCTCATCTTTATATGGAGTATTAACAACCTGGGAGCGGATTTCCTTCGCTCGTTTGCCGCGCGGCATCTGAGTCAGCGTAGCTATCAGCTGCTGCAACTAAGCCAGACCCAATGCAGGCGGTTAAACGCACATTAGGAATATGCCAGCTTTTACCCAGCTGTGTGCAAATCAATGCACCTCTAAAATAGTTTATTTTGACCTCATAGAAAAATACTATCTTGCATCGACGTATAGTCAATTCCAATCAATAACCCGATGGAATTACCCCAAAACGTTTCAATTTGAGACTGCTTTCTGCTGGGGGCGAATGCTGTGATTAAAATAAGAGCTACTGCATTCTCCAAGGGCCTATCGAAACCATCTACGGGGAGCTAAAAGGTCTCAAACCTAGTCAGCTCAAGCAACTACGTCGTTTATATCATCAGCGCATTCCTGGTAGCCAGATTACCAACCGCGAATTTGCCCAGCGTATAGCGGCCGTCAGCACTGACATCAATCAGCCTGTCTGTGCCTATATCGACCGGCGAGGTCATGTTATTCGCGTTGGCGTGGGTTCTCCTCGACAAACCCAGATTCCAGTGACGGAGCTACCTCGATACGGGGCCGAGCGTTTGAGCGGTATCCGCTGCATTGCCACCCAGCTGAAGCAAGACCCCCCCGGCAATGCGGCTCTGACCGCAATGGCCCTGCAGCGGCTGGATGCCCTGGTATTACTGACGCTGACAGGCAGTGGTTTTCAGCGCAAAGGCGGCGGTGCAACTGGCTATATCCGTGAGGGGTACCTGGCTCATTTAGTCCCCGATGACGTCCAGCGTTGGTCAGTGTCTGAGCCCATGGACCTAGAGGGTATCAGCCTAGAAGACTTTACTGACCTGACCGAAGGACTAGAAGAAGAATTCCGCCGACTGTTTGTTGCTCAGCAGGTAGATGCCAGCCACGATCGAGTCCTGCTGATCGGGTTGCAAACTGACCGCATTTCCACCAAACGCTTTAAAGGCGGTCTCGAAGAAATTATTCGCCTGGTGGAAACAGCGGGCGGGGAAGTGTTAGAAACGCTGAAGCAAAAACGATCTAAGCCTCATCCCCAGACGGTTTTAGGTGCCGGAAAGGTGGATGAAGTCGCCTTAAAAGCCCAGACTCTGGGGGCAAGCTTGGTCGTATTCGATCGCGATCTCTCCCCAGCGCAGGTTCGTAGCTTGGAGCAGCGTATCGGTGTGCGCGTGGTGGACCGCACTGAGCTAATTTTAGACATTTTTGCCCAGCGAGCGCGGACGGGGGAGGGTAAGCTACAGGTCGAGCTTGCCCAGCTGGAGTATCAGCTACCTAAGCTAACCGGACGCGGTCAGGCCATGTCTCGACTAGGTGGGGGTATTGGTACTCGCGGTCCTGGTGAGACCAAGCTAGAAACTGAACGTCGAGCAATTCAAAAACGGATTACGCGGCTGCAGCGCGAGGTCAACCAGCTCCAGGCCCACCGAGCCCGCCTTAGACAAAATCGTCAGCACCATGAGGTGCCCTCAGTAGCCGTGGTGGGCTATACCAATGCAGGCAAGTCAACGCTATTAAACACGTTGACCAATGCGGATATCTACGCGGCGGATCAGCTGTTTGCCACCCTGGACCCGACTACAAAGCGGCTGGCGGTCGTCGATCCAGAAACTCACGAGAAGCGCTCCCTGGTGTTGACCGACACAGTGGGCTTTATTCAAGATCTGCCGCCGTCTCTTTTAGATGCGTTTCGAGCCACTTTAGAAGAAGTCACCGAAGCTGATGCGCTGATGCATGTAGTGGATTTGTCTCATCCCGCCTGGCAGGAACATATCCGCTCGGTGATGGGGATTTTGGGGCAAATGCCGACAACGCCGGGGCCAATTTTGTTGGTGTTTAATAAGTTAGATGCGGTGGATAGCGATACTCTTGCTGTTGCTAAGGATGAGTATCCTCAGGCATTGTTTATTTCGGCTGTGCAAAAGCTGGGGTTGGAGACTCTGCGGCAGCGGTTAGTGCAGCTGGTAGATTATGCGATCGCAAGCTAGCAAAATTTTGGTGGATTGCGCCCCATGTTGCCGAGTAAGCCTAAGGCATGCTCCCCTACGAGCTGATCGATTTCGAAATGGAGAGACTGAATGTGGAATCGTACAACAGATACCTCCCTTTTTAAAGTCACTGGAAACGTATTTGTAGCGTAAGCATCAGTTCAAGTACAGCGAAAAACTGATAATTCCCTTGATAGCGTCGGCTAAGGCACCAAGGGACTGATGACTCAAAACTCGCTCAAGCGCATGGTTTTCAAGCGGCGGCAGCTACTTAGAGGTGTCACGGGGCTGAGTGCAGCTCTTTTGACCTCTAAGCTAGCCGGGTGTGCCACCACCACTGAAAGCGGCACCATACCTGCTGAGGAGGGAGAAGAAACAGCCTCTGCTGGTGAACCGATTAAGCTAGGTCTGATTGCTGCCATTACAGGGCCTTCAGCCGTGTCAGGTGAATCAATTACGCGGGGACTGACCATTGCCCTAGAAAAAATCAATGAGAGTGGTGGTGTCATGGGGGGGCGTCCGTTGGAACTTGTTGTCCGTGATGATGAATCCACCCCGGCAAAAGGAGTCGCGGCGGCTCGGGAATTGATTGAGCAGGAAAACGTAGCGTTGGTTTTTGGCGGCTTAGATTCTCCCGTATCCCTGGCCATGCTGCCTGTTTTCCATGAGCTGGAAGTGCCGTACATGGGGGTGTGGGCAGCAGCCACAGGGATTACCCGCAACGAATTTGACCCCAATTTTGCTTTTCGGGTCTCGGCTAACGACAACATTGTAGACAGCTACTTACTGCGCTATGCCAAGCAAGAATTAGGGGCCACTAAGGTTGGTTTAGTGCTGATCAACAACCCTTGGGGTGAGTCGAATCAGGTTGGGTTTGAGGAATGGGCGCCCAAGTACGACCTGGAGATTGTTGGCATTGAAAAGTTTAACGATGGAGACACTGATATTTCTCCTCAGTTAGGGCGTTTGCAGGAGGGTGGGGCCGACGTGCTGCTAATGGTGGCCAATGCCGCACCGTCAGCCGTAGCGATGAAGTCCTTGGTACGCCTGGGTTGGGATGTGCCGGTTGTGTCCCATTGGGGACCGACGGGGGGGCGTTTTCCTGAGTTGGCGGGGCCAGCGGCGACTCGGGTCGTGTTTATGCAAACCTATAGCTTCTTTGATGCCGAAGGAGAGCGCTCAGAAGCCCTGATGGGCAAGCTACAAGAGAAATATGACGTCAAGGGGCCAGAGGATATTATTGCGCCAGTGGGAACGGCCAATGCCTATGACGCCATGAATTTGGTCGCCCTGGCTCTAGATACGGCAGAGAGCGTAGACGGACCCACCTTGCGAGACTCTTTTTATGATCTGCCGCCCTACGAAGGTCTGATCAAAACCTATGAGCAGCCCTTTTCGCCCGACAACCACGACGCGCTGAGCGAAGACGACTATATTCTGGTGCAGTGGGAAGATAACAAACTGGTACCCTTCGACGGCTAAATACACTGGGTAAACGCAATGTGGTCTCAACTGATCCTTTCAGGGATTGCTGTTGGTAGTCTGTATGGTCTGGTGGCTCTGGGCTTTCAGCTTACCTATGCGGTCTCGAAGACGATGAATTTCTCCCAAGGCGCTTCTGTGATGGTGGGAGCTGTCTTGTGCTACAGCTTGAACATTACCCTGGGAGTGCCTGCCTGGTTGGCTGTGCCGATCACGCTGGCTGCAGCTTTTGGGTTGGGTCTGCTGATTGAGCGGTTTGTGGTGCGTCCATTTTCAGAAGGGGGCTCCAACAGTTGGCTGCTGACAACAATTTCCCTGGGCATCATTCTCGAAAATCTTGCCATGGTGATCTTTGGTAAAGAGACGCGAGGCTATCCTTCTACCTGGGCGGAAACACCCGTTCAACTGTTGGGGTTTGGGGTGTTTCCGGTGGAGCTGCTGATTCCGGTGGTGGGGTTAGCGGTTGCGATCTCACTCCGTATCCTATTCACCCAAACTCTCTTAGGAAAAGCCCTGCAGGCCGTCAGCGAGAGCCATGATACCGCGCGGCTAATGGGCATTCCAGTGGAGCGAATGATCAGCGTCACCTTTGGCATGTCTACTGCACTGGCAGCGTTGGCAGGCATGTTAATTGCGCCGGTTAGCAATGTTTCTGCCACCATGGGCACGCTGCTAGGTTTAAAAGCGTTTGCCACCGCCATCATCGGTGGCTTGGCTAATCCCTGGGGAGTGATGCTGGCAGGCATTTTATACGGGTTAGTGGAATCGGCCGCCGCTGGTCTGTTGGGGGGGAGCTATCGCGAAATTATTGGCTTTGCGGTGGTGATTTTAATGCTGGCGCTACGACCCTATGGTCTGTTTGGTCAGGCTCAGGTGAAAAAAGTTTAGGGTATCACTATGAAGCTGCGCAGCTGGATTGGCATAGGGGTGTTGTTAGTTGCGATCGCAGCCACTCTACTCGCGCCCAATACCTACTACCTCTACACCATTGGCATGATTGCCATCACCACAATGGTGGCCGTGGGTCTTAATATTTTGGTGGGGCTGTCAGGGCAAGTATCCATTGGCCATGCCGGTTTCTTTGCCATCGGTGCGTATGCGGCTAGCCTGTTGATGCTGAAGGTAGACTGGTCGTTTCCAGCGGCAGCAGGCGTCGGCATCCTGGCCACGGCTGGCATGGGAGCGGCCTTAGGAGCCCCAGCCCTGCGGGTCACCGGTCCTTATCTGGCGATGGTGACCAGCGCCTGTGGCATTATCGTCGAGCGAGTGTTGATTGAGTGGGTCGGTCTGACCGGTGGCTTTGGCGGCTTGAGCAGCATTCCCAAACCGGTGCTATTTGGCCTAGAACCCGCTTTAAAAGATGTTGTTCTCATTGCTGTTGTACTCGCATTTGTTGCAATTTGGTCCTTTGACCAGCTCAAACAACATCCCTGGGGCAAAGCGTTTCAAGCGGTGCGAGATGACGAAACAGCCGCCATTTCTCTCGGGTTAAATCCCCTAGTGGTGAGAGTGATGGCATTCACCGTTTCGGCAGCATTTACAGGACTGGGTGGAGCCTTCTTTGCTTCCACCATTGGGTTTGTTAGCCCCGACAGCTTTACCCGGCATCGCTCGATCTTGTTTCTGTTGGTGGTCATTTTAGGAGGGATTGGCACTGCCGAAGGAGCATTTGTCGGCGCAATCGTGCTTGTTCTTTTACCAGAACTGATTAAGGACTTCGCTGATTACCAGTTGCTAGTTTTTGGTGTGTTGTTGCTACTCACCCTGTGGCTGGCTCCTGAAGGCGTAACCCAACCACTCAAACGTTGGTTTAGCCAGCCCTCTCCGGTCTATCCCCTGACCACTCCACCCGAGATGCCAGCCTTGATTACGCGCAATCAGGTGGCCGCTGCGCTAAACGTCAATCAGGTGGGCATTCAGTTTGGGGGGGTGCGTGCGGTCAACGAGTTGAGCCTAACGGTGCAACCGGGCATGGTCACTGCAGTGATTGGCCCCAATGGTGCCGGTAAAACAACTCTGTTGAACTTGATTGGGGGTTTTTATCAAACTCAAACCGGTCGCATTGCGCTGGGGGACACCGATCTGACTGAACAATCTGGGGTTGCGATCGCCCGTTCCGGTGTTGCCCGCACCTTTCAGGCAACCAGACTATTTGACACACTTTCAGTGATTGATAACTTACGAATTGCGGCCAAAGGTAACCAAACTGGCTCAATATTCTCCGCTCTGGTTGGCAAAGGAAAAGCACCGACCCACCCAGAGAAAGCGCTACTGGAAGTGTTATCCTTTGTCGGCTTTAGAGGCGATGTTTATCAGACAGCCGCTAACCTACCCTTTGTCGATCGTCGGTTAGCCGAAATCGCGAGGGCCTTGGTGCTGGGGCCGCAGCTGTTGCTATTGGATGAACCGGCTGCCGGACTGAGTAAAGACGATAAGCAGGTGTTAGCAAAGCTGGTGCGGCGGATTGCCAGCAGCGGTATTCCGGTCATTTTGATTGAGCACGACATGGACTTGGTGATGGACATTTCTGATCAAGTTGTGGTGTTGGATAGTGGCGATCGCATTTCCATGGGTTCTCCCGCACAAGTCCAGCAAGATCCAGCCGTCTTGGCGGCTTACTTAGGCGTTGACTCACCTGACCTAACACGTCCGGCTATCTTTCAACCGCAACCTCTATTGCAAACTAAACAGCTGGTTGCTGGTTACGACAAACTAAAGGTACTACAGGCGGTTGACCTGACTGTGAATGCGGGTGAACTGGTAGCTGTCATTGGTGCCAATGGTGCGGGTAAAAGCACCCTGATGAAAGCCATTACCCAGCTGATTGCCCCCTGGTCTGGGGATATTGTTTGGCAACACCAGTCTCTCTTAGGGATGCCCGCCCATGACATCAATCGACAGGGCATTGTATTGGTGCCTGAAGGACGCCAGGTGTTTAAAGAGCTAACGGTAATCGACAACCTGCGTCTGGGGGCATTTAACCGTCAGGATGCTGATGTGGATAGCGATATCCAGAAAATTCTCCAGCGCTTTCCGCGTTTATTTGAACGACGCACCCAAAAAGCAGGGTTGTTATCTGGTGGAGAACAACAAATGCTCGCCATCGGTCGGGGCTTGATGGCGCGTCCTAAACTGTTGTTGCTAGATGAACCGTCTCTGGGTCTAGCACCAAAGCTAGTTACTGATTTGTTTACCACCCTGGCACAGCTACGCGATGAAGGACTCACTATTTTGCTAGTAGATCAGATGGCCAGCCTAGCTTTAGCCGTGGCTGATCGGGCCTATCTACTAGAGACTGGGCAGGTGGTGCAATCCGGTACCGGCAAAGAAATGCAACAAGATAGCCAGGTAATAAAAGCGTATTTAGGGGCCTAGAACAGGTATCGATCAAACTCTGAATGGCTCTGAATTTTCATCGAAGTGTAAGGGTAAGACACTTTCAATATTTTCAGTAGGGTGAGGGACGGTGTAGTGGGCGGTAACTTTGCCGTTATTCGGGCAGGCGTCAGCAGCTTTTATCCCCGCCTCCATGGCCCTATCGACTTCACCCACACGTCCTCGAATCGTGACAAACTGACGTCCGCTATCGGCCTGATTAATCCCTAATAGGGAAACCTGACCTGCTTTAACCATGGCATCCGCTGCTGCTAGCGAAGCTGGAAATCCGTGGGTTTCGATTACACCGATAGCGTAAAGCATAGGGAAATGAGCTTATTGGGAAGGTTCATTCCATAATATACCTGAGACCCAACCCCTACGGGATTATCCATTTTGAAGCGGGGATACTGAATGCGGATTCTGCACAATTTTGCGGAAGTATTTTTATTTTTACAGAAGCACCCTGATGTTCAGCAGTGGCGTGCAGTTGCCATTTACCCAAGGGCTAGTTTGGAACCAGATGATAACGAAGCTTATGACTGTTTGTTAAAAAGCAATCAGTGCCAGCGGATTTTCTTAGATGAGCTGGACCCAAACCAGTCAGTGACTTTGGGGTTGGTTAAACTGATAATAGAGCCTTCCAGCACAGCCGTTACCCTAGGGAAACAGTTGATGCAACAGGCGCAGAAGCAACCTTTGCCCATCCTGACTACTGAAACCATACTAGAAATCCTTGAGACTATTATTGTCTATAAGTTTCCAAACCTTACCCGCCAGGAAATAGCCGATATGTTTGCCATTAGCGATTTGAGAAAGACAAAAGTTTACGAGGAAGGACTCCAGGAAGGAGAACGGGCTTTGGTGGTTCGACTGCTCAAGCGCAAGGCGGGAAAATTACCTAAAGCGCTCCTATTACAGGTAGAGCAGCTATCAGTAATGCAGTTGGAGGATTTGGCAGAGGCGTTGTTGGATTTTGATGAACTGGCTGATTTGGAGACTTGGCTAGCTCGGTTGACAGAGAAAAAAGCTGGGGTTTTAGACACCCTGGCCCAACGGTTAGGGACTTTGGATGCATCTGTAGTGGAGCAGATAGAAGGGCGGGCTCTGAAGCAATTAGACCTATTGGAAAAGTTGGCAGCAGAGGATATTACTAGCGATGGGTTGATAGATTGGCTAAAACAACAGTCAGAGAATAGGAAGGATGAATAATGAGTCAAACCGCTGAGCTGAATCAGAAAAATGGTTAGAACACTTGCCCCACCGATTGGAGAGAAACGGGTTGTCTTGCCCAACGTTACCTGGCAGGGCTACCAGCAGGTTTTGCATGCACTACCGGCTACTCGTGCTGCTCGCCTTACTTATGACTGTGGTGTTTTGAAATCTCTACGCCTTCAGAAGAACATGAACGGGCCAATGAGTTAATCGGTCTTTTCATTCGTATTTTGGTGGTGGAGTTAGGCCTACGCCTGAAGTCGATGCGGTCTACGACACTGGACCGGGCCGACCTCGATAAGGGGGCAGAGCCAGATAATGCTTATTACATTCAGAATCAGCCTAAGGTTGCGGGTAAGACGGTTGATCTGAAAACCGCTCCGCCGCCGGATATTGTGGTGGAGGTGGATATTACGCATACGGATATTGATAAGAATTGTCTGTATGCCAGTCTGGGAGTGCTGGTTTTTTTTGGCGGTCTGGCGTATTTATTGTCTAGTGGGTAATGCGTATGAGGAGGCCGAGACGAACCCGACTTTAGTCTTGTGAGGAAAGAAGATCTTTATCGTTTTTTAGAAGAAGCCAAGCAGGATAAGATTACAGCGAAAGTAAATTGGCGAAGTTGTATGAGAAAAAGCCTGAATAGTCAGCACTAGAACACTATTCTTACAGTGACACGAGCTAAGAATATGATTCCAGAAATGAGAGTTACATTTCACGGAAATGAAAGTGTTACATGAATGTGAAAAACTCTACTGGAGAAATATCCTTCAAGTTAGCGGCTCTGGTTAACAGTTACCGATGCCTTGGCAGTAAAGCAAACATTTGTATTTAAGCGAACGTATCAGAATTGTTAGACATGCGATCTGACACATGAACTATCAGAAGGAAGCTGAGCCTTCACAGTAATTTTGTAACCTTTACTCCCAAGAGCTTGGCTCAGTAGATGTTCGACGGTCTGTTGGACACGATCGCTAGCTGTTTGGATCAGCCAATCTTGACAAGCTGCCTCTTCGACTTTGCTAATAGCTTCAAGTTGCGCTTGTGCCTGTAGATCCACCACATCAGGCCCCCATCCTAAAAAGCCTCGATCATAAGAATAAACACTCGAGTGGTACAAATCGAGTTTACTGTCCAAAACCTTGAGTGGAGGTAAGGTGACAGTAATTTCATTGTCCTCTTCCTGAACATCGTCAGACTGAAACTCGCTTAGATCCACTCCAACTCGCACATCACCATGAGCGATATAAAGCAGCTGACTTTTTGACAAACCCCATTTTTCACTTACTGGTACTACAGCATCCATTTCAAACATTGCTGTAGTTAGTTCACTTACTTCTCTAACCTGATGAACTATGAGTGAGCCTGGATCAACCATTACCTCTTCATCATTTGCTGGATTGGATAGTTGATAGGTTAGCCAAACTACAAGAGCTAGTAAAAATACAAATCCTCCGGCTAAAACTTTAGTGATTGAATCTGATTTAGCACTCAAGCTAGCTATCATACCTAATCTCCATATAGGTAAATATATCTCTATATACTTCTGGAGATAGTCTTCCCAAGAAAGAGAGGTTGAACACGCTTAACGGCCTAAATCAGACAAGTGGGATGCATTGTAGCGCATGCATTCAAGAGAAGCTTAATTAAGATTTTGTTCGCATAGTCCAAAAAAGACTCGTAATCTGCCCAATAGCATCGGCATATCGCCCACACCTGTCAACAGCGTTTCACTTACCTCACCATTGACCGCTAATCGATAAAACTTCCAACCTTCACCATTGGTAACAATGCCATAGCTATCAATCCCTTTACCTTGTTGTTGATGCAGCCATTGGCAAGCTTTCATCTCTACCAAACACTGAGCCGCGCCTTGCTCAAAGTCATCCTTTTTAGCCTCAATGACGCAAACATAGGGCAGCTCTAAATACGCTCGCCGTTCTGCAATTAAATAATCGGCATTGCCACAAACATCTTCACCCTCTAAGTAGGGACCTTTCCAAACTTTCAGCCGTTGAGATGTTTCTAAGCCTTCTTCACAAATTGCATCGATTAAAAGAGTTTTGGAGACTTCTAAACTCTCTAGATCAAACCGCTGCAGTCGTTCTAATCGCTGTTGAAAAAAATTACTGACTGGCACAGGCTCAGCCTCAATCGTCCAGCGCTTTAGCTCAGTCACCCCCAAATACTTAAAGGCATCCTTATAATTAAAGCTAGAAAAGCTTTTCTTTCTGTTTTGAGTTGCCTGGGACATCGCTAGCATCCAGTAGTCTGCTTGTATCTACTATGGTAGCCACTATCAACTCAGATCTGGCATGTAAGGTTTAACCAAGTCAATCGATTAAGATTCGTCATGACATGTATATCACGGAGAAGCTACGTTTCCAGAAAATCGGTGGATTACGCGAATGCTCGCTAATCCACCCTACAAAAACCTATCTCAAAGCCAACCGCTAATCGACTCTGACTCGTTTGGTCAGAATTGCCATGACTTCGTTGGGTCGCCCGGTGGGCAAAGGCTTACTCCAATCGTTAGGTTCGGCGTAGTTGAGTTTGTGCAGCAGCGCGATGGTATTACGCACAGCGGTCAGGGTGCCAATATGGGTATGGCGGACGATCTCGAACTGGTGCTCGGGTAAAGGCGCAGGTTCAGATTTCGGCGTATCAGCGCCGTCGGATGGATATTGAAACATGGATTCTGATCTCCAAAACGTAGTGTTTGCGAAGGAAACCAGAACCGAACACCTTAGCAAACCG
>JBHJIL010000042.1:0-49784 GCA_050043465.1 Leptolyngbyaceae cyanobacterium
CGTTTTTTTTATTTCATTTGTTTCCGTCCCCTTGCGTGGTAGTGTATTTTGAACACTGGTATCCTGAAGGTCATGATTACCCTTTCAGTGGTTTCCGTCCCCTTGCGGGGTAGTGGAATTTGAACTCAAGTAAGCTTGCAAGGATGGGGGCAAAAGTTGAAGTTTCCGTCCCCTTGCGGGGTAGTGGAATTTGAACTAAAAAAGGGTTGCTCGGTCACACAAGTGGCCACGTATCCGTCCCCTTGCGGGGAAGTGGAATTTGAACACCCAACTATCAAAAACAATGCAGTCAGGGGCTTCTGGATAGCCAAATCTGAGGGGGTCAAAAATGACTCCGGTTAATCAAGAATGACTCTCAGTAAGGCCCTGTGGAAAACGTCTGAACGTCTTTCGCAGCAGTTAATCCGAGGGGGTCAACGGAAAAATAAGGTTTTCAAGGTTCGACTAACCCCCTCAGACTAGCATCTGGATTTGAAAAAATCTAACCCCACTTTGGAGGTTTAACATTTGCATAATATAGAAGCTGACGCAATGACGCAGGAATGATGAAATCGAGCAGGCAGATATACCTTACGCTCACCATTCCGGCTTCTGCTGTCTTATTTCCGCCTTTTGCTAGTCCACTCTGACTCGCTTGGTCAAAATGGCCATCACTTCATTAGGCCGACCGGTTGCTAAGGGGCGGCTCCAGTCATTGGGTTCAGCGTAGTTAAGCTTAAAAAGTAGAGCGATGGTGTTTTGCACAGCGGTCAGGCTACCCATGAGCAGCAGCCGGGCGTCTTCATACTCGTACTCTGGCAATGCCCCGTCGGCAGGCGGCTCTGTGGGCGCGCCTGCGCCCTGGTTAGGATTGATAAACATGGCTCTGATCTCCAATTAACAACGGGAAGGAAACCAGAGACCACAAAATAGCCACCCCGTGCATAGGTGCAATCCGGGGTGGCGGCAGGTAACATAAAACCTGCGCTCCCAGGCTGCGTATATCAGCTTGAGGGTGAAGTCATCGGCTCGGTGTTGGTAGCACCGACCGATGGCGCTAAATTATGGGCTCTGTGGTTAGGTCGCGATGGACCATAAAGAAAAGAGTACTCACAAGTTTTTACCGAGTCAAGGGGCAGACTGGGAAAAGACAATCAAGTTACGGAGAAGTGAGCCAACAGTCCGGTGCTCAACCCGGTAAATTTTGAAGTGATGAGATCCTTATTTTTAAGGATACTCAGCGCTGTTGCCAAGAGTAAGTGCGCTAATTTCAGACCAAACCAAGCTGCTGCATGACAGCCAGCAAATTGCATTCATACCACCATTTAACAATTTTGCCATCTGCGAGCTCAAGCAGGGTAAAGTCATTAACTCGGATAGATTTACCGGTGGGAGGAGTGCCCAAGAACTCTCCTGTATGAGTTCCCTCAATGGAGGTGCGATACACAACTTTGTTGGCCTCAGCAACCATATCTGCCATGGTTTGATGAATATCGCGGAAGCCTTGAAAGAGACTTTCATTAAATGCTTTGTTAGCTTCTAGTCCGACAATAGGCTCAGGTGTGCTATTGAAATAATAGACCACGTCTGGACTCATCAACTCATCCCAGATCTGTTGCCAGTTGGGGTTCGTACCCCAGCCCTCTTTGGAAAAGCGTAGGGCAATCGACTTATTTTCTTCAGTCAGGCTAGCCATGGGAAAACCCTCAATACGGTAGCGTATGGTTATAGACTAGCCAGGTATTCAAAGCTTGTCAATACGGTAGCGTATGGTAAAGAAAAAAGAAGGGGTAAACCTAACTCGCCAGGACTGGATTGATCAGGGTTTGCGAACGCTTTCAGAAAACGGGGTAGAGGCTGTCCGGGTAGAGCCTTAGGCGAAACTGATGGGAGTGACAAAAGGCAGCTTTTACTGGCACTTTAAAAATCGAGAAGAGTTGCTGACGGCTATCTTTCAGGCATGGATCGCGCTTCAGACTAGCGGCATTATTGAGCAGGTGGAGATGAAGGAGGGAGATGCGATCGCAAAACTACTCTACCTATTTGAGTTAGCCATAGAAGACGATGGCAGAATCGAGAATGCAATTCGGGCCTGGGCAACCAACGATGCAAAAATCGCCCCTGCCCTCGCTGAAGTGGATCAGCGACGTCTAGACTATACAAAAGACCTGTTTTTACGGGCAGGGTTCGATTCTTTCGACGCCATCGTCAGGGCTCGTATGGCTTACTACACACTCGTGGGCGAGTTTACCATCGGCACGCGTAGCAATCAGGCTGAAAGGCTCGCTGAGATCCGGCTACAGCATGCAATTCTGACCAGCCAAAGCCCATCCAATCATCAGAACCCATAGCCCCGATGTTAGGCTATGATTAACCCATCAGCTGTCCCTAGCAATGCCATCACCTTTTCCGGGTATGGACCCCTACCTTGAGAATCCGGCTCTGTGGTCCAATGTCCACGGACGGATGATTGTGGCGATTGCCGACACCCTGAGCCCGCTGCTGCTGCCAAAATATCAGCCGATTGTTGAAGAAGCCGTATATAGAACTAGCGACCTCGGCTCAGTTATGGTTGGCGTGCCAGATGTCACTGTTCAGAGAACAGAGCGAGCTATCCAGCAAACTAACCTGGCGACTGCCGTTGCAGAACCCACGCCCGTCACAGTGGAGATTCCTATTCCGGTCACATTTCGTCAACGGCTAATCGAAATTCGCAACACCGCTAATCAAGACGTTGTTACCGTCATTGAAGTACTCTCTCCAGCCAATAAGCGTGGCAATGGGCGGCTGCAGTATCTTCAAAAGCGAGAGCGTATTTTAGAAAGCCAGACTAATTTAGTCGAGGTAGATCTACTGCACAAAGGCGATCCCATGCCAACGGTCCAGAACAACATAGTCAGCCACTATCGAATTCTGACCAGTCCTGTCATCCAGCGCCCTCAGGCGCTGCTTTACCCCTTCAATCTATCGCAGCCGCTTCCCAAGGTAGTGATTCCACTGCGAGATGGCGACAAGGAACCCATCGTCGATTTTCAGCCGCTATTGGAGCAGGTATATCGTCTCTCTGGCTATGAATATTCTATTGACTACACCCAGCCACCTAAACCAGGCTGGGATAAGCAGGAGCTAGAGTGGATCGCTGCCGTATGTATGTAATGGGGCAACAGATCTATAACGCTCAGCTTGGATGTTGCCATATCTCATCCCAGTCGCTGCCGCCTATCTCTAATCCAGCCTGCTGGCTTTGGGCACTCAGGATTTTTTTGTGCCCTCGTTTTTGCCAGAGTGTAAGTAACAGCTGCCCCTGGGTTGAGTCTCGACACAAAAACTCCATACCGGTTGCTGTAGGCACTCTAATATTTACACCTGCTAAGTCAGTCTGACCCATAAGTTCTACAGCATAGTCTTTCTGCTCGGCCCAAATCCGCCAGCTGCCCCAAGGAGATACCTGCCAGGAGACGTTTCCATTCCAAGGGACAAACTCGTAGAATTTTCCTTGGTGGTGAATACCCACCATGCCGACAGATTCTCGCTGTCCTAGCACCTGACGGATACCGCCACCTGAGGTCAGTGTGAGGTCGGGTTCTTGTTCAAATGCGTTGCACTGGATCCAAAACCATTTTTGTGGAAAGGCACCTCCCCAGTTTTTCTCGCTGTAGGCGGGGGCTTTGTCAAAGTCAAAGCGAACAGTTTTACCATCGGCATCAATCCGCTCAAACCAGCCAGTAGCATAGCCGTGAGCCATAAGAATCTGCCAACCGGGTTCAAAAATTTGAAACTGTGACAGCCAGCCAGCCGTGGACTGGGGATAGCCAGGATCGCCCCAGCCGTAGACCGGTTCTAGGGTATAGTGCCAGCGTACAATTTGGGCAGAGGCAGGATTCCAAAACTGTCCCTCATGCAGGGTGTCGGTGGCTCGGTAGCTTTCAGGGATGGAACTAGAACGACTGTGCCCATGACCCAACCGATGTCGCCAGGCCCAAAATTGCGACACATCGGGTAGAGAACGACAAAAATATTGTTCGTCTGGCCCTAAGATCTGGACGGTGCCACCGCTGGCAGCTGTCTGAGCACCGGGATCTTGAAGTGAATACATAAAGGCAATGGTTTGATTGCCCTGATGGGGCAGCAGCGTCAGTCGATAGTACCAGCCTTCAAAGAATGGCTGCTGTCTACCCTGCCAGTGGTAGCCGCTGTGGGGAGTTGGGCGGGTCATGATGCTTCTGGAGCAAGGCTTTGCCAGTCTGTCGCACTGTCTGTTTCTGCGGCTTCGATGGCCTTATAAAGGGCCAAAAAATTACCTTCGCCAAAGCCCTTAACTGCCCGACGACGTTCAATAAATTCAAAAAAGAAATGATTGTCTTGAAAGATCGGACGTGAGAAGATTTGCAGTAGCAATGACTCTGGCTGTTTTGGCTGCCAGTCTAGTAAAATTTGCTGTGCTACAATCTGTTGCCATTCTGAAGGTTGAACAGGAGCGGCTAAACGCTGATATAGTCGCTGCTTTAATTGTTTATAGTAGGTTAAAGGCACCGATAAAAGCGATAGACCTCGCTGGCGGAGCGTGGTTACTGTAGGCACAATGGGGTCGCTGTGGAGGGCAATGTGTTGAATACCAGCGCCGTGATTAGCATCCAAAAATGTTTGAATTTGCGAGCTGGCGTTAGTGGGCTCGTTAATGTTGAAATATAGCTGGCTAGCGGGAGCAAACAAAACCTGACTGCATAGCCCAGATTGCGATGTTTGGATATTAAAACTTTGTTGTTTTTGTAGATCAAAGAGTTCTTGATAAAATTCAACAGCGGGCTGAAGTTCTCCAGCTGGAACATTGAGAACAATATGGTCAATACCTTTTGAGACAGTGGTGTCAGTATTGGATGACTGAAAAGATTCTTGCGATCGCAAACCTGAAAAATAGACCGATCTATAGTCGCTACTGGATATTTTCTCAGAGCTAACGGCACCTTGAGGCTCGGCCATGGCAGAGACAGGGGAGCGCTCAATCAAAGTGTGACGTAGTCCGCCCCAGCCACCAATGCTGGCCCAAACAGAAGGAGAAGCACCCTGATTTAGACCCACCAGCTGAGACAGCGATGATGAAAGAGCTGTTTGAGGTTTTACTGAGGTCCCCAGACGATTGAGCGTGGCCCTCAAGTCACTAACTTCGACTGCAACATCAGCTACCCCTTGGGCATAGCTCCGAAGATACTCAGCAACAGGACTATCGGCTGTGCGGGGCGAGGATAAAACAAAGAGGGTGTCTCGATAGCGTAGAACTTCTAAATAGCGGTCGGGTAGGGTGGCCTGTCTGAGCGATGTCCAACCTAGATGTTGAACAAACCAGTCCCGCTGGCAGGCAGCATCTTCAACAAAGAAATGGATATGGTCGATTTTCATACACAAAGACGGAAGATGCCGAGTTAAACGGACTCGGAAATGAGCCCCCTTGAGATAGGGTAGATGAGATTTTTGATAACGGCACGTCTCTTTGGAAAGAGTGTGGCAGGTCTTAATAAATTTGGGAATACGCCCGCAAATGTCTAAATTTGCCTTACCCTTTCAGCAGAATGTCTTGCTCTGCCGCTTTTGCCACTATGACAACGTCCACAACAGCTGCCGATAAATCTTCGTTTACTCAGCGAATTCAGGTGTTTTACGATGAATCGTCTCAGCTGTGGGAGCAGGTCTGGGGTGAGCATATGCACCATGGCTATTACGGTGCCGACAGCCCGACTAACAGTCCCCAAGAAGCCCAGCGAGTCTTGATTGAAAAAATCTTACTTTGGGGGGATGTGCCAGACTCGCCTTCTGAGGGTGTACCGCAAACAGTTCTAGATGTAGGCTGCGGTATTGGCGGCAGCACGCTGTATTTGGCCAGTAAATATCGGGCCACGGCCACGGGAATTACGCTCAGTCCGGTACAGGCAGCCCGAGCAGCAGCTCGGGCTCAGACAGCTGGGTTAGGGGAGCATGTCAGGTTTCAAGTAGCAGACGCCCTGGCAATGCCCTTCGAGGACGACAGCTTTGACCTGGTGTGGTCCCTAGAAAGTGGTGAACACATGCCCGATAAAAAACAGTTTTTGCGAGAGTGCTGTCGGGTACTCAAGCCGGGGGGACGGCTAATTGTGGCCACCTGGTGTCATCGAACGTCTGAGCCGCCCCTGACGGCCTCAGAAAAAGAGCATTTGACCCAGCTGTATCGGCTGTACCATCTGCCCTATGTGATTTCTTTGGCAGACTATGAAGCGCTGGCCCAGGCGTTGCCGCTACAGGAGCTAAAGACGGCTGACTGGTCTGAGACCGTGGCTCCTTTTTGGAACGATGTGGTGAAATCGGCCCTTAATCCTCAGGTGCTGTTGGGAATTCTCACGGCGGGTTGGAAAACGGTTGAAGGAGCCATGGCCATTCCACTGATGATGGAAGGCTATCGTACCGGGCTGATTCGCTACGGACTGTTAACTGGGGTTAAACATACAGGGGAGCAGTAGACCATGGTTTCAAACGTCAATAAATCGCAGCACCCCAATGGGTCTTCCTGGGGTCACTGGCTGCGTTCCTTTTGGGCCTTTTCTAGACCCCATACGATTGTGGGGACAACCCTAAGCATTGGAGCGCTGGGGGTAATGGCGCTGGTGCTAGCGGACTTAGGGACAAGCGCACAGATCCTGCCACTGATGGGAGCGATGCTGGCGGCGCTGGTGCCGAGTCTCTGTGCCAATGTGTACATTGTGGGTCTCAATCAGCTGACAGATATTGCCATCGATCGAATTAACAAACCCCATTTACCGCTGGCGTCAGGGGCATTTTCGCTCACCATGGGACGCTGGATTGTGTGGGTGCTAGGCGGGCTGGCGCTGCTGCTGTCTGCTGTACAGGGGCCGGTTTTACTGACAACGGTAGCACTAAGTATGGCCATTGGTACGGTATATTCTCTGCCGCCGCTGCGGCTAAAGCGATTTCCGTTTTGGGCGGCGCTGTGTATCTTTGGGGTGCGCGGAGTCATCGTCAATCTGGGCTTTTTTGCTCATTTTCGGCGGTGGTTGACGATGAGAGCGGGGCTAGAGAGCAGGGCGGCGTCCATACCGCCAGAAGTGTGGGCGCTGACAATGTTTGTGGTGGTGTTTGCGTTTGCGATCGCAATCTTCAAAGACATTCCCGACCTCGAAGGCGACCGTCAGTTTCAAGTCCGCACCCTCACCGTACGTCTGGGCTCCAGATTTGTATTTAGACTGGCGCTGGGCGTACTGACCCTATGTTACGGTTTGCTGATAGGGCTGGCCCTATTTGGCGTGCTGCCATCGGTTCAGTCAGGATTTTTAGTCATTACCCACGGTCTGCTGCTGGGTCTGCTGTGGTGGCAAAGCCGTCGGGTTAATCTGCAGGATAAACCTCAAATCAGCGGGTTCTATCAGTTTATCTGGCGACTGTTTTTTCTAGAGTATTTGTTGTTTCCTTTGGCCTGCGTACTGGGTCAGTAGGTTCGTGCGATCGCTAGAAGCGGATGCCATCTGACAGACGCCTCCAGTTAATGGCATCCCGAGGCCCCGCAATACCCACACAACTCTGACCGTAACTCCAGCAGAACTTCACACGATCTTTACCCGTCTCTATCTGTAGACGTCTGACCCATGACGTATCTGTAGCTGATGGTCTTGGAGAACTGATTGATGAATACCGTTATGCTGCTTGCGACTATTGAAATCTGCAACTTTATGGGTTGTAGCTGGCTAGAGAGTGCAATCTCATTTGTTCAAGAGTGGGTGACTAAAATCACGGTTTAGTCGAGCAATAGTCGCATACATCTTCAAGGCTGTTTAGAGGTCCATGATGGAAAAATCCACCGGTCCTTTAGACAGCCTCTTTTAAGGCCGCAGCTGAAAAAGACGAATACTTTCAATAATCAAAATCACTGTCCAAATCAAAATGCTTAGCCCGGCGGCGGCAGCGGCAATATCCTTGACGATACGGATTTGCTCATTACGCTGAGGTTCAACAAAATCGCACAGCACTTCAATAGCACTGTTAAACAGTTCAGCAATCAGCACTAGCCCCATAGCTAACAAGATTAAGCTGGCATCCACCCACTGCCGAAAGAAAAACGCAAAGCCTAAAACAGGTACGGACAAAATAACCTTATAAGCAACACTAAAGTCAGTCACAACTGCAATATGCAGCCCCGATAGAATAACCTTGAGCTTGCGAATAGGCTGGTAGCCAGGGGTCCGAAATTTGTTAGCCATCGGCATATCCACAGGTACGATAGGGGACGCTATTGCATCATATGAGACCTGTCAGCATTTTCATACTTACAGACATCAATCGCCGCCACGGCCTGGATTGACCTAGCGACCTATTCCACAGCGTGTTTCAGATGGATTAATGCAACCGTGTCGTTGTTCCAATTTAGTCTTGGCTCGACCGCATAGGGAACAAAGCCTAAAGCTGCATACAAAAGCAGTGCCCGCGCGTTGTCATTGAAAACAGATATATGGGGAACAGCCTGATAGCGGTCTTTACAAATATCAATCATCCAATAGATTAGAGCTGTGCCCAGTCCTCGACCTCTATACTCTGCAGCAACAACAACATTGCCGATAAAGGCAGACTGTTGAGGAATCAGATCGTACAAATTAGCAAACGCCACCACGCGGTTATCGACGATGCCAACCGTAAGCGCATGTCGGCCGGCTGCAGTCTCCTTAATTTGTGCCACATCCCAAGGGAACTGGCAGTTTGGACAGACTAAATAAAGTTCTTCTGGCGATGTCACCAAACTAGCAATAGCAGGATACTGCGTCTCAGCGGCTGGAGTAAATTTCATGTAATCTCTGATAGTCTCTGAAAATAAGCGTTTCTATCCTACGGTGTAACTCAATGCAGGACGTTGCAGCGATCCAAGATGGCTTTAGCTACGAGGGGTCGTAAAATAGCGGCTATAGAGCAGCCCCAGCAATCGCATTGATACAGAATTTCAATTTTTATTAAGAACCAGACGTGAGTTTTTAGAAGTACTTGAAATCTTTGTTGAGAGTTCGATACTCCTGAAAACAGCCCGTCTTCCTGCGTCCCTGCGTTATTGAAGCGCCACTGCCTAGAGCCATAACACCGTGGAAAATCTGGGCTTGTTGTCTAGATTTTATTGTATGTCTAACTCTGAGCGACCAAAGAGAACTGTCTACAGCCCAACCCCAGACTATACCCAACCGCTTTTACAACTCTCCAAAGCTCAACGGCAGCGACTCTTAGGACGGCTTACCTTTCTCTATGGAGAAGCCGCCGCCAGTCAAAATTTGCCCGAACTAGAACGACTGCTCAAGGTACACAATGCCTACAAACTCCCTGCTTTTCAGACGCAAAGCGCCCATTGTAGCCCCGCTAATCGATTTACCGAACAAGACCTGGCGCTGATTACCTATGGTGATATTTTGATCAGCGAATCCGCTTCTCCGCTAGCGACGCTGGCCAACTTTTTAGACCATGCTCCGGGGCTTAAAGGAGTGTTTAATACCCTACATATCCTGCCCTTTTTTCCCTACAGCTCCGACCGGGGCTTTTCGATTACCGATTTTAAGTCAGTTGACCCAAATGTAGGCTCCTGGCAAGATATTGAGCTACTTAGCCAGCGCTATCGCCTAATGTTTGACGGCGTATTTAACCATGCTTCATCCCAAAGCATGCCGTTCCAAGAGATGCTCAACGGCAATCCAGCCTACCAGAACTTCGCCACCGTCTATCATTCTCCTGATGAGCTGACGTCCGAGCAGAGAGCTATGATTGTTCGACCTCGAACGTCAGATATTTTGACCCAGTACCAGTCTATTGACGGACCTATTTGGGTTTGGACAACATTTTCACCTGACCAAATTGACCTGAATTTTACCAATCCTAAGGTTCTCTTAGAAGTTATCGATACGCTGCTGCTTTATGTCCGTCGAGGAGCCGATATTATTCGGCTAGACGCCGTTACCTATCTCTGGGAAGAGCCTGGTACTCCCTGCGCTAACCTGGCCCAAACCCACGAGGTCATTCGGCTGTTTAGGGATGTGCTAGATATTGCGGCTCCCCCTGTCGCTCTAACCACAGAGACAAATATTCCCCATGAAGAAAATGTCACCTATTTTGGCAACGGCTATGACGAAGCCCAGATGGTGTATAACTTTGCCTTACCTCCGCTGGTGCTCTACACCTTTTATCAAGAAGAAACCACAGAACTCTCAAAATGGGTGAATACCCTGACGTATCCCTCAGATGCGATGACCTTTTTTAACATTCTAGATACCCACGATGGCATCGGGCTGCTAGGGGTTAAAAACATCTTGTCTGAAACACAGATTGGGGTTATTATCCGATGCGCCAGAGAACATGGAGCATTGATTTCTTATCGCACTGCAGAAGGGAATATTGAAGAACCTTACGAGATTAATTCTACCTGGTTTAGTGTGCTGAATCTCGATGGTGAAGCCGAAGATCTAGAACTACAGGTAAAGCGGGTAGTCGCCTCTCGCAGTATTGCGTTGGTTCTTAGGGGAGTTCCAGGTATTTATCTCCATGGGCTGATGGGCACCCATAACAATATTGAAACAGTCTTAAAAACCAAGGTTAAACGCGATATCAATCGAACCGTTATTCACTACTTTGACCTTCAGCAAGATTTAAAGAATTCTGAGTCAAGGGTATTTCAGATGATCGCTCACCTGGGTCGACTCTTGGATATTCGAGTCAACAATAAAGCATTTCATCCCAATGGAAATCAAAAAGTATTACGGCTAGATCCATCGGTCTTTGCTCTGCTGCGGATCTCACCAGACTGTGAGCAACATATTTTAACGCTGACCAATGTTACCCCTCGGCGCTGTCGGGTCAGTATTTCTCTAGATACCCTCGGGGTAGCAGGAATCTACTCGGATCTGCCCGCCCCTGTCACCCAGCAGACCAGTAGCCCCGTTTGCGCCATCCCCCAAGATAACTACTGGTACGATTTAATAGGACGTCGAGGCTGGCGCATCGTTAATAACTCATTGGAGGTGACCCTAGCAGCCTATGATGTGGCCTGGTTAATTCCGCTGATTGAATTAGAACGAATGATTGAGTAGGTCATTCGACAGCCCGGCTATTTAGAAAACACGTCTCTAACAAGGCGGGCCAAGGAACTAACCCACTAGCGGCAGCATGTCATCTTTAGTATTTCGTCGGGTTGACGAAGACAGCTGCAGAGGCGAACAATCTGGAGACCCCCCATAGAAACCGGCAACAGCTTTTTTGACCTGCAGCGAGAGCAGACTGGCACGGCTGAGGACGACCATAGGGCAGCCCCCCTCTATGGGAAAAATTGTTTGGCTAGGAGAGACTCCCCATTCGTGACGAGACCATCGCTGCAGGTAGTAGAGATCGCCCTGATAGGCGAGGGGAACATATTGAAAGCGAATATGCGCCAGTAGAGGGCGCTCACGACGATGTTTTAAGAGCGTACAGCCCTCTAAGATCAGGACTTTTTGAATGCATTCAGGTACAGCGTCCCAAGAAATCAGCCCGGGTTGTGGCATCCGTTTAGCCCAGGGACTGTCTAAATGGCTATCTAAGCGGCTATTGAGTACAGGCATAGCACTTTACTCCATACGACCTTACGTACATACCATAAAGAATGACTCTGAGGATGTTGTGAGGATCAGCTTTGGGTACTCTGTCTGTACCCATTTACAATCGTCCTAGGGCAATCATCCCAGGGGCTGTCAGAGCGATTCTGGCACATGTAATCCATGGCATCTACTTACAATCAATGGCAAATGAGCATCAATGGCACTCCAGTTATTGGGTGCGAGTCGGCTGTCTGGCCGTCTGTTTCTTTTTGGCGGCGCGCCTATCTACCACAGCTCTTGGGATCGAGGCGGTTGCGTCTCCCCTGTGGCCACCAGCAGGTATTGCGCTAGCGGCATTATTGATTTATGGACGCAATCTTTGGGTCGGCGTTGCCCTAGGAGCATTTTGGGTATCGCTGGCCGATAAGGTCCCTTGGTGGCTGTCCCTGGTGCTGTGTTTTGGCAGTGCCCTGCAGGCGCTTGTCGGTAGTCTTATACTGCGACGACGCTGGGAGCAAAGTCTGCAGCTATACGACTGGCAGCTGGATGATTTGCTGACATTTATTGGACTGGGGGTGATTTTTACCCCCATGATTAATGCAGGCTATAGCACCCTGGTAGGCTATGGCTTTGACATGCTCGTGGGGCAAAGTCCGCTGCAAAATGCTGTTGTGCTCTGGCTCGGAGACAGCATGGGAATTTTGGTGCTGACGCCGCTTTTGCTGGCGATCGCAGCCGGGTGGAAGCACGCCATTACCCTTCGCATCGGCTCTCGATGGGAGCTGGGACTCTGTTTGGGTCTGCTAGTGGCAATTAGCACCGTTGTGTTTGGGGCGCAGACCGATAGTGCGATCGCAAAGTATCCCCTAGAGTATCTCCCGTTTCCTTTTGTTGTTTGGTCGGCGCTGCGTCTAGGACTGCGCGGCACAACCCTGGCCAATTTTCTTGTCTCCTTTATTGCTGTTATTGGAGCGATCCATCGCGGGGGACCGTTTATTACCAAAACTGAAGGCAACCTGGGAGAGGCAATCTTTCTACTTCAGGCCTATGCCGCCGTAATCAGCATTACCGCCCTGGTCCTATCGGTGGTGGTGACAGAACGTCAGCAAAGCCGGGCCAAACTAGCCCGCAGCGAAGCGAGTCTGGCCAATGCTCAGCGTATCGCTCAGCTAGGCAACTGGGACTGGAGTCTTGGGTTTAACGAAAAGCTCATCGACAAAACCATCACTCAAGGACCCAGAGAGGATGACGACGCCACCTTAGCCTGGTCCAATGAGCTATACACGCTGCTGGGCTATCCGGTGGGGGCAGTCCCTCCGAGTCAGTCCTTATTTCTAGAACGCGTTCATCCAGACGACCAGCGTCGGGTGGGACTCGCCTGGAATGTGGCCCGCACCCATCAAAAACCCTACCGGCTAGACTATCGACTCACACTTCCCGATGGCACAGAACGGGTGGTCAATGAGCATGTTCACATTGAACCTGACCGGATTACCGGCACCGTGCAGGATATTACCGAACGGAAGCAAGCAGAGGCGGCCTTGCGAGAAACTGAAGCGGTGCGGACCACCATGTATCGCTATCTCAGTCAGGATCTAGCCGAACAGCTGCTGGATAACAAGAACACTCAGCTAGGCGGTGCCAGACAGTTTGTTTCTATTTTATTTGCAGATATCCGCAGCTATACCGCTTTAACAGAACGTCTTTCTCCTGAGGAAGTTGTGGTGCTGCTCAACCATTATTTTGAGGCCATGGTGGATGTGGTATTTGCCCATCGCGGTACCTTAGACAAGTTTATTGGAGATGCCATTATGGCCGTATTTGGCTCTCCTATTCCTCAAGAGGACCATGCCCAGCGAGCCGTAGAGACAGCGCTCGGTATGCAGCAACAGCTCACTCTGTTTAATCAACAGCAGCAGCAGCAGGGAAAACCGGCTTTACAAATTGGGATTGGCATTAATTCTGACGATGTGATTACAGGCAACATTGGCTCTAGTAAACGTATGGAGTTTACCGCTATTGGCGATGGGGTAAATTTGACCTCACGAATTGAAAGCGCAACAAAATATTACGGATGCCCCATCATTATCAGTGAGAATACGTACGCGCTGTGCAAAGACACTATCTGGGTCAGAGAATTAGACTACGTCTGTGTACGAGGCAAACGCCAGCCGGTCCATCTATATGAAGTGTTGGGTTTGCGATCTCAGCCCCTGTCTCTCGACCAACAAGACCAGATTGAGCGCTACACCCAAGGTCGCGCGCTCTACCAACAGCGTCAGTTTGACCAGGCAGCCAACGTCTTTGGTCAGCTGCTGCGTCAGTACCCGGACGATCGGGCCACCCACCTATACCTAAATCGCTGTCAGCAGCTTCAGCAGCATCCGCCCAATGCGACCTGGAATGGCTCCTGGCAGCTAAAAGAAAAATAGCGATAGAACAAATACAACGACTGACATTTTCAAAAGTTCAAACATTAAATGTTGGCGATCCTCTACCATGGTAGGTAGATAGAATATTCTTGATGCTTTACGTTAGAAGTATTGGGAATCGCCAAAATTGAGTTCACATACTAACAACCAGGTGCTGTTTATCCAAGGTTAGAGATTAAGTCGTGTTTGCTCTGTGGATTATCCTGACGCTATTGGCAATTTTTGGTCTCATTATGCTGATTGGCGATCGTCTGCTGACAGAGTCCCTCTCCCACGAAGGGATCTGCCCAACATGCAACGGTGCTGGCGGACCATGCGACACCTGTAATGGATTTGGCATCATCGTCGATGGAACAAAGCTAAAATCTCAGCTTCCTCACGATCGGGCATCTGAAAAAGTAGAAAACTAGCCAGCGGGCACCCAATTCATACATTTGAGAGAGGCACTACTTATCAGTGTCTCTTTTTTTCGCATAATGTTAGGAATATCCTGGGTATTGACTGAGATCACCCATAATGTACGGAGTACACTACAAATTACTCATAAGCTTGACATCGACAAATCAGGAGAAAACCGGTCGCCCATTAGAATCTTTGGATTTTCTTGTGACAGTTTCTTTAGATCGGGCTGTAATATCATTTTTACTATAGTGAAAAGATTTCAAATCCCTGCAGTTTCATGGAAATGGGAAAAATAGCCTCCTAAGATGCCATTTCTACAGTTTCTCTAGAAATCTGAAAATGACACTTTTGAGGGTGTCACACCCATTTGAAGGGAATCGTTTCGCTTTACCTGAACTTGACAGAACGTTTATGCAATGTGAAGAGAGATATGTAATACTGAACACGTGTTTGACCTGTAGTGTTGTTCATCTACATGCCCGGTTTTGTATTTTTCTGATTTTGGGTCTCTGCCAACAGTTAACCTACTAACTGCCCCAGATATATTGAATGAGAAAGATGCAATGATGCGGTGCCAACAGAGATTTTGACCATCTTAAGTACACTACTCGTTCTAAACAGTTAGAATACGATGCCTAACACTCTAGAAAATCCTTCTTATACTGATTCGCCATCTTTTACCGGATATGTTCTCAGTCTTTTAGAAGATGGATATAGGTGTTTACTAGAGACAAATTACCAAGGACATAGGTGATTTAGTTACTCGTATTTTTGTTATTCAGCTAAATTGATGATGCGATAGCGGCTACATCCTCTTATGGATAGTAGGGCTAGCTAGTGGTTTCAATCATCCAGACTGGATACTGTACCCTCTTTTATCCATAGCTGCAGACGTTATACGAAATCTGCATCCAATTTTCCTGATAACAAACTCTAGTAGAAGGTTGCTGAGCGTAGCCTGAAATTTTCAGGTGCGATCGCAGCTCAACACACATACCTAAAGGGTACTTCCATCTTACCAGCTATGGCTTTTCATCAAAGCATTTTAGCTTTATGACAACAATCTTTTGGCTTTCATTTTTTCAAAGGGATAACATCCTCAGGCTATTCGTGCCGTTGTAAAGACAAGCGGTGGCACAAGCTAATTCTGTTCTATTCGTTACCTAGGAAGATTTTTTGATGGATATGCACATGCATGGCGACATGGGAACAACCGCTGCTAAAAGCGGCCACTTTCATAGTGACGATCCCTCCAAGCAATCAGAGCATGCCGCCGCCCACAATCTAATTACTGATAAAAATGCAACCCACACTGCCGTCAAAAGCGGCTCCTGGTTTGATGCTGGTACCTGGAAAGGTGGACGGATTCCAGGGGCGAATGCCAAGGTCGTGATCCCCAAAGGTCTCAAAGTTAAATATGACGACGTCAGTGACACTCGTCTATTTGGCTTACGCGTTGACGGTCAGCTAGATTTTGCCACCAACGCGGACACCAAAATGGTAATTGACACATTTCTTGTGTCGACTGAAGGAACTCTCACTATCGGTACCAAAAACAATCCGGTTCAAGGTAACGTTGAGACTCAGATTTTGATTGCCGACAATGGAAAGATTGACACTAAGTGGGACCCTCAGCAGCTAAGCCGCGGCATTGTCTCTCACGGTACTGTATCTATTCATGGCCAAGAGAAGACCTCCCACCTCAAAGTCTCCGTTGATCCTGCAAAAGGCGATAGTACTTTACTTTTAGAGTCGGCTCCTGATAACTGGAAAGTTGGCGAACGCATCGTTCTGACCGGCACCCAAAATGTCAAAAATGGAACTCAAGACGAGGAGCGCACTATTACGGGTATCAAAGGCAACCGTCTTACCCTGAATAAACCACTCACCTATGACCATGGCACGCCAAAAGCTAGCTTAAAAGCCTATGTAGCCAACCAAAGCCGTAACATTGTTATTACTAGTGAAAACGCAGACAAGCTGCCTGCCAATCAGCGAGGGCATGTTATGTTCATGCACTCCGACGATGTGGATGTGCGCTATGCAGAATTCAATGAGCTTGGTCGTACCGATAAGTCTAAACTATTAGATGACTTTGTTCTTCGTCCTGGCAAAGGTGATGGTTTTGTCTCTGAGCGAGTGCTCGATAAAAATGGCGATCCCATAGCAGGCAAACGAACCAATATTCGTGGTCGCTATGCGCTCCACCTGCATCGGACGGGCGTAGATGGCAACAAGTCCCCTGCAATTATAGAAGGGAATAGTGTTATAGGATCTCCCGGATGGGGTATCGTTCAGCACGATAGCTACGCTATTCTCGAAAACAATCTTTCCTACGATGTATTTGGTTCCGGTTTTGTTACTGAGACCGGCAACGAAATTGGTGCCTGGCGCAACAATATTGCAATTAAAACTCAGGGTCGGAATGTACACGAAAAAGCTGGTGAAGGCAACCACGACTTAGGCTTTTCAGGAAATGGCTTTTGGTTTCAAGGTCGTCTAGTTGAAAACCAGGGCAATGTAGCAGCAGGAAGCAGTAATGCAGGCATCTTCTACTTCCATCGAGGTGCCGACCAGATTAATATTGATGCTGAAGATCTGCCCGTTGAAGCATGGGCAAGAGGACAAGACTCAGTCCATCCCGACGAGTCGCCAATTATGGGCTTTGAAGATAACGAAGTACTAGCTTCTCGAAATGGTCTTAGAATTATCAAAAACTTTCAGCGTCAGTGGCATGATGGCCGTACTTTACTCGATGGATTTAAAGCTTGGGAAGTGATGCGGGGTACGGAATTAGAATACACAGCCCACTACACATTAAAAGATTTTTCGGTTATCGGAACAGAACAAGCTGGATCGAGTAAGAACAATATCGGCATACATATAGCCAAAAACACTGAAGATATTGTTCTTGATAACCTAAAAGCCGAAGGCTTTAATACAGGAGTTACCCTGACCAAGAAAGTATCTGGAGCCAGTCAGCTAAAAGATTGGGGATATGTCTTTGTTGACGCCCAAGTCGCTAATAACAAAAAAGCTTGGGAAAATTTAGATCCGAAAGTTGACCGCTTGCTAAGCAAAAAGGATATTAAACCAGGACAGCTTAAGTTTGAAGTTGATAAAGCCAACAGTGATTTTGTCATCGATAAATCGTCCAATGGCGCTATCTCTGTTGCAGGTACTAAGACCGACTCCTTGGGAAGTATTAAGGTGCCATTTGGCAATGAAAATCTATACTACACTTTCCAGAATGCTCGTAATCTTGCAAAAGATGGTTATTACACATTGCCTGATGGTAAGCATGGTGTAGTTATTGATGAGTACATCAGCGATCGTCTCACAGGAGACCTACGTCGGTACAGCTTTGTAGTGACTTTCAAAGATAAAGGCTTAACTAAAAACGCGCCTCATCTCGGAACTCTAGATCCTAGCAAGCTAAAACAAAGCAGCGGTATTATCCCCTTTGAGTCACTAGCGGCCAATCATGGCTCCGGCGGTGGCCATAGCGGCGGCGGTCATGGCGGTAATGGCCATAGCGGCGGCAGTCACCACGATCCCAAAGATGAGTCCGATATGGATCACTCCCCCACTGAGCCCCATGAGCCCAAAGACACTCCCAAAGAGCCCGATTCCCCAACTGGGCCTGATAATCCTGTTGATGATGGAGATAACGGTACTGACGGTAGCTCAGCCGGCAATAAAATTTTTGGAACAAATGGTAATAACTCAATCCAGGGAACCGCGGGTGACGACACGATTGATGGTAGGGGTGGCTCTGATACCATTTCTGGCGGTGGCGGCAACGACGTCATTCTAGGCAACTGGGGATGGGATACCATCAACGGCGGTGCAGGCAACGATACGATTGATGGCGGTGCAGGAAAAGATACCGTAAGCGGTGGCACCGGTCGCGATGTCTTTATCTTTAAGAAGGAAAGTCAGATTAAGGATGACATCATCACCGACTTTGAAACAAGTAGCGATCGGCTTGATATCAGGGATCTGGCCTCATTCGCTCAATTGGATACCAACGGCGACGGCACCGTCGATAACAAGTTTCTTAAGCGCTCAGGCAATGGTGTACAGCTTGACCTGTCTTCATTTAAGGGAAGTCGAATCCAGCTAAATAAAGTAAGTACTCTCACAAGAGAGAACTTTTTACTGGCCCAAGGTGACACTTCTACAGGCGGTGGTTCCACTGACAATGACTCTAGTAACAGCGATTCACCAGCTACCCCAGGCAAAACCATCGCCGGTAATAAGAGTGCTAACACTCTTACGGGAACTTCAGGAAACGACACTATCGACGGTCGTGGTGGCAATGACACTATTCTAGGAGGCGATGGCAATGACGTTGTTCTAGGCAGTTGGGGATTCGACACTGTGAAGGGTGGTGCTGGCCAAGACAAAATTAACGGCGGCCCCGGAAGCGATACCCTGAGCGGCGGCGCTGGTCGGGATGTATTTGTTTTTACTCAAGACAACTCTTCAAAAACCGATGTCGTCACCGACTTTGAACGCGGTGTCGATCGCTTAGACGTCAGCAGCCTAGTAAGCTTTGGTGCTTTAGATGCTAACAGTAACGGTTTGGTTGATAATGCCTTCTTGACCAGCCAGGGCAACGGACTGCTATTAGACCTCTCTGCATCTGGAGGTGGCAAGGTTCTATTGAATAATGTTGATGCTCTATCCAGCAGCGATTTTGTTTAATGGCTATCTCTTCTATACCCTGAAGTAAAGAAGAGACACTCAATCTCATCAACCCTTTAACCCATATTTTGCGAGCAGCCGCCATGACAGATAGTGTCATGGCGGCTGCTTTAAGTGCGATCGCTAGGGAGATAGGCCAATACATAGCCGTTGTTACTTGAGAGTTCCTCAAACCATTACAAAGATCAGCAATATCCTCCCAATATTTGAACAGCTCACGCTCAGTATTCCCACCGATGATAGTTGCCTCCTGATGACGGTAGCTTTAAGCCAATAGCGTTCAAACAGATAGACGGTGCGACTGATTGCAGTTATGCACAATTTGTCTATTTCCTTCGGGAACAAATATGAGCTCTACTGGTCAAGATCGCTATATTCCGACTATCTAAGTGCGGTGGTACTGTGCTTGTTTAAGCGCAATATTGCTTGCGATCGCTCAAACAGGGTTGGCGGCCATTTGTCGCTTGTATCATTCCAGAAATCAAGTGCAGCTACCGTCTAAAGCAGCTATCCCTGAAATTAGCTACCTATTCTTTAAAGCAATAGGTGTTAAAGCAATAGAAATTATTGCCTAAATCAGGCAGCCGCTTTCGCTGACAGCGTTTTCTTCATTTCAAAGCTCGTGCCCCTCAAATCCCAGGGGTATTGCTTCTGCATGTCTTAGAAAAAGTCTCCAAAGACTTTTTATCTCATCCTTTACAAGTTTACCTACTCTTCAAAAAAATCTTCTGGATATGCAGACGCCCAACAGTGATTCAACCATGATGTCTGATATGACTGGCCATAGCCAGCACACCGACAGTCATGAGCATTCCCACAGCTCTACTCTTACTCATTCAGCTCACCCAGACGGCACTGAAAACCACTCAGAGCATTCTGCAATGATGCCTGATATGACTAATGGGCAGCACACCGATAGTCCGGACCATACAAACGACAGTCATAATTTTCCTATCCATTCAGCTCACCCAGACGATACTGGAAAGCAATCAGAACACTCTGCAGTCAACTCCTTGATTACAACGCGTAATGCTACTCATGTAGCCGTTAAGGATGGCTCCTGGTTTGATGCCAGCACTTGGCAAGATGGCCAGATTCCTGAAGACGATGCGATTGTGCTTATCCCTCAAGGCACCAATGTTACCTACGATGGCACCAGTGATGCCCGGTTGTTTGGTTTGCGGGTTGATGGTCAGTTAGATTTTGCTACTGATATTGATACCCAGATGATTGTTGACACGTTTATCGTGTCTGCTGTCGGTACCCTTACCATTGGCACAGAAAACGACCCCGTTAATAGCAATGTCCAAACCAAGATATTAATTGCTGATAACGGCGCTATTGATACCGAGTGGGATCCGCAACAGCTTAGCCGAGGTATCGTATCTCATGGTACGGTTAAGATGCACGGTCAGGCCAAGACCTCTCATCTCAAGGTTACTACAGATCCTAGTGTCGGCGATAATCTATTGATACTAGAGTCGGCACCGGACAACTGGCAGGTGGGCGATCGCATCGTTCTAACAGGTACTCGGTATATTAAAAATGGAACCGAAGATGAGGAAAGAACGGTTACCGCAATCGATGGAAACCGCATTTACCTAGACCGTCCCCTATCCTATGATCACAGTACTCCCAGAGCGGAACTAAAAGCTTACGTAGCCAATCAAAGCCGCAATATCATCATTGCTACCGAAAATGCAGATACGCTGCCCGCGAATCAGCGAGGGCACGTAATGTTTATGCACTCCGACGATGTGGATGTGCGCTACACAGAATTTCGCGAATTAGGACGTACCGATAAATCTAAACCATTAGATGATTTTCTGTTTAAAAACGATTCTAAAAGCAATCGGATTTTAGACGATGATGGCAATCCCATTCCGGGTGCTCGTACTAACATTCGCGGACGCTATCCACTGCACCTACATCGTACAGGCGTCAATGGCAACGAATCACCTGCAACCATAGTGGGTAACAGCGTTGTCGGTTCACCAGGGTGGGGTATTGTTCACCACGACAGCTATGCAATTTTAGAGAATAATGTCTCCTATGATGTTTTCGGCTCTGGCTTCGTTAGCGAGACCGGTAATGAAATAGGAACCTGGCGCAATAATATTTCAATCAAAAATCTGGGGCGAAACGAGACTGAAAAATCAGGAGCTGGCAATCATGATTTAGGCTTTTCTGGCAATGGCTTCTGGTTTCAAGGGCGGTTAGTTGAAAGTGAAGGCAATGTAGCAGCCGGTAGCAGCAATGCTGGAATATTCTACTTTCATAGAGGAGTAGACCAGATTGATATCCCAGCTGACAACTTACAGGTCGAAGCCTGGGCCAAGGGACAAACCGAGGTCAGCCCTAATATCCCTGTCATTAACGGCTTCAAAGACAACGAGGTACTCGCTTCACGTAACGGGTTGAGAATTGTCAAGAGCTTTCAACGACAGTGGCATGATGGGCGCACCGTGCTGGACGGATTTACGGCCTGGGAAGTTGTCAGAGGCACTGAACTAGAGTACACGGCTCATTACACGCTAAAGGATTTTAGTGTTTTCGGGACAGAGAACTCTGGCTCTTCTAGACATCATAAGGGCGTACATCTGTCTCAAAATACAGAAGATATTGTGATTGAGAATCTTCAGGCCGAAGGTTTTGAGTACGGTATTGCTTTAGATAAGAAAATAGCTGGCAAAGAGCAGCTAGTCGAGTGGGGATATGTGTTTGTTGAATCTCAGATTGAGAACAACAAGAACGCCTGGTTAAAGTTTGATCCTACGGTAGATCAGGTTCTAGAGTATGAAGATATTCAAGTAGGACAGCTTGAATTTGAGCTTGACAAAGCCAACAGTGACTTCGTTATCGATCACTCTCCCGATAGCGCACTCTCAATTGTAGGAACCAAAATTGACTCCCTGGGAAGTATCGCCCTACCGTTTGGCACTGAGAGTTTGACCTACGGACTCAAAGAAGCGCGTAATCTTATTCAAAATGGTTATTACACTCTTCCAGATGGAACCTATGGAGTAGTCATTGAAGAATATATCAGCGACCGTCTCACAGGTGAGATGCGTAAGTATAGCTTTATGGCTACTTTTGAAAACGAAGCGTGGATTAATCAAGCGCCTTATCTTGGAACGTTAGAGCCCAGCCAATTTGACAATTATCTAAATCTCATTGGGACTGACTTATCGGAAGACCCCGATTCAGAAGACCCCACTGGGGATCATGACTCCCCGGATGAGGCTGGCGAGGAAGATTCAAACTCGGATGAGCCAATAGATGACAATCCTGATGATGAATCTGAGCAAGAACAACCAGACTCGTCTGGGGAGCCGACGGAGGATGAACCAGACTCATCTGAAGAATCTGGTGAAGATCCTACAGATGAGGAATCTGCGGAGGACGAATCAGATTCAGAAAATCCGGATACAGAAGAACCTGCAGACGTATCAGATGGAGAAAACACGGAATCGGAGAATTCTGCTGAAGAGTCTGAGTCGCCAGATGATGAATCTAGTGATGAAGACTCAAATGAAGAGCCCAATGAAAATCCTACGTCTGAAGAACCTGTAGAGGAAGAGCCAACTTCAGAAGAGCCTAGCGATCAGGAGCCAAACACTGAGGAGGATTCAGACACTGAAGAACCCACAGACGAATCAGAACCGGGTGAGGAAGAAGATACAGAGTCAGAGACCCCGACTCATGAAGACCCTTCCGATTCAGAGTCCCCTACTGAAAACCCTGATTCTCCGAATGAGCCTAGCGACGAAGGTTCAAACTCGGAGGAGCCAATCGATGATAATCCTGATGATGAATCTGAGCAAGAACAACCAGACTCGTCTGAGGAGCCTACGTCTGAGGAGCCAACGGAGGATGAACCAGACCCATCTGAAGAACCTGGTGAAGATCCTACAGATGAGGAATCTGCGGAGAGTGAGTCTGGCTCAGAAAATTCGGATACAGAAGAACCTGGTGAAGATCCTACAGATGAGGAATCTGCGGAGAGTGAGTCTGGCTCAGAAAATCCGGATACAGAAGAACCTGCAGACGAGTCAGATGGAGAAAACACGGAATCGGAGGATTCTGCTGAAGAGTCTGAGTCGCCAGATGATGAATCTAGTGATGAAGGCTCAAATGAAGAGTCCAGTGGAGCTCCTACTTCTGAAGAACCTGTGGAGGAAGAGCCTAACGATCAGGAGCCAAACACTGAGGAGAATTCAGCCACTGACGAGCCCACAGACGAATCAGAACCGGGTGAGGAAGAAGATACAGAGTCAGAGACTCCGACTCATGAAGAACCTTCCGATTCAGAGCCCCCTGCTGAAAACCCTGATTCCCCGAATGAGTCTGGCGAGGAAGGTTCAAACTCGGATGAGCCAATCGATGATAATCCTGATGATGAATCTGAGCAAGAACAACCAGACTCGTCTGAGGAGCCTACGTCTGAGGAGCCTACGGAGAATGAACCAGACTCATCTGAAGAACCTGGTGAAGATCCTACAGATGAGGAATCTGCGGAGGATGAGTCTGGTTCAGAAAATCCGGATACAGAAGAACCTGCAGACGAGTCAGATGGAGAAAGCACGGAATCGGAGAATTCTGCTGAAGAGTCTGAGTCGCCAGATGATGAATCTAGTAATGAAGACTCAAATGAAGAGCCCAGTGAAGATCCTACGTCTGAAGAACCTGCAGAGGAAGAGCCTAACGATCAGGAGCCAAACACTGAGGAGGATTCAGACACTGACGATCCCACAGACGAATCAGAACCGGGTGAGGAAGAAGATACAGAGTCAGAGACTCCGACTCATGAAGAACCTTCCGATTCAGAGCCCCCTGCTGAAAACCCTGATTCCCCGAATGAGTCTGGCGAGGAAGGTTCAAACTCAGATGAGTCAATCGATGACAATCCTGCTGATGAATCCGATGATGAGCAATCAGACTCGTCTGAAGAGCCCACTGAAGATCCTGATGCCGAGGAACCCACGGAGGACGAATCAGGTTCAGATGAATCAACTGAAGAGCCTGAAGAACCAAATTCAGAAGAGAATCCGGATACTGAGGACCCAACAGACGAATCAGAACCGAACGAGGAAAACACAGAACCAGAGAATCCTACTTCCGAAGAGCCCACGGAAAACGAATCAGGTTCAGACGATCCGGCTGAAAATTCTGAAGAGCCAGGCAATCCGGCTGAAGAAGATCCAGAGTCAGAGAATCCTACCGATAATGAATCCGGTGAAGAACCCAGTTCCGATACCGATACTGATGGAGAAGAGTCAGATAATGAAGAGCACTCTGAAGAGAATTCCGATACTGAAAACCCAGTAGACGAGTCAGCCCCGGATGGATCTGACTCAGACTCGGAGGAACCTGTGGACGAAGTATCAGACTCTGAAGATCCTTCTGAAGGTGATGGAGGTTCAAATCCAGATGCTCCAAGCTCCGGTTCCGGTAACAATAGTTCAGACTCAGAAGACACCAACTCAGCTCCGTCGCCCAATGACTCCGGAACCCCGCTTAAGTATAGATTTGAGGCTGAAAGTCTGTTTCTAGATGGCTATAGTTCTAAAACTCAAGAAAATGACTGGGTTTCTGCAGGAAAGCTAGTTGTTCTTCAAGGTAAAAATGGCAGAAGTGGTAAAGCCTCAGGCGTCTTTGATGGAGAAGAGGGAATATATCGGGTCAAGGTTGTCTACTTTGATGAAAGCGATGGAAAATCTGATGCTGCCGTCACGGTTGCTGGAGAAGAGTATAGTTTTCAATTTGACGAACTGACGTCTCGAGCCTACTTCTCGGATCTCAATCGGATTGAAAAGGTGACCCACGAAGCTATTTCTTTACAAACAGGAGATACCTTCGAACTATTTGGTGTCAAAAACCTGGGAGAGCGCGCTGCATTTGATTACGTTGAATTTATTCGAGTTGATGCAGAATCAGAGGAGCCAGTAGAGCCAGTAGAGCCAGTAGAGCCAGATGAAGAATCAGACCCTACTGTCGAAGATGGAGACTCTCAGAGTGATTCTTCGACTGAACAGGATCCTAATTCTGATGGAGATACTTCGGTTGAAGATAGTTCAGCTGAAGATAGCTCAAGTCTCGGTATGGAACTGTCGGGCACAAAGGGTGGCGATACCTTGGAAGGGTCGGCTGGTGCTGACATTATTGATGGGGGGCGTGGCGCTGACACCATCTTCGGTGGAGATGGTGATGACTTAATTCTAGGCAGCTGGGGTGGGGACACCATCGATGGTGGCGCTGGCAACGATACGATCAATGCTGGTCCTGGAGGCGATCTACTGACAGGAGGTACTGGCAATGATGTGTTTGTACTTGAGCAAGAGAAGCATGCTAAAACCGATACCATTACGGATTTTGAGCAAGGATTGGATCGCCTGGAGGTTAGCGCGGTAATTAGTTTCGGCGCACTAGATACAAACAACGACGGTTTTGTGGATAACACATTCCTGACCCGTCAGGGTAGTTGGCTACTCTTGGATCTATCTACCTCCGGGGGCGGCAAAGTATTAATCAACAATATTGATACTTTATCTAACGGCGATTTTGTCTAGTAGAGTCTTCTCTCTAATGGCTAGACGGCGTCTCAACAGCCGATTGACTGTTGAGACACCGCTTTTGGCGTATGCACCTCGCGATATAGTGATAATCAGCCGTTTACGCTAGCTTACAGAGGGTCTCGCCGCCATGTTCAATCCAGCCGTAGATCATACCGGAAGTAGAGTGACCAGCGGCGCAGTTGCCTTGGCTATCGATGACGATGATGCCGCCTAGCCCCTGTACTTTTTTGACCAGATAGTCAATGCCTGCGATCGCAGCCCCTTGAGCATCCATTTTTTGAAAATAAACAAAGTCAGCAATCATTTTGCACAGCACGGTTCGCTGAAACTGCTCTCCATAGCCAGTGGCCGAAACAGCGCAGGTCTCATTGTCAGCAAATACACCAGCGCCAACGATAGGACTATCACCAACGCGTCCCCACCGTTTGTTAACAATGCCCCCTGTGGACGTAGCCGCTGCTAGATTTCCCGCACAGTCTTGAGCAACGGCTCCAATGGTGCCAAGTTTTTGGATGGGTTTAGCTGCTTCATGGTCTAGCATCATGCCGCCTGCTTTCTTGGCTGCATGCCACTGACGCACACGGGTATCAATCACAAAATAATCATTGGCCATGCGGGGCAGACCGCAAAACTTAGCGAACTCACGGGCTCCTTTGCCAATGAGCATGACATGTTCGCTTTTTTCTAATACCTGTCGAGCCAGTACCGTCGGATTTTTAACGGATATAACACCCGCAACAGAGCCAGCCTCAAACGTTTTGCCATCCATAATGGCGGCGTCCATCTCGACCTCACCATATTCGTTGAGGACAGAACCTCGACCAGCATTATAAAGGGGATCGTCTTCAAGCAAAGCAGCGCAGTGCTCGACTGCATCTAGGGCACTACCGTTAGCAGATAAAATCTGACGTCCGCTTTCGAGAATACCGCGGATGCTTGCCATAAACTCGGCTTCATTTCCCTCACGTTTGATCTGTTCCAATGCGCCAGCACCGCCATGAATAATCAGAGAGAAGTTGTCCGCCATTGCTTAATAAAAATTAAAATACCTGAAAACTATTCTCATTAAATACGTCTAGATCTTGATAAGATTAAATGTATCTATGATTTGGTTACTGTCGTTACAGAAGTATCCCATAATGTAGTAGCTGACGTCAGCATACCTAGTAACAATCATGAACTCGCTTCAAGACAAAAGTTTGAATGATTTTTCCGTAGCGGAGTATGCCATGCTGGATATGGAAATAGCTGAGCTGGAAAGCCTGCGTATCAGAACTGAGCTGATGCTCGCTCTGCGACAGTATATTCAGGAACGACAGTGGACATTAGAAGAAGCAGCCCATGCTTTTCGTCAATCGTCTCCTCGTATGCAGAACTTGGTTAATGGTGAGATCAGCCGTTTTTCTGTGGAAGATTTGCTCCACCTGCTAACAAAAGCAGGGTTAAGTGTGCAAATGTCGGTGAAATGTCCGTCTGTTGTTTAGCAGCAAGAAAACCGGCCTAGGTCAAGACTACCAATAAAATTGAGTATCGCTTTACAGTCCTGCCGCAAATGTCATGGAAGCAGGACATTGTTTGATACTATTTAATTCTTTGGAATGATTTTGGCAGAGCAGATAGTCGTTATCATTCTGTTGTACTGCTTTTCTCGAAGAGGATAGCTAACGGCCTTACGTTTTCCCACAAAGAAAACAGCCTAGAATCTTATACCAAAACAGTAAAGTTCCAATTAATTTAATATTTCGCAGTTGCACTGGAGGTGCGGCGTCGTTCATGCTGTTGCGATATTGGAGATCGGTGTTCTTGGTTAGTCTGCTTGTAGGACGCACCTGATAGATGTATCCAGCGAACAGTCATTACTGTCTTTTAGCTACTGTTTTGGTTCATTGTTGCTCTGAGAATTTTAAAAATGAAGATCTTTAACCATGACATTATGATGAGCACCTTGGATAGTAACAAGGGAGTTCATCTTTTTTCAGGACGGGCATTGGGGTTAAGCTATCCAGACGATAGAGTGCAGCTCCATCCCGAACTCGCTGCCGACTGGCCAGCGTTGCGATCGCACTACGCCCGCATCGGTTTAGAGCACAGTCACGATATTGTCTGGAATGTTGGCTTTGAAGAGTTAGGTCAGCATTCGTCTGAAGACATATCGGTTTACTTTTTTGGTCATGCTTTTGAACAAGAGAAATCCTGCGCAAAACTCTTTAAGCAGCTAGATAGCGACTGGTATAAAGTTGTTCAATACATGAACTCTAAAAACAACTTTATAGAACTAGCCCACCAGCTAGACGTACCCGTTCCTCGGACAGAATGTTTTGAAAACCGGAGCCAGCTTGGCAATCTGGAAGCTTTTTCATATCCTTGCTATGCAAAACTAGCCGTATCGGACCATGGGGTCGGTATTCTACGCTGCGAGAACTCAGCAGAACTGTTAGAGGCAACAGAACAGTTTCCAAAAGACAAGCCTTTCCAAATTCAGGCAGAGATTCAGGCATCAGCGTTTCTTAATCTTCAGTATCGCGTCACTGATGACGGATTAGAGCAGGTACTGATTTCTGAGCAGATCCTGGATGGCTGTGTTCATGGCGGCAATCGCTATCCCACACAGCATCAGCCCTGGCATGTTGTTGAACCCATGGCCCAGTGGATGTTCGAAAATGGGATGAAAGGCACGTTTGGTTTTGACGTAGCCGTTGTTGAGTCTGCAGAAGAGCCTCTTTATTTAGCGATTGAGTGTAACCCACGCTATAACGGTTCATCCTATCCGACAGAGCTTGCTAAGCGATTAGAGGTTCCTAGCTGGTGTAGTGAGACCTTACAAACAGACTGTCGCAGTCTTTCGGAATTAAATCTGGAGAGTCTAGAATTTGACCCAACCACCAAAACAGGCGTTGTCTTAGTTAACTGGGGCACTGTGCAAACGGGTAAGGTCACGGTATTGCTGGCGGGATCGCCGCCGCAGCAGGCCGATCTTAGTCGTCAGATGCGACACCAGTGGAGTCGTCAGGCTCTGTCAGTCGGTTAGTAGATTTCTCTCTCTTTCTGCGGGGATAGGTTCTGTGCCTGCCCTGCAGGACTGTTTTCTCACCCTGCAGACTAGGTAATGGGCTGTTTCCGCTGGAGGAAGCCGGTGAGTAAGGCCAGTGCAAAAACGCCCAGCAGTGCAAAGACCAGCAGTAGTTTGCCTTTAGCCAATAGACCTGCCCCCAACGCGACAACGGGAGGATTTGAAATAGCCACGCTGAGGACCAAAGCTGGAATAAATTTAAGCCAGGATGCTTGGGTAAGCCCAACCCCGTAGGCAACAAAATCAAAAAAGCCGGTCATCAGAAAAGCGGTCATGAGGAAAAAGTTACGCTCTAGATGCTTTTGACTTAGCTTGTCGACTCGGCTAATAAATCGTTCACCAATTAAACGTTGGACAAAGCTACGACCAAACCGCCGCGAGAGAAAGAAGCTCAAACTACAGGAGCACAGATCGGCAAGACAAATCACAGCCAGTCCTTGGGAGAATCCGAGAAGACCTCCCGCCAGAACAGAGTAGGCCGTACCGGGCAGGGCCGGAATCACCACACTGGTAAACCGCAGAAAAAATAGAGCAAGCGGAGCCCAAACGCCTAAAGTTTCGACGTTTGCTTGTAGCTGACTAATGCCGTAGCGTTGAATCAATAAGACGACTAGGACAGTTGCGATCGCAATTCCCGCTAGCTTAAGCCACTTGCCATTTTTTTGATTCATCATCTAGAACGGTTCCCTCCTGCGTCTTTCTAATAGGGCCATGGACTTTCATAGCGGGTCTTGCTGGTCTTAGGAGACCGGCGAACCTTTGGCGCAGGAGCCGATTCATCAGCATCCTGGTTGAGCGTAATGCTGCTGGGAGTCACCTCCTGCAGAGCGCTCTGGAGCATCGGTGAGAGTTTTGTGGGTTGATTAGCAGACTGCTGTCGGTTGCGGTCTCGATTAATCTCGCGAATCCGACGAGACAACAGTTTAATAATATTGACGGCAATGCCTGGGGTTTCATCAATCGCCTCATAGAGCTGCTGCTGAGTTAGCACCAGACAGTCACAGGCGCTGGTGGTGGTGACTGAAGCCGAGCGCGGTTCGGCATCAAACAGTGACATCTCTCCAAAGCAGGTGCCTTTTGATAGGGTTGTTAGCTCCTGCGATCGCAAATGTACCCGCACCTGACCTGACACCACAATATACAGCGAGCGACCCTCCTCACCTTCTCTAAAAATACGATGATTGGCCGGAAACGAAAGCTCGTCCATAATCGAAGCTAGACGCACCAAAAAGTCATCCCGCAGCTCCGTAAAGATCGGGACAGCACGTACGAACAATAAGCGATCAACGCTGGTGAGCATAGTGGGTCTAATGGGTGGTGAAGCCGCGATGCCGGCCTGGTTAAGGAGTGTACCCCCGTGGTGGAGCAGATGCAATATGAAATGTCAACGGGCGACAGTAGCCTGCCTATCCAACATTTTCTGCGCCTGGGCAGCCACCAGCGGATCTCGATCCTTTGCCAGCTTTGGCAGCAGATCGGCTAATACCGGAGGAGACGCCGCCATATCTAGATAGCTCAAAACCGCCTCTCGGACGAACCCCACCGGATGCCGCAAAGATGCCATCACATGTTCAGTGTTAATGGGCCAGCGCTGGGTGCGGGCCACATGAAAACAGCAGGCCAGCGCCCAGTCTGATAAAAAATGTCTGAGTTCAATCAGATTGCGCAGACGTTCTTGGGGGCTTAGGGGCTGGTAGGTCACAATGGGGCTCAGCGCCATCAGAGTTTCTCTCTCATCAGAACGCTCAAACAGTGTCAAGATCGCTCGTTTAGCCGGAATATCTAAAGTATTATCCAGAATTTCCAACCCCCTGGCCTGACTAGAAGGCGAGCCATCCAGACTCAGCTCCGCAGCTTGAATCGTCGAGGACGGATAGAGAAACCGCATCAGCAACAGCATCCGCTCAAGGGCATCGGTCTTCATATCATGCAGAGCCCGTCGGAACCAGTCAAAGGTTGCTCCAGGGGCTTTATCAGCCGAGCAGTCCACCAGACCGCTGTAGAGCTGCCCAACAAACTGCAGCTCCTGGTTAAGGAGAGTTTCCACACCCTGGCGGCCCAGCTGGTCGAGGGCAATCTCAATATCGGCCGCCCGACGAATGGTCTGTTCGTCTGAAAGCTTGACTAGAATCCGCAAAATCCAGCGGCGCGGCTCGCCCCAGGATGTCATTAAATTAGACGCCAGCAGGTTTAACGCTCGTAGGGTACCAATACGGCCCACCACGTTCCAGGCCTGATGTCGTAGCGTATCGGGCTGATATTTGTTGTTGGCCAGCTCTGTCAGCATCGGCAGGGCATCGTCTCCCAGGTCCACCAGGGCTTGCATCGCCGCTTCTCGGGTGGACTTATAGCTCAGCGCCTGCAGCAGCGACGGATAGCGTTCTGTTAATCGTGTGGCGGCGATCGCTTCTAACATGGAGCACCGCACCCGCAGCGAATCATCATTTAACAGATTGGGAACATGAAGCCGCAGCCCCTGCATATACTCGGCCTCACCCAGGGCACGACAGCCCATCACTCGCTCGCGCTCCTCTTTGTGCACTAGCATCTGCTGCAAAATATAAGTGGCTCTGGCCCGCTCTGATGAGCTGCACCGTTTGAGCATCATGGAAGCGGCAGTACCACGCACCACGGGGTCAACGCTGGGTTTGAGATAGGGCTTGAGCTGGTTAATGTCAGCATCGGTCTGGGTCAGCCAGACATAGCGGACGGCCAGAGCCAGAATCGCCGGTTCCTGAGACGGAGAAATCAGGGCATCCACATAGCCCGTAAAGATAGGGTCCGGATACACCAGCATGGTCTCTAAACTTTGTTTTTGTAATCCTGGCGACAGCTCGCTTAACATCGGCGCGAGGACTTCACTGACGCTACGCGGTTCGATCTGGGTCAGTAGCTCAACTAGCGAGCGTTTGTCGGCCTCGGCACCGGGTTTGTCCAAGGCTTCGATAATGGCCTGTTTTAGCACCCGCAAGCTAGCATCGGAAAAGCTCAGCAGCCCGCGCTCAGCGGTGAGCACCAGCAAATTGAGATATTGCGATCGCAGCAAGAATATACTGCCCAGCCACAGTAGCGACAGCCCCAGAGTAATCACCAAAAAGATGCGGGCACTCGGTAGCCCCAGCCGCTCAGACAGCGCCACCACCAGCAAAATCCCTACCCCCACCAGACCGATGGCCAACGATTCTGATACCCCAACCAAAGACTGTACCCGCGCTCGCCGTCGAGCTGGCACCGGCTGAAACAGCACCGGACGACTGCTGGCCACAATGGTGTAGCGTAGCCATTCATCTACAAATTTGAGAAGAACTAAACCAACAAACAAGCCTGCGGCCCCTGCCAGCATCGGCAGACTAAACAACAGACACAGACAGGTAACAACAGCCATCATCGCGGGCAAAATTCCAGCGGTGATAAACAGTCCCAGTCGCTCAATCAAACGGCTAGAGGTAAACAGCTGGGTGACAAGCTCGGTCAACCCCAGCACCCCGGTAAAAATCCCCAAGAATTTAGCCATTGTATCAACGCTAAATTCCTGAATAGTCAGCTGATAGAGATACTGATATTCCACCAGGTACAACAGCATCTGAGCAATGACAAAAAAGCCGATCAGCAGCAGCACATAGCGCCGAATCAGCTTACGCAGCCGTCTGGCCGAAAAGTTAGCGTTGGAAACCTCAACCGTACGTCGCTTAGAGTCAGGAAACGCATGCTCGTAGGTACTACTGATGTAAAACAGCACCGCGGTCGCCACCAGCATGATGCCCAAAACGAGATAAATCACGTTTTTAACATCTAAAAATCCTAAGACAGCAAACAGCGTAAACCCGCTCAAAATGTCGGCCACCAGGTTACCGCTGCTAATCAGAGGAAATGTGCGTTTAATCTCACGAATATTAAATAGCTGGTTGGCCAGCACGGACAGATTAAGCTCATTTAGATTAGTAATCGCCTCCATCCACAGCCGCATGGCAAAGATCGTCAGCGGGGCCCAGGCCGCCACTCCCAGTCCGATACGAAATAGAACAATCGGCAGGGTCATCATCAGAGCGATGAGTACAATCACCTGACGTAATGGCAGCAGACGCTGCAGCCACGAATAGATACTGCCCAGGCTGCCCCCCACAAAAGCGGTAAACAGATAGACCAAAGGCAGCCAGTTAGCTCCATACTGTTCCAAAAATAGAGCTGCCGAACTCACCTCAAGCCACATGATGCCAACGGACATGAGGGTATAGAACACAAACAGCAGCAGGGTTCGATGTCCGTCTTCTGTGCGCAGGTTTAGCGCTGAAAATAGTTTTTGAAGCCAGGGAGACTTAGCGTAAGAGGGGGCCGACTGCATAGGCAAAACAGAGTGGCTCAGCAGAAGCCAATGACGATCATGCCAAAGACGCTACCGGATCATCTGAGAATCATCAATAGCAAATGGCTGATTTTGCTTCTGTAGCATGCCCGAGCTGTCATTTAAATCGGTCATCTGCCTAACGACCGCTATCCTAGGGAATGGTTTGAGCTGCCGTTGCGGTAGGCTGGCAGCTTGGGGGGAACCACCGAGGGCAGCTGGGGCAGGGGCGCAGAATAGGGTGCCTGGGACGCCTGAGATTCAATTACAGAGACATCTTCATAGCTAAGAGAAAGTTCTCCTTGGAGATGTTTGAGCCACTTTTTTAAGGGCTTTCCCAACGGATTTTCTAGGGCTAAGGCCGCGACAAACGCCTGACGATAGCGATCGCAGCTGCCTTGATAGGTGGCATAGGGTGTCATCACATCGGCCTCGATTGTCTGGCTTTGATGTAGGGTAATCCCTAGCTGGTGGCGCAAAAATTCCAAAATATTACGATTGACCGGGGAAATATGTCCCTGGGACACATATTCCTCCACGCAGCGACGATACTCTCGCTCAGGGGAATAGGGTCTGACCGTCAGCAGCGGCGAACGACTGTCCTGGCCATCGCGATCTTCAGGCCCCAGCGCGATGGGAAAAATATCCAGACCGGTAGCGCCCAGGGCTTGGGCCATATAGGCTTGCAGATCATCGGCAGAAATAGCGCCATCCGCATCAACATCGGCTAGACCGGTGGATATGCCCTCGATTAGATGCTGGGTATATAGGGACAGTCCCCGCTCGGTAATGGACCAGGGGTGGTCGTTGCTGCCGACCGCGGTAAACAGAGCACAGCTGCAGTCGGCCAGACGTTTGGTCGGCAGCCCCGGCTCAAGCGACCGGGGCATACCCTGCTGAGGCGAAAGCGACCCCCACATGCAGTCTAAGATCATCACCCGATTTAGCCCTGGCTGTAGCGACGGCAGGGCCTGGCGAATATAGTCGCTGGAGACGGCAGTAGCAGGAATGGCATCTAGCTGAGTATCGTTAGCGGTCAGATAAAAGCGGCCGCTGTGGGGGTCAATAACTCCGCAACCGGCGTAGTAAATCAAACATAGATCCCCGTGACGACACCGATAGGTCATCAGCGCAATGGCATGACGCATCTGTCGCAGATTGGGATTAACCAGTGTGACGACGTGATCGTCTCGTAATCCCTCGACATCAGCGAGCAGCGCTTGTTTTAGGGCAGTAATATTTGCGATCGCAGGAGAACTGTCTATAGGGTTTGGTGCCACGTTATCGGTACTGACTCCGATTAACAGGATGTGTTTGCCCATATCTCTGTGTTCCCAATAGGAGTTGATGAACGGCTGGCACAGTCTGTATAACTGCTCGCTTGTATAAAATTTCGCTAACAGATTTCAGTTTCAGGATGCTTCGATCACAAGCTATGGTTCTGACATAAAATAATGGGCCGTCCCTACTGTTCCTCCTATGAAACACACCCTTTCTGTTTTGGTCGAAGACGAAGCAGGCGTTCTATCTCGGATTGCCGGACTGTTTGCCCGTCGCGGATTCAACTTTGAGAGCCTGGCTGTCGGTCCCGCCGATCAGCAGGGAGTCTCTCGTATTACCATGGTTGTTCCGGGCGACGACAGAGTCATAGAACAGCTCACCAAACAGCTCTACAAGCTAATCAACGTGCTCAAGGTCAACGACCTGCCGGAAAAACCCTGTGTCGAGCGTGAGCTGATGCTGCTTAAGGTGAATGCCACTAACAGCACCCGCTCAGAAATCATTAATTTTGCTCAGATCTTTCGCGCCCGAGTGGTGGATGTGTCCGATGATTCTCTGACGCTTGAGGTGGTGGGCGATCCCGGTAAAATGGTTGCCATTGTTCAGGTGCTCGATCGATTTGGCATTCGTGAGATTGCCCGCACTGGCAAGATTGCTTTAACCCGTGCGTCGGGGGTGAATACGGAGTATCTCAAAGCCCAGGAAACCGCGACGGCGGTAATTGCTTAGCTTCGGCGGCGCTCAGCTAGCCAGTGAGAAGTTAACTTCAGAGGGCCAGCAGGGTTTTGGTCAAAATTTTAGCAATGCGCTGTCCGGCTCCTGGCGGTCCCATGCGATGCAGACCGTTGGCATAGATAACCGCCTGCCGCTCTGGGTCATTGAGCAGCTGGTTTAGCGCCTGGGCTAGCTCATCGGGTTGGGGCACTAGGGTAATCGACGGCCCCAGGTGACGAGCCTGGGCCTGGGCAAAGCTGTGGGTAAACTGGGGTCCGTTACCCGGTAGCGTAAGTACGGGTTTACCAAGACCGACAAACTGTTCGGTGGCGGTACCGGCAGTTGCGATCGCAACCGCTGCTTGATGCGCGTACATCATAAATGCCCCCTGATCGAGCTGCAAACGGTGTCCGGCTTTGCTGTATCCCTGCGCGTCAGCCTGCCAGCCGTGGGCCAGCAGCTCAGCCGTCAGCGTTGAGAGATCCAGACTCGGTGCCGCCGCCGTTAAAAACGTCATCGATGGCCGTACGCTTTGGTCAACAACATTGTTAGCCGCCGCTAGCAGTCGCCGCCAGTTTTCATAGGCTTCCGGTACCCGCGATCCAGGTAACAACAATATCGTTAGCGGATCTTTATCCAGCGGCGGCTGACTAGCCGACACCGAAAATCCATCCATCATCGGATTACCCGCATCATAGGCATCCACCCCCCAATGCTGCAGGCGTCGAGTAGTAATCCCATCACGAGGAAAGACACAGGTACTGCGTTTCATCAGCCAGCGCTCCCACGGCATATACACACAGGTCCGCTGAAAATCCAACACGTCCAGCGGTGTCGAAACCTCCAAACACTGGCCCTGCTCATTTCTCACATAGTATTCAGATTTAGCCGTCCCCACAAACCCATACGCGCGCCGACTGAGCCAGCCAAACAGCAGCGGCACAATGTCACCTACGGCCAGCACCACATCATCCGTGCGTAGCCACTGCCCCATCGCCCGTAGCTGCGCCACCGTCAGCTGCAGCAGCCCTCCACGCAGATCTCGCGCCAGCTGGTGACTGTCCATATAGATAAAGCCACCTGAGGGCATTTGCTTGGTCGGCCCAATAATCTCAATACCCAGTTTTTGATACTGTCGCCCCTCTCCCACGATCGGCAGAGCCGCCATCGGCAGCTGGGGTCTTAACCTCTGCAGAGCCTGCAAAACTTTGATCGCGATCAGATCCTCACCATGCCCATTGCTAATGCACAGCAGCCTCATGACAGCGACCTATTCTGAGTCGAGTCGCCACGTCTGTGAGAAAACTTGTCAAAAATAAACATCTACTTCAGGCATGTAGTGGTGATAATGAACGTGAGAATGTTAAAAAAACATTAAAAAACATGTCTCCCTTTCTGCTTCGTCAATTGTGGTCCGTGATTGAAGCTGCCCATAGCAACCATATCCTCAGCCTAGACGATCAGGGGCTGGCCAACTGGTTGGTAGAGCAGCTGTGTCATCAGTCATCCCTTAGCAATGTAGAACTGACCCAGGTCAGCCGCTATGTTCGCTCCAAGCTACCGCTGATTCGAGATATGGCCCAAAGCAAGTAGCTACCGATCCTCAGGGTGGCATCAGCTGTGAGAGACCGCCCCATAGTCATGGGCAACAGATCGGTCCAGTCTTAGAATCAGCGATCGCATCATCCGGTAGCTGGTCACAGCCCTATGGTTGCTATAGACAGTAGTCCCAAATTCAAAATCTGACTTAGACAAGTCTTAAAATTTACTCAAATTCAAAAAATAGTGATCTGCAATACAAAGCCTTGCTATCTCAGTAAAATCAGCCGCTACGGGACCCATATTCTTGTCCTAACTGCCGCGTATTATACGTATTAATTCCTGGTAGGCGATAACATATCGTCTTAGAATGCTTAAAATTCCAGCCTGGATACATAGCTGCATTCTAAGGCTATGGTCCTGGGGTGCAGTTTTGAGATACCGTTCCAACTGAATTTTTAAGCTGTCTAGAACAGCTGAATTAATCCGTCTCAATAAAGTGTGTGAGGTAATTATGGCAAAATGGCGAATTTCGGCAGCGGCGCTCGCTGTTGCCCTACCGTTAGCGGCATGCGGTGGTGCTCAAGATGCGGTTGACACAGCGACTGATGCAGCCGGTGATGCGGCTGATACGGTAGCTGGCGCTGTCAGCGGTGGCAGTCGTCTAGATACTGTTCTTAGTCGCGGCACGCTTAACTGCGGCGTAGATGGAGGCATTCCTGGATTTAGCTTTGTTGATGAAAGCGGCACCTATTCGGGTTTAGACGTAGATATTTGCCGGGCTGTGGCCGCTGCACTGTTTGACGATCCTGATGCAGTTGAGTACCGTAACCTTGACTCCACCGAGCGTTTCGAAGCGCTTAAAGGTGGCGAGGTAGATATGCTCTCACGTAACACCACCTGGACAACCAGCCGCGATACTTCAGTCGGTATGGAGTTTGCTCCCACCACGTTTTACGACGGTCAGGGAATGATGGTTCGTGAAGATAGCGGTGTAACTACGCTTGAAGACATGGAAGGTCTATCCATCTGTGTTGAGACCGGTACCACCACCGAGCTTAACCTGACCGACCAGTTCCGTCAGCGGGGTGTGAGTTTTGAACCGGTCGTCTTCCAGGATGCCGATGCGGGCTATGCGGCCTACGACGAAGGACGCTGCGACGGCTTTACCTCAGATAAGTCTCAGCTGATTGCTCGGCGCAGCACCCTGAGCGAGCCCGAAGCTCATATTCTACTGGATGTCACCATGTCCAAAGAGCCGCTGGGTCCGGTGACTATCAATAACGATTCAGCCTGGTTTGACACCGTTAAGTGGGTTACCTTTGGTCTAATTCAGGCTGAAGAATTTGGTCTAACGGCTGACACTATTGAGGCCGCCACTGGTAGCGAAGATCCTAACGTTCTACGCTTTGTCGGTGCTGAGGGTACCTTAGGTACTGACATGGGTCTACCTAACGACTTTATGCTGCGGGCTGTCAAACATGTAGGTAACTACGGCGAAATCTTTGAACGCAACCTGGGTGCAGACTCTCAGTTTGAGCTGGACCGCGGTCAAAATGCTCTATGGACTGACGGTGGTCTGCTATACGCACCTCCTTTCCGTTAGAGCTGCGGGTGGCCAACGTTGTTTAATGTTTGCATTGCTAATTTTCGAGATGGTTTTGACTGTGCAGCAGCTACCGATCGAGCCATCTTGAATGAGTAATTGCTAATTGTTGAAGGGGCCAGTTATGGCCCCTTTTTACTGGGTGCTTTTACCTGGCCTCACCAATCCATACCGATCGCATGGTGGTACTGGCGTTATGACTTGGCGTCACGGTAGCCCATCACACTGTCAGACGTAGGAAATTACATTACGTTTACTAACAGATCCAATCGCTCAGGGTAAAAAAGCTGGAATCTCTTATTGTCTCAATTTATATGATGATTGAGCACAATCGTGGTTTCTGGGACCGCAATAGACGGAGGCATATTCGTCTGTTGCTGATCGGGTTAGCCGCTGCCATCAGAGGCTTTCAGAGATATCCATTATCTTGACTAACCTGACAAAAGCTATATTATCGCCGCCGCTATCTGTTCATTATGGCCAGTCGAAGTAACAGTCCGATATCAGGTATTCAGTCTCTGCTCCGGGACGAACGCTTTTGGAAGATTGCTTTCCAGGCGTTGATCGTGTTGTTTGTAGTGGACTTGCTGTGGCATTTCTCGGCTACTCTCAACGACAACATGCTGGGTCGGGGAATTCAATTTGGTTTTGGATTTCTTAAAAATCCAGCTGGTTTTGGCATCGGGGAAAGCCTCCTGGACTATCAGGCCCAGGATACCTACGGCAAAGTTATCCAGGTGGGGATTATCAATTCCCTTCGGGTGATGATTGTCGGGGTGATTTTGGCAACGACCGTAGGGATTACAGCCGGAGTGGCCAGCTATTCGGACAACTGGCTGCTGTATAAGATTAGCCGGGCCTATGTGGGTCTTGTGCGCAATGTGCCACTGCTGCTACAGCTATTCTTTTGGTATCTGGCTGTTTTCTTTAGTTTTCCAGCTCCAAGAACGCCCTTCGTGTTTCCCAATGCCAATCTGAGCTGGTTTATTGTCAATAAGAAAGGAATCTACACCCCTGGACCTTCATTTACGCCAGCTACCTGGACTGGACTGATTCTTTTGGCGGTGTCGCTGCTGTTGATTGGTCTGCTTGTTCGTTCTTTAAGAGCTGTCCGCAGAGGAGACTATCGCGGGGGCATTGGTTCACTGCTGGGGTACGGCTTTAGCCTGCTGATGATACCGGTCGTCGTCGTCGCCGAGTTTTTCTTGTTATTTAACTGGGCGGCTGGCAGAGGGATTCACTTTAAAGGAGCATTTCCATCGCTGATGTCTAGCGCCCAAGGGCTGTGGGTCATTGTTTTGCTGGCGCTAATTATTCCCCTGGTTTTGCTGGCCCGGTGGCGAACTGATGCAATTGTCGAGCAGGGGCAGTCTGGTAAAAATCAGCTGATTGCGATCGCGCTTGTCATTTTGCTCGGGCTGCTCATCGTTCTATTTGCCTTTGGCTGGGATACGCCTGTGGCCGTCGTAAACGATGAAGGCAACTTTACTGGCGGCGTCACTGGCGGTCTAAGGCTCTCCCTAGAATATTCAGCCATCGTTACGGGTCTGACATTCTACACGGGGGCCTTCATCGCTGAGATTGTCCGCGCGGGCATTCAATCGGTCTCCCAAGGGCAGTGGGAAGCCGCCCGATCTTTGGGGCTATCGTCGGGGCTATCCATGCGCATGGTGGTCTTTCCCCAGGCGCTACGAGTGATCATCCCACCGCTCAATAGCGAATTTGCCAACCTGGCCAAAAACTCCAGTTTGGCCCTGGCCATTGGCTATCCAGACCTGTATTCCGTCGCCAATACTACCTTTAACCAGACCGGCCGGCCTGTGGAAGTCTTTTTATTAATGATGGCGACGTATCTCATCATCAACCTTCTGATCTCAGTGAACATGAACCAACTCAACAGTGCTGTGCAATTTAAGGAGCGGTAGAGGCGATGACCACAACTTCACCCAATTCACCTCTAGTAACGCCAGAAGAAAGCCGACCGCCGCTCGACCAGCCAGGCCCCGGTACGTGGCTACGAAAACATCTGTTTAATACCTGGTACAACGCGCTGCTGACCATCATTTTGGTGAGCATCATGCTGCTGGCAGTGTGGGGTATTTTTAACTGGATTTTTCGCATCGCCGAGTGGGCCGTTGTTCCCAATAACCTGGCCCTGTTTATGTCAGGTCTCTATCCATCGGAGCTGTATTCTCGGATCTGGGTAATGCTGGGCATCAACGTGGCCATGGCTGGTATCACCTGGGGACTGCTGGTGCGCAATCAGGGTAAGCTGCTTGGCCGCAACGTACTGATTGGCGTCGCTGCGATCTGTGCCGGGTTTATCATCTTGCCGCTAACACGTCCGGTGGCACTGACACTGATTGGGCTGGTTGTTTTGACCCTAGTCTGTGCCTGGGTAGGTAAAACCCTAGGACAGCGCAAACTGAGTCTCAGTCAGTTTCTAGCAGCAGGCTGGTTTCTGGTATATTCCATTTCCCTACTGGTTTTAGCCGGGGGAGACATTCGCAACAGCCTAATTTATCTAGTGGCGGCTGTCGCCATCAGCATTTGGCTCACATCCACCCTCCTCAGACTGCTGGCCAACGCGTCTGTCCTTGATGCCATTAGCGGCAACACGGCTGGTATTTGGGTGATGCGGGTATTGTGGTTTGCAGGCAGCTTAGTCCTATTTTTACCCGTCTACGGGTTCTTAAATATTCCGCTGCCCCTCAAGATTATTACCCTAATCACCTACATTGCTTTTGTGTCACTGCTGGTACCCATCCTGGCAGAGCGCAAAACGCTGACAACATTTGTAGTCACTGCCTCAATCTTTGGTCTTAGCTGTTTGGCTCTGACTGCGATACCCAATGCCATCAGCGGATTCTTTGGCCTTGAGCCCATTGGCACCAACAACTGGGGTGGACTGACCCTAACGCTATTCCTAGCGATTACAGGTATTGCCCTTTGTTTTCCCATCGGGGTGATCATGGCTCTGGGTCGTCGGAGTAAGCTACCCATCATCAAAGGTTTGTCCATTGCCTACATTGAGCTAATTCGCGGCGTGCCCCTGATTTCCATTTTGTTTATGGGACAGGTGATGATTCCGCTGTTCTTACCCGAAGGGGTGCGACCGGACAATATTGTGCGGGCCATCGTGGGTCTAACGCTGTTTAGCTCCGCCTACCTGGCAGAAAACGTACGGGCCGGTCTCCAAGCAATTCCACGCGGTCAGAGCGAAGCAGCCGCATCGCTGGGGCTCAACAACCCACTGACGCTTTCTCTAATTGTGCTGCCCCAGGCGCTCAAAATCGCTATTCCTGCCATTGTCGGTCAGTTTATTAGTCTATTTCAGGACACGACGCTATTAGGCATTGTGGGTCTAGTCGAGCTGCTGGGTATTAGCAACAGCATTCTAGCGAACCCCAAATACCTGGGAGACTACGCCGAAGTGTATCTCTTTATTGCTGTGCTCTACTGGTTCTTCTGCTACGCCATGTCCCTCGGCAGCCGCCGGATTGAGCGAGCGCTAAATACCGAGCGCTAACCGCGATATTAAATCCCGTGTCAGCTATATCAACGACGCGGGGTGCAAATGCCAAAATAGTTCTGGGGTTTGCCCCACCATTTAAAAACCATAGCCATGACTCACGCAAATATGTCCATGACCAATCATTCCAACGGCAGTACTGTTGATCGTGAAGCGGTGATTGTGGCCACCGATGTAGAGAAGTGGTACGACAACGGCTTCAACGTACTCAAAGGCGTCAGCCTTAACGTGTATAAGGGCGAAGTGGTCGTGGTGATGGGCCCCTCCGGTTCAGGTAAGTCCACCTTTATCCGTACATTTAATGCCCTAGAACCCTATCAGAAGGGCAGCATCGTCATTGATGATATTGAGATTTCCTACGACCTGAAAAATATCGAAGAAATTCGTCGGGAAGTGGGCATGGTATTTCAGCAGTTTAATCTGTTTCCCCATCTAACGGTTTTGCAAAACGTCACCCTGGCTCCTATCTGGGTTCGTAAGCAAAAGAAACGCGAAGCTGAAGCAACGGCCATGCAGCTGCTAGAGCGAGTAGGCATTGCAGAACAGGCAGACAAGTTTCCAGGACAGCTGTCTGGCGGTCAGCAGCAGCGGGTAGCGATTGCACGCTCCCTGGCGATGCAACCCAAAATCATGCTCTTTGACGAGCCGACATCAGCGCTTGACCCTGAAATGGTGCGTGAGGTGCTAGACGTTATGCGGGGTCTGGCTGACTCGGGTATGACGATGGTATGTGTGACCCACGAAGTAGGCTTTGCCCGTGAGGTAGCTGACCGGGTGGTGCTGATGGATGGCGGTGTGCTGGTTGAAGAGAATACGCCCGATGAGTTCTTTAACAACCCTAAAGAAGAGCGCTCCCAGAAGTTCTTGTCTCAGATTCTGTAGCCATCTTGTCGCTATTCTGAGATGGTTGCTATCTTTGAGCAAGATTAGCAAAGCCCGTAGACGCTATGATAACCTCACCAGCTATCAACCTACCCGAACAGCTTAAGGTAAGTTCTGAGCAGTTTCAGCAGCTGTCTTGGGCTAACCCGGAGCTACGTATGGAGCGAACGGCTCAGGGAAATATCATCATTATGTCACCCACCGGTAGCGAAGGCGGTAGCCGCAATGCGGAAGCCAGCGCTGATATCGTCTTTTGGAATCGAAAGACCGGACTGGGAAAGGTCTTTGATTCTTCCTCAGGATTTCAGCTTCCTAATGGAGCCATTCGTTCGCCTGATACTGCCTGGATAGCTAAAGCCAGATGGGAAGCTCTGACACCAGAACAGCGCCGGGGATTTGCACCCATTTGTCCTGATTTTGTCTTAGAGCTAGCGTCTGAGTCGGATTCAGTTAGCGTTTTGCAGAGCAAAATGCAAGAGTATATTACCAACGGTGTTAGGTTGGGCTGGCTAATTGTTCCGAAATCTGGCTGGATCGAAATCTATCGTCCCAATCAGGCTGTGGAACACTTGGATAATCCAAAAACACTTTCAGGAGAAACCGTTTTACCAGGTTTTCTGTTTCCTGTAGAAACCATATTTTAGCTGTTTAGGCTTGGTAGATCTGAAAGGGACAGTGACACTAAAGTTTAATGATGCATCGCTAAGTATCTTGGCTTGTAAGATATTTAGCTAGTCTGAGTGTTTAAGTCCTTTTTTACTAGCTAATTCATCAATCAGCTATAAATAGAATGGCTGTAATATCGGTGTCTGGTTGCCCGTGCTCACGCATTCATTCTCTAAATAGCTTTTCTTCCATACGAATACGATCAACTAAATCTTCAAATTTCTGTTCTGGAAGTCCAAAGGTTGTTAACAAGCCGTCCTAGGTAGACTTGATTGTTCCACTAGCCAGCAAACTGAACAACTGCTCACGATTTCTCCTGGGTCGGCATTTCGAGTGCTTGATTGATTGCTACTGTACGTTCTGGTAAAAATCGACGCATTTTCATTTACTCATTTAGCCGTATCTTTACTCGACTAACGTCACCAATCGATAGCTAGATTCTCATTTCATCCATGGCACTGCTTGCTACCAATGCAATAATCTTTCTGAGCTAAGAAGTTTTATGCAAATTCAAATTTAGAGTGGCGCAGGCCTGCGATATTGGATCAGCGCGTAGATACGTGAAAAATGCGACTTTTTTGTAAAGGGTGATTTAAATTGGATGCTCTTAACCAAGGCACACTCTGCATTTGAGCAAAATACTACTTTTCTTAGCTATTTCTATAGCTATTCCTCAAATGAGGCTGCCATAATTGATGGCAATGGATACCTGATAGATACAGCAGAATTTATAAGTGATGAACCATAGTTATCGAAAGTTAGCACAGTGTAAGCTATCAGGACTTTTTGCGCTAGCACTTGCATTGTCGGTAACCATCGGTTCTTATCTGCCTAGTTATTCACAAACCTCAAACCCCACTGCTCGCGAGATACTGACTGAGGAAATTCGTGAAGATGTAGCACGACATATTGAAATTCGAAATGCTCCATTGGATCATCCCAGTATCAAAGAGTTGTACTTTGATAAAGCGCAGGCCGCTGGATTAACTTATGAGGAATTAATCGAGCTATACGAACAGGAGTACATTGAACAAAAGCAAGCACAACAGCCTATGCCTTGGGAAGAATTTGTCCCAAATATCGGTTGGCTATTTGGTTTAGCCTCGATGGCAATGCTCGCTTACGTGACTATTTTGCAAAGCTGGATCAATGTGCATGTAAAGGCAATAAATGATTGGTTTTATGGCAAGCTCTCAGGTACCTGGCTATTTCGGAATATAGCTTTACGGAAGTATCGAGCTGCGCTTGTTCAAAACTATGAACAACTGCCGATGCCGTTTCTAAAGAACCGAGATCCCTTAAAGATGACGGATGTTTATGTACCGTTAAAGGTATCGGAAGAGGAACTTGAATCTAACACTGACGATGTCGCTAAGCAGGAGCGAATTGACGCTTATCAAGCTATTGCCGCTCATCGCCGCCTAATGGTTATTGGTGAGCCAGGCTCAGGCAAATCAGTATTGTTGAAGTATTTAGCATGGTCCTATGGTTTAGGTAAGCTCGAGGAACTTGCGGATCGCCCGAGCGTTGTTTTGTTAGAGCTTTACCGACTGAGTGATAAAAGCCTGAATGAAGTTAAGCTTGTTAATGCTTTAGTGAAGGTATTTGATCGTAATCTATTTCCCAATGCACATCAGTTTGTTCTTCAAGGATTACAAAATGGCCTCTTTTTACTCTTATTAGATGGACTTGATGAGGTTAATAGCGATGTTCGCGACCATGTTGTTGGCGTCATTCGCGATTTACTGAAAAAGTATAGTCGATGTCGGGTGGTAGTTACCTGTCGTACTGCTGTCTATGAGGATGAATTCTCCGATATTGTAGATCACAAATTGGAGGTCGTTGAGTTCTCTGACCAACAAATGCGGCGGTTTCTCAAGGCATGGAATGTTGAGATGCAGCAGGCTAGAAAGTCGATCAATCAAATGATGGCAGCGCTGCGAGAACGACCCTTAATTTTGAAGCTAGCCCGAAATCCGCTGTTGTTGACCCTAATTGCTTATCTCTACACAGAACCTGCATTTGTTTTGCCCCGGTCGAGAGCTGAGTTTTATAAGAAATCAACAGAGATATTGTTAGAGCAACGGGAGTATAAAGGTGACGATGATCAAAAGCACAATAACCGTTATGAGGCTAATGAAAAGCGCCGTGTGCTCCAACATTTAGCTCTCTATGCCCAGGATAATAGCTCTAATCTAAAAGATCGCCGCAGTATTCAGGCAGACATAGTCCGTAAGGAGGTTAAGGCTATTCTGCCCAGATTAGATATTCCGCAAGATGAGGTGAAGGAAATTCTAGAAGAAATTGTGGAACGCAGTGGTCTCTTTATGAAAATTGATGGGGGTGAACGCTACATTTTTCCTCATTTGACTATCCAAGAATATTTTGCTGCTGCCGCACTTGAAGGTGAAGAAACAAAGTTAATTCAGCGATTTAGGACCGATCCAACTGCTTGGCGTGAGGTAGTAAAACTCTGGTGTAGCTTGGCTAATGAAAGTACAACTTTTGTCAGCGCTGTTTATGAACAAGATACTATTACTGGGTTTGAATGCTTGGCAGAAGCACGACAAGTGGACAAAGATGTGGCCAATCGAATCATTGAGCAGTTCAAACCTATGCTCAATACGCCTCAGTCAGACGATACGCTAGTCCGGGCCTTCGGAGCTGTTGCAGCTAATGACCGTACCCGCGGTAAAGCGGTTTTTGATTTTTTAGTGGCAACGCTGAGTAATCCTCATGCCTCCCACATATGTCGCGATGCTGCCGCAGATGCATTATCAAAAACGAACTTACCTAAGGCTGCCGCTGCTCTAATCAATTGGGATAGCAATTACGAACCGATCGTACGGATGGGGGATTTAGCTGTTCCAAAACTGGCGTTGGCAGCTAGGCAAGGTAAATTACAAGTACAAGATGCCTTGCATGCGATTGGCACGCCAGATGCAGCAAGCGCCCTGACTTTGTTACTGTGGCATAGAGATGAGTCTGTCTCTGGACGGGTTGCGTGGCTTCTAGGTGAATTACTGTCTCAATCAGACATCGAAAAAGCCTTAAGGGACTACGAATTAACAGTTCGACAAAGACAATTCGAAATAGTTGACTGGATATGGCATCCTTTTAACGAGCCATCGCATTCGGCGCTACCAACAATCGCTGGAAGAATTGCTTATCTTCTACAGAAGGCACCTTTGCCGGATAATCAAGGACTAACACTCATGTTGGATCCAAGATTGGTGGTGCCGCTCTGTGCTATTCAAGTCAAATTAAATTATCTGCCCAATCATTGGCCTGAAAAGTTTGAGTCGTTGATAGACCAGGTAGATAGCTCGCTCGACCTAAAAATAGCCTGCCTTAACGCAGCTAAATTATCCAAAACCCAACCAAACTCTGATATACAGTGGTGGTGTCTACTATCAACACTTCCTCCCAGAGTAATACTAGACTTATGTCACAGATTGACTACTCAACATCAGCCTAGCCGAAATCATTGGCAAAACTTATTCCAAGTGGTTGACTACGAATTAAGAACAGGATGGCATTATCGCAGTGTGCTATTTCTCTCAGCTTTACTTTCGATAATCGCTATCTTTAAGACTGTGCTTGCAGTAAGCGTGAACCCAGAAGATCCCTTTTTTATTGGTTCTACAATTATTATTATTCCCGTTAGTTTAGTTTTTTGGCTAGCATTACAGCACGGTACTGACACGGCCTTTCAGCCAGACCTTTTTTGGGAACTAGGACCAAAGGGAGGATTTATTTATTTTCACCAATGCGTTCAATTTTTCCGCAGAGGGCTTGGCTGGCCTGTTATCGATGTTATCCATAAGACTATCAATAATATAAGGGGATTTGACACCGCTTTCGCTATCACTTTCTCTGTCGCTCTCGCCTTTGCTGTCGTTGGCGCTAGCGCTGGTGCTCTTGCTGACGCTGATTCTATCGTTGTTGTTGGCATTGTTACTATCGTTGTCGCTTTTGCTGTCTTTGTCGTCGGCTTTGTCACTGATGCTGGCGCTGGCGCTAACGCTCTTGCTATTGCTTCCGCTCTTGCTATTGCTTTCGCTGGTGTTGGTGCTATTGTTGGCTTTACCGCTGTTATTGGCGCGGTCACTGGCATTAAAGTCTGGAATCAATTTCGATCAACGTCAGAGACAACATGGCGGCCCTTGGCTATGCTGGCTTTTCCTTGGTTTTGCTGGTTTCCAAGCACAGTTACTTTCAGCATCTGGGCACTATACGACCTGCTATCTAAAGTTTCACCGCTCAATCTTCCAATTTGGCAACAGACGGTTATTGTCACATCAGCTATGACCGGACTGTGCGCTGCGTTATGGTGGCGTGGTCAATGGCTGGATGCCAAAGCTCGAAATCCTTTTCAGGGTGGAGCATTAGGAAAGGCTTTAGGAGCTAATCATTAGGATATGAAGTTTTTGATTTAGAGCTGACTTATGTAAACTAGGAAACCGGCTATCTTTAGTAAAAACAACCCTTCAATCATAAGCAGAATTTGAGTTCTGGCTACCTTTTGTCTTTTCTCACCATCTGCCTCAACCTCTTGGAATCCAGTCGCAATAAATGCTTGACGAAACGGTAAAACCCAGTCTAAGGTATCTCAATGCTGCTTCAAGTAGCGTTTTTACTAGAACCTGATGACTTTGGTATCATCGGTAAGTGCTGACGACACTTTACCGATGGTTACCCACAAATTTCAATGCAATCTACGTCGGGTAAGAAGGAGCCATCGCTGACTCCCCCTCCCCTAAGAACCGTGCGTGCGACTTACACCGCACACGGCTCAAGCCACTCGCGCTTAGAGTGGGTTCGTAAACTAATACTAAGCAGTCTGAGGAGTCCTTGTTTTCCACCGTCGTCGATTATCGGTTAACCGACGCAGCATCAAGCGAATCATGACGACATAGACTGCTCCTTCATGGTTTTCAGGTAACACCTCATAGTCTCGACATAGACGTCTGGCCTTGTCTAACCAAGAGAATGTTCTCTCAACTACCCATCGATACGGAGCTGGGACAAACCCCTCTCCTAGTTTTGTTGTGACTTCTAGAATACAGTGATGAGCTTGTTCTATCAGCTCTCCTAAGATTCCTTTATACGCTTGGTCAGCCAACACTTTCTCAAGTCTCACATACGCCTCTAATACAGGCTCTAACACCGCTACTGCTGCCTTACTATCAGCCATATTGGCAGCACTAACAAAACAATTTAACACCATGCCTAGGATGTCAACAACGATATGATGCTTACGTCCCTTGACACACTTATGACCATCAATCCCTTGATCAGGACCTTTCTTCTCTGAGGTTCTCACGGATTGACTATCAATGCTCGTCAAGCTCGGTTGCTCATCTCGTCCCTCTGCGAGTCTTACCAACTTTACCAGGTGTTCATTAATCTGGTCCCACAAGCCCAGCTTGACCCAAAGACGATAATAATCGTAGACGGTTGACCAGTTGGGCAGATCATGGGGCATCGCACGCCATTTGATACCGTTATCAGCCCAATACAAAATGGCATTTACGATCTCTCGTAAGTTAACTTCTTGAGGATGACCGACACCTTGATGGACAGGAATTAACGGCTCAATTAAGTTCCACTCGTCGTTGCTTAAATCTGAGGGATAAGGAAGACGATTCATGACCTCCTCCAGTGCTAACAACACTGCTGGTTATACAAGCTCGAAAGGAGGGATATTCACTCCTTTACAATAATTTACGAACCCATTCTTAGAGAGACAACAATAGTCTCTCCGTTGCGTCGCTTGAAAGAGACGATAGCGTAGGTTCTTCACACGACGATTGACCTGGCGTCAGCTCGTCGGTGGTTTGGGTCCGTTTGCGGCTCTTGTCCGCATCTAACTTGTCCCGAAACTGCAGTCGCTACGACTCCGCTCTCTCAAGGAGTCACCCGCCTCACGTAGGCACCGTTTCCGGTTGAGCCGTCGCTCTATCCCGCCAGTTATACGAGCTCTCTCTCGCTTTCCTGTCTCCTTTCGGCCTGCGGGCGTTTGCTTCTTGAGGCATCCTTCACCCACTGAGGATTCACCGCCTTTACAAGCGGCTTACTGGGCTAACCAGACCGCATTGGGGTTGCCACGTTCCGCTCGATTGAGATGCGTACCCAACGCATACCGGCTCATACTGCGGAAGCTGGGGTGTCTAATAGCTTCTGACAGCCCGAGTCGAATACACAAGTTAGGCCACGCTGAGCCCAACGACTGGAGGCGACCGTTACCCGCTGGACAACCCAACAAGGTCATGGCAATTCTAATCAAGCGAATCCGAGTCGATTAAACCAAACCTAGTTCCAACTAAGTTTGTTTGGATATCATAAGGTCATCGAGTTTGGAGGCCAAGCTATGATGGCCAAACGCAAGCAACGAGGGACAGCAGGGGATAAAGCGATCTGCCTGCCCATAGCCGACATTGATTATGACCTGTTGGTTGAGGACCGTGAGGCCTAC
>JBHJIL010000043.1:0-17932 GCA_050043465.1 Leptolyngbyaceae cyanobacterium
ATATCGTCTTCACTGAGTTTGAGGGGTCGTTTTGGCTGACTCAAGGAAGGACAGGTTAAAGAGGCTAAGCTAATACATTACCTGCACTATCTCAGTGACCTTGGAAAAACTCTCTATTTTTTAAGCCTAAGTAGTTACGAATAAAGTTAGGTAATGTTAACTTCGAGTAGGAACGCTCAATGGTATGCATGCCAGATAATACAGTCGCTATTGCAACAACAAAAATTGATGAATAGTACGCACTTAAGAATACTTAAAAAAGCTCTTTCTTTAGGTGTCGTATCTGTTGCTGGTGTCGGCCAATACCTTTTTTTATCTAAAAATAGGTGACTATTGCTAAGCGTTAAAAATGGCACTGTCTTTGTAGTATCTTGATTACTAATGCATTTTCAGTGCATTTACGTAGAGTTCTTGCTTGCTGTCGATGTTGGGTGTCTGATTTGCATACCGGTCTGGGGGACTCAGGTAGGCAGCTGTGGCCTGGAATGTCTTACTTATGGCATATGGGAAGCAGCACACAATCAGAACGCCGCAATATCGTTACTAAATCGCGTGTGCGTCACCATGTTCAATCAAACATATATCCATGAAAATCGTTGGTTAAAACCCATCGCATTAGGGCTTACCCTGGGAGCAGCGCTCCTGTGGTCCAGCAGTAGCTATGCCCTAGACAAAGAAGATTTGAAAGTAATTCCAGAGTCTGATTTGCCTCCCAAAGCTGAGGTGATGAAGCAGCTCAATCAGCAATTTCCATCTGAGGTAGTCATTCCCAGCTATGAGTCGCTGGTCGAGCAGATGGACACATTGGTCCAAGCAACCCAACGGTTTGAAACGCAGCCGACCGAGCAAAGTCTGTCGGCTGTCCATAGGGCATGGCTGGGGGCCGTTTCTAGCTGGGCTACTAGCAATGCGGTTGCCTTTGGGCCCGTACATTCTCTAGGCTACAGTACCTCGCTAGAATTTCCCACCGATGCGACTGGGATAGATACCCTGTTGGCAACTGAGGCTGAAAACTTTGATGGGATCGCTTTACTTCCCTCTCTGCAGGGATTTGAGGCTATGGCCTACGTCTTAGGGAGCGCTACAGATAAAACAGCAGCTGACTTTACTGAGCGAGAGCGGCGCTACTTGAGCGCCTTGGCGGTAAACGCCCATGCCGTGGCGGAGGATATCCTACAGGTGTGGCAGGTAGGGTGGAATAACAATCCTGCCTATGAGACCCTATTATCGACGGCGGGGCAGCCGGGTAATTCGGCCTATCTTTCTGTTGAAGCGGGGTCTGAGGAGATCGTGCGCGGCATCATCAATAGCTTAGACGTGGTTGCCGCTGAAGAACTGCCTCTGATTGTAGAATCTTTGGAAACCAACGCTGAAGTTCCTGACGAGGTGACGCTGCAGCTGCTCAACAGCAGCCTGTATGGGATTCAATCGGCCTACTTGGGAACGACCGTGGAACAGTCGGCTGAGACGGCGGTTGGTGTGAGTAAGCTGGTTGCGATCGCAAACGAAGATCTCAATCAACAAATTCAGACATCCCTGGTAGCAGCGATAGCGAGCCTGGAACAGGCCATGGCTGAGCCCACTAATGTGCAAGCGTTAGCCACAACCCAGCAGTCCCTAGAGACAGCCTTTACCCTGCTAGAAACCCAAGTTTTACCGCTGGTGCAGCGATAACTCTCTCTAAAAGATTCTCGACCCCATAGCGACGTCATAAGTGACGCTGCTGGTTTTGGCACAGCTCGATTCTGCAAAAGCAGTGCGCAGCGGGCCTCAACTCAGTAGCGGTCTGTTTCAACTGTGTAATCTACCAACAATCAAGATGCAATTTAGACGACCTTCTGGTGTTTTCTTCAAACACCTGCGGTTTAGTTTGGTCTCTCTGCTAACCGCATTTTTTACCATTGTGGCCGGTATCTTTCTATCTGCTTCTATCAGCGCCCAAACTCTGCCCGGAGCCTCAGCGGGCGACGCTACCACCTTTAACCGTACGTCCAGCGCCTACGAAGATGCGCCCCCCAATTTACTGGAATGGGAAAGTGCCGATCACGACCTGGGTGACGAAGCCTTTGAAGAAGCATTTGTCTCTACCCCCGATGCTGAAACTGCCGGACTGGGGCCCACCTTTAACAATGCGTCCTGCGTTAGCTGTCATATCCGTAATGGCCGTGGGATGCCAGAACCCGGTCAGCTTCTTCTGCGAGTAACCGATGGCAGTAAAATAAGTCAACACAAATCAGCCACCAGCCCGGTAGAAGCCCTTAACAATGCTCCTCCAGTAGACGGTTTGGGCAATCAAATTCAAGACTTTAGTATTGTAGGTGAGACTCCTGAAGCCAAAGTCGATATCCTCTGGAAAGAGACGGCTGGCACCTACGCCGACGGCACCCCCTATCGTTTACGGTCTCCCGAATTTAATGTGACGCTGGCCAGCGGAGAGCCGCTCCCCGATACGGTTCAAATTTCACCTCGGATTCCTCCCCACGTCTACGGTTTGGGCTTGCTTGAAGCCATTCCTGAAGCCGATATTCTAGCGCTGGCCGATCCAGACGATCGAGACGGAGATGGCATTTCCGGTCGCCCTAACCATGTCTGGGATGAACAAACAAACACCCTAGCCATGGGCCGTTTTGGATGGAAGGCTAATTCTCCTAACCTGCTTCAGCAGAGCGCCGATGCGTATCTCAATGACATGGGGATCACCAGTCCTCTTTTCCCAGCCGCCGATGGCAGCTCTGAAATTGATGAAACGACTCTAGTAGCCGCCGCCGCCTACGCCCAAACATTAGCGGCTCCAGCCCGGACGTTAATGGACGATCCCCAGGTACAGCAGGGAGAACGATTATTCTCAGAAGCTAGCTGTGTCGCTTGTCATACCGCTAGTTTTCAAACCGGTGCTCATAAGTACCCGGCTCTTGAAAATCAGGAGATTCATCCCTATACCGATATGTTGCTCCACGACATGGGGCCTGGGCTAGCAGACAATCGAGCTGATTTTGAAGCCAGCGGTCAAGAGTGGCGCACACCGTCTCTTTGGGGAGTAGGCTTAGCCCAAACGGTGCTGCCCTATTCTGGCTATCTGCACGACGGACGGGCTCGCACCTTTGAAGAAGCTATTCTCTGGCACGGTGGCGAAGCCGAAGTCTCTAAAGTCGCTTTTGAGACTCTCTCAGAAGATGATCGAGCAGCTCTAGTAAGGTTTCTACAGTCGCTATAGACAGAAATACAGCGGTTGGCTAATCTTTGTTAGCAATCTCTCACGTGCGCTCCAGTGAGCGCACGTTTCGTTGTGGACGTCTGGGTCAGCGATTATTATGAACTGTGAATATTCGGTTTTCCTCAATGGCTGTTCTAGATGGCTCGTCTAAAATGTAAATATAAAAACAACGAGATTGCTGTTCTTTGGAATGAGGTCAGAACGGAGAGATTGTCCCATAGCGGAGGCTTCAGATGGGCTCATACCTCAAATCAGCAGTCACCAGACGACGTTCATCCTTGTGTTCAAAACTTGAGCGTAAAGGACGGAAGTAGGGATAGTTTCCCGAAGGAACGCGCCTCTTAGATGCATCTTTTGAAGGAGGCGATTCTTATGGCATCTGACATTTTCACCGCAGCTGAATTGGTTGCAGTACTGACCGCTTATTGCATCGTATTTTGCCCGATTTTATGCTGGGCACTCAGTGGTTCTGTACCCGTCAAGCGTTCACCAGATAACCACTCCCACGCATAGTTTCCGTAAACTTCGCTGAGAAAGCGACGGTCGCTTAGATCAATAAGAGAGCCTTAACTCATGAAGTTAGGGCTCTCTTTTGCAATTTCATTGACAATGAATACGAGTGCTACGGACTTTTCTGATTCGATGCACCTAATACAGCATTGAGCGATCAAAATAGTCGCAGTTAACGATGCTGGCAATCGTTGGTACAGGCTGGTGGGTTTTAGCTGTAAACCCTTGATCTGTAACATTTGTTTTACTGCTTAAACAGACGTTACCGGTCACCACAAAAAATGTGCCTCCAGCCCTCTGGCCAATATCCTCGGGTGCGATCACAACAGGACCGCTGCAGGTGGTTGAAGGCATGACCAGATAGGCTGCAATATAGTTTTCTCCGCTTATTTCCATTGTGTTGAATCCTACGCTGGCGATATCTTGACCTTGATAGACCAAAGCCTCACACAGCTCACTGGCAAGCTCTCTATTGCCCCACCAGGGCTGATTTCTTAAAACTCGGTTCGTGGCGTTGGAATCTAGCTCGACGCTGTACGAGGAACCATAGGCATCGACTGTAATCGGCCCACCAGAAGAGGCGTGACTGGAACCAACTAGTGCAATGAGCGAGACAATCCCTAAAATGCCACCGGTAAAGAGCTTTGTTGCCATAATTTCCTTGGGTATCCCCGACACCTTTGTGTGTGAGATACGCTTTTTTAATAAGAATTAGAACTAAAACCAGGGCACTGCCGATCCTTTGGATGAGGTTATCTGTGAGAAATTGTCCAATAGTAGCGATCGCATAATCCTGATGCTTAAAGTGTTGCTCAATACATTGTTGCTTTAAGCAGAAAAGTGTGATTTTGCAACAATGCTTAATACCTGTTTACGTTATTGATTAGCAGAGGCGTGTTGGGACCACTTTTCCTGAGCCTGCGACCAGATATTGATCAGTCGTTTCGAGAAAAGCTGTAGACGTTCGACCTCGTCAAGAATTTTGGCATATTCTCCAGCACTTTGGAGATAGAGAAAAAGCTCTGCTTGAAATTCTTGGGAAATATTGCGGGATTGGACCCACATTTTTTGTGAGTTTGTTTGGCTAAGCAGGGTTGTTGAAAGCGTGGCTAAGCCACTAATAGAGAGAACAATCCAGTCCAGCGGGCCAAGTAGTTTACTGGCAGATAAAGTAGATAGAACAGTTGTACAGATAGCTAGAGCGATACTGGCAGTCTGTAGGCGTTTGTATCGGACCTTGTGACGGTCTGCTCGTTTGGAAAAATCTTTGATCAAATGCTCACACTGATAGAGAGCCTGTTGTCTTTTTTCTTCAAAGGTTTCAGCAGCCGCCAGTGGATTATATTTTTCCATAGAGTACCTCTACGAGCCTATTGATGATACCTGCAGCTGGCTTGATAGTAACTTGGCCACAGTAGAGAAACCACCGATGATGACCGGGCTGGGTGTGATATTCCAGCTCGTTTTTAATCTCGTTAAATTAACGTCAGAAAACACATTTTATCTGCACCTACAATCAAGAAAATTTGATATATCTGACTGTATCAATCCGGGCGTGCTTTCTGAGCAAAAAGTCTCTACGCTTATGCAATGGTTGCGGATAACCGCTGCCAGACAACAGAATTAAATAGACCTGGCGTCGTCAGTGAGTGCTGGAACCACCCACCGACGACTGACCCTCAAACTGAGCAAGCAATCTGCGGGCTAGGATGATTATGCCCTAGCTACCCCGATTTGCACTACATTTTGTGGGGTTGCAGGGCTTATTTAGTTCTGGTTTCACCCGCCCTGTGGCTTAGCCCATGGGGCATCTGTCCACTGTAAAAAATACAGAGAAACCAGAACTATGTTTAAAGAATCAATCGAAACGGCTGCTAGCACCCGGCCTGACTATCAGTTTGAGATCGTACGCCATATGCTGTTCGCTACACTGAGCGCCGTGCACGATACGGTCGCTCTGTGTAGCAAACTCAACTATGCCGAGCCGCATGATTGGAGTCACCCATTGCCTACCGGGCGACCGAATGAAGTGATGATGATTTTGACGAAGCGAGTGCGGGTTGGGTAGCGATTATGCTCTGATGAGATATGAGACTCTCTTGAGCTGGGATTGTATCACGTGCAGCTAAAGCAGTTGCACGTGATACAAGATCCCCACCATGGGATCGTTAGGCAAAATTCTCCCCTTACCAAGGGGAGATGCTGCAGGCAGAGGGGGATTCGAGCATTGTCGCTTAGATGTCGAAACCCCTCCCCTGTAGTTTCCCTGTAGCCTTCCAGGCATACGCTAAAGCATAAAGCAAGGGGAACCAAGTACCTCAAGCCTCACAAAGGTATTTTATTTTCATGTACATTCCAGACGTACATGACATCCGTTCTTAGGGCTTCTCTCCAAACTCATCTAGGAGCTTGTACTTGAGTAGTACGTCGGATGCGCTGGGTTTAGTCTTATCAGACTTTTTCTCTTTAGGCTTTTCTTCTGCAAAAACGTCTTTAGAAAAGAACAAAAAGACGAGAGAAAATACGACAATTGCGGGAAAAAGTGTCATGGGAACTCCTTGAGTACACCGAGATCAACGAAATGACTCAGGTTGTCCTAAGTCATCCGAATACCAAACTCCTCGTGCCGGTCAGCGATGATGAATCGCCATTAAAGTGCTAATTATGTCCGCTTGATTTAATATTGACGTGTTTTTTGAGGAGTCAGTAAATACTCTTAGTTTTTCTTTACTTTGTGCTTGTCTTTTAGTAAGAACGTTGCGGGTATTGAGGTTTGAGTGGGTGCGATCGCACCGTCATATTCTTTTTAACAGACATTGCAATAGGTATCGAGTGCGACACTTCTCTCTTCAGACAGATGTATTACAACACCCGAGTCCAAACAATAAACAAGGCGTACAGCCGTCAAACTGTTCTATATTACTACCCACAAAATTTATGAGTGCTGAATCCTATATGCGTCTTGCCATCGAAGAAGCTCGCAAAAGCAAAACTCCCTTCGGTGCCGTTATTGTCAAAGACGATCAGGTTGTACAAAAATCTGGCAACACGGTTCAGCCCGATAACGACCCCACCTGCCACGCGGAAGTGAACGCTATCCGACAGCTCACACAGCGTCTGGGCAGTTCCTCACTGTCGGGAGACTATGTCCTGTACAGTACCTGCGAACCCTGCGCCATGTGTGCGGCTACCTGTCTATGGGCCGGTATTCAAACGATTGTCTACGGCGTTGGAGCAGATGACTTTACTGATACCAACCCCAATATGATTGATATTCGCTGCGAAGAGGTGCTCAAGAAGTCTCCGCAGTCTTATTCCCTAGAGAAAGGACTGCTCTTGGCCGACTGCAAACAGCTGCACGAAGACTTTCCCATAGAAGATCTTTAGGCAACCGTACAAAAATCCCAGCCAAAAAAACGCTACACAACCGTTCTCCCCTTACGAAGGGGAGATGTAGCAGGCAGAGGGGTCTTCGGTTGTTAGCGCCAGTACGCCCCTACGAGACCAAAGAGGGTTCCTTATCTTCAGCAACGCCGTCTAGGATTTCAGGAGCCACGTCAAAGTCTTCCGCCACCAGCCGCGCTGTCATTTTGGCCGACATCATAACGCTGGGGGTGCCTGCCCCCGGCTGTGTGCCTGCGCCCACCATGTACAGGTTTTTAATGTCCTCACTGCGGTTGTGGGGTCGGAACAGAGCCGACTGAACCAGCAGGGGCTCTGGACCAAAGGCGTTGCCAATATGGGCCTTCAAGGTATTTTCAAAGTAGTCAGGTGTAATGTAGCTCGAATGTACCAGCCGCTCTTTGATGTTGGGTAGAAAGCCCCGCTCATCCATATAGGTGAGCACTTTATCCTGGAGCTTGTCGCCCATTTCATCCCAGTTGATGCCAGAGCCATTGTGGGGAACTGGGACCAGAATGTAGGCGGCATGATGGCCCTCAGGAGCCAGAGACGGATCGGTGAGCGTGGGCAGGTGTACATACTGGGAGTAGTCCATGGGCATAATCTTGCGGCCAAAGATGTCCTTGAGCAGCTCTTCATACAGAGGACCAAGGATAATGCAGTTGAGTCGCAGTTTGGTGTTCTCACTGCCGTCGGCCTTAAAGCCCAGGTACATGACGAATACCGACATGGACTGCTGGGTGACCTTGACCCGCAAATTGCTGTTCCAGAAGCGATACTTGGGCTCAATCATTTTGCCGTAGGTAGTCGCCCAGTCCGCGTTGGAGACAACCGCATCGGCGCTCATTACCGTACCGTCAGCGAGGGTGATGCCCTTGACTGTTTTCTTGCCGCTTTCTTTTTCGACGTTGATCTTGCTGACTTCGGTGTTGTAGACGATTTTGCCGCCCAGCTCTTCAAACTTTTTGACAAAGCCGCTGACTAGAGCGCCTGTCCCCCCCATGGCAAAGTGAATCCCCCAGGTGCTTTCTACAAAGTGAATCATGGCATAGATGCCAGGCACTGAGAGGGGATTGCCACCCACCAGCAGCGGTTCAAAGCTAAAGACCTGTCGCAGCTTGTCGCTCTTGAAGTATTTGCTAGTAAAGCTAAACAAGTTGCGCACCGCGTCGAGCTTGAGCAGCTCAGGTACCACCCGCAGCATGGAGCCCACTGTGCCGAAGTGGGTATAGCCCAGTTCTAAAAAGCCTCGCTCAAAAACGGCCTTGGCCGCAGTATGAAACCGCTGGTAGCCTTCATAGTCTCCTGGTTCGCCCAATTCTAAAATCTGGCGGCGGGTATTCTCAGGATCGCTGTCGTAGTCAAAGAAGGTGCCGTCATCAAAGTAAATTCGGTAAAAGGGCAGCACCGGTACAATTTTGACGTAGCGGCTGGTGTTGGGACCGCCGGAGATACCCGACTTGATGCGCTTGCTTTCGTCAACAATTTCTTCTGGGAAGTCGGGGGGAGTGAGGGCAGCGCGATCGCGCTCTAAAGAAAACAGCTCTTCAATAAAGTGGGGCACCGTAATCACCGTGGGTCCCATGTCAAAGGTAAAGCCATCTGCTTTACGGACATAGGCACGACCACCGGGGGCGTCCAGCATTTCTACAATGGTGGTATCAAATCCTAAGCTTTGCAGGCGGATACCCATAGCCAATCCACCAATACCAGCCCCAATGACAATGGCCTGCTTTCGACCCATAACCAACTCCTGTTCCCAATGTAACGAACACTTAATATTTCTAATATTGTAGCGTTCTTAGACAACGGCCTAGCCTAATTCAAACGTAGTGATGCCAAAAATTCTGCCTAGCGGTAGTTCTGGATCTTTTTGTGTGTACATCCGGGCAGTTTCAAATACAGGCTGCATGCCATACTGTTCAGCCATTGCCACAGCATGAGGGTTGGGGGCCGGCACGTCTAAGTAGAAGGGTTCTCCTGGGGGGACTTGAGTAACGAGTGTCTGAAAAATTTGCTCGGCAATGGCGGTAGTATCGGCAAACAGCGGTCCAATTTTATAGCCGCTCTGACAGGGCCGCACCACACCGTAGCCCACCAGCGTTTGATCTTGGACCACGCCAACGGCATGGCTTTCTGGCTGAGCAATCCAACATTGAATAAAGCCAGCCCGGTCTTCAGGGAAAAACTGCTGGTCGTAGGCAGCTACCGTTTCGACCGCAACGCTAGATAGGGGCATGCAGTCTGTTTTAGCTAGCGTCCCTGTGCTCGTACCTTCATAGCGAATATTGCGGTGGGCCAGCTTAAACCCGGACTTGATATAGTTCGCCTGCTGGGCGACCACCCCATCTAGACCGATATTGCGCCCCTGCAGATAGGCCAGCGCCACCTGCCACAGGGCCAGACCGTAACCCTGACCCCGCATCGCGGGTTTGACAATGTAGAACCCGATAAAGCCAAACGACTGCCCGTATTTAACAGCAGTAATCGAGGCCACGGGCTCATCGTCTAAAAAACCCATGAGCAACCCGCTAGGGTCGGCACTATAAAAGCAGTCGGCATCGTAAAGACCCGGATTCCAGCCTTCAGCGGCGGCCCATGAGATCGCACTGTCTAGCTCGCGTCGCGTCATGGGCCGAATGTGATAGCGATTTGAGGCCACAGCGCTAGGCACCTAAGCTTTGTAAGGCCAGCCGAAACTGCTCTAGCCGACGGCGGTTGACCCCCAGGTCTGACTCGCCCAGTCGAGCGGCGGAGCGCATGGCAATGGTGTGGCCATCGGGTAGAAAATAAAATTCGGCGTCGTCTACAAAGCCCATCAGACGGCTGGTAAACTCCACCAAAATGTAATCGTCCGTCTGCTCTACGATTTCGGTACGGGGCTGATTGTTTAGAATCGCCACCAGCCGATCGCGGACGGCATCCGGCTCAGCGGTGTACTCAATGGGGTCGATACGGTGCTCGTCGTCGCTGGCGGTGGTGCTGACGCAGTTAGGCGAGGCCGGGCAGTCTAGTAGCTGGGAGTCATGGACACCAATATCGGCAGGCGGGGTGCCGGTAAAGACTCCATTGAGACCGGGCAGGGCAGCGATGGGAGCTGCGATCGCAGGAGAGCCGCACAGCAACAAGGACAATAAAGCAGACGTCAGTACTGAAAATAATTGCATGGGGACTAGGCTAAAAGTTTTGTAAGCTGCTATATCGTTGGTTCATTAGAACATCAACGTGCTAGCTCCTATTGATTGTAAGGGTGTTACCGGTTTAACGAATGATTCGGACATCTATCCCGTACCGTTCCGCACAGCGATTCCACAGCGCTCCCGCAGCGCTGCTCTTGCTGTTGAGTCTGAGCGCCTGTGGTCCCAAACGACCTGAAATTCCCAACGATGTAGAGGCCATTGCCCGACGCTGCTATCAAACCCTGGCGACTTCTGAACGGACTCCCAACCTCAATCCTGCTAAGCCGATGGAAAATGGAACATTTCTAATTCTTTGGTCGGTGGCTGAATTTCCCGATGAGCGCGGCTCCTGCACGGTGGACGGTAGCGGAGCCGTGTTGTTATTAACCAGCAATGTCGAGCAACAGCCGAGTCCGGCAGAGACTCCAGCTGAACCATCCCCGGAAAACCCGACTGAATAGCCGCTGCCATCGCTACCGACTAGGCCAACAAGATATTAAGCAGTCCCGCAATCTTTGAGCATAGGGCGAGTCTGGACGCTAGGATGCCACTGTGCATCCGTCGGATATTCAGGCTTTGTGTTGCTATGGTGGACTACTTGACCCTTAAAAAGGTTATTGAAAGTAAAATATTGGCCCGTGAATCCGAGCTGTCGCTAATCGACAGTCTTTGTCGGTCATACTTTCTATTCCATGAGCAGCCAGCTGATAAGGTCTGTCTATTCTTTCATGGGTTTACAGCTGGGCCGTATCAGTTTATCCCCATGGCTCAAACCCTCCACAAAGCGGGGTGCAATGTGCTGGTGCCTCTGATGCCAGGTCACGGCATGGCCGGTCAGTGGGGACCGGGGAACCCACCTCCCCTGACAGATGACCCGCGTCTATATCTAAAATTTGGACTGAAGTGGCTCAAGATCGCTAAAAAGATGGGCTCCAAAGTAATCGTCGGCGGTCTATCCGGTGGGGGGACCCTAGCCACCTGGCTGGCGATGGAAAAGGCTGACGAAATTTATCGAACTCTCTTGTTTGCCCCCTACTTTAGTGCTAGCAGCAAGGTGATCGATTTGTTTGTCAAACACATTGATACCTATTTTGAGTGGGAAGGTCTGATGGGACCTAGCTATCCAGGGTTTGAAATTTCTGCCTTGCGGGCGGTGCTGCGAATCGCTAAGTACAATTTTAAGCGGGTCAAGGAGTCTCCCATTGCCCCTATTTTTGTGATTTCTAGTGAAAGCGATCGCGCTGTTAACAACTACGACCACCAGCGCTTTTTTGAAGCAGCCTTAGAACATCAGCCCTACTGTTGGTACAACAGCTTTGACAGGGTGCTTGATATTCCCCACACGATGATGACGCAGCAGGAGGGCAATCGATATACAAACTTGTTAAACGTGATTACAAAAGCCTACATTGAAAGCAATTTGACCTGGCACGAGGTTGAGGAAATTGCTTACCGTATGACCAAACGGCGCACGTTTAATTCGGTTGTTGCCGAGCTGGGCTGGCAGGACAAGGTTTCACGGGATATGCCCGCCATGATGACTCTGGTGGACAAATGGGATATTGCAGTAAAACGAGAGTTAAAGAATCGTAAGCGGTTTCGCCGGGGTCGCCGCGATGATTAGCACAGAATAGTGAAGAGGCAGCAGCGAACGGCTTGGCTAATTTGAGGGACTTATTGTTTGTAAGATAGGGGGCAATCCATTGGTGTTAGGCGTGGTTGCTGAGGCAATACTGACACCCACAGAAACAGCAGTTTTGTGGGGATTGCATCATCCATATTGGTTAGGTGCGATCGCAATTAGCCTGGTCGTTTTTCTGCAGCTGAGTATCTCTATCGTCGGTCAGCTGCTACGCCACAGCCTGCAATGGCTGGGAAAATCGCCGTTTTTTCTAGGTCGCTGGCTGTTGACCCAAACATCTCTGACCTCTACAGACGCACAACAAGATCAGCAGCTCGTCATCATTCTCGCCAGATTAGAAAGTCTTCAACAAGAACAGGCGAGTCTCCTAGCCGAGCTACAGGCCGCTCTCAGGGGCGCTAACGAGTAGCGCCCCTGCCGCCGCTTAGGCGTGAAGTCTCAGACGCTTGCTAGGCGCTGCTTGGTTTGTCCCCAGCGTATTATTGGGGTTGGTTTGACCACTTAGATAGTGAAACGCGGGATAATGGGCAATCAGCACGGTTCTACTGCCGTCCGTCTGAGGATCTTTGAGTCGAGCCGGGGCCACATGGTGAAAGACTCGATTGTCTTGCCACAGCAGGGCATGGCCTTCCTTCAAAACAAACGGGTCTAAAACAGCATGCTGGCCACGCAGATCGCTAAAAATAGCACTCTCAGCCTGAACAACATTGTTGCGCTCTAAACAAACTAATATGGCTCGGTCAGCCCCATCGGAGTGAATTCCTTGACCGGTGAGACATTGATCGACACTGTTGTGATCCACATGACTGGTCTGGATCTGAACTAAAATTAGCTCTTTCTCCGGAAGGTTGTAGGTAGTCTTAAACGCAGAGAGAACTTTTTGTGTGGCCTGACACCCTAAAAAAGTCGCAGGAAGTTCCTGGTAAAACCGCTTATATCCTCCTGAAAAATCGTTGTACTGCTGGGGCTGACTAAAAAAGTCTGCCCTGAGTTGAAACCATTGGTCAGCAATACACATCACATAGGCAATACTCTTAGTCCGTTTGGTGAAATGTTGAGAGCTAGGATCTGGACCGAGAGAACCACAGGATGAGAGTATATCGGCTGTTTCAGATGGACTCAACAGCGGCTTTGATAGGGCCAGAGCATCTTTTAAACAAGCGGGTGCGGTCGGCGCTGTTGCCTGTGTCTTGAGCTTGAGACTTTGCATAAAATCCAGGGAGTAATTGTACAGAAATAGCGAAAATCGCTATATGACAATTGCGTTGAACCGTCATATCAATATTTTTTGATATATTTCAGACGGCTGGTGTGACCTGGGTTTCAACACCAAGACGGGCTTACGACAGTGTCGTTACTACACCAAGACGGGTTTACGACACTGTCGTTACTACAACAAGACAGAATTACGGCATCGTCGTTACTACGATGCCGAATACATTAGTCTCAATTTTCAGACATGATTAGCTGCGATCTAGCCTCTCAATCGGCCATTAAAGCTCTTGCTTTCTCAAAAATGTCACTGTGGCCTCACCAACTTTCTCAGCCCAATCTTCCTGAGCGTAGTGACCCACCTGGTCTAGTTCCACATAGTCACCGTCTGACAGTCTCTGGGCAAAGGCTTTGGCGCTATCAGCCGACAGCCAGGGGTCTGATGTGCCCCAGGCAACCAATGTGGGTCGTGTCCAGTCGGCAAATCCCTGGTCGATCTGAGCTACGACCTGAGGCAAATCCATCGATTGAATGGTCCACATCAGAGCGCGACCTACGTCGGAACTCTTTAGAAAGGGACGTCGATACACATCCAAATCATCCAGATCAACCTCATAGGGACCCCCGCCTTCTAGGGTGCGATCCACTAGTAACGGGTCCTGGGTCATCACCTGACCCAGCAGCGGCCAGCCCATCATGCTGATTTTGAGAGGCAGTTTGGCCTCAGGGGGCAGCGGGCTATTAAGGATGACTAGTTTTTCGATTTTGTCAGGATTTTGAGCCGCGTACAGCAGCCCCGTTACGCCTAAAAAGCCTTGTACCACTAGCGAAAGCCGCTCGATTTCTAACGCGTCAATATAGTCACCCAGAGCCTTGAGATAGGTGGCCGGATCGTAAGCAAACTGACGCTTGTCGGGTTTAGACGACGACCCGTGACCGATCCAGTCTGGGGCAATGCTGCGAAATCCATACTCGGCTAAGGCAGGCATAACGTCTCGCCCGCTGTAGCTTTGGGAGACCAGGCCATGGAGCATCAGCACAGGCGGCTTATCGTTAGGGCTGTCGGGCACCAGTTCGCGATAGGCCCACTGAAGATCCCCAATCTGCAAAGTTTTCGTCTCGCTCTTGGCCATGATATTTTTCTCCCGCCTGTGGGAAAAAGCTTACCGTATTATCGTGAGCCAGGGGGTGCTGCTCTTGATAGCTTTGGAAGTAGGGGCGGCAAGCGGATGAGATCTGCCAGAGATTAATGGACCAGCGCTCAGCATCAGGACAGATCACGCGGTGAGGGTTCTGGCTATTAAACATGATGATTGCCCCCGGTGGTAGGTGATAGATCTTCTCCGAGGCTCGTTTGGGGTAGCGTTTATCGTAGCCGGTATAGTTGGCAGTGTAACCCCACTGTGTCGGCATGGTGGAAAGGTTAATGCTGACGGCTGGACAGGCCGCATACGGATCGTCTCGATGTTCACGAATGCCGACATTTCCGTAGGCAACAAGACCGAGATCGGGCATGAGGAGTTCTTCATCGGGCAGGGCAATCCGACTGGCCCGCTGGTAAATTGTCTGGCAAAAGTGCCAGAACTGTGGATGCTGAGCGGCTGGGCGGTAGGACCTGCCTCCGCTGCCCAGGACTGGCTGATGCTCTAGCCAATAGCGCCGTCGACCGACGCCATAGCTGGAGGTGTCGTCTGTTAGTAGAGAACGATGCTGGTTGAGATGTTTGCGGATCCTATGCTGCTTGTCAGGTGGCAAGATGCTGATGATTTTAAGCATTGCAGCTTGAAAAAAATGTGTAGGCGTAAATGGTGAGTGGTTTAGACGATCGTCATTGAATTACTGTACAAAGCTGCTACAGAAATAAATGTAAATCTAGTCAAACGTAATGATCTAATCTGCTCGGTCATATTAAATCAGTCATATTGAGTCAGCGGTATCAGCAGAGACGGTCTGCCGCTGAGCATTAACCCAGCCGTATAGCGTATCTCGCTGCTGGCTAGGTCGATTTAAGGGTGCGATCGCACCCACCAAATCATCCACCGACTGACAGGTCCCCCCCTGAGCCCCCGCCATTGAGGTAATGTGTTCCTCCATTAGGGTGCCGCCAATATCATTGCAGCCCCAGCGCAGGGCTTCAGTCGCAGCGTCTAACCCTAGCTTAACCCAGCTAGGCTGATGGTTTTTGATCCAGCGGCCCAAATAAATCCGAGCCACCGCCGTCAGCAATAGCGCGTCGGCAATCACTGGCTGGTCGCGCCCCACCCGGTGACGCAGCGGCTTAGGAGCCTCCTGCCCAACAAACGGCAGCAAAATAAATTCTGTGATGCCCGTATCCCCTTGGGCTACAGCGGTCTGCTGCAGCCGCCGCAGCTGATCTAGATGGCCTATACGCTGCTCAATGGTTTCAATATGGCCCGACAGCAGGGTGCTGGTGGTGGGCATCCCCAGCCGATGGGCCTGGCCAACGATCTCTAGCCAGGTGGCCGTATCGATTTTTTCAGGGCAGAGCACTTTTCTGACCCGGTCATCTAACACTTCAGCCGCGGTGCCCGGTAGTGAGCCCACCCCTGCCTGAGCCAGCTCTTTGATCACCGTCGCAAAGTCTAACTTGTCTTCGCGGGCAATAAACTGCACCTCCTGGGGCGAAAACGCATGGATATGGAGCTGGGGAAACCGGTCTTTAAAGGTGGTGACCAGCTTTTGGTAATACTCCAGCGAAGTACCGTTGATCTTTGCTGTGGGGTTGAGTCCCCCCTGCATACAGATCTCGGTCGCGCCCTGGGCTACGGCAGCAGCGGCTTTTTCTGCCATGACCTCCCAGCTAAGCCAGTAGGCCCCAGCGTCTCCTTCATCTCGACGAAAGGCACAAAAGCTGCAGTGCTGCTCACATATATTGGTGTAATTGATATTGCGGTTAATGATAAAAGTATCCGTGTCCCCCACCTGCTGCTGGCGTAGCCGATCGGCGGTAGCTCGAATGGATTCTATGGGCTCCGGGTCGCGCTGGCTGAGCAGAGTTATCCCGTCTTCTAACGAAATATCTTGACCGTCTAAGGCCCGGTCTAAAATGTCGGCGATGGCGGTGGCTTGAGAGGGCATGACACTAACTGCGATAGCTATCGAACAAATATGAGAATTATCGTTGGCGTTGCTGAGCTTGGGGATGGCTTTAACTGTAAAGAATTGTCCAGCGGCTACAGAGCGGCCTATGTTCAGCGATTGCTTATTCCTTAAGAAAACGCGGATTTTGAGCGTCTATCTTTTAAAGTTTGTTTTGGACTAATTATCCTCTACTAGCCCCATCCAGATTGACTCAATTTCGAAACTACTATGCTTCAACTACTTGCTGGCGATATTGGCGGTACCAAAACTATCTTGCGGCTGGTGCAGGCCGACGGTGCCAAAGCTGATAGGCAAGAGGTTCTCTACGAGCAGCGGTTTGTCAGCGCCGACTATACGGATCTAGTCCCTATGGTAAAGGAGTTTCTAGCAGCAGCCCCGGTGTCGGCCCAACCTCAGGCAGCCTGTTTTGCCATTGCGGGTCCCGTTGTTGGCAATCGCTCTCAGCTAACAAATCTGGCCTGGCTGCTGAGCGGTGAGCGGCTAGCCGATGAGCTAACGATCCAGACAGTGGAGCTAATCAATGATTTTGCGGCAGTGGGCTACGGTGTCTTGGGGCTGAGGTCAGAAGATTTGGTCACGCTGCAGACAGGCAGTCTAAACTCTCAGGCCCCCATCGCCATTATCGGGGCAGGGACGGGGCTGGGTCAGGGGTTTTTGATTAACTGCGGTGGGCAGTATCAGGTTTTTCCATCCGAGGGTGGGCATGTTGATTTTGCCCCGCGCTCCGAGCTGGAATTTCAGCTGCGTCACTATCTGTTAGACAAGCATTCTATTTCGCGGGTATCTGTGGAGCGGGTAGTTTCAGGACAGGGGATTGTGTCTATCTATCAGTTTTTGCGCGATCGCGACTTTGCCGCCGAATCTGACGACCTGGCCCAGGTTGTTCGTAGCTGGGAGCAGGGGGCCGGTAAGCGCAGCGAGCTACCTGACCCCGCCGCCGCGATTTCTAAGGCGGCCACTACCGATCGCATTGCCGGTCGCGCAATGGAAATTTTTATTGATGCCTATGGTGCCGCAGCGGGTAACTTGGCGCTAAAACTGCTGCCCTATGGCGGGCTTTATGTAGCCGGGGGGGTCACGGCGAAGAATATGGCTCTGATTCGCGATGGTAGTTTTCTGTCGTCCTTTAGCCACAAGGGTCGAGTCAGCCCTTTGCTTAAAGATGTACCGGTGCATTTAGTCACTAATCAAAGCGTGGGGTTAATTGGTGCGGCTCTGCGGGCCGGCCAGATTCTCGGGATGGTTTGGGGGCGGAATGTCTGCTAGACCGGTGCATCTCGCTAACAACAGCAATAAAGTTTTCTAAAGCTTTTCAATTTTCCCGCCAAAAATTCTCGCTAGAATAGTGGGCCAGTGTACGACACGTAAAGCTCTATGGCAGGTCACAGTAAATGGGCAAATATTAAGCGTCAAAAGGCGCGGGTTGATGCGGTTAAAGGAAAAGTATTTGCTAAGCTGTCGCGGGAGATTATCGTGGCAGCGAGACAGGGCGGCGGTGACCCCGATGGGAACTTTCAGCTGCGTACGGCCATTGATAAAGCTAAGTCAGCTGGAGTGACCAATAACAATATTGACCCTGCGATCGCAAAACGTACCTGCAGCTTAGACAGAGATGTCAACATAGAATCTAACCGTAACGAAGGCTACGGT
>JBHJIL010000044.1:0-9266 GCA_050043465.1 Leptolyngbyaceae cyanobacterium
GGCACACTGCAAATTAGCCCGAGTTTACGTTGCTCCGCTTAAAATCGCTCAGCTCAGATTAGCTTCTTCCATGTCTGCCCCCGATAGATCGGTACCAGCCAGATTAGCGTTACCTAAATCTGCATTGCGGAGTATGCAGCCAGACAGATTTGCTCCCCGCAGGTCAGCCCCCCTGAAGTCTGCAGCCAAAAGATTGAGATTACTCAAAACAGCGCCCGCTAAAAATGCTCCGGCAAAACTTGCGTTGGCTGTGTCAGCCTCTAGCAGGACCGCGCCACGAAGATCGGCGTTACGCAGGTCCGCATCGCGAAGGTCAGCCCCCAGTAAATCGGCGCCTCTAAAGTTAGCCCGCAGATCGGCCTGCTTAAGATTAGCGCCGCTTAAATTAGCTCCTTTCAGATTGGCCTGGGCTAAGCTAGCGTCACTCAGGTCTAGACCGGTCAGGTCGGCTCCCATTAAATCCGTTTTAGTTCCCTGGCGAATCGCCTCTAGATCAGACGAATTCATGAAGCCACCTCTCGCTGGGATTTCTGGAGCTGTTTCTCGTCTTCTAAGGTCGGTCTGATATCTTCAAGCCATACGGTAGGCTGTTGGCTGGGGCGCTGTGGTAGCTGCAGCATGCCAATTTCAGCTAGTCGAACCACCGTTCCCAAGGACTCAACTAATTCAGGGTCAAAGCGTCGACCGCTATGTTTTTCGCAGGCAGCTAAGGCATCTATGGGAGACAAGGCACTGCGTTCTCCTCTAGATTCGGTCAGTTCCTGAAAATAGGCCGTTAGCCCCAGCACTCTAGATTCCAGAGGAATCTGGTCACCTTTGAGACCGTCAGGGGTGCCACTACCGTCCCAATATTCCAGCTGATGGGTCACGATACGGCTAATGGGGGCTAGTTCAGGCATGGAGGATAGCAGCTGTCCCCCCAGAGCGGCCCGATCTCGCCAAAATACCAAACTGGCTCGATCCAGCTGGTCAGCTGTTTGCATAAAGATTTCTTTGGGAGCTTCAGCGAGCCCAATGCGAAAGAGCAACCCTGCCAGCCGTAGCCGTCGTAGCTTGAGGGTAGGCAGATCGATCAGCTGTCCCAAAGTTTCCGCTAAGGCCGATACCTGCAGCGATGCCATTGGATTAGCCGCATCTCGCTCATCGATTTTTTGCACCATGCGCAAGAATGCCTGCAGTTTGTTGGCCGCCAGGTTGCGATTCAGCTTAAAGGCTTGCCCTTCTAATTCCCAAAGCTCACGGGTCTGACGGCTGACGGTGACCAGCTGCTGTTGGCTACTCTGCAGATAGTTAACAATCCGGGCGACCACTCCGCTGAGATCGGTGGCCTGGTCGGACGGATTGTTCTTGAGTGCCTCATACCGTTCTGTTAGCTGATCGGCCAGAGCACTGTCGTAGGAGCGCATGCGTTCAATCAAGATTTTGGCAGCGACCTCTACAGGGGCACGCTCAAAAGTCCAAAGACCGTAGAACTTGCGCTCCAAATCCACGTTGGGCAGGCTATCGCTACGATACTCTTCCTCAGACAGCTCGTGGCACAGCACCATGGATGCATAGCCAGGCGCTAAAATAATCAGATTCCACTCTTCTGTGAGACTATCTTCTGCGTCTAAATCGACGAGATCTACGTTGGGTAGTTTGCTGGTGGCATGATCGCCAAACCCGCTGTCCGGAACAGCTGCGATCGCAACCTGCTGAGCACAGCCAGCCAGCTCTTGATAACGATCGGCTTCCTGGAGATACCACTTGCCCTGCTGGAACGTGACTAGTACTAACGGTTCTGTCCCGTTCTTTGGCTGTTCCAGAATATGGTCTTCAAGGGCATGACACAGCGCAACCAGAGTGTTTTTGAAGTAAACACCATAGCTAGAGGGCATTTGCCCCTCGGGTAAACATGTTCTTAATTGATTGAGAGTGGCCTCAGGATTCATAGCAAGAGTCTTGGCGCATCAAGTAAGCCCCTGACCAGACTGAATGCTGGCACTGCTGGCTCCCAGATTCACGCCAAACAGGGCTGATTTAAGCAAAGGATATTCTCTATGATTTCATACTTTGATAAAAAGCGTGGCATGTCTGACATAAGTTGTTCTTTTACGGTTTTTTGGCCGATGCTGTCGGTCATTAATACGCAGCGAGTAGCCTAAATAAGTAAAAGTACTTAACCTTATAAAGGTCTGACTGATTACTATCGGTAGACGTATCAATATTGAGTGAATATTATGACTACCCCATCCCAACAGACCTGTCCTGTATGCGGTGTCACTATCGCAAACGACGTGGTCCAATTTTCCAACGGATCAAAAGGAACTCGCGCTCGACTCTATGCCCGAGTTTGTCAATATGCCAAGAAGCCTGAATGTATCAATCAAGACATGACGCTGATTGGTGAAGTGCTCAAAGAAGATGGTTTCTTGGAAGCTCCACCGCTTAATTTTGGTGAGTAAGTAGGGCGCTACAGTCGCTCCGCCACCTGCTTCAGCCGCTTCAGCTGGGCTTCCATGTCTTGCTTAGTCCAGCTGGCGGCAAATTTTTGAAATCCGAAGGCTACTAGCGGATTGGGGATCTCAAACTCAAACCGATTAAGTAAACGAGTCCTTGACGCTTCAGGAATACATTCCCACCGATCTCGACCGGTAAAGAAGCCATCAAACGCCCAGACTACCAGGCCAGGACGCCGTTCTACTACGGTGCTGAGTAAGCTAGGCTGCAGCAGCGGAACTTGGATAATAAAGCGCGTTTGACTATTGAGATCGGTGCTCCAGGTGTCGCCGATGGGCTCACAGCGTAGGGCCGGGTTGAGCCACTGGTGCATCAGGGTGCGATCGCAGATACAGGTTTCCACCGTGGTAGCGCTGGCATTGATAAAGATTGACTGCTCAAATACGCCCATAGATTGTATTTCGCCCCCTTTAAACCGCAATGGCCAGCAGCGTTATGTGCTACCGACCATTGTGACTTATAGCACTGTCTGTTTAAGCGCTTACATCATTTCTTGAGCGCACTAATGACCGTGGTGGGCATGCTGGTGCTGCTCTTGATGGTTGTGGCTGTGCTCGCCATGATGATGACCATCGTGATGATGACCATTGTGCCCATGATCGTGATGATGTCCCGAAAAATCCTCTGCCAGCTGAGCTCGCTGACGCTGATTAACCACAGTACCTGCCTCACCTAGCAAGTCTGAGATGAGACCATCGACCCAGCCAGCGGCCATTGCGGTAAATTCATCGCTGTCATTAACGCAGGGCATTTGCACATAGGTGACATCAGGACGCTTACGCCGAAGATGACTAATAATGTGCTCCACATCCAGCAGAGTTTCGTGATTTTCAGTCGCAAAGCCAATGGGCATAAATACCAGAGACGTTGCCCCTAGATCCATCAAATTCTGAGCCGCTAGGGTAACGTTGGGCTGGGTCCACTCAATCATGGGCGTGTCGTGGTTTAGCCAACCGATAGAAATAAGCGGATAGTTGTAGATTAGCCGTTCTCGCACAGCGTCATACAGCAGCTGACTCTCAGTAATCCCCGAGGTAAACCCTTTGGCCTTGTGAGGGCAGCCATGGTTCATGAGCACAATCCCGGTCTGGGAGGGCAGGTGAGCCACCGCCAGATGCTGCTGAATTTTGTCCTCAACCTGACGGGCCAGCAGATCGATATAGTCAGGCTGATTATAGAACGACGGCATATAGCGCGTGCTTTGCAGCCAGTGATCCTCTGTACCGTTAAAGGTTTTAGACAGGGCCTTGTTGACCTGTTCGACGGCAATACCGCTAGTAAAGATAGAGTCCACCACCAGCAGCGGATAAATCAGCAGCTTAGTAAATCCTTGAGCCTGAATTTCATCTAGCACCTGGTGAGGCAGATGGGGAGCACAGAAGTTAAACGCCTTAAAGACACTGACTCGCTCACCCCATTTTGCCTGTAGGTGACGCTCAATGCCTTCACGCTGCCCTTCAAAGATGGCATTGTGGGGTGAAATAAAGTGACCGTGCTGGTGGTCCCACTCGTGGCGATCAAATAGCGCCAGTAGCTTGGCTAGGGGAGGATAAATCCAGGTCGGAACTGGAGCAAACTTAGCAGTAAGTAGGTTGAGCGCTTGTTCGTTATAGTTGGCAAAGTCTTCGTAGCTTTCTACTTCGCCGTATCCCATGAGCAAGACCGCCACGCGATCGCCAGGGCTGGACTGGTCTTGAGAGGATAGATGCGTGCGCGAAATCGCAACCATAAAAATGAGCCTTAAGGTGAGTTTTGCTGTCTTATATAGACAGGATCTAACGGTAGCTCACTCCTTTGAGGGTGCTTTCAAGACCTTGTAAGAATTTAAGACTCCTGATATGAATCGACACGGAGCTGTTGCTATATATTAAGTTTCGTCGCTAACTCCACAATCGCCTACGATCTCTTCCTTTTAGCCGATGATGGGTGTCCCGCAATAGGTGGGGAATATTTAACTGCTGCGGACATCGGGGCAAACAGTCGCCACAGTCAGTACAGCGATGGCCTTTTTGACCCGGAAACCAGTGGCCTGCCTGCTCAAACATGCCGTAGCGATACTGGCCAAAGCGAGTCATATCGTAGGCGACAGCGAGGTTTCGCAGCCGTAAGACTTCGGGGATATTAATAGCTTCTGGACAGGGCAAGCACTGATAGCACTGATGGCACTGCTCAGTATCTAACGTATTTTTCTGCACCTGTTCTAGATGCGCGAGGGTGGCCTGCTCGACCGGAGTCAGGGGCTGGTCCGTATCAGCCACTTGCAAGGGCAAATCAAGTTCTGTGGGGATGGCCGGGCCAATGCTCAGGGTAGTAATACGTCGATCGCTCAGGAGCCAACGATAGGTCAGCAGCAGCGGATCAAAGGGCTCACAAAGGCGCTTGAGCTGTTGGGAAGGCGTGTAGAGCTGCCCCCCTTTGTCTGCTGGCGAAATGATAAAGATCCCTAAGTCTCGTTGGTAGGCCAGGTCAATGGCCGCCGCGTTGCGTTGGTTAAAAAAGTAGTAGTGCAGATTGATAAAGCTAATCAGGGGATGTGCGATCGCACCCATCACCACCTCTAACGGTCCGTGGCTAGACGCGCCGATATGACGAACACGCCCATCATTGAGCACCCCAAGCAGCTGGGGTATCATCGCATCCAGCTGCTGCAGATGTTCCGGTATATTAACGCCATGGACTGCCAGACAGTCGATATAGTCAGTACCTAGCCTTGCTAGAGATTCGTCTACTAAACGATCAACATCGCTACCTGGCAGAAGCTTAGTGGTTAGAACTAGCTCAGAGCGATTTAGGGATTTGAGCGCCTGCCCCAAATAGCGCTCGCTTTGACCATAGCCCCGCGCTGTCTCGATATGATTAATGCCGCAGCTAATCGCCTGGGTTACAACCTGCTGCAAGGACTCTGCATTTTCCAAGCAGCGCATTGTCCCCAAAGAAAATACAGAAAGATTTAGGCCAGTTTTCCCAAAACGCCGATACTGCATGGGCCGTGCCGCACCCTATTGATTAGAGGAACGCCCCTGCTGCGCAAAATCAGAAGGACTTAAGTTCGAGACGAAATCCCGGAAAGCTTCTTTCTCAGCTTCATCCGCTTCTCGATCGACTGGAATCGACGCATCGGCCACAACTTCTTCCATGACCCAAATAGGAGCACCGGTTCGGAGCGCAATGGAAATTGCATCACTAGGGCGAGAATCAAGCTCTTTGGTGACCTCTCCATTTTTGAGGGTCATGGTTGCGTAGAAAGTATTGTCCTGTAACGAATGAATCACCACACGATCTAAAGACAGCTCCCAATCATCTAGCAAATTAGCAAATAGATCATGGGTCATCGGACGCACGGATTCTTCATTTTCCAAAGCGACGATGATCGCACGGGCCTGCTCATTGGAAATAAAAATAGGCAATGCTCGTCGTTCGGATGCGTCACGCAGCAAAATCACGGGACTTCGTGAAACCGCGTCCAGTGCAATGCCAGCAACTTTCATTTCGATCATGGATATTAATCCTCTTGGCTCCGCAGGAATCTGACCCAATAACTAGACTTTAGCACCTGAAAATTCCCCCTACTATAGGGAACTGTCTTCGAAAAAGGCCGATTGCAGGAACGCATCAGTAGCAAAGAATCGGTGTTAAACAGCTGGTACAAGTTAATATTCCATTTCTAAGCTAAAAGAGTCCGCCCGGCTTGTCGGCGATTACATAAAAATCTTTATTTAGATTCTAAAAATCTTTATCTACGGCTCCATACTTGTAACTTTTGTGGATGTATTTTCAGCAATTTAGCGCGGTAGTAGCCATATGTTTTGTTCACAGGGCATCCAGCAGCCTCTAAAATTAATAGTCCTAGCATCATCATAAGAATGTGTTTACCGGACTAATTCAGGCTTTAGGAAAGCTTCAACCCTTAGCCCATGACCAGCTGCAGATCACCTGTCTCGATCCTTGCGATGTCATCATGACAGACATCGCCCTGGGAGACAGTATCGCGGTAGACGGTGTCTGTTTGACAGTTGCAACTATTCTGCCAAAGGGGTTTGTGGCAGCGGCTTCTCCTGAAACATTGGCGCGTTCAACGCTGGGCCATCTTCCCCACGACCGTCCTGTCAACTTAGAGTCTTCCCTGCGGGTAGGCTCCAAAATTGGCGGTCATTTTGTAACAGGTCACGTAGATGGTCAAGGCTATCTCAGTGAGGTTGTCCAAACTGATAGCGCTTGGGAAATTAGCTTTACAGTACCCAAAAGCCAGATTGCTCGCTATATCGTCCCTAAGGGAAGCATTGGCGTCAACGGCATTAGTCTAACGGTAGCTGACTGTAGCCCCTCTGGAGACTGGTTTAAGGTGGCGGTCATTCCGGTGACCTACGTTGAAACTAACCTGCAGCACCTGCGTCCCAAGGATGCGGTCAATCTTGAAGGCGATATTTTGGGTAAATACGTAGAGCGGTTCACCGGTGGCGCAGCAGATATTTCGCTAGATTTCTTGGCTACCCATGGCTATGGTTAGGGGCAATACAGCGTATCCTTGGTGGCACGACCGGTCACTGGATTTGTACCTGTCGCCACTTCACAAAGCATGTCATTGGTCTTGACATCTAAATCCACATCGGTGAAGTCAGCGCCTTCTATATTGGCCTTGCGAAAATCGGTACTAAACGCGTAAGCGCCTTCAAGCACTGCATTTTTAAGGTTTGCGCGAATAAATCTAGCGCCGTCTAGCGTAGCTCCGATCATATTGGCGTTTTCTAGATTGGCTTTGGTTAGGTTTGTATCAAATAAACGCACGCCGCGCAGATCGGTATTGCTGAGATCTGTTTCAGCCATGTCAGTACTGGTGTAGTTGTTACCCCGCAAATCTTGTCCAGCAAAGCTTTGCTGTCGCAGACTCTGGCGGTCAAAATTTTCGGCTTGGGCTGGCGCTATCCAGATAAAGCCCATGACCAATGTCAACAAAAAGCTCAGCAGACAGCGCTGCCAAGAAACGGTGCTTGGATACCTCATGATTTTGCGATCGCAACACTACTACTAACAATGCATTCTAAAACCGTTTGAGAACCTATGACTATGGGCTCCGCCACTTGATAGACCACGAGCACCCATTCCCACAGAAAAAGCCTCCACCCAGAGGCGAAGGCTTTTCTAAGACGAACGTTAACTAAAAAGAGTTTAGTCTAGGTCGTCCATACCCAGTACTGGCTCATTCGAACGGTCAAGCCCCTTCTCAAAACCACCTGCAGCAGCACGAGCGCGGCCCGCATGCCATAGGTGACCAACCAAGAAGAAGAATCCTAGAACGAAGTGAGACGTAGATAGCCACTGACGGGGGTTCACAAAGTTAACAGAGTTAATCTCGGTGATAACGCCACCTACAGAGTTGATCGACGCGTTAGGAGCGTGAGTCATGTACTCAGCAGCACGACGTACCTGCCAAGGCTGAATGTCATTCTTCAGCTTGTCAAGGTCAAGACCGTTAGTACCACGTAGGGGAGACAGCCAAGGACCGTCAAAGTCCCAGAAACGCATGGTCTCACCACCAAAGATGATCTCCCCAGTCGGAGAGCGCATCAGGTACTTACCAAGACCGGTCGGACCCTGAGCTGATCCAATGTTGGCACCCATTCGCTGGTCACGCACCAAGAAGGTCATGGCCTGCGCCTGAGAGGATTCAGCATTTGTAGGACCGTAGAACTCACTGGGGTAAGCAGTGTTGTTGAACCACACAAAACAGGCAGCGATAAAGCCCATCATGGACAGCGCACCTAGGCTGTAGGAAAGGTAAGCTTCACCGGACCAGATAAAGGCACGACGAACCCAGCCAAACGGCTTAGTCAGAATGTGCCAGATACCACCGGAGATACAGATCAAACCGATCCAAATGTGGCCACCAATGACGTCTTCCATGCTGTTAACGCCGACAATCCAGCCGTCGCCACCAAAGGGAGCTCCAACCACGTAGCCCCAGATAACAGCCGGGTCAAGGGTGGGATTGGTAATGACACGAACGTCACCACCACCCGGTGCCCATGTATCGTAAACACCGCCAAACAGAGTGGCTTTGAATACGAGCAGCAGCGCACCAATACCCAAAAGGATCAGGTGATAGCCAATGATATTGGTCATCTGATCCTTATCCTTCCAATCCTGCTGGAAGAAGCTGGAATACTCCTCCAAAGTTTCAGGACCACGAACGGCGTGATAAACACCACCTAGACCTAGAACTGCAGAAGAAATCAGGTGAAGTACACCAACGACAAAGTAGGGAAATGTATCAACAATTTCACCACCGGGACCTACACCCCAGCCCAGCGTAGCTAGGTGAGGCAGTAGGATAAAGCCCTGCTCATACAGCGGCTTTTCAGGTACAAAGTGAGAGACCTCAAACAAGGTCATCGCACCAGTCCAAAGAACAATAAGACCAGCGTGGGCGACATGGGCACCCAGCAGCTTACCGGAAAGATCGATCAGACGAGCGTTACCAGACCACCAGGCAAAACCGGTGGATTGCTGGTCGCGACCCGAAATGTAATTACTAGAGAGCGTTACCACGTGGCAGTACCTCTTCGGGGAATACAAACTTCTCGTGGGGCTGGTCCTGGGGAGCCATCCACGCACGAATACCTTCGTTAAGCAAGATGTTCTTGGTGTAGAACGTTTCGAATTCAGTGTCTTCCGCAGCACGGGTTTCCTGAGAGACAAAGTCGTAAGCGCTTAGGTTGAGAGCAAGACCGACAATGCCCACCGCACTCATCCAGAGGCCAGTGGCAGGC
>JBHJIL010000045.1:0-34228 GCA_050043465.1 Leptolyngbyaceae cyanobacterium
CCGCTAGCAATATCGACATCGACAACCCCATCAGTGGTGGGAGTGAAATCGAAGGTGTAGTTGGTGCCTGAGCCGCTAAAGATACTGAGACTGCCATTTGTAAGAGAGATATCAGCATCGGTGAAGTCAGTCGTTGCTTCACTAAAGGTAGCCGTGACCGAGTCTGCCGAGTTGATTGGGTCGGCCGCAGTACTCGTCAGTGTGACTGTGGGAACCGTGGCATCAAAGGTACGAGAGCGCGTGGTGGCGGCTGTATTGTTGTTACCTGCTGTATCAGTAGCGCCCCCGCTAGCAATATCGATATCGACCGCACCGTCAGCAGTGGGAGTGACATCAAAGGTGTAGGTGGTGCCCGAGCCGCTAAAGTTGCTGAGGCTGCCATTGGTGAGTGAGATGTCAGTATCGGTGAAGTCGGTCGTGGCTTCGCTAAAGGTAGCGGTAACGGAGAAGGTTGAGTTAATCGGGTCGGTAGCAGCACTCGTCAGTGTGACTGTAGGAGCTGTCGCATCAAAGGCACGAGAGAGCGTGGCGGCGGCTGTGTTGCTGTTACCTGCTGTATCGGTAGCGACGCCACCCACAATATCAACATCGACTGCACCGTCAGCGGCGGGGGTAACATCAAAGGTGTAAGTAGTGCCCGAGCCGCTAAAGTTACTGAGGCTGCCATTGGTAAGTGAGATATCAGCATCGGTGAAGTCAGTCGTGGCTTCACTAAAGGTGGCGGTGACACTAAAGGTTGAGTTAGTCGGGTCAGCCGCGGCGCTGGTAAGTGTGACCGTGGGAGCAGTGTTGTCAACAGTGTAGGTTTCATCTGTCGTGGGTTCGCCAGCGGGCAGAGCGTTGCCGACGTTGTCGGTGATGTTTTGCCCCCCGGCAAGATTTAGACCTACTGTGCCATTGAAGCTGACTAAGTCACCGCCGGATAGGGTCACCTCATAGGTTGAGGCGCTGGTCTGATTGATGTTGGTGACGGTGGCGGTGCTGCTGCTATCAATCGTAAAGTCTGCGGCGTCCACAGTTTGAACGTCTTCGCTAAAGCTGGCCAAAAAGACCAAGCTATCGGCGTTCGTGATTCCGCTGGCAGGGGTTTGGCGAACAAAGGATGTCAGCGTTGGGACTGTGAGATCGCTACTAATCGTAAACTGAGTAGCCGCTGTATTATTGTTGCCAGCCGTATCCTGAGCCACGCTGGCCGCTACATCCACCGTCACGGTGCCATCCCCAATGGGTGTCACATCCAGGGTGAAGGTTTGGTTGTCGCTGGTGGTGAAGTTGCTGGCCGTACCATTACCGACGGTGACATCCCCAATCACAAAGTCACTGACAACTTCGCTAAAGGTGAGGGTAACAGGAATGGGACTGGCATTGGTTGGGGTGGATGCTGTAGAGCCGATCGCCACCGTTGGCATGGTAGTGTCAACAGTAATGATCAATGCGCTAGAGGCCGTACTGACGTTGCCAAAGGCATCGGTGGCCGTGGCGGTAATGCTGTGGTTGCCTGGGGTCAGGGTTGAGGCCACGATTGCCCAGTTGCCAGAGCCGTCTGCGATCGCACTGCCAATCACCCCATCCACATCGCTGGTCACCGTCACGGTGCTGTTCGCCTCCGCCGTCCCAGTCAGGGCAGGGGTAGTACTGGCGGTAATGTTGTCTGTGTTGGCGCTGCCGGTGTCAGAGGTGGCTGCCAAATCTGGGGTAGACGGTGCCGTTGGCACGGTGGTGTCAATGGTGTAGATGCCGCCCGTGAAGCTGCCGTCGCCGCTGCCGGCGGTGCCGACACCACCCAGGGCAACGCTGTTCCCATTGACGATGGTGTCATCATCCACCAGATTCAGCCCCAGGGTGCCGTCGCCCGAGAGGCTGTTGACGGTGACGGCGTAGCTCGTTCCACTGCCGCTGACGCTGGCAATGGTGCCAGTCGCTGTGCCGGTGGTCGCCAGGGCAAAGTCTGCGGTACCAACTCCCGTGACGCTCTCTGAGAAGGTGACATCAAAGGTGACACTACTCGCATTGGTGGGGCTCGTGTCACCGATGACGAGACTGCTTACCTCAGGAGCATCATTTACTGTGATAGAGAGCGTCTCGGTGTCACTGTAACCTTCTATATCAGTCGTCTGGAGCTGAATTGTGGCGGTGCCGTTAAGATCAGCGGTTGGTGTAAATGTGAGATCGTTCAGTGCGGTGTTGACATCTGCTAAAGCACCACTAAAGATCAGGGTGCTGTCGTCTGTGCCATCGCCAAAGGTGAAGCTGAGGCCGGTGGTACCGTTGAGGGATAGAGTACCGTTGTTAACGGCAATGATGACGGATTGATCGTCGCTGTCGCCGTCTGCGATCGCAATCCCTGAAATCGTGTTACCCGTGCTATCTTCCCTAACACTAGGAGTCGCGGGAAGGGAGACAGCCGGTATATTGTTCTGCAGCTCAAATGCCCCAATATCCAGGTTTCCAAATTCTCGGGCAAAGCCATCGCCCCGCTGATCGACCGAGATAACGGTGCTTTCAATCGTCCCATCTCCATCGACATCAATACCTAGATCGGTTTCTGTCGGCAGTTGCGTATTATCCGCTGCACCAATTGCGGGGCTCCCCGCCAACAGTTCATGGGTGAAGGTAGGGCCGCCATTGTCTTGCAAATCCCCCAGCAGCGGATCGACATTGAGGATATTGGTGCCTGTCTTACTCCCATCTTCAATGATGTTCACCCCGGTCGTGTTCACCACGCTTCCTGAACTGATATCTATATTCGCAACATCAACACCCAGCACACTATTGGCAACGATACTGTTGCTGAGGGTTACAGTTCCCCCAATACGATTGATAATTCCCCCACCAGTATTTGCAGCAGAGTTTCCGGTGATGGTACTGTTGCTAATATTTGCATTGGAACCGAAGTTATAAATCCCGCCACCTCTTGAGGATGTGGAATTCCCTGAAATGGTGCTGTTGTTGAGAGTAAGGGTACTGCCACCACGAATCGAGAAGCCGCCACCACTGCCGCTTACAGCGGAGTTCCCTGAAATAGTGCTGTTGTTGAGGGTAAGGGTGGAATTGTAATTGTAAAATCCACCACCCCGACTACCAGAATTACCTGAAATGGTGCTGTTGCTGATACTTGCTGTAGAACCATTATTTAATATAGCTCCACCGCCAGCCGTGACATCAGTTGCCGAGTTCCCCGAAAGGGTGCTGTTGTTGATAATGAGGGTGGCCGTACGATTGTAAATGGCTCCACCACGATTAGCCGTGTTTCCCGAAAGGGTGCTGTTCCTTAGCGTCACACTTTCTCGATTTAAGATGCCGCCGCCATTGCCAGAAGCATTCGCCCCTGTAATGATAAGCCCCTCTAAAACAACGTCTTGATCGACGCTCCCATTGCTATCGTTCACATTAAAGACACGAGATGTACCATTGCCATCAATGGTGATATCAGGGATGCCATCGTCGTTCAGGTCGCCATCAAGGGTCAAGCTATTGGTGATGCCAAGTTCCGTCCCGCCAAGGGTGATGGTGCCGCCCCTCAAGCTGCTATCAAAGGTAACGAGATCCCCACTGACGGCACTGGCCAGGGCCTCTCGCAAACTGGTAAGTCCGTCCGTCGCATCCGTAACATCGGTGAGGGTATCGACGGTGATGATCGTACTGGCTTCTGCAGCAAAGGTCTGCCCATCGATTACTACCGAAGTGGCATCGTCTTCTCCTTTTAAGGCTTGCAATTGAGCCTCGTTTAGCTCGACGCCCCGTACAATCGCTGAGAAGATCGCCCCTTCATCTCCAGGGCTGTCCGACCTGTTTAAGCGAGCATCAAGGCCGTGACCAATTTCTTCCAAGAGCACCGCCACAATCTGGACAGGGGTGGCATTCGCTACAAAATCCTGCGACAAATAAATGGTGTCTGTCTCTGTCACATAGACACCCAGTGCCCCATTCAGCCCGTCGCCAGAGTGAATCTCAATAGCAGGGAGGTCACCAAAATCTCCCTGTCCCAACTGTTTACCCAGCTGTCGCAACTGCTGCCAATCTAGCCTGGTTCCAAAGGCAGAGGCCAGTACTTCTTGCTGAAAGCCACCATTCTGGGCAAACGTTTGCAGCAACTGCTGCGTAGTTAGCAGCACTGCAGAAAGAGAGGAGAAGGCAGACATGTTTTTGACGGATGATGGAACCGTCATAGAATGCCCAGCTCTTTATGGCTTACAACGCAATATCTTGATAGAGTCCAGCCGAGGAGTGATAGAAAAGCTTGATATAGCGAGGTTATAGTTGTCTTTTAGGACGAGCAACGTAAACTACGGCATCAATTTTTGCCGTGGCAGACAAAAGAACTCAAAGTCCCCCAGGAATTGAGGAAAACTCCGAGAGATTTACTATAAGCGGATAGACTTTACTGCTTGATCACAACCCGCTCTGTCAAAATTGAAATCACTTCATTGACGCATCTATGAATACGAACAGAAAGAGTTTTCAGGACCGTCACCCGGACACAATTAAAGCGACTGATAAGTTGTTACTAAATAGGCCCTAAGCGACGCCGAGCAATTGTCAGAATTTGACTACTCTGACAAAAGGTACCCGTGCGGGTAATTATGATTTTTCATATCGATACGGTAGGCTGACATCACAGCAACAGTCTCGAAACCTGAATTTCACATCTGTCAGGCGCACTAAAACAAAGCTTCAACATACAAAGTACTGGTTAGTTTTTGAAAGAGGCAAACAACCATGTCTGTGAATATTAACGAAGAGATTGGGCGAGTGTCCGCCGAAGAATTTTTTGTCAGCGTTGGGAATATTGTACGAGGCTCCTTTAGAGCAGCAGAAAATGGTCTACTGACGATTGGTTCTGTTCTTTCCAATGGCTTTCTGAGCTTAAATGGAGAGGATGGCAGCATTACTGGACGAAAGTTCCTGCTGAGGCAGGCGCTGCTTCGCATGGGAGCCAATGGAGATGACGGAGACATTTTGCTCTATCGAGGTAGCAATACATCTATCGAGGAGCCTTCAGAAGATCCCACCGTTCATATCGATAGCAATAGAGCCAACATCTCTGTAGGAGGGCAGGGAGCTGATGGTGAGATTGTTCTAAGAGACGGCAGTCGTCGAAACCGTGTCTTTTTAGATGCCGATAGTCAGCGTTTAGAAATTCGCGATAACAGCGGCGATATTATCTCTATGATTGGCGGAGATGCGAATGTCCGCGTAGGTACTAATGGCCGTTCGGGCAATGCCTACTTTTATCCGGCTAACGCAACAGATATTTTTGACAACGGTCAAGCCACAATCAGATTAGATGGCAATGGCGGCAACATCTGGGTTGGTGGCAATGGTATGGACGGTGATATTGTCCTATTTGCTTCTAATGGTGACAACTCCACGCTCGATCAGGCAACTATTCATATGAATGGCGATAGCGGTGATATTGTTCTGCAAAACGCCGACTGCGCCGAAGATTTTGAAGTCGAGATTTTAGAAGCGGCTGAACCTGGAACAGTCATGATTATTGGCGATGGTTCACGCTTGAAGCCTAGCAATCAGGCATACGACCGTCGAGTTGCCGGTATCGTTGCCGGAGCAGGTCAGTATCGTCCCGGTATCATTCTAGGACGCAACAGCCGTAACAAAAACGCGCTACCTATAGCATTAATGGGGCGTGTCAGCTGCAAAGTAGACGCCAGCAACAGTGCTATTCAGGTAGGAGATTTGTTAACAACATCCTCAACGCCAGGGTACGCGATGAAAGTCACCGATCGTGATCAGGCCTTTGGTACGGTGATTGGCAAGGCCCTGGGTGAGCTAAATAGCGGCACAGGCATGATACCGGTACTGGTCGCTTTGCAATAACGAACAATATTTGCTGTCCGTACAGTATCTGATTTTTTGTGGGTAGTGTTTGCGATCGCAAATCAATAGACCGGGCTACGACTATCAGCGAGCCACAGTTCGGTCTATTCCAAGACTCAACAACGCTCCCCATGCTTCAGCCTATTGACGTTTCAAACTAGGAGAACGCCTCATGGCAAACTTGAGTGTTCGCTCCATAGCATCAAAGTGTCTTAATCAATCAGTGCCACTATCTTTAAAGGCAGCTATTTTCAGCATTAGCGGTATTCCCTCTCCCAATTCACTCAAGAGCGCGTTGAGATTTATTCGGGATTTTCGTTGTCCGCCAACGGCACCGACCAATCTGCGTATAACCGCAGTAGGAGAAAGCACAATTTCTATCGCCTAGGATGACAATGCTGATAACGAAGACGGCTTTGAAGTCACCTGGACAGGGAGAAGACCCTTTTCCCAAAATGATGACGGTTCTAGCAATCTGAATACCCCTAATCGCGAGAGTTTTACTCTAACCGGTCTGTTTCCTGGCTACGAGTACTGCATCAGAGTTAGAGCCTTTAACGAAGGGGGCAGCTCTAATAGCTCTAATCAGGAATGTGCAACCATTCCCGATTCTCCACCGCCGGTTCAAGGGTTTAGCCAGATAAATTTTTTCAACTGTCATACCAGTATGCGAACGGTCAATATCTGGATGCGTGACCTGACTGCAGGTTCCTCCTGGTCGCAGCAAGGGTCCCTATCACCTCAGTATGATGGCATAACATGCCCTGCAGCCAACGCTTCTCCACTCGTAGTTTCATTACCAGACGAGCATTCATATGAGGTTGTAGCTGTGGACACGGGTGCTTCTACCTGTGGTGGCAACAACGATCCACAGATTGTTGGATGTCGTAGATATGAGACTATAGTCTCCGGCAATCCAAATGGTGAATCAATCCCAATAACCATCAGCTAGATAAGAAGCTCAGCTATCAAAATAAATGCCGTTGCTGATAAAGACATCATTAAGAACGGGTACAAGGTACAGCCGCTGAGTGAGTTTACAAATACGGAGCCGCCAGCGGAAATGCCAGAGGTAAAGTACCCAGTACCCGTAAGACTAGACGAGGGTGAAACTTCACTCAGAATATTCAGCCTGTTGAACTTCCTGCTCACGACGTTTTGTTCAACCCACGAATCGGAAACAGAATTGATGGCTCGCTTCGCCAAGCTCAATATCGGACCCGACAGGACCTTTAACCCAACAGAACTCTCTGTAGAACTAAAACAGGCCATCGAGCAAGGCATAAAGGACGGTTGGGACGAGTATTTGGAGCTGAAGCAGAATCAACTTGCCACGCGAGAAGTCACCGCCGCTGACCTATTTGGCACCCGTGAACACCTGACGGCAACCGGTAACATTTATCTGTATCGCATGGCTGGTGAGGTTCTTGGCATTTGGGGCAATTCCATTGAGGAGGCCATGTATCCTTCTTACTATAACGATGTAGACGGCAATGAATTTAGATGCATCAGGCAACGTCTGTTATACGCTCCGCTTCGAGCTAGGTGGATTGCCACCGGCTGACGCTTTCTGGTCGGCAACCATGTACAATCTCCCCGAGCAGCTTCTCGTGGAGAACAAACTCGAGCGCTATCTTATTAATTCAACAATGTTAGACAACAACGAACTCGTTCTCGACGAGGATGGAGGACTGACGCTTTATATCCAGTACGCTCAACCCACTGAAGAAAAGATGCTAAAAAATAACAGAAATTGCTGATTTAAGGGGTGGTCAGCTGCAGGAATGCTGTATGCTCCCAGCATCCGGATAAAATCCTGGTTCGGATCAACAAGGTTTTATGAGGTATGTATATTCAAGGTGCCTGAAATCCTAAATATGACCTAGCTTTAAATCAAGAATTTTTCCTGTATGTATCGATGACTCGCCCAAGCAGCACTGCTCCAAGCCCATTAGCCCAGCTTTCTGGCTATACCTTGGTGGAAAAGCTATATGAGGGCACCAGTACAGTTGTCTATCGGGCGATTCAGAGCGAACAGCAACGCTCAGTGGTGATCAAGGCGCTGCGGCACGACTATCCTAGCTTTAGTGAACTAGTACAGTTTCGTAATCAATATGCGATCGCACAGGCGCTGAGCACTCAGGGTACAGACAATCTGCCCCTTCCCAGCATTATTCGTCCCTTGAGCTTAGAATCCCTTGGCAACGGCTATGCCCTGGTAATGGAAGATTGGGGCGGGGTATCCCTGGCACACTATCTCCAGCAGCAGTCGTTGCTCCTGCCAGAGGTGCTAAATATCGGTGTGCAGCTAGCCGATAGTCTCCATGGGCTCGGTCAACAGCGCGTGGTGCATAAAGATATTAAGCCCGCCAATATTTTGATTCGGCCCGACTCCAAACAGGTCAAACTGATCGACTTCAGCATTGCCTCTCGCTTACCCAAAGAAACCCAGGCCGTTCAAAACCCTAGTGTTCTAGAAGGCACCCTGGCCTATATGGCCCCCGAGCAAACCGGACGCATGAATCGCGGGATTGACTATCGGGCTGATTTCTATGGATTGGGGGTCACTCTGTATCAGCTGCTAAGTGGCCGCTTGCCGTTTATAGCTGACGATCCGTTGGAGCTGATGCACTGCCACATCGCTAAGGTGCCGACGCCTGTGGATCAGGTTAATCCTGACGTACCTGCTATGGTGGCCGCGATCGTGACTAAACTCATGGCCAAGAATGCCGAAGATCGCTATCAAAGCGCCATCGGGCTGAAGCATGATTTGGCCTATTGTCTGAGCCAGTGGGAAACAAACGGCAACATCTCAGCCTTCGAGCTGGGTCAACGGGATGTGTGCGATCGCTTTCTCATTTCCGACAGGCTCTATGGTCGTGACAACGAAATACAGACACTGCTCGCCGCCTTTGACCGGGTGGCTCAAGGAGCAGCTGAACTCATGCTGATTGCTGGATTTTCTGGCATTGGTAAAACCGCTGTGGTCAATGAAATCCACAAACCAATTACGCGGCAAAACGGATATTTTATCAAAGGTAAATTTGACCAGTTCAACCGCAATAGTCCCTTTTCTGCCTTCGTCCAAGCCTTTCGCAGTTTGGTCGGACAGCTCTTGGGTGAATCCGACGCTGCTCTAGACAAGTGGAAATCAAAAATCTTGGATGCGGTGGGCGCTAATGGTCAAATTATCTTAGAGGTGATTCCAGAACTCAAACAGCTAATTGGAGAACAACCGGCCCTATCAAAACTGTCGGGCAGCGCGGCCCAGCAGCGTTTTAACCTAACTTTTAGGAACTTTGTACAGGTCTTTGCCAGCAAAGACCATCCGCTCGTGATCTTTTTAGATGACCTGCAATGGGCGGATTTAGCCTCGTTAAATTTGCTCCAGCAGCTGGCCGCACTGGATACAGCCAGCAACTATCTGTTGGTACTGGGCACCTATCGAGACAATGAAGTCTTTCCGGCCCATCCTCTCATGCTGACGCTAGATGATATGGAGCACCATGGCAAGACCATCCATACGCTGACATTGGCCCCCTTAGAAGCGGCTGATATTGATCACCTAGTAGCAGATACGCTGGGATGTTCGGTGGATAGGGCCCGTCCGCTGGCCCAGCTGATCTATCAAAAAACCCAGGGCAGTCCATTCTTTACCACACAGTTTTTACAAGAACTCTATGAGCAGAGCTGTATTGTTTTTGAGCCGAATGCAGGCTTTTGGCACTGTGATCTATCAAAGGTGCGACAGCTTTCTCTCACCGAAGATGTGGTGATATTTATGACGAGGCGATTACAAAAATTGTCCTTGTCCACTCAGGATATTCTCAAGCGTGCCGCCTGCATGGGTAACCGCTTTGACCTAACAATCTTGGCAGCAATTTGTCAGACACCTCAAGAACGTGTAGCGACAGAACTATGGTCTGCGCTGCAGGAGCAGCTGATCGTGCCAGAAAATGAGACCTATAATTTTTTTGGCATTGCCGATCCTCAGGCTGGCTTTAGCTATGAGAGACCGCCGCATAGCAGCAGCTACAAATTGGCCTATTTCCTAAGTCAGCAATCGCATCGTTTTCAAACAGACGGGGCCGATACGGTAGCGGCTTTCCCGGTTGTTGCTAGCTATCGTTTCCTGCATGACCGGATTCAACAGGCGGCCTATGGACTCATTCCGGATAACCAGAAACAGATTACCCATCTAGAAATTGGGCGACTGCTACACAAAACAGCATCAGACACCCAGCTTGAGATTGACCTGTTTGATATTGTTGACCATTGGAATAGAGGTCTCGAGCTGATCCACAATTCAACCGAACAACATCAGCTGTGTCAGCTCAATCTCACAGCAGGACAGCGGGCCAAAGAGGCCACTGCCTATGAATTAGCTGAACAATATGCTAGGGCGGGGATACAGCTGTTGGGCAGCTGGAAAACAGAGTATGACATGATGCTGGCACTGCACGAGCTAGCGGCAGAGGTGACTTATCTCAATGGCGAGTTTATTCAGGCACAGACCTGGGCGAACCGCCTAATACAGGGCTCCAGAGACTTTCTAGACCAGATCAAGGTTTATGAAATTCAGATCCTGATAAAGATTGCTCAAAAACAGCTGCTAGCTGCAATTGAGCTGGGGCGACAGGTTCTTCTTGAGCTAGATATTAATATTCCTGCGGCTCCAACCGCAGCCGATATCCAGCAAGCATTGGCTACGATGGCGACATTGGTTCCTCATAGCAAAATTCGCTCCCTAGCAGAATTGCCCACGATGACCGATAGTCGGGCGCTAGCCGCATTGACTATCCTGAACACCATCGCTGCAACCGTCTATCTGGCCCAGCCGAAACTCGTTCCTTTACTAGTGTTAGAGCAAGTTAAGCTATCGGTTATTTATGGAAACTCACCGCTATCGGCAGGTGCCTATGCGCGCTATGGTTTTATTTTGTGTAGCCAGGGAAATGATATTGAATCAGGCTACCAGTTTGGCCGTTTAGCTCTATCCCTATCTGAGAAATTTAACGACAAGGCCATCAATACCCGTGTCTTCCTGATGGTAGGTGTTCTGACAATTCCTTGGAAGCACCATCTTCGCCAAAGTCTGCCGCTGCTAGACAGCGCCTATGAGGACGGGCTGGCATCCGGCAATTTAGATGGTGCCGCGTTGGCTCATTACTACAACAGTCAATCCTCCTATCTCATCGGACAGGAGCTGCACAATCTAGAACATCAGGTCGCTGTTCGAAGTCAGCAGCTACGACAGATCAACCAGGAATTACACCTCAACAACAACGAGCTACTGCGCCAGGTGATTCTAAATTTATTAGGTAAATCTGACACGGTCTACCGTTTGGTCGGTGAAGCATTTAATGAAGACTCGATGCTGCCTCAGGACAAGTCTGCTAGCAACATTCTGGGGTTATACAGCTTCCACGTATACAAGCTCCTACTCTACTATTGGTTTGGGCAGCTCAACCAAGCGACTGAACATGCAACCCTAGCCGCTGAGTATTTAGCAGGTGCCACCGCTCAGGCTACAGTTCCTCTCTTTTACTTCTATGACGCTCTGGTGGCGCTGGCTCAGTATGGCCAGGCTCTTTATCCAGAGCAAAGAACAATTTTAGAGAAGGTCAACAACAATCAAGCAAAACTGGAATATTGGGCCAGCTTTGCTCCCATGAATTTTCAACACAAACTTGATTTAGTAAAGGCCGAGCAAAGCCGTGTTTTAGGGCAGAAAGCGAGCGCAATTGAAGCCTACGACCGAGCTATCAGCGGGGCGAAAGAGGCTGGCTATATCCAAGAAGAAGCCCTTGCCAACGAACTCGCGGCCAAATTTTACTTGGGCTGGGGTAAAGAGAAAGTGGCGGCGAGCTATCTTCAAGATGCCTACTACGGCTATGCTCACTGGGGCGCTACGGCTAAAACTGACGATCTCGCAACACGCTATCCCCATCTGCTTCAGTCTCTGCTTGAACAAGCGACTCCGGCAACAAATTTGTTGGATACCCTGGCTACGATCGCCTCTCCTACCCTGACGGTTGATGCCAAAGCAGCTGACAGTCACGCGTTATTTAGCACAACCAATACGGCCCTTGACTTTGCCTCAGTACTAAAATCTGCTCAAGCGATTTCAGATACGATTTTATTGGATAAATTGCTGCACCAGCTGACCCGGATCATACTGGAAACCTCTGGAGGCGATCGCTGTTTTTTGGTTTTACCGGATAACGATGACCGCTGGCAGCTGAGGGCAATGGCAACGCCTGATGTCATTCAGCTTTGTACCACTCCCTTAGCTGACGATTTAGAGGCTCCCGTTAAACTTATCCAATATGTCAAACATACCCAGGCGGGGGTAGTCGTTGACAACCTGGCAACAGAGTTACCTATTGTTGATGCTTACTTAAATCAGCAGCAGCCTCAAAGTGTTTTGTGCTTACCGATGCTTCACCACGACGCGATCGTAGGGGTGCTATATCTTCAGAATAAGTCTATTCGTGGCGTCTTTACTAACGATCGTATTCTTGTGCTCAACTTTCTCTGTGCTCAAGCTGCCATCTCTGTAGAAAATGCCCGTCTCTATCAGCAGGCCCAGACCTATGCCCAACAGCTAGAAACATCACAGTTACAGCTAGTGCAGCATGAGAAGATGTCTGCTCTAGGGAATCTTGTGGCGGGTGTGGCCCATGAGATCAACAATCCTCTAGGTTTTGTCGGTGGCAACGTCAGCGAGCTACGCCTGTCAGTAGCCGACATTAGTCGATGCTTACAAGCCTACCGTGATGCCTTTCCTAATCCAGGAGAAGAGATTCAAGAACTATGGGAAGAGGCTGATATTGAATTTGCGTTAGCCGACATCCCTAAAATGCTGACGTCTATGGAGACAGGGTGCGATCGCATCCGCGCCATTAGCACAAGCCTGCGCATGTTCTCGCGTACTGATACCGATACCAAACTTAAGACCAATATTCATGAAGGCTTAGACAGCACTCTATTGATCCTAAAGTATCGCCTCAAAGCCAAAGATTTTCGACCTGAGATCGAAGTGATAAAACACTACGGTGACCTGCCAGAGGTGAACTGTTTTCCAGGTCAGCTAAACCAGGTATTTATGAATATTGTGGCCAATGCCATCGATATGTTTGATGAGATGGCCGAAGAACAATCCTACAGCTATCTTGAAGCTAACCCTCAGAAAATCACCCTATGTACTCGCGTTATCGACCGTGGCGTAACCGTGAGTATCGGTGATAATGGCAAAGGTATAGAGGATAAAACCTGTACCAGAATCTTTGAGCGTACGTTCACAACCAAGCCTGTGGGTAAAGGAACAGGGCTAGGATTGGCCATTTCTCGCCAGGTAATTGAGGAAAAACATAATGGCCGCTTAAGCGTAAACTCGTCCCTAGGAAAAGGAACAGAATTCGTCATCTATTTACCAATCTAGGATATCGGTAGACTGGTAAAAGATTGTTCGAGTCAGTCCCAGGATTTTTACCTTTATTCACACAGGGCATCGATTTCTTCAGGGTATTATCGTCTACATGAGTACAGACACTGAAGCTGAGTACATTGCCGCACTGACTAATTTACACCGTGGCCTTGACCGTCAAGGACCAGGAGACGCTGACTTCGCACGCAATATTATGGGCAATCTTTCTACTTTGCCCCGCAAACCGCGAATTGCTGATTTGGGATGTGGCAGCGGTGCCAGTGCCTTACTGCTTGCTCAACACTACCAAAGCCCTGTTAGAGCTGTGGACGCTTCGGCCGTATTTATCGAAGAACTCAAAGTTCGCGCTAGACAGGCTGGACTTGAGCATCTAATTATTCCGATTCATGGGAATATGGCCAAACTCGACTGGTCCGCGGCATCGGTTGACCTACTTTGGTCAGAGGGTGCGGCCTACAATCTTGGGTTTGAGCAAGCTCTGACAGCCTGGCGACCGCTGCTTGCGACCAACGGCATCGCCGTCATATCGGAAATGAGCTGGTTTAGGGATAATGTGCCAGAGGCTGCAGTCTCATATTGGCAGAGTGCCTATCCCAAGATGGGTACCGAAGCTGAAAATATCGCTCGGGCTCATCGGTCTGGCTTTAGCGTACTGTCTACGCATCAGCTGCCAAGTCAGGCGTGGTGGGTGAACTATTATGGTCCCCTTTGCGATCGCATGCAGCAAATCGAACCCACCCCAGTTGTTGAAGCAGTTATTCGTGAAACTCAAGAAGAGATACAGCTGTTTGACCAATTCAGCGACTTCTATGGCTATACGTTCTATATTCTGCAGGCGGCTTAACCGCCTAACCAGTCAAGCTGACGGAAACCCTGATTGCTGTATCGCAGTACTATAAGTCTGTCGCAGCTTATTGCATCTCACGTAGCTGCAAGAGATCCCAAAAATCACTGTCGTCTGTGTCATCCTCTTCCGGCAGATAGTACAGTATCGCCCGCCGAATCAACACAGCCGCGATGCCAATTCCGATAAATTCAGGAATCGCTAGAACAGTTCGGTTAATGGCATTTACCTGGGCCACCTGTTGATTGAACGTCGCTGTGCCAAAATCAGCTACTACAATTCGGAGATTTAGAGAAAAGTTGGCAATCCCTGTCCATAGGTTGACAACCAGTACAATTATTGTGCCATTGACCAAGGCCCGATACACTCTTGTCTCTTTGAGTAAGTTTTTTAATGATTTTTCCTGTTTCGGTGAACTCGGATTCATCCCCTGCATTAAAAAATAGTACATAATCGGCTTGCGAATAATAATTGAGCCGCCAAATACCAAACTCATAACAATAGTACCCACGCTATCTTTGAAGGCGAACTGAATACCATCGACAAACCAGAAGGCTAGTAGGCCACGCATAATCGCAAAAGCCCCCACGTAGCTAGTGATAAAGTTAAATCGTTTGGTAATAAATAATGAATCAATCAGGACCCAAGCTACGGGGACGAGGGCAGCGACAACGTAGGTGATTTCTGTCCCGAGTCGCTCATTGAGATTATTGAGGATGAGGATGGGAATGACAGATCCCATGAGAATATCGAGGAAGAGTTTTCGATTCATGGCTGATATCGGTTCTTGGTTTGGAGTTGATTCAAAGATAGAATTTCATGGGCTGCTCGGATACCGCTTTCTAATGCACCGTGGACGGTAGCGGCACGGGTGGGGTGGGTAGCTTCTCCGGCAAAGAAGAGAACCTGATCAACCGGCTGGGCCAGCTGCGATCTCACCCCCACACCATTTACCGGCACGTAGGAATAGGCCATCCGCGCATAGGGATCGGCCTGCCAATCGACAAACCGAGCATCGACTAATCGATCGGCGAGCGGCATGTCAAACATCTGTTCTAAATTCTGTAAGCCTGCTTGAATAGCCCCTTCTCGGCCAAGGGTCCCTAAGTGATCGGCTCCTGTCGAGCCGGTGAACGCGGTGAGCACAGGCGCTTCGTTATTGCGTTTCCAACCGGGTCGCCACCACAGTTGAGTATCTAGGGTGGTCAGACAAGACTCCAGGTCTGTAGACCAAAAGGGCCGATCAAATTTCAGCATTAGTTTTGTAATATGTCCCGCACTAAGACCCTGTATGGCATTGAGTTTGACATCGGGCAGCTCAGGTTCAAACGCCACCGTGTTCTGCTGTAACAGAGCCAGGGGCAGCGTGATGACCACCTGCTGGGCGGTGTAGGTCTTGTCAGTGTCTGTTTGAATCTGTACTTTTGATGGCCCCCAGCGAATTTGGGCAACGGTCGTTGCATAGTGAATATTTAGTCCCGCTGCGTACTCTTCAAAGAGATGAGAGTAGCCCTCTTTTACCCGAAAATAGCGACTGCCGTCACCCGCATAGGTCAGCTCTGCTAAACCATACACCCCCAGCTGATCAAGATTTGCCCCGTAGCTACCGCTAAGAAAATGGTCAACGATACGTCGCACATCGGGTGATAGTTCGACCTGATGCAGCGAGAGAAACTGCCCCAGGCTGACATCGGGTTTTTCTGCATCAATCCATGCAGAAATCAACGCGTCAAGGGCCGAATCATCGGTCAAATCGAGGACTTCCATACCGGCAATGGTCGACCAATCTTTAAAGGGGATCAGCTCTTGGTTTACATACATAAACTGGTGCCGATATTGGTCAAATACAGGCAGTGTCCCTAACCGGTAGCGACGCACCCAGTCCCAGGTGACGATGCGTTCACCGTGGAGGTATTCCGCTCCAAATTCAATAGGATGGGAGGCCCAATCGTAGTTTGTGTGAACTCTACCACCGATGCGATCGCGAGCCTCCAGCAGCAGCACAGAGCGATTGGCCTCCTGCAGTGTCCGGGTCGCCGCCAGACCTGCCGCCCCAGCCCCGATCACGATGGTATCGTAGTGGGTTTGATCTGGCGCAGGCGCAGTGACCGGTCGGCGCTTCCTGGCCAGACAAGGAATAGTAGCAAGCAAGGGGATCAGCAAACGCCGAGAAATCGTTCCCATGGAAATGCCTCCTCAATCAAGAGGTAAAATATGAACAGTGCTCACATTCCCAAAATACGAACGATGTTCATGTTTTGTCAACCCATCCAGTGAGCGCGGCTAGTCCTCGATATGATTCCATCTTGAATAGGTACAGCAAACATCGATGTCCCCATCAGATCCTTCTAGCTCACCCAAACTCAATAAGATGCGGCGACAGCCCAAACAGGCCCGCAGTCAGGAACGGGTTAAGCAAATTCTAGATGTGGCCGAGCAGTTATTTTTAGAAATGGGGTATGAGTCGACGACGACGCGTGCGATCGCAGCCCGTGCCAGCGTCTCAGTTGGGTCGCTTTACCAATTTTTTCCCGACAAAGAAGCGATTCTTAAAGCATTGGCCATTCGCTATATGCAAACCCAGTATCAGCGGTTTCTAGATTTGCACAGTCCAGAAGCTGTCACCCTGCCGCTGGGTAGCTATGTCGATCGGATGATTGACGTATTTGACCAGTTTTATACCGACTATCCAGGGTCTCGCGCTATTTTTGAACAGCTGCTAGACACCATCACATGGTCTGCTATTGAAAAAATTGATGACTTTGAATATCAGGTAATCGATGAACTGGCTCGTTTCTTTCACTCTCGTCAGCCAAGTTTGTCGATCACAAAATGTGAGCGGATCGCCATGGTGATTACCAAAACGATTACTGAACTGCTGTGGCTTTCTCTCAGCGGAGATCACAGATTTCGACAAGAACTGGTAGCCGAAACTAAGCTGCTTACCCTAAGCTATCTGCAACAGTATTTAGGACCGGTTGAAAATTAGGCCCATAGTTTGACCAACCCATATGGAGAACACCGTTCGTCCCCTCACCTTAGACGATCAATCATTTCTCTGGGAGATGTTGTACCAGGCCATTTATGTACCAGACGGACAGCCGGCTTTACCACAAGAGATCGTTCAAATACCAGAGCTGGCTCGCTATGTTGCAGACTGGGGTCGTGAGGGTGACTGTGGTTTTCTCAGTACTAATGTCGCTAGCCAACAAACCGTTGGAGCTGTCTGGCTACGTCTACCCATAGGAGAACATAAAGGCTATGGCTATGTAGATGACCCTATCCCTGAGCTAAGTATCGCGGTTCTGCCAAACTTTCGGGGTCAGGGCATAGGCACACAGTTAATGACTCATCTGTTAACGTCAGCCTGTGGTCAATCACCTATTTCGCTAAGTGTTTCAGCCGATAATCCAGCCGTGCGGCTCTACCAGCGCTTTGGCTTTGAGACTATTAGCCAACAGGACGGGTCGTTAACCATGAAGCGCCCCTAAAAGCTACCATAGCTAGCTGCAAATTATGGGCAAAGAGCCTAACGCCACTTGACACTAACATTTTGACTTGGCTAAAATAAACCAAGCGCTCGATATAAATCATGCCCAAGATTGTTGACTCAGAGCAGTACCGCAAAGAAATTCTGCGCAAATGTTTCGATTTGTTTGCAGAGAAAGGCTATGCCAATGTCACCACGAGGCAGCTGTGTAAGGATCTAGGCATCTCAACTGGGGCGATGTATCACTATTTTCCTAGTAAGCAAGCTTTGTTTGAACAACTGGTCGAAGAAGTTAGCCTGCAGGAGTTCCAACTCTTCAAAACGGCTGCTCGAGGTCATCTGTTTCCGGAGCGAATTCAAGCACTTGAGACACTTTTAATTGATAACGAGGAGCATTTTATTAAGCAAGCTGCGATTTGGGTCGATTTTTACCAGCATCACAAGATCGCAGAAATCAATAAAAATCCTATCTTTCAAAAAATCGATCAAAGAAGCCAGCAGGAGATTTCAGAGTTCTTAAATCTTAGCGATCCAAAGCTGGCTCGATTTGTTTGGACATTGATTAATGGAATTTTAATTGAGCAATTAGAAGAAGATGGCAGCTTTGCATTTAAAGAACAGATCCATCTGCTAACTCAGATGCTGATTGCCTACTTCGAGAAATATTCTCCCGACTAGGAGGCAAGAGACTGTACCTAGTAGCCCATAGGATTTCGCTGTTGTTATTTGCAGGCTCCTTATAGCTAAAGCCAGTCCAAGCATTAGCTATGCCGAATAGTTTCATCGCCAAAATAAACCAAGCGCTCGATATAAAAACTTATAGGAATACCCTGCAAAGACAAAATCAGCCGCTAAACCCCTGCCGTCTTTAGACAGCTAAGGACTCAATTTTCAACTATCAGTAGGAGAGAGTACATTCAAATGGATATTGATTTCAATCGTTTTAACGAATTTACAGAAATATTCGAGATATTCGAGTTGATTGACCTGATCTTTCTTATTGTCATTATCCTTGAAGCTGTTTGGGATATTCTCTTTACTGGTCGCCGAAAAAGAGGAGAGACATTTGCTAATTTTGGTATCGCCCTTGGTAATGGTCTGTTAGATCGCTCCCTGTACGGGCTGGTCTTTATCCTAGGTCTATTTGTCGTCGAAAGTTTTGTTGCCTGGAAAATCCCCTTTACCTGGTGGAGCTGGGCACTTGCTTTAATTCTGGCAGACATCACCTACTATTGGATGCATCGATGGGAGCATGAAATACGTATCTTCTGGTCATATCACAGCGTTCATCATTCATCTCCTGAGTACAATCTCACCACATCACTGCGCTTAGCATGGACTGAAGGACTGATCGAATGGATCTTCTTTATTCCAATGATTTTGATCGGCTTTGATGTTGTACAGACAGTGATTGCCTTGATCGTAGTGGTTGTCTATCAGACCTGGATTCACACAGAGAGAATTGGAAAGCTGGGTTGGTGGGACTATATCTTCAATACACCCTCGGTTCACCGTGTTCATCACGGGACAGGCCAGATGTGCATCGACAAAAACTATGGTGGGATCCTAATTATCTGGGATCGCTTATTTGGCACCTATCAAGCTGAAAACGAAAAAATCACGTACGGTCTTACTAAACAGATTGGATCGGTCAATCCAATTGTTATCAACTTCTACGAAGTATGGCAGATTGGCCAGGATGTTTTACGTAGTAAGCGGTTCTCCCATACGCTTAGGTACATCTTTGGTAGATCTGGCTGGAAACCCAGGACAGGCATAAGAAAATAGCCGTTGCTGATTTAAGAGATGCACCGATCTGTTAGAAATGCCACGTGTCAGCATTTTTCAAATAAAGCCATCTCGAGGATCAGCAACGCCAGAAAATAAGCAGAATTATGTGGCGCATAAAGGCTATATTCTCCTCAAGGATCTACTGCATAGATCCTTGAGGTATGAATGGCTCAGTGAAGAGACGCTCCAAACACTCATTACGCCGCTAGCGCAGGATAGTCCACATATCCTGTACGATCGTGGGTATAGAACGTGTTCGAGTCAGCTTCATTTAACGCGGCCCCTTGGCGATAGCGTTCCACCAAATCAGGATTGGCAATATACGGAATCCCATAGGCGATCGCATCTGGTTCATTGCCGCGAATTGCCGCCGCACCGGTTTGAGCATCATAGCCACCATTGAGAATAATCGGATGCTTAAACTCCCGGCGCATATGGGGCGTAGCCGGTTCAACATTCTCTACTGCTAAAAAATGTCCTGGCAAGGCTTCAACAATATGCAGATAGGCCAGACCCAGCGGATTCAGAGCCTTTGCTGCATAGGTAAAGGTAGCAATCGGATCGCTATCGCGCATGTCGTTAAACGGATTGTAAGGCGACAGACGCACACCGACGCGATCGCAACTCCATTCATTCACCACCGCCTCTGTCACTTCAAGTAAGAACCGGGTCCGATTTTCGATACTCCCACCATAGGCATCGGTCCGCTGGTTCGAGCCATCGCGCAAAAACTGATCGATCAGATAGCCATTGGCCCCATGGACCTCCACACCATCAAAACCGGCGGCTTTGGCGTTGCGCGTTGCGATCGCATATTGCTCAATCACCCCTGGAATCTCATCTAGACTTAGCGCTCGCGGGGCCACCCGCATCTTTTTCCCCTGAGGGGTATGGATTTCACCCTCGGCTACGATGGCAGACGCCGACACCGGCAAGACGCCACTCGGCTGAAAATCTGGATGAGACGCCCGCCCTGTGTGCCACAGCTGCAGCACCATTTTGCCGCCCTTTTGATGAACCGCCTCAGTGATTTTTTTCCATCCCTCCACCTGCTCAGGGGTGTGAATTCCAGGCGTTTGCTCCCAGCCTGCCCCCTGTTCAGAAATCTGAGTGGCTTCTGTGATAATCAATCCGGCACTGGCTCGCTGAACGTAGTGCTCTAGCATCAGGTCGTTGGGAACGCGGGATTCCCCAGACCGCGCTCGGGTCAGGGGGGCCATGATTATGCGATTTGGGAGTGCGATCGCGCCTAGATTGATGGGTTCGAAGAGCGGGGCGATCGACACAGCGGACGGGGTGGCTATGGACATGATGTCCTCCTTTGTTCGTTTATTCGAAAAACTTGAACAATGAAACTATAGCTCACCTATGGCATAATGCCAACATGAAACCGCTCTATCATCCAAAGTCTGATCAAATAACGCTTGCCGGCGTTTTATATGCCCTGGGAGACCCGGTGCGTCTAGACATCGTCAAACTGCTAGCCACCGGAGAAGAACATGCCTGTAATGCCTTTGACTGTGATTTGGCCAAGTCAACGATGTCGCACCATTTCAAAATCTTGCGCGAATCTGGCGTGATTTATTCTCGCAAATCTGGCACCCAGCATCTAAACTCTCTTCGACGGGAGGAATTGGAACAGCTTTTCCCAGGGGTGTTGGCATCAGTGCTGGACAATTGTGATGCCAAAAAAGACAACAGTGATTGACAGGTACGGCACTGCTGAGGCAAGAAACTCCCCTGTGTAAACAACAAGAGTTTTTTTACACAGGGAACCGTGTTGGTTGAAACTAGATGAATGGTTTTGGGTGCGATCGCAAAACACACCAAGTCCATGATTGACCTACGACTTAATCACCACCCGTTTGGTCAAAATAGCCATCACCTCATTGGGTCGTCCGGTGGAGATGGGTTTACTCCAGTCGTTGGGCTCCGCATAACGTTTTTTGTGTAGCTCCTGGATAGTCAGCCGGACTGCCGTGAGACTGCCAAAAAGCAGATGACGGACGGTTTCATACTGATGATCGGGCAGCGGATCGGTACCAAGGGAGAGAGTGGACGCAACCGCGCCCTGAGCCATATCGAGAAACATAAGCTTTGGTCTCCAAACAATACGTTTTTTAGGAAGAAACCAAAGCTCAAACTTAGCTACCCCGATTATGTGATGCAAACCGGGGTAGCAATAGGATAAAGTATCCCAAGCCTCGGACTGCTGACGTCAGTCGGGGGTTAGCCAGCGGATAGGTGGGTCCAATCACCTGCCGCTGGTGCTAAATATTGAGCTTTGTAGTGTGGCCCCGCAGGGCATGAGAAATAAGGTACCGCTAACCTATTCGTAACGTCAAGCCAAAAATGTTGCGGTTGATTACGAATCTAATGGGCTCTGCACGCCACGTCCCCCTCGATTGAGAACATGAGTATAAATCATGGTTGTTTTTACATCCTTATGCCCCAATAGCTCCTGTACAGTACGAATGTCATAACCATCTTCCAAAAGATGAGTAGCAAAGCTATGGCGAAACGTGTGACAGCCACCATGTTTTGTAATGCCAGCACGCCGGATAGCCTGTTTCACTGACCGTTGTACAGATTGTTCATACACATGGTGTCTTCTTACAATCTTGCTGCGCGGATCGATGGAACGCTTCCAGGAGGGAAACACAAATTGCCATTTCCACTCGCTCTGAGCATTGGGATATTTGCGGGCAAGCGCATAGGGCAACTCTACTGTGCCATACCCTAGTGCTAGGTCTTGTTCATGGAAGCTTTTAGCTTTTTGCAGCTGTTGTTGTAGTAGTAGAGCAACTAATGAATTAGGTAACATAGTGCGGCGATCTTTTTGGCCTTTGCCATCTCGCACTGTAATCTGGTGATACTCAAAATCTAAATCCTTGATACGTAGACGTAGCCCTTCCATCAAGCGCATGCCTGTACCGTAGAGCAGGCTGACTATTAGATGTTGGATGCCATCTAAGTTAGTTAAAATGCGCTTTACTTCTGAGCGGGTAAATACAACCGGTAAGCGCTGAGGTCGTCTAGCTCGTTCAATATCGTCTATGTACGGTAGCTCTATATTTAGAACCTGACGATACAGAAATAGTAGGGCACTTAAAGCAACAGTTTGCGTTGATGCCGCCGCATTGAATCGCTAAATGTGATAAGTAGGCCCTGATTTCAGCTGCTCCCATATCCTTTGGATGTCGCTTATCGTGAAACAGGATGAAATCCCGAATGTAGTGCACATATGACTTTTCAGTTGAAAGGCTGAAATGCTTTAAGCGCGCAACTTCCCTAACTTGATCTAGCAAGCGCAGCGGCTTGGATGGTGCCATGGTAAATACTGTATAACTCCCTTATATGGATGCTTATCTGTCAAAGCTGCTAGATAAGATCCCTATTTCCCATGCTTAACTATCAAAAGTGCTGAATAACACCCTAGATTCCCGGAGTTATACAGCAAAAATTCGGTATAAGTTCTATGAATAGGGGTGTTATCACGCAGATCTGCTGGATAAGATCTGAAGGCTTGGATCTTATCCAGCAGATCTGACACTGAATTACAAGTTAGGCAACTCTTGCTATTGATTGGTATACCGCTAAAAATTTCCTGGTTTGAAGTTATTGCTAGCAGGCTATTTCATTTCCTTGAAAATCTTATTGATTTTTTACAAAAATGGCCGATCTTTTGACTACTACATAGAATCGTATGTAGAAAATACCCCATCCTAGGTTTGGAGTAATTGTATATATGGATGAAATCTTTCTTTTTTCAGGAACTGAGATCGAACAATTGTTCATGGAAAACCAAATAGATCTTGTCAAAGAACTTCGAGAACAAGGGCTGTTAGTAGAAAGAGGTTTTACAACTAATCCGGCAGGCGAAAAGTCTGACCAATCAAGAGATGTAGCTTTAGTAATCATAGCGTCTGGCATTGCATTAGTTGCTCTGAGCCAAGCAATTTCCAAAATAATCGAAACGCTTGCTCGACGACCTGTAGTGGTGAAAGAGGTTACTTGTCGTCCTGCATTAGATGCGAATGGAAATGTTATACGCCAAAAGGATGGTGAGATACTTATGGAGTGGAAAGAACAGCACAAAATGCTAGAGGCAACGCAGCCCAATAGTGATAATCAGAGCTTGAAAGCAGAAATTAGTCTGGTGCAAGGCTTACAGTTTGAACTACTTAATGAGAAGGGATCATAAATAAAAAATGAGCAAAATTGCATTCATTTCAGGTTCTAATGGCTCTGAAGAATTTGGACAGTTAAAATTTGCTGTTTCTGATGCTGATAGAATCGCTGAAGTTTTTTCTGGCATGAGATGTCAATTTGGGGTGGTGCGTCCAGAATCTAATGTTAGTCCTTATAAATTTCGAGAGTTGCTAGATAAAGCTGCTGCGTCTTGCAAAATGGACGATACATTTATTTTTTATTTTGCCGGACATGGAGTATTGGATTCAGGTGAGCTGTTCTTAGTTTTAGATAACACAGACTCTCAATTGCAGACGACCGCAGTCCCAACTGATGATATTTTGGCATCGATGCGTCGATGCAAAGCTCGGAATAAGCTTCTTATTCTAGACTGCTGCCATGCAGGGGGAGCAGTACGATTTCGTAGCTCAGGCACTATACCTGTCGAAGAGCTGAAGCTAGAGTCAGCAAATCATCTTCTGTTGATGGCTAGCGGGCGACTTGAAAGGGCAAGAGAATCTGATCGATTAGGAGGGGGCTTCCTTTCTAGAAAAATTTCTGCTGCTCTTGGAGAAAGGTTTCATGAAGCAGATGCTGATCAAGATTTGTGTCTCACAGTAGATGAACTGATGGACTTTCTAGAGAAGGAAGCTGCTTGGCATAATGAAATTTATCCCAAAGAAAAAGTTCCTGTGCCATATCTTTTTGGGGAGAAGAAAGGGAATTTTTTCTTGACCCCTGAGAAATCTCCTTGGATTCCATATGAAATTCAATGGCCAGAAGACTCAATAATGGTTTTGTTGCCAATCTCTCCACAATATGACTGGTTTGAACGGGAGCGGGCGATATCTAAATATGCTTTTGCAATTGGGAAATATCCTATAACAAATTCACAATATCGAAAGTTTCTTGACCAAGGTGGGGCAAAAACATATTGGCCTCACGAATTATCTGGAAAGCAAGGCTATTCGCGCGGTGTAGAGAAAGAATTTATTAATCTTCTTCCAGAGGAGCCAAAGGGAGGAAGATTTGATTTTGATAATCGAGAATGGGTAGGTCCTTTCTCTCCTTGGGAAAGTGAAGATTTTAATGATCCGCTTCAACCAGTCGTTTGTGTTTCTTTCAATGAAGCATTGAGTTATAGTCGATGGGCACACGAGCTTGCCTCAGAAAAGTTCCCTGGAAGTTTGACCTACATCCTTCCAGAACAACTATGGGAAGTCGCGGCTCTTGGGAAGAATAATAGTAATCGTTTTTTATTTGGGCGCACGAGCAGAGTATCATCAACTGATCTTGAGAATAGTTCAAAATATACAGAAAAAAAATCCAAAAATAAGTTTTCCCCAACAAGAATAGATACTGAAGGTGAAAGAGTTAATCAGTATGGAATCACGGATATGCTTGGTAATATATGGGAGTGGTGTGGCTCTATGAACGGATTATTATGTAGATTTGGGTTCGAAGAATGTTTAACTGGTTACCCTGAGAGAATTTCGTTAAGAGGTGGAGGATTTCTTGATGATGTTGAGCGTGTCAATCTCATTTTAAGTGAACATGAAATTCCAAGAGGGAAGAAATCACGCCATTTTGATCATGGATTCAGAATCTCCTCAATGATTCCTATCGATACATTACCGAATGAAATCCAGCGAAGACTTAAATTATGTCCTCCTGTAGAATTACTTGGAAGAGATATAGACGCTATTATTACCGAGGCTGGTGATTGGTAGTTTTTACGCAAAACATTGATTATTGGTTTGATTTTATGAGCGATATAAGGTAACTAACTTGGTTCTCAAAGACATAAATCAGCTTGTCTTTCATATCTCTCGATTTTCAAAATCAGGAGCTAAAGAAATTCGTTCTGAATTATTGCCTCTTACCTTTGAAAATGCTCTTCGCACCGAATTTTACCGCTCCTTTTGGAAAGGAATTAATACAGACAGAATATCTCTCTCAACTCTGTCTGCTTTGCCCCTTGTTAGTAGAGAAAAAATTGTACAGGCCAAGCACTTAGCACAAGTTAGGGAGGGACTTGTGTGTGATGAAGTCCTCACCTTAGGGACTATGGGCAACCCATTTATTACAGTCAAAGGAGACTGGGAGCAAAAGTTCATTAAAGCTTTTTTTGATGTTCGCAAAGATACTAAAAATCATCAGAAACGCAAACGTGTATTAAAGTTTAATGATCCTTATCATGGTTATCATGTGAAAATTCCCAATAGTTTTCATTGCCATCGATTAGGGATTTATGATGCAGGTGGCTTTGATTACGCACGGGAAATTCTACGACGCACGCACTCAGAAACAACGATTGAAAGTCGTTGTAGCTTTCTAGTTGGTTTAGAGCCATTTCTTCGAGCTTTTACAATCGATACTATTGAAAAATATCCTGAAGGATTTGACTCAGCATTGGAGGTAGTAATTTCAAGTGGAAATTTTCTAACTAAAAAATGGCGTAGTCAAATGGAATATGTTTGGCAAGTGCCTGTAATTGATACGTTTTCAATGAGTGAAGTCTTTGGAAGCGCCACACAAAGTCTTATGTGTGGCTGGTATCATTTTGATCCTTATTTAATTCCAGAAGTAGTCTCATCAAATACATTACTTCCAATTAAAGAAGGAGTAGGCATTCTCGTTTTGACTGCCCTTTATCCCTTTCAGGAAGCTCAACCTCTTATAAGATATATTACTGGAGATTTAGTTGAAGTAACACATACTTTATCTTCCAAACCGGGCGAACTTGCGATAAAGCCTTTGGGAAGGGCTAAGTTTGGTGTACCACTACCGGATTCTGAGCAATGGCTACTCACTCCGGCAAGTGTCTGGGAAGTTCTTGATGATTTGCCAGCTGTGGCTAGGAAACCAAAGTTTCGAGATTCGAAACAGGTAAGAGACCCTGAATTAACTGGTTCTCCTCTTTACAGTTTGTGCTGGAAGAAAAGTAACAAAACTATTCAAATAATGCTTTCAGTTTATTTGAAGTCGACAGTAAGCAGTAATCAATTTCCCGGTCTTACACAAAGTATTATAAAAAATCTTGTTTCTATGAATGAACCGCTTGCTGAATATATGGATTCAGGAGTAGTCCAACTTCAAGTTCTATTAAATTCTTATCTAGAATCGGCGGACAATATTATAGATATTTGGATGTAAGATACCTGTTAAGTCAATATATGTTGAGACTCTAGCCAACTAGAAAGCAGTCTTAATTTCATCAAAGTTGTGTAAATATCTTTAGCTTGTGAATATAATGACTGTCTCCTCTGAACCAGTCCATAAACTCAGTCTCCTGTTTGTGTCAACGCCTGTAGGGCCATTAGGTACTGGCATTGGAGGAGGAGTAGAGTTGACAATACTTAATTCAGCTAAAAGTCTAATAAATCGAGGACATCGAGTAAAGATTGTTGTGCCGAAAGATTCAAATGTCTCCAACGTTGAAATTGTTGAGATTGAAGGAAAGACACAAAACCTATTGCAAAACCAGACACGCGCGTCGCCTATCTTAATGCCAGCTGATGCTGTTCTGGCTCATATGTGGGACTATGTACGAAGTATACATTCAAAGTTTGACTTAATTGTCAATTTTGCCTATGATTGGCTTCCTTTTTTCTTGACACCTTGGTTATCCACTCCCATCATTCATTGGATTAGTATGGGTTCACTCACAAGTGCAATGGACGACATCATACAACAGGTAGTTAATCAATTCCCTCATAGTATTGGAGTTCACACTAAAGCTCAAGCTAATACTTTTTCTTTTAGTGAAAATTGTTATGTCTTAGGTAACAGTATTGATTTATCTCTTTATCAATTTAATGATACGCCTGTCTCTGAACTCTGTTGGATAGGACGTCTTGCATCGGAGAAAGCTCTTGAGGATGCTGTTACTGCTGCTCAGCACGCAGGCTTACCACTTAAAATTATGGGCTATCTTCAAGATCCATCTTACTTTGAGAAGATTCGGCAGAACTTTTCTGCAGTTTCCATTGAATATTATGGTTTTCTGTCTACAGTTGAAATGCAGCAAAAGTTACGTCTATGTAAGGGCCTATTAGTTACACCTCGTTGGGTAGAAGCTTTTGGAAATGTCGTAATTGAGTCCTTGGCTTGTGGAGTGCCTGTCATTGCTTATAGACGTGGTGGTCCTGCTGAAATTATTCGCGATGGCGAAACAGGATGGTTGGTAGAACCTGACAGTATTGAAGACTTAGTCGATGCAATTCATAAATTACCAGAGATTAATCGACTTACTTGTAGAAAGCAAGCAGAATTAGAATATTCGTTGAACTCTTTAGGAAAGCGTTTAGAATCTTGGTTTAGGAAAAATTTGTAATTTTCTATTAAGGGTGAGATATTTGTAGGAAAGAATCGTACTCGATATTCCATAGAAATCAACTTCTATAACATAAGCTTAGATGCCTAAAGTTAGTACACAGTAAACTCAACATATTACCTGAGGTGGCCACGGACAACGCTCCTTGCCCCTCTGCCTAACCATACGCAGGAGCGGACGGAATTTACAATCCAGGCTCAATACCAAAATATTGGCCGCCGCTCAGCTTCACGTTAGCTGGGCAGGAAAATGGTGAACCAGGCATCCGAAATCGTTCAGCAAATACTATCGCTTGAGTCTAGTTACTCGACCATTCTCGTCGCAATTGACGGCAAGGGCGGCGCGGGCAAATCGACTCTCGCAAACATCTTGGCCTCCCAGTTGGAAACGACCGGGCGGCGCGTAGATATTGTGCACTTCGACGATTTCTACCTACCGTCGTCGCTCCGAATGAAAGGTGAGGGCGCTGAAAAACCAATTGGCGGCGATTTTGATTGGGAACGGCTCCGCGATCAGGTTCTCGAGCCTCTTCGTGACGGGCGAAAGGCTCGTTTTGAGCGATACGATTGGTGCAAAGACGTGCTTACGGAGGCTCAGCATATATTACCTGGCGCGATAGTAATCGTTGAGGGTGTCTTCTCGAGTCGTGACGAGTTGGCTGCTAAATACGATTTTCGAATTTGGGTCGATTGCCCGCGCCAACTGCGATTGAAGCGCGGGATCGAGCGGGATGGAGAATCGTATCGAGACCGTTGGGAGCAGGAGTGGATGCCAAGCGAAGATCGGTACGTGGAAAACCACCAACCGATCGCCCGAGCAGACTTCGTAGTTAGCGGAGAGGCCGGCTAACAAGAGTTTGCAGCTGACAAAGTCGTTTGTCACGCGCCAAACGTTTTTGCTACTGAAACGAACGTTAGGCGGCACGTGACTTTCCTACTTAATTTGTCATTTTGTAAATGAGCTGGTTAGTGCTACCTCTACTTTCAAATATTTTCTTTTCGACTAACTGTTTGAGATCGCGTTGAAGAGTTCGACGTGATGTGTTGAAGCCTATAGACTCAAGCGTTTGGATAGTAAGGCTGCCATAGGTCAGTACGTGTGCGATCGCAGCCTGCTGCCGAGGGTTCAGATCGTGCTGCTGAGTCAGCGCTTCCGCCTGTGCTTGAATGGCTATTTGTGAAGAGGACAGATCGCCGGATGAGTCAGCACCGATAAGATCACCCACATAAGGTTCCAGATAATTGATCAGAACATTTTGAGTTTCCAAATGTAACTGATATCGGCGGGTGTCATTGCTGCGCAGAGCAACCAACAGCAACGCTTGATAAGTCCTTAAGAAAACCTCAGACAACAGCTCGCATTTTTCTAATGTGAGGGCCGGATTTCTCCCTTGCAGCAGCTTTGCCAGACCTTGGATCATAGTTTGATCAAAACTCTCATCGAAATATAGAAAGATATTTGGGGTCAAGTAGTACTGAATATAGACAATCCTCGGGCCAAGGTTCTCAAAATAGTCAGCATAGGTTTCGACAATTCTGCGAATCACGACGGCTAGGGGCAACTGAAATGCTTCAGGGCTCATCAGTTGAGGAACCGTCTCGTCTAGATATTGCTTATGCCGCTTTTCGAGCACATGAAAAATGGCCAGCTTATTTGGGAAAAAGCGATACAGCGTACCGACTGCCGTTTGAGCACGCTTAGCGATGTCGTGAGTTGTCGCAACATCATAGCCCTTTTCCCAAAAGACCTCGGCAGCTGCCTGTAGAATTTGTTCAACCCTAATCTGGCTACGCTGCTGCTGGGGTGACTGGAGAAACTCGGAGTCAATATGAGTCACGTTGAATAAAAATTCTGCTTGACAGTTTTAATCTGAGTGCGGTTAATATAGCAAAACATGAAAAATAAGTCACTTTAATATAAAAAGAAGCGGAGTTACAGACCATGTCTATTCTCGAGAAACCGGCTGTTCCACAGCCCCCCGAACCAGCGGTGAATCCTCTGTACTCGCCGCGAGGTGCCAAGCTTGCGACGAGGGTTTGGAGAAACAGTGTGGAAAGTCCGCGTGCCGTTTGCCTGATGGTTCCGGGTGGAGGCTGGCATTCTGGCTATTTTGAGCCTCTCGCTTTGTTCTTGAACCAGCAAGGTTTCGCCTGCACAGGTTACGATCCGGTCGGTATGGGCTACTCCGAGGCCGAACCGGGGACTCCCGAGGGGTGTATACACATCAACCAATTCGACGACTTTGTGGAGGACGTCTTTGCGGCCCTAGTTTGGACCAAGCAGCAGCTGCGATGCTCAGCGGACGTGCCCATCTTCCTCATTGGCGAATCGGTCGGGGGTCTTCAAGTACTCGCAGCTGGTCTCGCAGAACACAGGGCAAAAGCGACTGGCATCAACTTGGCGGGAATTATTGTGACCGGTGCGGCGCTTGAAATCGATCCGGCCACGTTGCCGCCCAACCCTGTTATCAAAGTCTTGGCCTTTCTGTCACGCTACTATCCGAGACTGAAAATGCCAGCAACCGACTTTTCGGCCACTTTTGACGCAGCTTTCGGCAACAAGGAGTGGGCCAAGGTCGCTCGTCTCGACCCAGGCGTTCAAGTTTCGCCTCGACCAACCATGGCGGCGGCAACTGCTATGGTCACAACCGGAGAGAAGATCGCGAGAAGGGCCGAGGCGTTTAAAGTGCCGTTACTGGCGATTCATGCCGTCAACGATTGCCGAACCATGTGTGCAGCCATGCAGCAGTTTATCGATCAATCAGGCCCCCTGACAGAGGGCTTTTGGATCGAGGACACTACCGGCCATCAACTGTTGCAGGACCGCGAAGAGGTCACCAGCCGAGTGATGGAAAAAATGGCTAACTGGTTGCTGGAAAGGACGTGAGTGACCTGTTCACTGACATATTTTTGTCCGAATTTCATGAAGTGGATACTTGATTTTATGGTGAGGAAAAATGTTTCTTCTGGTTCCCCAATGGAAGACCCCATTGGCTTTTCTAGAGCATCGCGCATTGGAAATCTAATCGCAGTTGCGGGGACAGCACCCATTGAAGCTGATGGCTATACCGCTTGTCCTGGAGATGTATACGGTCAGGCTTATTGTTGTTTAGAGATTATTCACAAAGCGATTAAAGATGCTGGTGGAAAGTTAGACGATGTTATTCGGACAAGGATAATGCTCACAGACATTGCAAGTTGGGAAGAAGCGGCTAAGGCTCATGGAGAGTTCTTTTCTAATATTCGTCCTGCTTGTACCTTTGTTGAAGTGTCGCGTTTTATCAAAGAAGATTGGCTGGTGGAAATTGAGGCAGATTGCGTCGTGAGCTAATTCAACTTTCTTGTTCATATAGATTGGGACTCCTTAACTTTTAGGTGTCGTCATCCGATCTAACAATTCTGTTGGAGCGGTCTGATGACAGTAATCGCAGTCAATTCTAATTTATTTGCCGCCGCTCAACAGCATCGTTAACCGTCTAGGGCCTTGGCTGCCGTCCATTTAATGCTTCCTGGTAGAAAATTAGCTTCACTTCAAACATAAGGGCAGCAAAATCGAATATAATATGACGTTGCTTTGCTCACGGTTATCGGTCTAAATTTAGTCATATGAATAGTTTTGACCGCTCTAAACATGTCTACGTTTCTCCGGATTTTGATGAAATAATCAAGGACACAATACGTTTTTTTAACGGTACGCCTGTGCATCCAATTCCCGTGCCTACGCGTTTTCACGGCACAGGTGTTTATGCCTTGTATTGCATCGCTAAGTCTGGAATTTATTCAAGATTTAATTCAGTTAATAGGACTGCATTTCATATTCCTATCTATGTCGGAAAAGCAGTCCCCAAAGGCTGGAGACAAGCCAGACAGTCATCGTCTTCAGATACAAAAAGCTATGAACTAAATAATCGAATAAGAGAACATAGTCGCAGTATAGAGATCGGAGAAGGTGTAAACAGCTCCGATTTTTTCTGTAGATTCATGATTCTTGAGGGTAAAGAAAGCGACTTGATTGGAACTGTTGAAGCAGCTCTTATCAGGAAATATCAGCCACTTTGGAATACTTTAATTGATGGTTTTGGTAACCACGATCCTGGAAAAGGGCGATATGAGCAAGCAAAATCTGACTGGGATGTTTGCCACCCAGGTCGCCTTTGGGCGGAAAAATGTCAGGGAGTTCACGCTAACAAAGCAGATCTCTTGCAAAGCATTGAATATTTTATGAATGAATTGAATGAAGAAGATGCCTAAATTATCCTGCTTAGAGTTGTTTACAGGAGCTGGAGGGCTCGCAAAAGGTCTAGAGATAGCTGGAGTTCAGCACACGGCTTTTGTTGAATGGAACAAGGATGCTTGCATCACTTTAGCTAATAACTACGGTGCTCAGCTTGTTCATAATGTAGATATTCGTACATTTAAATTTTCACAATTTGGTCATGTTGACATAGTTTCTGGTGGACCTCCATGTCAACCATTTTCGATGGGAGGCAAACATAAAGGGAATATGGATCAACGAGATATGTTCCCTTACGCCTGTAAAGCGATAAGTATTTGTACACCTAAAGCTTTTGTCTTTGAGAACGTCAAAGGATTGCTGCGTAAGTCCTTCAGTAGCTATTTTGAGTACATTCTCTTGAGATTGAGATATCCTGACCTTTCTCTTCGAGCTTCAGAACGTTGGGAAGATCACCTTGCAAGGCTTGAAAAGGTTCACACTTCAGGGAGGTATGATGGCATCAAATATAATGTTGTTTTTCGGCTAGTGGACGCTGCGAATTATGGTGTTCCTCAGCGCCGAGAAAGAGTTTTTATTATTGGAATTAGAGAAGATTTAAATATCGAGTGGTCTTTTCCTGAAGAATCTCATTCTTTAGATTCTCTATTGTGGTCACAATTTATTGCTGGCGATTACTGGACAAGAAATGAGGTCAATCCATTAGAAATTGAAAATCTAGACCAAAGAACACAACAACGAGCTAGGCAGCTCATGCAACAGCCTAGTTTATTTCCTCCTTCTCTAGAACCCTGGAAGACAGTCCGGGATCAAATTGGAAAACTTCCAACTCCTGACATCCAAGGTAGTTTTGATAATGAACATGTCTTAAGAGAAGGTGCGCGATCTTATCCTGGACATACTGGTAGCTATATTGATATGCCTTCTAAAGCTCTTAAGGCAGGGGATCATGGAGTTCCTGGTGGAGAAAACATGATTAGATATCGAGATGGTCGAATACGCTATTACACGACGTTTGAAGCCAAAAGAATCCAGACCTTTCCGGACAATTATAGGATTTCTGGCTCATGGACAGAAGCGATGAGGCAGATCGGTAATGCTGTACCTGTAGAGTTGGGTTATCGAATAGCTAACTCCTTAGTCCAAGCTATATCTCCCCGGTCAAATGAAACAGCTAACACTTCGTTGGTGCGGACGGGATAAAGGTATTGATAAAACTTAGCAGTCGTTTGCCGCCGCACAACTCCACCGTTAGCTGGCTCCATATGCAGCGCTTTAAATCTAGTGAGGTACAAAGATCAGCCTAGAGTCCTTAATTTTAGGAGATGAGCCGTACCTTACTCAGAAAGAAAATGCTGTATGGATTTTGCACCTGCTGTACAGATTAATTTTGATAGTTTGGGCCTCAGTACAGGACAAAAGCTTGAAACATAATGAGGAAAGGGGTTTGATGAGTTAACCACAACTCCAAGAAACCCCTATGTCAGAGCTTAACGCCTTACGGTCCCTGTTGCAGCCCCATCTGGGTTGGCATGGAGCCCGAGTGTTGTTTATCGTGGCATTCATCATCGCCTTATTTCGGGCTAGAATCGTGAACCTTAGCGAGCTATCGGTCGCCTTTCCCGGTCGGGCAAAACCCGAATCCCAGTACAAACGTCAACAACGGTTCTTCCGTCACTTCACGATTGATAGCCCAATTGGTGGTGACCCTGATGGCCATCCCAGAGCCTTGGGTGTTGGCCATTGACCGGACTCAATGGGATGTCGGGACCACCACCGTGAATATCTTGACGCTAGGGGTGGTGCATGAAGGCATTGCCTTCCCACTGGTGTGGATGCTGTTGGACAAAGCAGGCAATTCCAACACCTCAGAACGGATTGACCTGATGGAGCAGTTCTACGCGCTATTTCCCTCCGTTGAAATTCGGTGTATCACCACAGACCGCGAATTTGTCGGGGGGCTGTGGTTCTCCTATTTACTTCTGGCTCCTGGCGATAAACTCAAAACTCCTTTTCGGGCTCGTATTCGAGATTCTGAGCTACTTTATGATGGTC
>JBHJIL010000046.1:0-12340 GCA_050043465.1 Leptolyngbyaceae cyanobacterium
TGGACTTTTACAGTCCTCGAGCAATTCGTCTAGCAGGTCATCGACGCGGTTAGGTTCTTTTTTCTTGCGAGCCATGGTAGAGCGGTCTCCTTCATTAATTGGATCTTAGACCGCTTACACAAAATTCAGATCACTCTCTTGAAACTGTTTTTGATCGCTTTGAGCAGCTTGATACCTCAGATGTCCGCCATCATCAGGGAGGTACAGGACTAGGACTGGCCATCTGTCGCAGCATTGTACAACAACATGACGGTAAAATCTGGGCACAAAGCACCGTGGGTATCGGCACGACTTTTTACTTTACGCTGCCGATATTAACCCAGCCTGCTCTAGAAAAATAACTTCCATGACTAAACTCCTATGAGAAAACTATCGATGAAAACTAAACACATTCTCATTATTGATGATGATGACGATATTCGAGAAGCCACCCAGCTTTGCTTAGAGATTACTGGCCATTGGGATGTTCTAAAGGCAAGCAATGGTCAAGAGGGCATTGCGATCGCACAGTCAGAAACACCTGACGTCATTCTTCTAGATATGATGATGCCAGGGATGGATGGACTAACAATCCTAAAAAAGCTGCAAGACAATCCTAAAACACAACAAATTCCAATCATCATTCTGACAGCTAAAGCTCAGTCCCATGAACAGGAATTCTTTAGACAGCTTCAAGTCTTATCCGTTATCACTAAACCCTATGATCCGCTGACCATATCCGATCAAATTTTTTCAGCACTCACCTGAAAAAAGATCAGGCTCCGCTGCTGGAGAGATGTTTCATGAAACATCTCTCCAGCATGATCCCATGCTCTACTAGTTGAGCTACCACTTCTCCAACCGTGTTCAGTGGTTTTGCAATACTTTTTTATGTTTGCTTAGCCACCAGTTAAGCCTGGTGTCTTCTTTATATTTTTGTGCCTTTGGGAGTCCCTCACAGCGCCATAAATCCAAAGTATTTAAATTTGAAACGATTGACCATAAAGTACCAAAATTTTCTTTTTTAAGATTAAGACAGACACAGCCGTCTGTATCACATAGAATGTCCTTTACATCATCAATACTAAGCTCTCTACAGGAAGAAAGCTTAAAATCAATTGTTTTTAACCGCTCCTCTGTTTTACTCCAACCCGGTTTTTCGGTCTGTTCATCTTTCATTGTTTCAGACAAAAAATGATTAGTGCAAAAAATCATATCCTCAGATTTTCTCACTGCATATTTGCGGGGTGATTTTTCAACCACTGCAAGGCTTCCACTCTTATCGGCAATCAAAAAATTATTAGATTGAGACGTGTCAACATTAGTAATAATATCTATTGCCTCTGCGGTTGTTTGGCAATGTTCCAATATATATCGGACTATAAAATAAAAATTCACCCCATATTTTTTCTCTTTCCCTATAACAGTAGTCATCGCAATGGCTAGACCTGCTTCATTAATGCCATCTTCTCGGCCAATAAAGACATCTGATTGACTAACGTATGCCAGTTTGTTGTCAGGGCAAATGAGGCTACTTTCTGTAAATTTTTTAAATCTTAGTAAAAAATCATAATTCCGGCCAAAAATAACACCGTTCTTGGTGTTAGCCGCCAATATGCTGCACTGCCCCACGTTCGACATTACACCTATACTCAGAAGAAAGGCAGCTACCTCTATCTCACTGACCTTTACTTCTTCTGAAAAAGCCTGTATCTCTTCACATACATCTGGATAAAAGTCTTTAAGGATAGAATAGCTATTCCTCCCAAATTCTATTTGATCATCACTAACGTTTGGAAATATAAAACCATTTTTATGTAGTAAAGCACCGTATTTTTTACCCATTTCGGTGTAACTACCTTTCAGTCTTGGATGATACATTTTCGATGCCTTTTCATGACGTTGGAATTCAATCAGCTCGTTCACCTCAGTGACTATGTTAGCTTGCCAAAAAAGCTTTATGGTTTACTCCAGCGGTTTTTGAGAACAGACTAGCGTCAAGGTTTTCGACAGGTCTCATAGCGTGATGGCTGATATTCGAGAGCCAAGCGCCAACGTAGGGGGGCATACAGCTAGAAAAATGGGTTGGTGTGTCATTTGCACACCAACCCACTTTAAAGTCAATCATTCCTGGCATTCAGAGCGACCGGTTCTTAGTCATCGCCTGAACCGATCCCAAATCCGAACTTAACCAATCAGCTGAGTAAAGGATGTATCATCTAGAGCTGTCGTGACGTTCTGAAGAATAGCGAGAGTTTCACCACCTGTATTCAACAGCAAGCCAGTGCCTTGAACTGTTTGTGTAATAGAGCCAAAGCTTAGATTGCCGATCAGACCAATCACATCGGTGCCCACCTCAAAGTCAGTGATGATGTCAGTGCCATGACCTGTTGCAAAGGCAAAGGTGTCGCTGCCTTGACCGCCGGAGAAGTTGTCGCCAGTGAGAGTATCGTTGCCGATGCCTCCCGATAGCAGGTCATCGCCGTCGTCACCCCAGATCATGTCGTCACCGGCATCGCCAAACAGCAGGTCGTTGCCGCCCTTGCCGCCGATGCGGTCATTGCCAGCACCGCCAAAGATGGTATCGTCACCACCAGAGCGGCCTTGAGGACTTCTGAAGTTGAGGTCTCCCCGGAGAACGTCGTCACCATCGCCACCGCTGATGGACTGATCGCCTTCACCACCCGCCAGGGTATCGGCTTCGCCAGTGCCAATAACGTCAGCGTCGGGTTCAGCACCGCCAGTGGAGCCACCGTCAATTACAGTGTCCTCACGGAAAGCCAAGTTCTGGATGCGGGTATCTTCTTCGGGAGAGACATCAGTGTCGCCAAAAGCAGTCTCGGCAGCGCCAAAGTTGTCGGCTAGGTACTCGGCTAGGGCATCTTGCTCAGATCCGTCGGGGGCAAAGGTAGCCACACCCGTACGGGGTGCGTCGTCCTCTTGGGCGAGCTGAACCACATCGCGCTCGGGGAAGGGATAGCCGTCGCCGCCACCTGCTAGGAAGCTGAGAGTTACCATCCGGAAGCTGCGGCTGGGGTCGCCCACTAGCTCACCGTTCTCCACAATCACATCGGCGTCGTTGCCTTCTTCATCAAGTACTACAAGTGACTGCACTCGGTCATTGGGAGTAGCTGTAGGGTCAAAGCTAAACTCCAGACCGCTCACCTGGGGAAACTGTCCAGGGGTAGCACCCTCTTCGGTGGCCGATACACCGTGCTCGATGACGGCTAGCAGTTCTTCTGCAGTGATGGTTAAAAGAGTCAGACCGTTATTGAATCGCAGGGTGTTGGCAATATCAGTTTCAGAGATGCCGCCCTCAGGTTTAACGCCGGGAATCTCTTCATTGGGTAGCAGTTCAGGGTTACTGGTACCGCCAGCAGGAACCACAACACGACCGATATCATCGCGGATGCCGCCACCGTTTTTGAGGGAGATAACAACGCTGTCGTCCGTCTCTTTGGCAATGGCCAGGTTAGCATCGGCGGTTAGATTACCTAGGTTGGTTTCCTCAGTCCGCACGCTGCCACGGACGCCGTTGAGATAGACATCGCTGATGCCAAAGACATTGCTCTCTTTAGCAACGATCACCTCTTCTAGGGCATCTACAATAGCCTGAACTTCAGGATCAACCAGACCTTCTGCACCCAGGGCTGCAACGCCAGCATCGTCGGTGGCGTAGGCTCCGCTAACCTCGGCGTCATAGCTTTCAGGAATGATGATGCCATTCTCATCAAAATCAACCACCAGACGACCAACATAATTGTAGTTACCGTCTGTGTTGACAACAGCAACAGGGTTGCCATCGGCGTCAGTGGTGAAGATGGGGTAGGTTCCCTGAGCTTCATCGCCGTCGCGGAGACGATCAGTTTCGTCTGCCAGAAGAGTATTGGAACCACCGGCAACAATAATATCCACGTTGCGCAGGCGGGTGGCCAGTTCCTGTTCGATGCTGATTTGCTGCATGTGGGATAGAACAATCACCTTGTTCATTCCTGGATTGAGCGCCAGCATCTCATCCACATCTTGCTGGATTGCTGCAGCCAGATCATCGAGCTGGGCAGCGGTGGGAGTACCATCGAAGTCTTCAGGTAGAACCGTTACACCATCAGGGCTGGAGATTGTCGGTAGTGTGGGGGTGGTAGCCCCCACGACGCCAATTTTCTCGTCACCGACGGTGATTACCGTTGTGGCTGCCAGACTATTGGGCTGAGGTGCCTGGTCATCGGCGACTACCAGGTCAGCCAGATTCTCATCGGAGCTAAAGTCCAGGTTAGAGCTGAGGTAGGGGAACTGAGCGCCTACGAAGGACTCATCCACATCAGGGGTTTCTGGGTCGTCTTCACCACCGGCAATTAGGTCAGCTAGTAAACCAGTGCCCAGGTCAAATTCGTGGTTGCCTAGGGCAATGGCTTCAAAGCCTAGCTCATTTTGAATCAGAATGTCGGCGCGACCCTGACCACCAAAGATATCCTCACTGGCGCTAAAGAAAAGGCCGGGTAGGATCGCATCACCGGAAGACAGGGTGACCGTGTTGTCAAAGTCATCGCGCAGGGCGTTGAGCACAGCGGAGAAATTGGGCGCATCGTCCAGGGCAGGAATACCCGCTTCTTGGTCAGCGGCGTGGAGCAGCTGTAGGGTAAAAATAGAGGGCTCAGTCACTGTTTCTTCTAGGGTAAATTTTGCAACTAGGGGTTCGTGGTCACTGGCGACAATCGTGTCTGTAAACAGGGCACCGTTGTCGTCGCGGGTGAAGTCATTGTTGACGTGAACAATGTCAAACTCGGCCCCCTCTAGCAGGGAGTCGGTGACAAACAGGTGGTCTAGCACCTGGCTGATGCCATCAAAAATGAAGGTGTAGGCATCGTCGTCAGCAATGGCTTGGTCCACCAGATTGGTGAGAACCTGCTCATCGCCAGTGCCGGGTAGAATCTCCGCCAGGTCGTTGGTAAATTCAAAAGTGTTGAGGTCACCCAGTACGATCACCTTGGCCTCAGGGTTCGTGTCGACAATGCTGTCTACAAAGTCGTTGAGGGCCTGAGCCTGGGCTTCACGCTCTGCTTCTCCTGCCTGGATGAAGGGCTGGGGGCCGCCAAATACAGGAGAAGAGCCAAACCGAGAGGTGAGGTGGTTGTTGACCACGGTTACCTGATTGCCGTTGAAAGTAAAGTTGGCCACCAGGGGTAAGCGAGTGCCTTCAAAGGCGGGGTCTTGCTCGATAGCCGCAAAGGAGTCGAGGGCAACGCGGTCTGGGTTGTACAAATGGGCATTGCGGATGTTGCCACCGGGGACGCCACCCTGGGTACCGTCTTCGGGGGCGACATCGAAGAACTCGTAGGTGGGACCGCCAGCGGCTGCGATCGCATCCACTAACTGCTGCAGGGTCTCTGTCGCATCCACCGTCCCGTCATCGGTGACGCCATTGTTATCCTGAATCTCTTGCAGGGCAACAATGTCAGGAGCATTTAGATTAGTGACGATCTGCTCAGCCAGTAGACCAAACTGAGTCTCATCAGTGCCGTCTGCCGCCAGGTTGAACACGTTGTAACTAGCAACCGTGAGATCGGTCTCACTGCCTGCAAGGTCCGTGACCTCCTGCTCAAGACCGCCAGGGGTAATCTCAAAGGCTTCGGTAACATTCACCTCAAAGTTACCAAAGCTGTAGCCCACCACACCGGTCACATCGCCCAGACGATCGCCCACATTAAGAGCCGGGGTATCAAAGCCCTCAGGCATTGTGTTGGGGTTAAACTGAATCTGTACCCGCTCCGGGTTCTGGTCGCCTGTATTCTCAGGACCCGAATTGAGATTGATGCTGCCCCGCGCGGTCAGACCATCTTCAGGCGTGACACCCGCACCCTGATTGGGTAGAGTTACCGCCTCAGCAGAGAATGGGTTAAACACTCGGGTAGGGGATACCGCTACCGCATCCTCAACGGTGACCCGCATTCCTTCTAGAGTTTCGTAGAAGTCAATGGCGTCTTCATCGGGGTCGAAGTTGCCAGCTTCTTCCTGCAGGTTCACCGGTAGCTCATCGGCGCTGATAACTGTTTCGCTCGGGGCCAAACGACCGCTCTCACCGATGATGACGGCCTCAGGCAGAGCGTTGTCAGAAGAACGCACCACCACATCGGGATCTCTCATCTGCGTTGTTGACAGGTTGCCGGTATCAGCACCGCCAGGGATAAACTCGCTCACCACACCAAACAGACGCACCTCATCCCCAACGCTGACCGTGGGGCTGTCACTGGTAGAAATAAACAGACCCTCAGACGTAGCGTCATTGCCGTCATCTTCTCCCTGGACGTAGAAACCCCGGAAGTCTACGGCTGTGACAATTCCCTCAGTCTGTACTAGCTCACCATTCAATGGAGACACATGGCCTTCGCTTTGAATCTCAGAGATAGTGGCCTCAGGCACGTTAGTCTCGTAAATGGCTAGGGTACTAGATACTTCATTAGCCACCGCTAGTAGGGGCTGACCGCTGGGGCTATCCTCCGCTGAGATAAAGGTGAAACCTTCAGGAGCAATATCTTCATCACTGCGAGCATACTGAACAAACTCAGGATTGGTGGGGTCGCTAAGGTTATACACCAGCACACCGCCGCCCGCACGCTCTAGACCGACAAAAGCGAAGGGTACACCGCCGATTTCGCCAGTAGTTACTGCCTCGGGTTCAGCGCCTTTATTGTCAGAACGAGTATCAAAGTCTTCTGGGTCACCGTTATTGGCATTGAACAATTCAGGGGTAAGCTCTGCTGTAATTTCAGCAATCTGACTACCGCTGTCAAACACCTGGTTACCGTTCTCATCCCAGATAGAGAAGGAGCGGGCACCGTAGGAGAAAATTTGATCAATGTCGCCATCGCTATCAATGTCGCCGTCGATGGAGGAAATTGTCAGTCGACCCAGGTTCTCATCCTCAGCCAGGGCTGGGGCAATGCTCTCGTCTAAAGCTAGACCATTGCGGCCAAAGGACGTCACATCCGCCAGGTCACCTAGTCGAATAGCATCGCCACGTTCGTCTTCGTCAGCATCACCCCGGTCGTCACCTTCATTAGCCGTGATGTAGAAAGTTTGACCATTGGCTTCAAAGGAGGCAATGGAGTCGGGCATAAACAAACCAAACACGGGCTCATTCTGAATGTTGATCGCGCCGTCTTGGTCGTTGGCATCCAGACCGTTGTCACCATTAAAGTCGATCAGACCGAGCTGAACCGCTTCTGCGCCTTCTTCTAAACCAAAGTCGTTATCGTTGAGAACAGCCAGACGACCATCAGGCAAAATTGCTAGACCCTCGGGCTTATCGGAAGGCAAGTAACCGATGGAGGGCAGATTTGTCACCTTGATTTTGTTGACAGGTTGAATACCAGCTGCCGCTAAGTTATCGGGAGTCTGCTGCTCTAGGGTTTCAGCCCCAAAGTCTTGACCCAAAACGTTGGTAGCACCTTTAATATCCACTTCAAAGACAAATTTCTGGGCGGTGGGATCCAGGGAAGAATCCCGCTCCATCACAAAGAATTTGCCATCGCCTGCGTAAACCGCATCGCCGATTTTATCAACGTTGTTGCCCAGTTCCGGGTCCTGTAGCAGGTAAATATATTCAGCAACAGGTTCACCAGTCTCAGGATTGATACCAATCATGCGGATAACGCTAGAGGCGTCGCCATCAGCGCGGGTAGGATTGTTCAAGGGCGTCTGGATAAAGGCATAGAGAATACCCTCATCGGTGTCTAGGGCCATGCCCTCAAACCCTCGATTAGCCCGACGGTTGAGATATTCCTCGGGCAGAGTTTCAGTACCAAAGGTGCCCTCAGTAAAGGTAGTACCAGAGTTGGCTTCGTTGGCCTGGTCCACGGTACCCTCAGGAACAAATCGGTCAATCAGGGTGCCGTCTTCATTAAAGTGATAGATGGCAGGGCGATACTCATCTACCATCCAAAACGTACCGTCGCCCGCTCGGACAATGCCCTCTAGGTCAGCACCAAAGGGATCAAAATCGGAGCCAAATTCAGACGCATCCAGCTGAGTCAGGTCGTCTAGATCAACAGGATTGGCAGCCGCGTCAACAGCGGTACGGTCTACGTTAGGAATGTTGGGCAGGCCAGTGATGGGGGTGCCATCTGCTTGAGTTAGTAGCAGCTCATCGGTGATGGAGACTTCACCCGTAGATTCGTTTAGCTCTAAAGAAACGACGCGAGACTGGTAGTCGGGGAGCAAAAATGCCCGAGATTCAGTGCTGCCGTCACCATCCAGGTCCAGCGGGTCACCATTGGGGCCTCGGTCGGGGACAGCCAGAAACTTAAGGTTGCCATTTTCAGCTATGCCATCAAACCAGAGACCAGAGAAACCACCCGGCTCGACAGTCTCACCATCTGCTGTGGTCAGCGGGTCGCCACCGTTGGTAATATCACCTCGGTCGGTAATGTCAAAGGTGGTGAGATTGGGCAAACCCTGGCTAAAGTCTTTGACCCCCAGGGGTACAATCCCTTCGACTTCGTTGGTCTCTAGATTGATAACGGCTAGAGCGTTATTCTCTTGCAAAGTGACAAACGCCTGGATGCCGTCGGGAGAGACCGCCACATATTCGGGTTCAAAGTCCTGCGCCGCTGTAGCATCAGGAAAGATACGGACGCCATCGGTGCGCAGATCGGCTTCACGACCGTTAAAGGCTTCAAAGCCAACGGTGGTAACATCGGCTTGAGAAAGACCGGTTACGCCCCCCGATATATCGATGATGCTCACTGAGCCATTGGGGTCTACCCCATCATCGGGCTCACCCTCGTTGGCTGAAATCACTTTAGTACCGTCAGGGCTAAAAGCTACATTGTCGGGGAGGGCCCCCACCTGTACAGTTTGAAATGCGCCTGCAGCCGAGGAGTTGGTAAAAAAGACATCCAGGTCAATTAGGGCAACCGAGCCAGGGTCGGTTTGAGGGTCGGCTTCAATTGCGATCGCAGCCAGTCCATCGGCGATCGCAATACTGTTTACTCCACCAATATTGGGAACAAGGTCCGCTACATCAAATACAAATACCAGAAAAGGATTGCTGGGGTCGCTGGCGTCAAACACTTCAACTTCAGTGCCCCCGCTAACCACCAACAGGTTTTGAGATTCAGAATCGTAGGCTACAATCTCAGCTCCCTGGTCGCTAGTGACATCACCAATTCTTTCTAAAAAATCTGCCATGTTCTCTCCACAAATATACAAGCGCTATTGACACACATTCAGTCCCCATAGCTTTTAGGGAGAAGTTTTGGTGAGACGCTTCTCCCCAGCAACGGTCACAGCTCGGCCCAGCGATCGCGTTGTTCCGTTAAAATCAGCCCATAAGAGCTGTGTCTCCTGAGCGACAGTCAAGTGTTAATGTCTCAGGAGATTTGGGTAAAGATAAAATCAAACTGTTCCCAAACCCTCAACATCAATGCACTCGGCGATCGTCCGTCAAGCACTGTAGAGAATGCAGGTAAAGGTAGGTTTATGGGAACATTATCGTCTTAGAAAACAATCCGGGCAAAAAACAGAACTTCACAGAAACTTTTTAAACTGGCAATTTTCTTATGATTTAAACTTATTTTCTGGGTCCAATAGTGTGTACTCAAGAGCGAGAAAAAGCGGTCGTCAATATCAGCCATAGAAAGCTACACTGTGCCTCCCAAAGACTGTAAAAATTTTCTGCCGTGCCACGCTGAGGAAATGTGCTGATTTCTTCCCTCCTGGGCGGGGTGGGTGAAGTTATTCAATAATGCCTAAGGATTTATTGCCCAGGCGTATCTTGCAGCCTTTCTTGTACAATCGCTTGAACCAGCAAAATCTCGCTGTCTATCCGAGTACGTCTGGCTGCCCACACTCGGTTCAAAGAGGCAACACCGGCTTCTTGTGCGATCGCTTCTTCGGCATCGATCTGTTTGGCAATTTCGAACTGACGTTTGCGTAGCTCTATTTGCTGCTGAGTGACGGTCGCAGGTAAAGCCGGCAGCGTATTGTCTGATTCTAGGAGCCGCTTTGCCTGCAGCAGCATAATTTCGCAGTCGATGCGAAACTTTTCGATTGATAGCACATCGCGACTGGTGGTGAGAGCGGCCTCTCGGTCCAGATTGGCCTGCTCTTCGATAAATTTGGCAAAGTCAAGCTGATACTGGCGCAGCTCAATTTCTTTTGCAGTGACGGCGGCTGGAATAATGGGAACCGAGCAGGTGGATGGCACTGAGTAAACACCGGGTAGGGCCCGAGCGGCTATTAGCTGAGCGTCCGGCAGTTCAGGCTGCGAAACTCGGGCAGCTAGGACAGTTGTACCTGCCATGATCACAACTAGGATAGCGATGAGCAGCGATCGCAAAACTTTTGGAGCCCGCTGCCCCATAGATCTTAGATGTTTCATGTCAGAATTTGCGCGAGGACGTCTTATATTTTATTCGGCTTCGTCAGTGCCTATCGGTAGACAGAGACCAGTTAGGTTGCGATCGCAGCCCGGTTAATCTAATTCAGCAGATATCGTCTACCCGCGATCGCTTTACTTTACGAGGCATCCATCTGTAGAGATCTTTCCAGTGCCAGAGAGATAAAATAAAACAGACAGTCAAACCCATCAAAACGATCGCAGCAAGAACAGATTGTATTAGGCCAGCAGCGTGGTTTAGCTTATCCGCAAAAGATAGATCTATTAGAAGCTCTTCTTCCCATCCGATGGGAGTGGCTACCGCAACAATCAAAAATTGCACTATCCATAAGCTAACTAAGCCAACTAAGCTCAGAGCAAAATTTCGAAACGTTGCCAATTGTCCTTGTCTTGAAAGCAGAGCTTTTCGGGCCGACATGGTCAAAAATACTGACGCCAGCATTGTTACTATCATCGATACAACAGTGACAACTTCTGTGGAACTTTCAAGCAGAACTCCTAACGCAATTACAGAAAGTCCTGTACCGCCTACCATCAAACCAATTGATAAAACAAGAAAATAAGACAGTATCTGAATAACAGGTGGAAGCACAACCTGTCTACCCATTGGAACAATACCAAGAGCGCTCAGCATTTTAGTCGGATTGGGCAGGAGCATACAAAAATATCTGAGATTGCGTAAGCCACGTCGAAAATCAACCCACTGAATGGGAGAGAGCTTAGAATCTATATCCTCAATACTCTGTAGAAGTACCGGAAAAATGATGTGTTTTTCGGGGCTATAGGTCGTAGTCTTCTTAAAGCTTGATATCAAAACGATAATAATTTCGGCAGATGATTCGTCTTTCTCAATGTGATGACCATATCGCTTCAGCTGGCGCGTGATAGCACGGGCATAGCGTCTGTCTTCAACCGCAAAATCCAGCATAACTCTCATCGGTTCTACACCAACATCTGCTGAAGGCCGATAAGACTGTGCAAATATGGGGGCTGATGCCATAGGTTTACCCCACCGCTTCATTCCAGGTAAACGTATTAGCAGCAACATCAGCGGAGCGACAAAAAAGCTGAGGATAGCTGCACCAAATATAAAATTATATGTAGTAGAGTTTTCCATAATAAGCTCATCTACAAAGAGCAAGCTCAATATCGTCATCAGCGGCAGCAGTAAAAGTGCTCCTTGAACCTCAAAAAAGACAAAGTTTCGCTTTAGTATCCGATAAGGTAGCGGAAATAGATGGTATGGAAAGTAAATAGACCAAAAGGCAAACAGCGATAAAACACTCGTTAGCAAACTAACAGCAAAGACAAGCCAAACAGTTAGCGGAGCTCTAAATCCAGACTGAGGTGGAGGCGTACTTTGAACAGCTGGGTACTCTAACTGCGCTACCAGCTTTTTCATGCCGCGCCTTAGCGAGGTACGAAAGTCAATCCACTCACAATTCTGAAGCTCAGCTGGCAGCTCGACAGCTTCAAAAATAATTAGAACGATCCGCTTTTTGAGCTCGACAGCTCTTTGCCATTCGTACTCTGCATTTTCAGACTTAATAGATTCAGCCGAAACGACCAGCAAAAATACCTGCTGGTCTTCTATAGCCTGGGCAATATGTTCTTTCCATCGCTTGGCTGGAACTAAGTAGTGAAAGTCCAACCATGTCTCGTACCCAGCTTTTCTAAGCTTTTTAAAGAAGCGACTAACAAACGGAGTTTCTCGACGAGAATAGCTAATGAAAAGAGTATCTTTCATTCCCTAAAAAGATGAATAAATATTGAGAACTATTTTTGCTATTACAAACCAGCGACCTGAATTTAAGTAGGATTTACAGGGTAACAACTTAAGCCGGGAAAAGCTCTGCGTGTAAGGGATTTACCAGATGTGCTTTAGATGACCGTCTAGGCATGGGTAGCTCATTAATATTACTGAGGATCCATTCAAATAAGTCTGGAAATGTGTGTCCAAAAAGT
>JBHJIL010000047.1:0-20093 GCA_050043465.1 Leptolyngbyaceae cyanobacterium
CCGCCGTCCATAAAGTCGTCGCCGCCGTTGCCGCTGATAAAGTCATTACCATTGTTGCCAAAGATAATATTGCGGACGTTGTTGCCGGTAATTCTGTCGTTACCGCTGCCGCCAAAGGCATTTTCAATGGTTGCCCCATAGGCAATGGCAAGATTGTTGACCGCATTACCGCTGCCGTGAAGAGATCCAATCGAGCTAAAGCGTCCGGCCCGCAGGTCAATGATGGAGCGACGGGTCTGGTTTGAGGCATTGATAGTGTCGTTACCGCCGCCGTCCCAGATAGTCTCGATAAAGGTTTCATCATGGTTCCAGCTGTAGTTGTTGTGGCCCGAGTTATAACTCCAGTTGGCACCGTAGAGAGTTTGAATAGCCGCAATGTCGTAAAGTCCCAGGGTACGAGCCCGTACGCCTGGCATGTCGGGATGACCAATGTAGGACATGATGGTGTACTGCCGGTTATCCTGCCACGAGCTTAGAGTGTGGCCGTCCATACCCTTGTTGCGATTTTCGCTGGAGGCAGCGTACTGGTCATTGGGATTGCGACCCATGGTAACGTCGTTGAGACCGCCTACAGCATGGCCTAGCTCATGGAGCCATAGCTGATAGCCCCAGGTACCTCGACTAAAGTTAGTGGTGTCTTTGTCGACAACAACTCTAGCGCCGGACGAATGGGGCCGGGTGGCTAAACCGCCTGCAGGTTCAAAGTCGCCGTCGCCGTCAAAGTCAAAAAAGGTATCTGCATAACCCAAACTGAGGGTGCCACCGCTGCTGCGCTCGGAGAAACGAATATTGGCGACGTCTTCGTAGTGGGACAGTACTGTTCTAATCTGTGCTTTTTGGGTATTTGAAAAGGCAGAGAAGTTTTTGTAGTGATCTCGGCTGAGACCGGCTGGACGACTGCTAATAAAGCTGTAAGTGACTGTGGCGCCGGCACCCATGTCGGCTCTGTTACCGACGTTACCATTGTTGTTCCAGTGGATTCCGTTTTTGTGGAGAAGAGCTTTAACGTAGCTAGCAACCATTGGTGGGGGCTCCAAAGAGGTAGTAGTGTGGGTTGTTTAGTGGCTTAGATGACCTGGTAAGGACGGTTGGCTTTTTTGTTTTTTTGTCCTTTCATCAGCTACTCGTGGGGAAAGCCAGGCTTTTATGCAAACGCTGAAAGTTTTTTTGGAAAACTCGTAAAATCCGCTCCTGGAGAGGGGTGCCCAAAGGGCGGAGTGGGTTGACCGATGGCGCTAGTGGTCAAAACCCACCCCGGAGCCTCTGCCGAGAGTATGTTCAATTCAGTTATCAAAAAATATTTTTGCGATCGCACAACCGTCAAAGCGGCTAAAAATCGTCCAAGTCCCCTTTAAGTCCCTCAGAATTGGGGGACTTACGTTCACACTCTTCTCTAAGTTTTTGTGAGGATTGGTCTCTAAAGCCCCCAACATTAAAGTTTGGGGGCATGAACAACCTCTAGCCACCTCGTCGGTCTCTGGCTAGTCAACTCGCACTCGCTTAGTTAGAATTGCCATCAGTTCGTTGGGTCGCCCTGTGGGTAGGGGCTTGCTCCAGTCGTTGGGTTCGGCGTAGTGGAGCTTGTGCAGTAGGGCGATGGTGTTGCGGATGGCGGTAAGGCTGCCAAAGAGGGTGTGGTTGATGGTTTCGTAGTCGTAGTCGGGCAGGATGCCGTCTTCGGGGGGCAGGTTAGGGGTGTTTTGGGAATTGTCTTGAAACATGGGTTCTGGTTCTCCAAATGGGTACAGAGCCTCGATACCTGTGAAAACAAGGCGTTGAGACGGAGGAAAGCCAGAACCTAGAACTCAGCCACCCCGTAATAGTTTTGCTAATCGAGGTGGCTGAGGCATAATGTGCCCAGCCTCCAGATTGGCCCAAGCTTTCTGGGGGTTAGCCATCGGTGCGGTGTTACCAGCACCGACCGATGGTGCCGAATTATAGGTTCTAGTGAGAGCGTCGCGAAGAATGCGACATTAATTGAAAGTAGGGCAAAATTTTGTTGTCGTCAAGCGACGAGCAGATGCAGTTATGTAAAAGTTACTCAGCACGCTGACTATCGCTTACTGTCTCTAATCTTTTGAGTGCTGTGTTGTAGCGTAATTGGGCGATCGGTAGGGTGGTTTAGAATGACGTTCTATAGAACGTCTGATAGATCCCTAGGCGTATTAGAATCAGGCCAACAAGTTGAACAAATAATCTCATAGCTCTAGCGGTGTTGTTACAGGTGTGTACGGTAAAGCGGTAATTGGTATGCACCCGAGCACTTGTGGCAAGACTTGCGATCGCAAAATTTGAACCAATCTGCAGCCGTTGCTATGTAGCATCTCTCATAGTAAAAGCCATATCAATGATCGGCAACGCCCTCAAATCTTTTATAACTTTTGCGTAAAAACTGATCGAATCGTATGAGTTATCTGGAAACAGGTCGATAATTTTTGGAAACGTTGCTGAGCCTCAATATGACTTTATTTGGAAAAATGCTGATATACAGCGTTTGGATCGATGGGGTCATGTTCTAAATCAGCAACGGTTTTGAGGAAGTTTAATCAATGGACATTCATATCACCTAAGACTATGGAATCGCGCTTTGAGCAACTCATCCTGAAGCTTCAGGGACAGTCAGGGGACAGCGATATTTTCTCTGAACTGGTGGATATGATGATGCGATCGCGAAAAGTCGGGCGTCCACCTCGCGGTCAGCCGCTAACGGGGATTTACAAAGAAATTTGCGATCGCATCCGTCAGCAGCTCACTCAGCTCCTACGGGACTGTCTTGAAAAAGGACGGCTTGAGCCTGACCCGGCCTGGGGCTACCAGCTGCGCACCCAGGCTACCCAGACGGCCCTGACCGACCCGCTGCTAAAGGGGCTGGCCCTCGAAGCCCAAAGCCAGCCCAACCCGAGTCCGCCTCGGCAGCACGCTCTACTGCAGCTGGTGGAAGCCATCCGCGCCTGTGGCCGACTGGCGCGTCCCCACCGGGCTAAATTTAGTCCGTCGTTTTACCCTTTGCTGTACGAGGAGGCCGTTAACCGCACTTTGGTATATGTCTGTCAAAAGATTGACACCTATGACCCCAACCGGGGACAGGCACAAAAGTTTATGAACTGGGTCAATTTTCGTCTAGACCGGATGGTGATTGAATGTCGGCGTCAGTTTAGCGATCGCGATACTCAAGAGCTGCCTAACCTAAACGATTTAGAACGGCTGTCTCAACCGGAACCCCAATCTTCTTTAGCCCAGGATGTGCGCGACTATATTGCCGCCGACCCTGAGGGGTTGTTCAAATCCACCCACATTCGTAAACGCCCTGATGCTAGTTTTCAAACCATTGCCCTGGCACGATTTGCCGACCAAAGCTGGGACGAGATTTCGGCCCAGCTCGATATTAAAATTCCGACACTAAGCAGTTTCTTTCAACGCTGTTGCGACAAGTTTTCAGATCAGTTTCAACAGCTGCTTTAAGGGCTGGCCACGTTCTTTCTTCGCATTCAACATTTCCCACTACCCAGTAAAAGAGACCCGGCCATGAACACCTCGCTATCTGACTTTACGGTTCCTCTCTCGCTAGAACCTCACCACCAGGCGGAACAATTTCGAAAACATCAGCCATCGCCGCAAACAGCAAAACAGGTTTATCTAAATACCCTGGCGATCTATGCCGCTCGGTTTTATTTAGAGTGTCTGGGCTATGAGCCGGATCTGGCTGCGAGCGACGGTCTTAATCCGGTGCAGCAGATGCTGCTAGGAACCTCAGCTCTGGCGGTCAGAGGCTACGGTCAGCTGGAGTGTTTGCCAGTGGTAGATGGAGAAACCGAAGTTGCGATCGCGCCCCAGCTGCACCAGGATCGTACAGGCTATATTGTTATTCATATTGATAACAGTCTGCGGACAGCCACGCTGTTGGGGTTTGTTACCCACGCTGCTAACCAAGTCTCTTTGGAGCAGCTGCAGCCCATGGATGCTCTCTCGGAGCTACTGTCTCCTAGTTTGGTACAGCAGGCTAATGAACAGATTACCCAGCTAAGTGACTGGCTGCAAAACCTGGCCGATGACGCCTGGCAAACCCTCGATAGCTTTATTAATCCCGCCACCCTAGCGTTTAGAAATCAGAGCGCTGCCGCTGCTGAGATTACGGCCCGCAGCAAGCGCATTAGCCTGAATGAATACGACATTACCCTGGCCGTGGGTCTATTGCCCCTATCGGAGACCCAAACTGAGATCCAGGTTCAGGTTTATACAACTGAGCCTCAGGCATATCTGCCGACTCAGCTCAGACTTAGCGTCCTAGACAATAACAACCAGGAAGTGATGCAGGCCGAAGCACGGGCAACAGAAGCGATTCAACTCAAATTTACCGGCAGCCCTGGTGAACAGTTTAGTCTCAAGCTGGCGTTGCAAAATGCCAGTATTGCCGAGAGGTTTGTTATCTAAGCCTATGAAACTCGTCACGCTAAAACTAGAAGGAGATTTAGAAACCAAAGGGTTTCATGTTCTCCTAGAGATTGGGACAGACGGTCTGCCGCCGGATATTGAAGCGATTGGGTCCCTGCCTGCTGAGCCCGACCTGCGGCAGCAGCTGCACCAGTGGCAAGAAAGCTATCGTCTGCTGGATACCCCGTCTCGCATTCAGCCCCTGGAGATTACCTATGTGGGGTCGCTGCATACGACGGAGACCTGTCAGCAGGAGGCCGCCAAACTGGGCAATCAGCTCAGGTCCTGGCTGCTGTCCGAGTCATTTGCCTCCATCGACCGACCGCTGCGAGAGGAGCTGAGTCCGGCAGATACTGTACGGCTGGTGATTCGCACCACTAACCCGGATCTACAGCATTTACCCTGGCATCTGTGGGACATTGTCGATCGCTATCCTAAAATCGAAATCGCTCTGGGTACTCCCACCCTCAAACGATTAGAGGAGCGCGCGGCCTGTCACGCCACGGTGAGAATACTCGCTATTTTGGGCGACAGCAGCGGGATTGATGTGGCCGCCGACCGTCAGCTATTGGAGACTATTCCTGGAGCCGAGGTGACCTTTTTGGTAGAGCCCCAGCGCCAGCAGATTACCGATCGGCTGTGGGAGCAGCCCTGGGATTTACTCTTTTTTGCCGGTCACGGACGTACTGAAGCGGGGGCGGGCAAGATTTTTATTAACCCCCAGGAAAGTCTCACCTTAGAAGAGCTGAAGTACGGTCTGCGCGAGGCCGTTAGACAGGGTCTGCAGCTAGCGATATTTAATGCCTGTGACGGGCTGGGTCTAGCCACGGCATTAGCACCGCTGGGGTTGCCACAAATGATCTTGATGCGAGAGCCCATACCCGATCGGGTAGCCCAAACATTTTTGAAGTATTTTTTAGACGCCTATGTAGCCGGTGAATCGTTCTATCTGGCCACCCGACAGGCCAGAGAACGACTCCAGGGTCTCGAAGATCGCTTTCCCTGTGCCAGCTGGCTGCCGATCATTTTTCAGGTGAATCCGGCACTGCCAAAGTGCTGGGCTCAGTTAACGGCAGTGAGCGCAGACGCAGACCCACCGCGTTCGGCTCCCCTGCTGAGACCGAAGGTGGGTGGGCTAACGATTAAAGCGCTCTTGGCCGTCGGTGCCGTTGTGACCGCCAGTATTGGTCTCTTACGCTGGAGCGGTTTCCTGCAGCGGACAGAGCTGGCCGCCTATGACCGACTGATGCGGCAGCAGCCCGCCCAAACCCTAGAACAGCGGGTGCTGATTGTGGAAGCGACCACCGAGGATGTGAATACCTATGGCTATCCGCTCCCCGATGAGGTGCTGGCCGCAGCGTTAGCTCGGCTCAGTCCCCATCAGCCGCGGGTGGTAGGACTGGATATCTTTCGGTCTGAGGCGTCGCCGTCTACTCCTTTAGGACAGCGCTTTCAGACTAGTAACGTGGTAGCGCTGTGCAGCTTTGGTCAGGCCGGTAGCGGTAACCAGGGCGGCATCGGACCACCGCCCGGACTGCCGGAAGAACAGGTGGGCTTTAGCAACGTGGTGCTTGACCCAGACGGGGTGCTGCGGCGACAGCTGCTGTTTGCTCAGCCGGACAGCACCAGCCCCTGTACCAGCCGTACGTCTCTGGCAATGCTGATGGCCCTTCACTATTTGGACGCTATGGGTATTCAGCTAGAAACCTTAGACGAACAGCGGGTGCAGCTGGGGGAGGCGCTGCTCACACCGGTAGAAGCTCACAGCGGCGGATATCAAGGCATTGACGATCGCGGGTTTCAAATACTGCTGCGGTATACCCAGACAGCGGCTGAGCGGATGACACTATCGGAGCTGCTAGAGGGTGAGGCCGTTTTAGACGGACTGAGCGATCGCATCGTCCTCATTGGTATGAGCGCGCCCACCTCAAACCCTACGGACTACTTTCTGACGCCGTTGGATGCCAGACAGTGGTCTCAAAAGGTGCCGGGTATTGATATCCATGCCCAAACCATTAACCACCTGCTGGCTGCGGCCTTAGATGAACAAGCTTTGTTAAAAAGTGTCCCTGCCTGGGCCGACTGGCTATGGATTATCGGTTGGGCTTTGATAGGCTGTGGACTAACGGTTAAACGACGAATGTGGCCTGTGTGGCTCTTGAGTCTGGGTATTGTGGTGCTAGTACTCTATGGCATCAGCTGGGGGTTATTTTCCATCGGTCTGTGGGTGCCGCTCGTTCCCGGTGCTATGGCCTTAATGGGAGCCAGCGGCGGGGCGGTAATGCTGCCTCGGCTAACAAGCGGCTTACCCCAGTCATTCCTGACAGAACACTGAAACTTACGTAGTTAAAACTGATACGAAGAGGGAATCTGCCCCATGTCTCGACTGTCGTATTTAACCGGTAGCTCGTTTATTAGTTCGATTGTTGCGATCGCAGCGCTAAACCTGCCGGCCCTGGCCCTACAGTACAATCCGCCCAACCGAGGCGCACCGTCCAATACCTGGAATGCCGGCAGCCGTTCGGGTGCCTGTGGCGACCTGACCGCAGTGCAGCCCACCCAAACCAACTGGGGAGAGACCCTGCGAGCCCGCCCGAGCTTTGGTATCTATGTGTCTGAACCGGCAACCAAGCTTACTTTTGAATTGCGGGATGAGCGATCGCAAGACCTTATTCACCGCGTCACCTTTGATCAGATTTCAGGACCCGGCATTAGTTTCTATACGCTACCCGATACGGCTCCACCGCTAGAGCCCGACCAGTACTATCGCTGGCAGGTCAGCTTGGAATGCGCCCAGTTTAGTACCGATAACGTTCAATATACCGGCGACCGTCAGTCTGGCGGCATGGTGGTACGGCGAACGGTCAGCGATGAACTACATACCCAGCTGCAGGCCACCACATCTGACCAAATACCTGAGCGGCTAGCGGCCAACGGCCTGTGGTACGACGCCGTTCACACGTTGTTGCTTCAGTCTGAAGACCAGACCGATGCCTGGCAACGTCTACTCGCTCATCCCATGGTGCAGCTCAACGATCTGATGGAGGCAACGCTAATTGACTGCTGTTTAGCAGCCGACTGTCCGGCCCCGTCTGAGACGCTTTAGCCCCTTTTACTCACTATTGGAGTTCTCTCCCATGCTGCCAGTTGCCCTCCTTGCAGTTGCCATTCCGCAAACCGACGCGGCTCAAAACGTTATCCAGCCCAGCGGCGTGCTGTCTACATCCAGCCAGCCAACATTTAGCAGCGGGGCTCGCTCAGGTACCTTATTAGCTCAGTCAATCACCCCAGGAGATACCAGCACGATTATCTCTCCTGAGGGTAATCAAATCGATATTACCGGTGGACAGACGTCTGGAGATGGGGCCAATCTGTTCCATAGTTTTGAGCAGTTTGGTCTCAGCGAGCAGCAAACGGCAAATTTTATTGCCAATCCTCAGATTCAAAACGTGTTGGGTCGGGTAGGGGGTGGGAACGCCTCCTATATCGACGGTATTTTGCGCGTCAGCAACAGCGATGCCAGCCTGTATTTGATTAATCCGGCAGGCATTCTCTTTGGCCCCAATGCTCAGCTGGATCTAACCGGTAGCTTTACCGCCGCCACAGCAGACGGCATTGGCTTTGATGGCGGCTGGCTCGATGTGTTTGAGTCCGGTGACTATAGCCAGCTGGTGGGCAACCCTACCCAGTTTTCATTTGGTGCCGAAGAACCCGGCAGCGTGGTCAATCTAGGGGACTTGGCCGTGGGTGAGAACCAAAATCTGGTTCTGCTCGGGGGTAATCTGGTGAACATAGGGAACGTATCGGCTCCTAGCGGCAGCGTTACGTTAGCTGCGGTCAACGGCCAACAGACTGTCAGTTTGGGAGCGGCTAACGGTCTGCTAACGATGGAGCTAACCCCTTTTGTAGCAGACCGAGAGATTTCTGTTCTATCTCTACCAGAGCTTTTAACCGGGGGTGAACTTGTAGAAGGTAGTGAACTTGCGATCGCGCCCGACGGCACTGTTTCTCTCCAAGGGGTTATCCTACCTGAGGGTACTGCTGCCGTCACTGGCGCGATCGACGTATCTGGGCAGCAGACGGGTGAGGTTAACGTACTCGGTGAGCATGTGGCTCTACTGGAGACCACCGTAGAAGCTTCGAGCGCTCAAGGGGGCGGCAGCACGATACGTATCGGTGGCGGCTACCAGGGACAAGACTCGGTGCCCAATGCAGAGATTACCTACGTCAGTTCGGGTTCTAGCCTTGACGTCAGCGGCGGTGAAACCGGTGATGGCGGCTCAGTCATTGTTTGGGCAGATGATACTACTCAGTTTTATGGCAGCGTTGATGCTCAAGGTGGCACTCAATCCGGCGACGGTGGCTTTGTTGAAATCTCTGGCAAAGACCAGCTGGTCTTTAGAGGCGACGTGCAAACTACCGCTGCGGCTGGAACTACAGGAACGCTGCTGTTAGACCCCACTGATATTATTATTGCTGCCGGTACTGGTGATGGGGATAGTAACGGCTCTAGTAGCACCTTCATAGGAGATACCAACGCTTTACTGGGTCAAATTTTAGAAGATGATTTTCCGGGGGGGGTCGTTACCCTGTTCGAATCTGAGCTAGAAGGATTAGCTGGTGACACCAATATTATTTTAGAAGCCACTAATGACATTGTTCTAAATGATTTGCCTGATGACCAGCTTACTTTTACAGCAGGTACCGGCAGTATTCGCTTTACTGCTGATGGTGACATTAATCTAATCGATCCTGACGATACCTTTATTACCAACGGTCGAGACCTTTCTCTAAGAGGCGACAGTCTTCGCATTGGCAGCCTGCTGACCGAAGGAGGCGATATTACCCTCGATACGCTTTCTGGAGATGTGCTCCTGGCGCAAGATACCATCTTTAGTACCGGAGCGGCCCAGCCAGGAAACATTACTGTCTTTGGCAGTATAAACAGTCTGGGGGCTCCCGCTGCGCTAGAGATTGTTGCGGGAGATGGTGATATTGAGCAAACATCCTTTATCGGCGACACATCTGCTATAACCACTGTAACTCTCTCAGGTAGCACCATCGAAAGTCTTGGCCCAATTACAGCATTCAATGACGTCAACATTGCGGCCCAAGAGCGGCTTTCGCTGGGTAGCTTTAGTGATATAAATTCAGGAGGGGATGTTTCTCTTTCTAGCGGAGAAGATTTTTCTAGTTTTCGCAATACCATTACCTCCGGCGGAACAATTACGGTCACAGCTGGTAGAGACATCAACATTGATAGAGGTAGCTGGATTGCTACTAACGATATTTCCTTTACAGCCCAACAGACAGCCTCTTTACAAGACAATCTGGACGACGGATCTAGCGATAGCGCCCTGATAGTTGACGCTGGCGGGCTGCTGACAATTCAAGGCAACAGCCTCGTTCGTCTAGAGGCGGATAATAATCCTGGCAGCTCAGTCCTACGCAGCGGTGGCGATCTGATGTTACGCAGCGACGGTGTGATTGTGGCTAACGGGACCTTGGATGCAGGCGGTGACCTACTCTTGCTGACCCTAGCGGGAACCCCCAATGGATTTACCAGTACGTCAACTGATACGTTGATTAGCAGCAATGGCAATGTCGTTTTTGGTGACTATACTGGCTTAGCGCTCAAAGTAGAGGCCCAGGGCAGCATCCAAGGGGGGACGATTACAATTGTGGGGCCGAATCCCGCTCTAGCAGGCAGCGATTCAGATATTCCTTTGTTAAATAGCCGCTCAGCGCTAATTTTGAGAGCGGGCAACAGTCCTCAAAATCCACCTAATATCCCTGCTTCTGGTGTAGGGGGAACCACGTTTAGTGAGACAGCTCCAGCAGCTCCTGGCAATATTGAGGTAGGTGATATCAATACCTCGGTAATTGTTGGTGAAGGCGGACCCGTTATTCTTACAGCCACCGGTCAAATCGTTACTGGTGATATTGATACATCAACAGATCAATTAGATGACGACGATCTTTCACCGCCTTATATAGCAGGGGGAGATGTGACAGTTTCTGCTATAGAATCAGTTACGCTGGGATCGGTGAGTACCGACGGCGGTCAGATTCTTGTCAATGGTTCAGAAATTAAGACCGACCGGCTGAGCGCCTACAGCTTTTTCTCTAATTTTTCAGACGAACCAACCGAAGGACAGGTCACGCTGGTATCTACAGAGGGTGATATTGAAGTCGGCAGTATTCGAGCGGGGGCCGGTGGGGTCAGCATTGATGCAGCTGAGCGCTTTCGAGCCGTTGGTGACACTGTCGACTTTAGACTGAACACTAATGGTGGCATCGGTACTGTCGAAGCTGTTGTAAAGCTCAAGGACAGCTTAGAGGTAATTGACTATCTGGTAGCTCAGGGCTTTGAGCGCAGCGAGCTTGAAGCGTCTGAGGCGACGGTTTCAATCTTTAATGCTCAGGCGGTTCCGGCCAGTATAGTGGCTTACTCAGGAGATTCTGTAAACTCCAGTATTAGTATCCGTCATGGTGGTGTCGACCTACCGGACAGTGACGATATTGTTGTTGATGGCGGCGGTAGCGATTACGAGTTTGCCATTGGTCCTGCTTCAGGTCCTGGGTTTGAAGGAGACTTGATGGGATTTGATCCGCTGGATGCAGACGCAGAAATAACGCTATATCGAACGGGGAACTCCACTGTCTATGAAACAATTCCCACCTCTATTAGCGGTACAGTGGGTGCCTTAATTGTGGGTAATGATATTAACAACGGTCAGGTTTATTCTGCGTTTTTGAATCGGCCGCTGCCCCCGGAGGTTGATCCGCCTGTAGTCGATCCGCCCGTGGTTGACCCGCCTGTGGTAGAAGAGCCCGAGATTGAAGATCCGTCTACCGATGGAGAAACGTTAGTGGCTGCCGATGACCCTGATGTTGAGATAGCCGATGATAGTTCACTTTGTTCGCCAGATGAAGAGCCTTCTGACCTCATAGCGGCTCGTTCAGGGGAAGAGCGCAGCGGTGAAGCGGATCCTTGTGTTGTTCCGGCAGCGGATACTATCTTGCAAATTGAAGAGGATATTGATTTATAGCTGGCAGCTTTCTGGACATCCCCTAGGACAGACTCAAGCAATGATTGGAAAATGGTTGGCTACTCGGATAAAGCGATCGCAACGGTATATCGGTTTATCGCTGGCTGTCGCAGGTTTAATCATTGGTATGGCTGGTGCGCCCTATGGGATCTTGGCCGCGACGGAACCATCTGATATGCTGCAGATATCGCCGGCTGAGGAGCAGTTCCAGCTAGGGATGACCTATTATCGCAGCCGTCAGTTTGAAGCTGCGATCGCACCCTGGCAAACCGCTTTAGAACAGTACCGTCGGGCCCAAAACCAGCCAGGCCAGCGACAGGTTTTAGACCTGCTGATCTTTGTCCATTTGGAGCTAGGTCAGCAGCGACAGGTGATTGCTCTCGCCCAGCAGGCCCTGGCCCTAGCCGATGGCCCTGAGCATAAAGAGTTTAGAGCCCGCATCCAGGCCAATCTAGGGATTGCCTACAACGCTCTAGGAGATTATTTGGCCGCCATCGATGCCTATGAAACGGCCCTAGCAGAGAGTCGCACCGCGCAGGCTCAGATTCTAGGACTGTTGGCCAATGCCCATGAAGGTCTAGGCGACTATCAGCGCACTCTGGAGCTACACCAGCAAAGTCTGGCCCTATCACAGCAGCTAAAAGATTCTCGACTAGAAGCCGTCGCCCGTGTCAATCTAGGAGCCACCCATGCCCGGCTAGGAGACTACGATCGCGCCATTGGCGAGTATAAAACCAGTCTGGCTATCTTCCAGAGATTAGAAGATGTGCAGGGCACCACCTATGCCCTCAACAACTTAGGGGTAGCCTACTATGTACAAGATAAATTGTCCCTGGCCATAGACCAGCTGCAGCAGGCGTTAACCATTGCCCGAGACAGTCATCAGCCCGGTATGATTGGGGCGGCGTTAGGCAGTTTGGGCAGTCTCTATGCCGACCAGGGTGACTACCCTCAGGCGCTTGCCTACCACGAACAAAGTTTAGAAACCGCTCGCACTGCCGACCCGAAAACGTTGGCGACGGCGCTTAACAATCTGGGACACACGCTATTTAAGGCGGGGCAGCTAGACGCCGCTGAGGTTAGACTTTACGAAGCCGTTGATGTGCTTGAATCTCTCCGGCCAGGATTGGATGACAATAGCCAGATTTCTCTATTTGACACCCAGGTATTGACCTTCAATCTGTTGCAACAGATTTTAGTCGCTCAGGGTAAAACCGAGGCGGCGTTAGAAATTGCCGAGCGGGGTAGGGCTCGCGCCTTTGTTGAACTCGTTGCTAACCATAGCCCGGCCAAGACTGCTAAGAGCCCCGACGCTGACCAAATTCGCACCATTGCCAAAGAACAACGCTCAACCCTGGTGGAATATACCCTGGTCCCTGACGATAGCTTTAAGTTTCAAGGCAAACAGCGGGGTACGGCAGAGCGTCTGTATGTGTGGGTAGTGCAGCCCACGGGACAGATAGACTTTCGAGAGGTGGACCTGCAGCCGCTGCAGCAGGACAAGGGGCTGTCTATTGCTAAATTGGTGGAAACCAGTCGCGATCGCAGCGGGATTCGCGGACGCGGTCTGATTCAGCCCGGCGACCAGGTCCGGCGAGAAGGCGATCCCCTCGACTGGGCTCCCTACGAGGTTACGGCCATTGATCCGCGTCAGGGTACCGTCACCCTTAGCCATCCAGACTTTGTCCTGCCCAACCCGGTTGTTCCCCTCAGCGATATCTATAAAATCAATACCTCAGCCTTTGCGACGGTTTTAAGACCGACGTCGCAGTGGCAGGAGCTGCACCAGCTGCTGATTGAGCCGATTACGGACCTGCTGCCCACCGATCCCGAGGACCGGGTTGTCTTTATCCCCCAAGAACAGCTTTTCCTGGTGCCCTTTCCTGCGCTGCAGGCGAATGACGGCAGCTATTTAATTGAGCACCACACGATTTTGAGCGCCCCAGCGATTCAGATTTTGGGGCTTACTAAGCGTAGTCCGACTGAGCAGCCGGCCGAGACTTCTACAACAGAGCAGCCCCTCATTGTCGGTAATCCTAGCCCCATGCCCGAAAATCTTCAGGCGTTACCCCACGCGGCCACTGAAGCCAATGGGATTGCCACCGTGCTATCGGCCCGAGCTCTAACCGGTAAGACCGCTACAGAAACGGCGATCAAGCAACAGCTTTCTAGCGCCCCTTTGATCCATTTAGCGACCCATGGCTTTTTAAATGAAACCAACCCACTGCAGGGCTCCCTGGCCTTTGTCCCCACCGAGGGTCAAGACGGGTTTCTCACCGCCGAGGAAATTCTCACCCAGTCTTTGCAGGCTAATCTGGTGGTGCTGAGCGCCTGCGATACCGGTCGAGGACAGATTACCGGGGACGGTGTGATTGGGCTATCTCGATCGTTTTTAGCAGCAGGTGCCGAGAATGTCATGGTTTCGCTATGGCAGGTCCCCGACGATGCCACCGCCCAGCTGATGGTGGAATTTTATCGACAGCGGCAGCAGCTGGACAACGCCCAAGCGCTGCGGCAGGCGATGTTGACCACCCGCCAGCAGTATCGAGACCCTCTAGCCTGGGCTGCTTTTACCCTAATTGGGGCCCTAGAAGAAACGTGAGTCTCTGCGCTGAACTCTTTGGTATCCTCTGCAGTAAGCCAATCTATAAAAGGACGTAAATAAGCCTTGAAAATCAGCCATTTCTATTAGGTGCATCTGGGGGATTTATCAGGTTTATCTCAGCTTGGCTCGGTAGAGTCGTTACAGACAAGTAATCGATCATCCGTCCGTGCTGTCCGTTTGTTATTCCGATGAAATTTGATCCAGGTAGTATTCAGTTTCGCCTTACCGCTGGCATGGTGCTGGCCTCTATTCTTGGCTTTGGTGGGATGACTGCCTGGGGCAACTTTAGAATGCAGCAGATTTTGATTCAGGGGCATAAAGAAAGTGCGATAGAAGTGGCCGAACGCTTTGGTCAAGACGTGGCCTGGATGGACGAGACTATGCCATCCACCATGGCATTGGAAAAGGTGATCAACTATCGCTCTACCCCCGATGCGGCCATCTGGATTCGCTCTCCTGATGGTGATGTCATCGCTCAGTCAGATACCCTTGACATGGGGTCCTGGCAAAAAAGCGGACTGGCTCAAGAGGTTCTAGCCCTGCCAGCAACCCCACAGCTGTCCAGCGTCAGCATTCAGGGGAGACAGCTGATTGTTTGCATCAGCCCCCTAGAGGTCAACGGCAATCTCATCGGCGATCTGTTTATCATTGATGACATTACTCAAAACCAGCGCAGTTTTGCTACTGTCACCCAGGATTTAACGCTGGCTAGCATTTTTGTTATTGGCCTGTCTGCTATCGTGATTGCCCTCTACGTACGCCAGTCTATTCGGCCCATTCGTAAGATGAACGAAGTGGCTGCCAATGTGTCTTCTGATAATCTGGCCGACGCTCATTTGGAGTTTGAGAAAGCACCCACCGAGATGCAAGATTTAGCCCAGGCTTTTAATATGATGCTGGGTCGGCTGTCATCTTCTTGGGAGCAGCAGCGTCGGTTTGTAAGCGATGTGTCCCATGAGCTGCGTACACCACTTACCCTGGTCCATGGCTATTTGCAAAGCACCCTGCGCCGAGGTCATTCGCTAACCGAGCCCCAGCGCGAAGGCTTAGAAATTGCAGCGTCAGAGGCGGATCGCACCATTCGGATGCTCCAGGACCTGCTAGATCTTGCTCGGGCCGACGGCGGTCACATACGGTTTCACATTGAGCGAGTTCCGCTTAAGGACATTATTTTAGAAACTATTGATATGTGTCGCTACTCTAGCGATCGCGTCAAGGCCGATATTCAAACCGCTGGGTTTAACGCGCGAGCCGACCGCAATCGGTTAAAGCAGGTGCTGATCAACCTGATTGACAATGCGGTTAAATATTCTGAAGACGATACGGTAGTCACCGTTCGGCTTAAGCAAGAAGGCGAATGGGCAATTATTCAGATTTGCGATCGCGGTCGCGGAATTCCAGCCACCGACCTCACCCAAATCTTTGAGCCCTTTTACCGGGTAGATGAAGACCGCTGCCGCGCCACTGGAGGAACGGGCCTTGGACTGTCGATAGTTAAAACCCTAGTAGAGGGTATGCGCGGCAAAATTAAGGTACAGTCCAAGCTAGGTGAAGGTACTATATTCACCGTCAGTCTGCCGACTTAGTCAGAATCAATCATCATGACAGAGACCTCAGCCAAAATTTTAGTGATTGAAGACGAGACCCAGCTTGCCAAGTTTGTGCAGATGGAGCTGTCTTATGAAGGGTATGAAGTTGCGATCGCCAACGATGGCCTATCGGGTCTGATGGCAGCACGTGACAATGTCCCAGACCTGATTTTGCTCGATTGGATGATGCCCGGACTGGCCGGGGTCGAAGTCTGTCGGCGGCTGCGCAGTACCGGTGCCCAGATGCCCATCATATTTCTGACCGCCAAAGACGATGTGGCCGACCGAGTCGCTGGTCTAGATGCCGGAGCCGACGACTATGTCGTTAAACCCTTTAGCATCGAAGAATTACTGGCTCGTGTTCGTGCCCACCTGAGACGCAACGACCCCCAAGAAGCCGAAGCGCTCCAGTTTGAAACCCTCACCCTAAATCGCAAAACCCGCGAAGTGTTTCGCGGCGACCGGGGTATCGAACTAACTGCCAAAGAATTTGACCTGCTAGACTATCTGATCGCCCATCCCCGGCAGGTGCTCACCCGCGACCAAATCCTAGAAAAAGTCTGGGGCTACGACTTCATGGGTGACTCCAACATTATCGAGGTCTACATCCGCTATCTACGCCTCAAGCTAGAAGCCGAAGACGAAAAGCGGCTGATCCAGACCGTTCGCGGTGTTGGTTATGTGCTGCGGGAGTAATCGGTTTATCTGAATCAAGTCTCTGCTCAAATCCCCTCCTAGGAGGGGTGCCGTAGGCGGGGTGGGTTCCGATACTTGCGCTAACGGCCAACCCACCCCGCAACCCCTCCAAGGACGGGAAAAACGGTCAGTCTGCGTAATGAATTGCTGAGTCTGAGTGAACTCCACCACCATTGAACTAGACCTTATTCGTATCATCTGGGCTCTGGGCCTAGCTGCCGTCGCCATCGGGCTCTCCGTCTGGCAGCAGCTGGGTCTTGCCAGCACCCTGGCCATTGCCAGCCTGCGCACAGTGGTTCAGCTTTTTGCCATTGGCATCTTTCTCGATATTGTCTTTACACTGCCTAGCCCTGGTCTGGTCCTCCTCGTGCTGCTGGTCATGACCACCGTTGCCGCCCTCACCGCGCGGAACCGCATCGGTAAAGATATTCCGCGTCTGGCCCTGTGGCTATGGGGAGCGATTTTTATCAGTACTGCTCTTACCATCACCTACACCATGGCAGTCGTTGTGCGACCTGAGCTGTGGTACGCGCCCCGCTACCTTATTCCCCTAACCGGTATGGTTCTAGGCAATTCCCTCACCGCCGCATCCCTGACCGGTGAGCGCTTAGTGACCGCCCTTCGCAACAACCGTACCGAAATAGAAACCCACCTCAGCCTAGGAGCAACACCAAACCAGGCCATTGCCGACTATCGTCGCGATGCGGTCAAAGCTGGCCTGATTCCCACCGTCAACTCCATGATGGTAGTCGGGTTGGTCACCCTACCCGGTATGATCACCGGGCAAATCCTGGGGGGGGCAGCTCCCCTCAACGCCGCGCTCTACCAAATGCTGATCATGTTTATGCTGGCTTTTGCTACCCTGACCACAGCGATTCTTGTTGCCTACAGCATCAAACAACAGTTTTTCAACCAAGCTCTGCAGCTAGTAGATCCTAAAAAACAAAGGTAATTTCCTAGGAAAATCTTACACAAGAGTTATAGTCCCCTCTCCAAAGCAATAAAGCTTCTCTATCGAGAAGAGTTATCCTAAGCAGCAGAGTGGGTTTTCCCAAAAGGCGGGGTGGGTCTCGATCACTAGAGCCAACGGCCAACCCATCCCTGAGTCCATTCCAAGAGGAGAGAGCTTTTGGCGATGACTCTAGAGCATCCAAGAAGAGTCTCCTTAAAACTCAACAAACATCGCCTCAACTAGCTCACCGGAACTAACATTTTTCACCACAGCCAATACATCATCCCCCACAGAAAGTATCGCTCCATTCTCGCCTTGTCCCAAGGACAGCTCCTCAAAGCTTAGTCCGTCCGCTAGAGCGATAAGATCGACATCAATTTCAAAATCCATAATCATATCCGTCCCTACTCCGGCACTCAGGATAAAAATATCCGCACCGCTGCCGCCAGACTGATCATCTCCAGTCAGCATGTCATTACCAGGGCCACCCCGTAAAATGTCATCGCCATCATCGCCCCACAGAGCATCATTCCCTGGACCGCCAAAGAGAATATCATCGCCCCCTTTACCTCCGATACGGTCATTACCAGCACCACCGGAGATAACATCATCCCCCCCAATGCTGCCGCCAGAGTCTCGGCTGTTGAGATCTCCTCGGAGTACATCATCACCATCACTGCCTAGAATCTCATCATTGCCCAGGTCACCGGCTACGGTACCAAAGTTTAAAGGCACTACGATAATGTCGTCGCTAGACGTAATCAGTGGAATAACTGATGGTATCAAAGGCTCTGAAGCTCCAGGGGGGCTAGAAACAGGCTGAGAAGATTCTAAAACAGGGTCAGGAGTTGGGACTGGAATGGGTTCCGGTTTAGGAGTTGGGACAGGCGCTGCTGTGGGAATAGGTTTCGGTTCAAGCGCGGGAACTGGCTCAGGTTCAGGAACTGGGGTAGGTGCTGGTACTGAGACTGGTTCCGGTTCAAGGGTAGGCTCAGGTGTCTGCTCAGGTTGTAGGACAGGTTCCACCAGCGCGGGTGTCGGTTCAGGAAGGGGGGCTGGGGGTGCCGGTTCCGGCGCAGGAATAGAGTCTGGCTCTGGTTTAGGAGGTGCCGGCATTGGTGTCAGGACAGGTTCGGGCGTTGGTGTGGGTGCAGGCGTTGGGACTAGCGCGGGTGTCGGGGCAGGTGCAACGACAGGTACTGTTGTTGCAATTGGGTTACCTAAAATAATGGTCCAATAATCAAAAAAGTTGTTGTTACCCGTATCGTTTTCCAAAAACACATGACCCACGCCAAGGTGGGTAACGGCAGGATTTAGGATGTTAGCAAGGTGCCCAGGGCTGTTTTTCCAGTCGGTAAAGACTTCCTCGGGGGTAAACTGGCCTGCACCGATGTTTTCAACAAGGGTTTGATACTGATATCCGGTAGCCTGCACTCGACTAACAAAGGTGGAACCGTCTGACCCCAGGTGTGGATCTGCAACGTTATACCAGTCGTTATCAGCCATGTCGCTACTGTGGCGCTGAGCAGCAACATCTAGCTCTGCGTTGAGACCAACTAATGCCAAACCATTAGCTGCACGCTCGGCATTAACCAGCGTAAGAAACCCTTGGTCGAATGTATCCATTTTTATAAGTATTTCGGATCGGTACGTAACCGGACTGTTCTTTTTTATCCGCTAGTACGCAGCCGAACCCATGGTGCTAACACCCAACTTCAAAGACTCTTTTTGAAGGGAAATTAAATTGTTGGTAGATGCACTGAGAGTATTTTGACGGTTAATACAACGAAGTAGAATGTAATAAATAGCGCCTAGAATGAATACATAAGTACGTGTATTCACTAAGAGTTATTTATCATTTCAACCAGGCTTGCATATCAAACCAGAAGCTCTGTAAGTGTGAAGCTAGAGATAATTGAGTCGGTGCTGCAGATAACTGTGATGGAGATAAAACATCTTTGCAAAGAGCTTTTTCCTCGGCCGGAGGATCATGATTTACCATGTAGTCGCTCAGCCAATGGCAGCTTTTGGTAATAAGACTGTCGAGATAAAAATTCCAAAAAATAACTGTCCTATCAACGCTTGCTGTAGCAATGGTTTGACCATCGGGTGAAAAACTCACACTCCTGACCCCACGCTTATGACCTGATAAGGTTTGTAGTTCTCGGCCCTCTCGGTCCCACAGCTTTACCGTACTATCGTCGCTCGTCGTGGCAATGGTCTGACCATCAGGGGAAAAACTCACATCCCAGACCCAAGTCGTGTGACCTGAGAGGGTTTGTAGTTCTCGGCCCTCTCGGTCCCATAGCTTTGCCGTACTATCGCCACTCGTCGTGGCAATGGTCTGACCATCGGGGGAAAAACTCACACTACCAACCCAATCCGTATGACCTAAGAGGGTTTGTAGTTCCCGGCCCTGACGGTCCCACAGCTTTACCGTACTATCGGCACTCGCCGTGGCAATGGTCTGACCATCGGGGGAAAAACTCACACTACCCAGTCCACCCACATGCCCTGATAAGGTTTGTAGTTCTCGGCCCTCTCGGTCCCATAGCCTTGCCATACTATCGTCGCTTCCCGTGACAATAGTCTGACCATCGGGGGAAAAACTCACACTCCTGACTGCACCCATATGACCTGAGAGGGTTTGTAATTCTCGGCCCTCACGGTCCCACAGCTTTTCCGTACTATCGGCGCTTCCCGTGACAATAGTCTGACCATCCGGGGGAAAACTCAAACTCCTGACCGCGCCCCTATGGCCTGCTCCG
>JBHJIL010000048.1:0-21766 GCA_050043465.1 Leptolyngbyaceae cyanobacterium
CGTTTCTTTTGGCCGGTCAATTTGCGCGCAGCATCCTTGAAAGTTGCTTTGATTTGGTCACTCAGCATGGGACAGAGCATTCTGTAAGGGGGCTCTGTATACTGTAATCTATAGGTAGTCTATTTAAACGCAATCGCCTAAAGGTCATTGAGAGCCATGACAAAGGTCATGGGGAGACCCAAGGTCTGTGACAAATTGGGTTCGGTGTTGGAGGCTATTTTAGCGCTGGCCGGAAAGCAGAAAATCGTTGACCCGTTGGTTAAAGTCTGGGGCTTCTTCGTAGGCACCGTGTCCTAGTCCTGGATATACAATGAGCTGACTATGGGGAATGCGGGTGGCGATTTCTTGCGAGGTGCCTTGACCGACGACGCGATCGCAATCTCCACCCATCACCAGGGTAGGACACCGAATAGTCTTTAGCCCCTGGTAGGCGTCATGATTCAGACAAGCCGACGCCTGAATCAAAAATCTCTCAAAGGAGGCAGGCTTGCCAAGGCGGCTAATAATCGGATAAAAAGGGCGATACTTTCGAAGCTGTTGGGGGGTAAATGTCTTCTCCATGGTATCGATGACCAGCTCTTGATAACTGCCTGCTTCAGCCAGGCCGATCCAGCTTTTGATCACGCGCCGAATGGTGTCTGTCTGTCTTGCTAGAGAGACACCGATTACCAGCTTCTCAACGCTGTTGGGAAACTCAATGGCCAGATGCTGCGCGACCATACCTCCTTGAGATATCCCCATGACATAGGCTGATTTGATACCTAGCTTTTCTAGAGCGGTGTGCTGGTCTTGAGCCATATCTCGCGTGCTGTAGTTTTTGGTTAAGTTGTTTTTTCTACTAAAAATGTAGACCCTAAAGTCTCTGGCAAACTGTCTGTAATACAGATAAAGCGGCACGACCTGTCCTTTCACGGTTTTTAAGCCATCGCTTAACCCAGGTAGAATTACGAAAGGCTGCTGCCCCTGGCCAAATGCAACATAGTCCATGGAGGTGTTTCCAAGGGCGAGGCTATTCTCTTCGATTTTGAAAAACATGGATAGAAATATAGGTACTGCCGCCTATTATGGCTAAATGTAGCAAAATAGCGCTTCGAACGTACAGGCTCACGGAACGTCTCTCCAGCATCCATTGAAGATGGAGTACCCCCCTTGCACCTCACGTAACGTCAGGTTCTAGGATGAATCCATCAACCGCAATTCCTTAGAAAATAGGAACGCAGATTAGTATGTCTAGCTTGCTAAAAATTGGCGAACTGGCCAAACAAACAGGCCTCTCAATTCGGACGCTGCGCTACTACGACGAAATCAAGCTGCTGCTGCCGTCTCACCGCACCGATGCCGACCATCGGTTGTATAGCGATGTCGATATTATGCGGCTACAGCAGATCCTGTCATTAAGACAGCTAGGTCTTTCGCTCAGTGAAATTCGTGACTGCTTGGAGCGTCCCGACTATTCGCTGCCGCAGGTCATTGATTTACACAGACATCGCCTGCGTGAACAGATTGCTCTATCTCAAACGCTGCTCAGCCGACTTAATGGCATTGCCAATGAGCTAGAGACAACTCAAACGGTTGCGGTTGAAAATCTGATTCAAACCATGGAGACCATCACAATGACTGAACGATATTTTACCCCTGAACAACAGGCCGTACTCGAAGATCGGCTACGTGAAGGAGAGAACGAATGGCAAGACATACTCCGCGATATTCGAGTCGAAATGAACCAGGGCAGTGCCTTAAATAGCCCTGCTGTCCGGATGCTAGCTAGACGCTGGCTGTGGAGTATGAAATCTCTGGTCCAAGGAGACGGCGAGATTTATGAATCGCTTATCAAAATGTATCAGCAAGAGGGTAACATTGCCGTCGACTGGGGGATGGATCGGGCCACATTTGACTATATTTTGAAAGCGATTTTTTCCATGGCCCTGGGCGACTTTACCGACGCAGCGATTCCGAAGCATAAAATATTCACTGTGCAAACCCAGGAGGTTATACGCCTGGGCGAAATACCCATTCGCAACATAAATTTTGATATTTTTGGTACAGAGGCTATGCTTCTTGGCATCTTAGCGGAAGGGAAAAGTGTTGCCGCGCAGATACTCACCGCTATGGGAGTCAGCTACGAAGCCACAGAGCCAATTGTTGTAAAGTGGTTAGGTACTCGCCCGACACCGCCTGCAGGGACGTTTCCACCGACGTTACCCTTTGCCCCTAGGGTCAAGCGAGTGATCGAGCTAGCGCTTGATGAAGCCAAGCAGCAAGAAACGTCGAAAATTGCACCCGAGTATCTTCTGCTAGCAATGCTAGAAGAGCATAAAGAAGCGCCTGCCCCTGGCGGTGTTGCCACCTATATTTTGAGAGCCGAACTAAATATAGACCTGCAGCATTTGGAGCAACAGCTTAGAGCGGCACTATAGACAAATTTGTAGAGTGCCGTCTATCCTGACATCATCGATTGGCAATGCCTAACTTGCCAATCGGTGATGGCATAGCACCCGTACGACAGTTTTAGACAACCATGACAAACGTCATAGAAATGCATGACTACTTGCCATCGTAAAGAGCGACTGTCCATAACTACGATATAGACAACTATTCGTTTTAGTTAGGTGTCTTTTCATCCAATGACAACAAGCGTACGGCTCAACGCCTTTTGGAACTTAGCAAGCGTCGCGATCGCACAGCTTCTACCCTACAGCGCTCAAGCCCAGGCACCTACTTTTGTAGATGTGCCTACTAACTATTGGGCTAATGACTATATCGAGTCCCTGGCCGCACAAGGTATAATTTCTGGCTTTCCAGACGGCTCATTCCGACCTGATGCCCCTGTTACTAGGGCCCAGTATGCCACCATCCTCCATCAGGCTTTTTTAGCCTCGTCCGCATCAAAATCTTCTTTGCCGTTTTCTACGCAGATAGCTCAAGATACTACAGCAGAGACTTTTACCGACGTAGGCGCTAACTATTGGGCTACCGAGGCTATTAACACGGCTCGCGCTAGCGGGTTTCTTTCAGGCTATCCCAATAATCTTTTCCGGCCCGAGCAAAATATCTCGCGGATTCAGGCCCTAGTCGCTCTAACCAATGGGCTGGACTACACGGGTGACGATCTATCGGTATTAGCTTACTATATCGATGCTGACGCTATTCCCGACTATGGTCGTAGGAGCGCTGCGATCGCAACCACGAGCGGACTGGTTGTTAACTACCCAACCCTAAATCAGCTAGCACCAACCACGCAGGCAACCCGTGCAGACGTCGCGACTTTTGTCTATCAGGCTCTAGTCAAAGAGAACCTGGCTGAGGCCATACTACCGGCCCCCTATGAGGTGGCCTCAGCGTCGTCAAATTGGCAACCTGCATTGCCAGTGACTACTTTTCCGGTCCTGGCTAAACAAATTGCCCTTAGCGATGACGGACAGCGGTTGGCTGCCTTATCCCAGAATGAGAGTGGTGAGGCCAGTCCCGATAAAGCTCGAATTCAGGTCTGGAATGTCCAGACTGGCGAGTCTCTCTTTGAACAGGTTGCGGATGAGACGGCTACATTTGAGGCGATTGCCATTAGTCACGACGGTCGCCGTGTTGCTGCGATCGCACGGCCACTATCAGGTCAAGCGCCATCAAGTCAAGATTTGGAGCTATGGCTGTGGAGCCTCGATTCACCAGCCGCACCCATCCGCCGATCGCTAGGATCGTCTGCAGCGTCTTCTCCCCACGTTAGCTTTCATCCTATGAGCCAAACGCTCGTAACACACATGAGATTCTATAAAGAAGACGATTCTATAGAGAGTCTCATTTATCTACACGATAGCGCAACAGGACAAATCTCCCAGACGCTAGTTCCCACTTTCAACGGTACAGTAGAACGAGTTGAATTTAGCCCTGATGGTAAGCTGCTAGCTGTTCAAGGTATTGTCTCACCGGGCGCTGAACGTGAGGCAGGAGAGGTTATTGATCTTTGGCGACTCAGTGATATGGAGCGAATTTTTTCAATCCGTCGGCATGATGATTTGTCTCTGCATAGTATGGGCTTTACCCCGACAGGCGCTTTTAAAACGATAGAAAAATATCTGTACGATGTGCGAGTGAGTACATGGAACCTGCAGACGCTAGAGCCGATTGCTCAAAGCACGGAATTTAGAGGGATTGATCGACAAGATAATGTGTTTCAGTTTAGTCCAGATGGTGTTCACCTGTTTATGCGAGGTGATGTTGCTGGCGGTCGAATGCTCAATACCCAGAGTCGGCAGCTGATGGATTGGCCTATCTACGTTTCTAATTCCGTATTTAGTAGAGATGGTTGTTATTTTGCAGCTAGTACGCCTAAAGATGTGCAGATATTCTCGTCAGGCTGCCTATAGAACAGCGACTTTTCCTTTCCATTGGTTTGAAAATCTCACAAAAAGACACCTTGGTTTTAAACCTTATTTCCGACTAATGACCATGTGCTTTACCGATAACAGTCCAAAATTTGTTCGACGATTGCTAGAAGCGGCAGCCACTGCCCTTACCTCCAGCATGGTAATAACGCTGCCTGTTATCTCTGCTGAAAAAATCTATTTTGACTATGGCTATCTAGGACGAGCGATTTCTACTAGCTCTCTAGAAGCTTTTGTCGAAAACGGCACCGTTGACGGTGAGCTAGCGCCATACTTGAGTTCAATGTCAGATTCAGACCGTCAAGGACTGCAACAGCTGCTAAGTACACCCCTGCTAACCTCAGACACCAATGCTTTTGGCAAACTCAGCCATCCTTTTGTCGTTTCTCAGTGGCTACAGTCACCGATTGGAGACCTGATGCTGGCTAAGCTAGGAACGCTGATTCAAACGCAAGGACGTCACAATGGGCATCAGGCGATCCGCGCCGCGATAGTTTCAGCCGCCGCCTCTCCCAATGGGCTTTCTGTACTCAGCGCTATCCGTCTGTATCCAACAGAAGGGATACGGATAAATTTATCTGGGGTGCTGTCACTATTTCGCAGTATTGGCACCGTTGAACAAGCCACCGAACAGCTGATGAATACAGCTGTCCAGCAGTCTGAAGCAGCGGCAGAGCTTGAGCCTTCTATTGACTATAGCTCTCTACCGGTACTGTCGGATGTGGCTCAATTTAGAGTCACAAAACAATCAATAGTCCTAAAAGACAAAAGTCGCATTGACCTGCAGTCTTCCCAAGAGAATCGCACCTTTGTCACAGATCTGTACCTGCCTGATGGCCTTCATACGCAGTCAGACAGTGACTCAACAGAGCCGGTTCCGGTCATGGTTATTTCTCACGGCTATGGCGATAATCGTCACTTGCCTGATACGGTTTCCTTAGCTAGAAGCTTAGCTGCCAATGGATTTGCCGTAGCTGTTCCAGAACACGTCGGCAGCAACCGAGACTATAGAAGCAACCTATCTCGCGGGCTGTCGCAAGAGTCATTCACCGCTAGCGCTTTTGTGGATCGTCCCCTAGACATTACGTTTTTACTAGATACGCTAGAGCAAAAAAACAGCCGTCAGTTTCAAGGCCGGCTTCAGCTAGACCGAGTCGGCGTCATTGGCCGTTCATTAGGCGGATATACGGCCCTGGCCGTCGCAGGAGCCACTATCGATCTTGAGAGACTACAGTCACAGTGTGCTCCAGAAACAGAGCTTACACCTGATACGATTCATGTAGGGCTGCTGCTGCAATGCCGGTTGCTAGAGCTAGAAAACTCTCCTCAGGCTATTCAGCAACTGGTGAATGGGAGTTTGAAAGACAAACGAATTGCACTAGTAGTTGCTTCAGCTCCGCTAACAAACCTGTTTGGACCGCACGGAATAAGTCAGATAGACGTGCCCGTCGTGATTACAGGAGGCACCCACGATATCGTATCTCCTATTGTGTTAGAACAAATGCGAGCGTTTCAATGGCTACAGACTGCTCAAAAATATTTTTATCTGGCTGAAAACACGGCTCACACACCAGAGATGAGCAGCTTTATTCTCAATCTGGTGCATCCCCAGAGCGATATTGTAGATAGATTTGACCAAGCCGAACGGGAGCTTTTTAAGCTAACTGTTTCGCTGGCGATCGCCCATGGCAAAGTTCATCTACTAGATGATGAATCGTATCAGCCTTATCTAACATCGGCCTATGTTAAAACAGTTAGCCCAGACCCTACCCGGCTCCATCTATTAAGGGACATTCCTGCGGAGAATTAGGCACGTCTCTCCAGCGCTAGTTTTCGGTCCTCAGTCGTCCTGACGCTACTGCTGAGGAAAGGTGAGCTGAATCGATGTGCCTTGTCCCACAGTGCTGTAAATTTCTACCTGACCGTCTAGAAGTTGAACCCGCTCTTCTATGCCCCTCAAGCCAAATCCTGTAGCGGACATTTTCGGAGAAACGCCAATGCCATTATCTGAGATACCCGCTGTAATCTTCTCTAGTTTGTGCTCACCCCATATCTCTACAAAAGAAGCCTGACTATGTTTCTGAACGTTGATGAGTCCTTCTTTTATGATTAAAAACAGCTGTCTGCTTGTTTGAAGCGGCAGATGAGGCAGGTTAATATCAGTTTTAATTTCGAGGGGACAGCCGCGTTGGTTATGAGCGCTTTCCATCTGAGATACCAAGTCAGCGATCGCATCCGATAGATTAAAATTGCCGTGACGCAGTGTAGAAACTGCTCTGCGAATCTCTTGAAGAGACTGTTTCGCCAGCAGCTCGGCTTGGTTGAGAGCCTGAAACGAATTCTGAGGATCTTGAGTATATAGCGCCTGAGAAACTTCCAGCTGCATGCTTAATGTCGTTAGCGTATGACCCAGCGAATCATGGATTTCACGAGCAATCCGGGTTCTCTCTAAATCTGCGGCTAAGGTCTCTACCTCCTGTGACAAGGCAGCTGCTTTTTTTCTGCTATCGCGCTCGGCCAAAACAAGCAAGCATAGCAAAATGACCAGCAGACTTGCCGCAATGTATAAAACACTGCTGTTAACAATAGTATCTAAGATAATGAGATGGCTAGGATACAGCAGAGATTCCTCGAACGCTTGGCGGAGTTCTTCGGTAGGGACGGACATCTTTTGAGACAGATACCAAGCAAAGCTCAACTGCCAGGAAATTCCAGTAATAACAGTGGCGGAAATAACATCTCGCCATCGTAACAAAAAGCAGCTTTTGACTAGTACAAGATACAAAAACAGATTTAAGCCCCACCCGGTAAAGGTTCGACTAACCAATAAGAAAAGAATCTCGACCAAAATGTAGGCTCGCCGCTGCCACATAGGCCGATGAATCGGAAAAAAGCCACTGAGAACGGCCAGTGTTGCGGCAACACTGAGCATAATATAATCGCCAGTGCCAATTTCAAATCCTAGCGGCCTGTTCAACATTAGCAGCCCCGCCCGAAATCCGAAACGAAGCACCAGCATGAATAAAAATACCCATTCTGTATACCGCAGCATTTTAGGAATGGATGAGGAAATCGGCTCAATCGATTTAGGTAGAATACGCGTTGAGTGGGTTGGCTGATAGCCACCTGTTCTATCTGCCATTGTCCAACGGGTTGATTGAGTCATAAGCTGTTGCTCATCTCAGCTAGCGTGCGTTCTGACGTTTCTATTGATTAAATATTGTGATCAATTTCCGTCCATTTCCATGACAAAAGTCATGATCTGATGCGGTGCGCCCTGTGGCAATCCCTACGCTGTAGCAATACTACAGTTACGTTTGTCATATCCACTCCCACAGGATTGATGGTCTTGTTGTTATGCCCAATCAGCGATCGCGAAAAAAATGCACTGATAGCTACCTATCAGTGCAGTCTTAATAGAGCTGTTAGAGAGTGCCTATAGCGTTAAAGATTGAGGATTATTTTCAATCAGATCGGCTAAATCCTTAAGGAAGGCAGCACCGTCGGCACCATAAATGATGCGATGGTCACAGGTAATATTGACGGTCATTTGTTTCTTGATGCCCATCATCCCGTTGGCGTCTGCAACCACGGTGGGCTTAGCGCCGCCAATGGCCAAAATTGAACCGGTGCCGGGAGGCAAGATCGCATCAAAGCTATCTACACCAAACATCCCCAGGTTCGATAGGGTAAAGGTTCCTGTGGTGTATTCCTCGGGCTGTAGCTGCTTGCTGCGGGAACGAGCTACTAAATCCTTCCAGGAACGAGACAGGGAGTAGATATCCATCTGGTCGGCACCGCGCAGGACTGGGGTAATCAAACCGCCGTCGGGCATAGCGACTGCCACAGCGACATTGATGCTGCCGTTGTACTGAATACCTGCATCGGTATAGCTAGCATTGATAATCGGATGCTTGGCCAGGGTGACGGCTACGGCCTTGGCGAGTAGACCGGTCATGGTCACACCCTTGGGTTTGATTTGCTTATAAAGCGCGTCTAGGGCATCGGTGGTAATGGTGTAGCTAACGCGGAAGACCGGTACGGTCAGACTGGCGTTCATGTTGCGAACGACGGCCTGCTGCATGGTGTTAAATGCGGTGACCTGACCGGGAACCGGTGGCGGAGCGATAGGAGCCGGTGGTATGGCTGGGGCCGATGGTGCAGCGGGTGTTGGCGCAGGGGCAGCAGCAGCGGGCGCGGGCGTTGGGGGTTGGCCAGCGGCTTTTTCTACATCTTGGGCCACGATGCGACCGTGGGGACCCGAGCCGACTAAAGCTTTAATATCTACCTTGAGCTGCTTGGCCAGCTTTTTAGCGCGAGGTGAGGCGATGAGCCGACCGCTGGGGGCAGAAGAACTGCTGCTGCCATTTTGCGAAGCGGCGGGGGCAGCAGCGGCCACGGGTTCGGGAGCTGGGGCGGGGGCGGTGCTGGGAGCGGGAGCGGCGGCGGCACCCTGCTTTTTAGCATCTTCGATTTCAGCTTCGGTTTCGGCGAGAAGTGCGATCGCACTACCCACCGGGGCCACATCACCGGCTTCTACGACGATGGTCGCTAGAAATCCTTCATAGAACGATTCGACATCCATGTCAGCCTTGTCAGACTCAACGATGACGACGGTTTCTCCCTTTTCTACCTTGTCACCAGGGGCTTTGGTCCAAGAAACGATTTTGCCCTCGGTCATTGTTGAGCTAAGGGCGGGCATGAACACTTCGCGAATCATTGGGAAATTCCGGGACGGGTTGACAACAAATGCGATAACGAACCGTAGCGGCGCGCCAGCATCTTATTCTAAAAGACTTTGGCCATTGATTAAATGGGAAGTCAAATAAAAAACCAGCGGTGAATTCACCACTGGCTCCACTAAAAGATACACGAGCAGATTTAGGTTCAGCTCATAGGGGGTGATAACTAGGACCCAGCCTATAGCTCGCCGCGAATTTCTTCGATAACGCCATCACGCAGTAGGATTTCGACCTGCATTTTTTTGACCAGATTATCGCCGGTAGCCGCCTTAAAGAAGCCATCGATCTGGCCCTGACTCACTTCTTTGTTAAGTTCTAGGGTCTGAACCTGCTGTAGCTGCTGTAGCACCTGGTTTTTTTGCTGAAGTAGCTTATTTTTGTCTTCGTTGAGCTTATTTTGAACGGCCGCCATTTGGTTCTGAATAGCTTCGTTAGTTTCCTGTTTCTGAAGTTCGCTGACCATGCGCTGCCCCTGCATTTCAAGCTGCTGCAGACGGCTGTCAATACCGTTGATTTGCTTTTGTAGCTGGTTTTGAGCTTCTTCTTTCCAGAGGGGGGTAACGACGGCTTTGACGTTAATGACTCGCTTGAGAAGGAGTTGGGATTGCGAAGCGTCCATGGACCTATTGGATAGTGGTTTTGGTAATCAATTTCACTAGGTATATTACCCGGTCAGGTTAGAAAAGACGCGTTTGCAAGATTTTCTATGGGTTTGTCGTTGCATTCTGGCAGATAGAAGCTACGCTCTGCCCTTAGCCAGTGATATAGATAGCTGTTCTTCAATCTGATAAATGGCCGACATGATTCCTGTTTCAGGATTAGTTAGCAGCGACTGCTCCATGTTACGCAGGTAGCTAATGAGATTGGCTTTGACTAAAGGGCGATCACGCTCAGATTCTGTGACATGTCAAGAAAAGGCAAGAGTTGAGCAAAAAGGATTTCTTGCCTTTTAGTTTAATAACTCTCTACAAAATGCCCCTTTGGAAGCTTTCAGACACTTCTTGTTTCTTATTCAAACAGCCTGTCAATGATGTCTTGATAGTTGCGGGTCACTACCGGTCGCTTGACTTTCATGGTCTGGGTGAGCATGCCGTTTTCAATTGTGAAGGGTTCGCTCAGTAGGGTAAAAGGTCCGATGCGTTCGTCGGGGCGATAGCCGGGTCGGGCTTTGACCTCGCGGGTGAGTTCTTGCTTAAACAAGGTTTGTACTTTGGAATCGTTTAAGGATGCGGCAGGGTTAGCTTCATCAACAGTGATGCCCTGAGTCGTGGCCCACTGGCTTAGAGCTTCGAGATTAGGAACGATCATTGCTCCCAGCACCTTTTGGTCCTGGCCCACCAGCATGATCTGGTCCACGTATTTGCTACGGGCACAGGCGTTTTCAATGGGCTGAGGCTCAATGTTTTCACCGTTAGTAAGGACGATGGTATCCTTGGCGCGACCGGTGATGACCAGATCGCCGTTGGCGGTGATTTTGCCCAGGTCGCCCGTGTCAAACCAGCCGTCGGGGTCGATGGCTTTGGCCGTGGCTTCAGGATTTTTGTAATAGCCCTGCATCACCTGGGGACCGCGAATCAGGACTAACCCTTGTTTGCCCTGGGGCAGATCCTGACGGGTTTCTAGATCAACGATGCGGGTCTCAGTACCAGGCAGGGGCTGACCATCGGCACCGCGCAGGTTTTGCCAGGGACGACGGACGTGGGTAATGGGTGAGGTTTCGGTCAGGCCGTAGCCGCCAAGGATATCGACACTGATAATTTCGTAGAAGTCTTCTAGGTGGTCAGCAATGGAGCCGCCGCCGCTAACCACAAAGTTGATGTCACCCCCGGTGGCGTCGCGCACTTTTTTGTAGACCATGGTGTCGCCCAGCTTATGGACAGGCTTCAAAACGGCGGCCTGAGCACCGGCCATGGCTCGTTCAAAGGCGTTGGGCGTATAGTCAAGGCTAAGATTCTGGGCAATGCGCTTGGCGGCGATATAGCGCTGGCTCTGGTGCAAAAAGAAGTTGATTAGATTTTGCTTGCTCTCGGGCTGTTCTCGAAACTGCTTTTGCACCCCTTCATAGATCGATTCCCACAGTCGGGGTACACCTACCATGTAGTTGGGCTTGTAGGCTTTGAGATCTTTTTTGACGTAGCGAATATTGGTATAGATCTGGTGCACGCCCTGGGACAGAGTGAAGTATTCAAAGGTGCTTTCGTAGCAGTGCCAGATGGGCAGAATGCTCATCACTTTGGAGCCAGGGGCGGGCCGTACGACGCTACAGGCTCCTGAAATTTGGGAGAGCAGATTAGCCTGAGAGAGCATCACCCCCTTGGGGCGGCCAGAGGTGCCAGAGGTGTACATCAAGGTGGCTAGCTGACCGCGAGCATACTCCACTTTCTTGACCGCTACATCCTTGCCTAGCTCCATCAGCTGATTGAAGTTCAGCAGCTGAGCCGCTGTATCTAGCTGGGGTGTCTCATCGGAGAGCAGCACGATAAACCGCAGATTTTTATCGCCAAGACAGTCTGCCAGCTTGGTCAGGGTAGCCTGATCTTGCACGACCATGGCGACGGCATCGCTGTTGTCGAGGATATAGGCCAGCTCGTCTTTGTCGGCTTGGGACCCGCGGACGGCATCGACTGCCCCGGCGGTCATGATCCCCTGGTCGGCCACTAGCCAGCGGGGCTGATTGTCTGAAAATAAGGCGATTTTGTCCTGGGGTAGGATACCCAAGGTTTGCAGACTGGCGGCAAACTGTTGGATCTGCTGGGCCAGCACGCCATAGGTGAGGGTGAGCTGGGGAGTGCCGTGGGGATCTTCTAGGGCAGTTTGATACGGAAAACGCTCGGCCACGATGGGCCAAATTTCGGCGATTGACTGGACATGACTGTAGTCAATCGCCTGGGCGATGTTCTGTTGCTCTTGGGGGGAGAGGGCAGGGGCGGCAGCAGTCATGGCGGTGTCCTTAGTTAATCTATTTCTAATGTCATACCCGAGTGGATTTTATAGTTTCGTTGGTAAGCTCTGCACCTGCGACCTTACTTAGTCCAGTCTAGTAACTGTCAAACCCAGACGCGGCCCCGACGCTCAGTGTTGAGTCAGCGTTAAGTTAAGTAACGATGTTTTGGTTCCTGAGACTATGCGTCCATTATTTTCCGGTCCGCTTACGGTCGAGTCGCTGCAGATTTCTATCCGGGATCTGCCGCCTAGACTGCAGGGTACGGTGATTGTGCAGCTGTCGGACTTTCACTACGACGGCAAGCGGCTATCGGAGCGGATGCTGAGGGATGCGATCGCAACCATCCCCACCTTAAATCCAGACCTGGTCGTCTTGACCGGCGACTTTGTCACCGAGGAACCCGACCCCATCCATACCCTGGCGCCTCAGCTGGCTCCTATTGCCCACACATATCCCACCTATGCCATTTTAGGCAACCACGATAACTACTGGCCCAGGGCTCGCTCTACGGTTACTGCGGCCCTTACCGATATCAATATCACCGTTCTTTGGAATCAGATTGTCTATCCCTTTGGCAACGATCTGGCTCTGGTCGGTCTGGCCGACTACTATCACCGAGACTTCACACCAAACGTACTTGACCAGCTGCCCCAGCAGCTGCCCCGGATTGTCCTTTCCCACAATCCAGATACGGCTGAACACATGATGCCCTGGCGAGTGGATCTGCAGCTTTCAGGGCATACCCACGGGGGCCAAATCGTGATTCCCGGCATTGGTAACCTGGCCGAACGCTGGTTTAGCCTGCGCAAGCACTTCCCCAAAATCGTTCGCAAAAGCAAGGTGCCCTACTTTAGCGATCGCTGTGCCAGCATTGTCGATCACTGGGAATGGGCCATGGGGCTACACCAGGTGGGCTCCAATTTGCTCTATGTCAATCGCGGGCTGGGCAGCTACGCCCCAGGACGGCTCTTTTGCAATCCAGAGATTACTGCCATTACCTTGGTTTAGTGCGATCGCTGCAGCGAGCTACGGCTAGTTGATGGCTTCCCAGTGCTGAGGGCCCACATTATTAAAGAACCCCTACATTCGTCGGGTCGATTTCCCGTTTCTCCAGGAACTCCTCTATCCTAGGTAAAACGATTTCTGAAACCCGCAGGTCCAATGCATAACTTTTTGCCGATCACATATTTTGAGGGTCAGTTTTGTCCGTTTGAGGATGCCAAAATTTCCATTGCCACCCATGCCTTGCACTACGGGACAGGTGCCTTTGGTGGCTTGCGCGGCATTCCCGATCCTCAAAATGCCAATCGAGCATTGCTATTTCGCTTGGATCGCCACTGTGCTCGGCTGAGTAAAAGCGCTCGGCTGCTCAACTTTGACCTGCCTGCTGACAAAATCCAGCATGTAATTACAGATTTTGTTAAAAAGAACAGTCCTAAAACATCTTTTTATATTCGTCCCTTTGTCTACACATCGGATCTAGGGATTGCGCCCCGATTGCACAATGTCAAAAAAGACTTTTTTGTCTACGGTTTAGAGCTAGGAGACTATCTCTCTCCTGAGGGAGTCACCTGTCGGATCAGCTCCTGGTATCGCCAAGAGGATCGCAGTCTGCCGCTGCGGGGCAAAATCAGCGGAGCCTACATCACATCGTCCCTGGCTAAAACTGAAGCTGTAGAGGCCGGTTTCGACGAGGCGATTTTGATGAACTCCCAGGGTAAGGTCAGTGAAGCGTCGGGGATGAACATTTTTATTGTGCGCAACGGTAAGCTGATTGCTCCTGGCTTTGAGCAAGATATTCTAGAGGGTATCACCCGTGATAGCGTCTTGCAGGTAGCTAAAGACTTGGGCATTGATGTTGTAGAGCGGCCTGTCGATAAGTCAGAGCTGCTGATTGCTGATGAAGTCTTTTTAAGCGGTACTGCTGCCAAGGTGACGCCGGTACGACAGGTAGAGAACTATACGCTATCCACTGTCCGCCCCGTCACCGATCAGATTAGAGACAAACTCACGGCCATTACTGAAGGACGAGACCCGCAGTACCAGGACTGGGTATATGGAATAGATTTGGGCTAGAGGCACTGCCGATTCTTAAGATGGCGCGGTAAGAGATTGTCCAACAGCTGCGGCTTATCTCCACGGCAGCTGTAGTCTTTTCTCTCACTTTTGACAGATGCACTGGACAAGACAGAAGCCTTAGTATAGTAATGTCTTGAGTTTGAGCGCTTAGTTGCGACTGAGTGATTACTGGCTCAATCAAGACTTTGCGTTGATCCATATCTCTAGTGCAGCTAGAGGGGCTAAGAGACAGTCACTATTGACACACTGTGGGTCCGCAAATTGTCGAATATATGGAGGATTAAGCCTATGGCTATTATCCGATTAGAACCCTTTAACGAAGCCGATTCATTACGCTACCGTCTGGACAAATTGTTTGACGGCATGGACGCAACCCGAGTGGCGGCCTGGACACGCCAGCAGGACTGGGTCCCTACTGCTGAGGTCAGCGAAACCGACGACCTTGTCTATGTGCGAGTAGCTCTGCCGTGGCTTGAAGCCAAAGATATTGATATTCATGTATCTCAGGCAGCTGTATTAATTACAGGCGAGCGTTTTCAGAGCGAACTGCAGCCTCAAGAGCAGCTAGTCTCCAGCGAGTTTCTGTACGGAAAATTCCGTCGAGTCATTCCGCTAAATGTCAAGGTCAAGAATATGGATGCCAAGGCAGACATGAGCAACGGTATGCTGACGCTAGCCATTCCTAAAGCGGATGATGAGCGTAACCGTGTGTTCCAGGTAAAGCTGGGTGAGCCGCAGCTGGCAGAATCGGTAGACATCTCATAGTCTGCAGCTGGTGAATAAGTAGGTAAGGGGGCGATAGTGCGCGTGCGCTATCGCCCCCCTGCTGTGTCTGCGCTTCATTGTCCTGGCACATTTCGAGCATCAGCAACGCTCGTATTTTGGGGTTTGCGTTTAAGCTGGTAATGAATCTTTTTATGCGGGTCTACACCATGACTGCTGTTCCCCTCACCTGGTCGGAGTTAGAAGCCCTTGATACCGTGGAGACCGACCGGATCAACGGTCCTACCAATGCTCAGGCGCGGCTGCGGCTTTTTGGCAAAACCGAGGCTGACGTGCGAGTCACGCTGTTCCGCGACAATCATGCTTGGTGTCCCTACTGTCAAAAAGTATGGCTGTGGCTAGAAGAAAAGCAGATTCCCTACCGCATTGAAAAGGTGACGATGTTCTGTTACGGCACCAAAGAAGTCTGGTTTAAAAGAAAGGTGCCATCGGGCATGCTACCTGCTTTGGAGCTAGACGGACAGCTGATTACTGAAAGTGACGATATTCTGATTGCCTTAGAGCAGGTATTTGGTCCGCTGACGGTGAGTATGCAGGATGCCGCTGCGATCCCGTTACGGCGCTTAGAACGGCTGTTGTTTCGGGCCTGGTGCAGCTGGCTGTGTCAGCCGGTACGGTCAGCTCGCCAGGAGCAGTTTAACCGGGAGCAGTTTGTTAGCGCTGTTGCCAAGGTAGAAGAGGCGCTAGCGGCCACACCGGGTGCCTATTTTCTAGAGCAGTTTAGTGTTGTAGACCTAGTATTTACTCCCTATGTAGAGCGGATGAACGCCAGTTTGTTTTACTACAAGGGCTATTCAATGCGAGAAGAGAATCCGGGATTTGCCGCCTGGTTTGATGCGATGGAAACTCGATTGACCTATCGCGGTACCCAAAGTGATTTTCATACCCATGTGCATGACCTGCCCCCGCAAATGGGCGGCTGTTGGGAAAATGACGCGGATCAAACTCGTACAAATCAGCAGCGGGTGGATCAGGGGCCCTGGCTGGGGCTGCCAGACGTGGGCTATCCGGAGCCGGAAACCTCTCGGGTGGAAGCCCTCCATCGGGTGCTGAAGCATCGTGATAATCTTGTGCGGGTCAATCCTACAGACGATGAGATATTTGACCAGGCGCTACGCTGTGCGCTGACGGAGCTGATGACGGGTGAGACTTGTCAGCCGCCCCAGGGGACCGACAGTGGTTTACGATATTTACGCGATCGCATCAACGTCCCCCGTGATATGTCCATCTATGCGGCCAAACGGCTACGTACCGCCCTCGAAGCAACGGCGTCTTTAGTCGGCAACGCTCAAGGCCCAGCCATTCCTGTGCGGAATCGATACGATCAAAACCCGGCAGAGTTTGCCCCAGAGAGTGCGGCTGAAGATAGCCGTCTGCCCTTTGGTTTGAACTGGTTAAAGCGATAGGTATCGCCTGACACATTTCGAACGTTGCCATGTCCCAGACTACGGATGATGTAGCCCATAGATACCGTTTAACTTAGGTGTGCATTGTTAGTTTCTGAACCAGGTTTTATCAGTAATGATGAAAATCACTCGCTGGTTGCGCAATTGGGGTCTCTGTCTTGGTAGCGCTGTTCCACTGATGGTGGGTGCTGCCGCTTTGGCTGCAGATAATGTCACGGTATCCTACGGACTGCTGGAGCTGTCGGTACCGGTATCTTCATTAGAGGCCTACGCCTATGACAATCAGATTGATGACGAACTGGCGTTTTATTTTAATTTTCTCAGCGAGGCCGATCAAGCTGAGTTTCGAGAGATTTTAACGACACCCTTAGATGTGACGGCGGTGACGCTTTCCCAGGTGCTATACGACCCGTTGGGAGAACTTTGGCTACAGCGTTTGGGAGACGTAATCCAAACACAATCCTGGCAAAATGGAGCAAAAGGACTGCGAGGAAGTTTAATTTTAGCGGCTGGGGATGAGGAAGGACTAACGCTGCTCAACGTCATGCGCCGTTTTCCTACCCCCACACTGCGCATTAATTCGGTTGAGATTCTAGAGGTAGTGGATACGGTTGTCGATCTGCTAGAAGATACTGAGGTTGCGATCGCAGCTCTCCAAACCCAGACTGATACTGAAACCATTACCGCCGATCCCATCGATTTTAGTCAGCAGCCCAGCCTGACCCAGCCGGGGTCGGTATCGTGGCAGGTTCAAACCTGGCGGCTGCAGGATACCCGTCGCGATCGCACCCTGCCGGTTGATGTCTATCTGCCCGATATCGACTCACCTGCCCCTATAGAGGTGATCTCCCACGGATTTGCCGCTAGCCGCAACAACTTTGCCGACGTTGCTCAGCATCTGGCTAGCTATGGCATTGCTGTGGCTGCCATTGAGCATCCTGGTAGCAACTTTGAGCAAGTAGAAAATCTCCTAGCAGGTAATGTTTCTGCTGCGATGGCGCCCAATGAGTTTGTTGATCGTCCGCAGGATATCTCTTATCTGTTAGATTATGTCGAGATTCAAAATCAAGGACCCTTAGCCAACCGGTTTAATCTCGATCGGGTGGGGGTTATGGGCCATTCTTTTGGTGGCTATACGGCTCTGGCCCTAGCTGGGGCTCAGCTCAATGTAGACCAGCTACAAACTCGCTGCGCTGAAATCATCGAGGTGGATGCGGTTAATATTTCAGTGCCTCTCCAGTGTCTGGCTCTAAAAAGCCAGTTTGAACAATCTCTTCAAGACGATCGGATTAAGGCCACATTTGTCTTTAACCCGATCACAAGTTTGGTGTTTGGAGAGACCGGTATTGCTCAGATTGACACACCTGTACTGATTATCAGCGGCAGCGCTGACCCCATTGCTCCGGCCTTAGTAGAACAGCTGCAGCCGTTTACCTGGTTAACGCCAGCCAGCAAGTACCTGGTCCTATTGCAAGGAGGCAGTCACAACTATGCTCGTTCAGAGTCACTCCCGGATGAGCTTTCAGGTCCGGACTCAGCGTTAGCTCGCACCTATCTCAAAGCGCTGAGTCTTGCTTTTATGCAAACGCACATTGCCGGACAGAGAGATTACGAAAAATTTCTCCAGGCAGGCTACAGCCAATATCTTAGCCAAGAGTCGCTGCCCCTGTCGCTCGTCAGAGATCTGTCGCTAGAGACACCGAGTCCTTAATTTTAAGCATTTTCTCTAGCCATTTTGATGTAGCCAGGGACCGCCTCAAACTCTTTCAACCACCGCTGGATGTGGGGATAGCCCGCTAGATCAAACCCGCCTTCCTCAGCGACATGGGTATAGGCGTACAGGCTAATATCGGCGATTGTTGTCTGGGCACCCAGAAAGAATGTGTTCTCGGCCAGGTGTTTGTCCATCACGGCTAGAGCTTTATGACCGCCCGTTTGCTTAGCGTGATATTCGGCCTCTCGCTCTTTAGGTAGACCCAGGTACTTGTTAATGTAGCGAGCCGTGGCAATGTAGGGCTCATGGCTGTATTGTTCAAAAAACTGCCACTGTAGAACCTTGGCTCTGCTGTAGCTGTCCTGGGGCAAGAACTCTGTGCCATCCGCCAGGTAGTTGAGAATCGCATTTGACTCCCAAAGATATCGCCCATCGGCTAGCTCGACCACTGGAATTCTAGCGTTGGGGTTCATCCGCTCAAAGTCAGTTGTATGGGTCTCGCGGGCTAGGATATCCACATGAGTCCATTCGTGTGGAATATCTAGAAACTGCATGAGTAACTTGATCTTGTAGCAGTTGCCCGAGAGCATATCGCCAAAAACTTTGTACATGGTTATTCCGCTTTATTCGACAGTAGATCGATACTGGGCCAGGGCTGCTGCTAGCCCAGCACGGTCGCTGAGCCCTTGCGGTGTGTACCCTAGCAGATGAGCTGCCCTATCTCCAAACAAGCATGCCATGATCGTAGGATGGTCTTGGGTGGACAGATGAGAGGATATCACTTCCCAGGTATAGGCGATATCTTCGCTCTCCAGTGTGGGCTGTTGACAGTCAGACATTGCCATCGCATAGCCTTCCTGACGCAGCATCTCTTGCAACGTGTGTGCGACTCCGTGCTGCCGAATATAGCGTGTGCGATACAGCGTCACCAAAGTCTCTTCACGGACCTTCTGGACAGATGGAGTTTCACTAGTCCATAGCATCACAGTCAGCCACCGCCGTTTGAGATTGTGTTCTACCCTAAAGCGATGGTCAAATTCGCAGGTATAGCGGTTTGTCCATCCGCCCATGAGGTCATCGACAACTACGAGTCCTAATTTGAACGTATCGCTATCTTCATCTTCTCTAAACGAGTCTGCTACAGTTGCAATCGTATGCGCGGCTTCTGTCTCTGCGTTGATGGCAAGTAGTGTATCGAGCATTTTAGGGATGTGTTCTTTACCCATTGGGTTCATTGCCACCATGGGTAAAAGGTCAGCGTCAGAAGCGTCTGTATTCAGCATTGTTTTGAGGTAGAGGTCAAATCTCTTCTGTGCGTTTGACACATCGTAGAGATCTCGCTGAAGTTTTAATAACGGTATGAGTTCAATCTTCATGATGTACCTTTGTTGCGAAACACCGCTAAGACGCTCTCTGGTCAAGAGGGTATGGTGACGCAAGCCGGCAGGCGCGTAAAATAGGGTGGCTCCAAAACCAGCGGAACCATGAACCTATTCAAAAATCTGCGCGGTGGTGCCCTGCTCAGCCTAGGCTATATGCTATCGCCCCTTTCATGGTGGAACGATCTGTTTTTTAATCTACCTATTGCCCTGGTCTTTGGCTATGGCATCAGCTGGTTTAATCACCCATGGTTTATGACTGGCACAGTAATGGGCTACTGGCTATCCAACGTGGTGGGGATGGTGATGATGCAGTTTGGGGCCGTGGATATCCTGGTGTCTGACGAGAATCGCAATACGACCCGAGATACGTTGATTGGCTTTGGCAGTGCCACCCTGTATACGGCTGTAGTCGCCGCTCTGGTTTATTGGCACGTTTTAGACATGCCCAGTTTTCTAACAGACCTGCATCCCTAACATTTAATTGGCGTGGGGCTGGGCCGGACGAAAGGGCAGCCCTTCTAAAGAGACTGCTTCATTGGGAGTCGCCTGGGCGGTCTCGGCGGTGCCAGCAAAAGCGGTGAGGGAGTTACCCAGCGCTTGAGCCAGAGTACCTAAAGTCTGTCGCAGCAGCGAATCTGGATTGAGAACGGTCCAGCCGCTGTCCGTTAGCTGACGTAGCTCAAAGTGTAGATGGGGTCCGGTGGAGTTGCCGGTGCTGCCCACAAGGCCAATCACCTCTCCCTGTTCCACCCATTCGCCCACCTGTACTAACAGACGAGATAGGTGAGCGTAGCGGCTCTCAAGGGTGCCATCATTGTGGTGCAGAATTACCATTAGACCGTATCCGCCCGCATAGTCCGATGTGACCACCTGACCAGACTGGGTGGCTACCACAGGTGTCCCTAATGGCGCACCTACGTCAGTGCCTGAATGAAATCGTCGGACCCCAAAAATGGGATGCATCCGCCAGCCAAATAGAGACGTCAGCGGGGCAGGCATCGATAGGGGGAAGACAAATTTCTGACCCTGCTGCAGCTGGACCACCGCCTGAGCGGCCTGATTGTAAAAGTCCCGGCTGGCGGCTGTGGTCAGTCCGACGGCTTGCACACCTGGAAGATTGCTAAAGGCGGCAACTCTGCCGGACTGTCCGGGAGTGGCTGCGATCGCATCGGTCAAACGATTCACCTGGTGACAGGCCGCACTGGCGATTGCGCTGCCGGTGTCTAACGAATACTCACAGCCGCTGGAACGTTCTGAAATGACGACGTCTGGCATGGTGGCACCCACGCTATAGTCGGTCGGATCAACCTGGGCTGCCCCGTAGTCCGACGGCAAAATCACCTCTACCGACGGTGTCTCACCAGCTGCCGGCTGATTGTCCTCCAGCAGGGAACCAATGGAGGGAGTGGCACCGTCTGTGGGTTCAACAAATACAGCGCCGTAGTCGACAGCAGGCTCCGATGAAGCGGCCTGAGGCGGCTCAGCCGTCTCGATAGTCGCTGGGACAACAGGGCTGGGGGTAACCGGTACCACCACCTCAGGTGTAACCACCGTAGGTGCGGGGGCGGCTGGCGACGGCGCGGCCGGTTGGGGAATAGATAGCTCAACGGCACCTGGCTCAGCCTGGGCAATAACTGCTTGAGGGCCCAGCAATCCCAAAGCAGCAAAAGCACCTGGAACCAAAAGTGATTTCTGAGCGAAGTGAATCAATCTATTCTCTGAAGCAGTCATGGCGAAATCAGTATTTGAGTAGAATGCTTTGCCGAATGAATCAACTCTCACCCGCGAGGTTTGAGAGTTTTAGCGCCTAACTTAGCCATATGAACCTATATCAGAATAGCAATAAACTTTAAAATTCGTCGGACGTAATGCATTCTCAAAAAAGTTGTCCCACAATAGATATCGTTAAACCCTCTGCGAAGGACGCGTGAGCCCTAAGCCAAACCCCATAGGGCGATGGTAGATTACTACTGAGCGATTTGCTGAACTACGATGAGCCTGAGCTATTTTTCCCCAGCCGTTGTTATTTCTACCTTAGTGGGTCTATCGTCCTTGACCCCAGGCTGGGCCCAGGTAGCTGCTTCGCCTTCGAATAGCGGGACTCCATTGGCGGACCCCTACGTTTCTGTAGAGATTGCCAAAAGACAGGCAACCGGCTCGGCGACTAAAAATATCGCTCAAGACCAATACAGCTTTACCCTGACCAATGAGATGTCTGTCGATATATTAGAATTTTATGCGTCTCCCCAGGCCGCAGCAGACCGGGAGAACAAAATCTTCGGCAATAATATTATTCAGGGCAACGGGGACTGGACATCCGTAACGCTAACCAGTCGT
>JBHJIL010000049.1:0-12478 GCA_050043465.1 Leptolyngbyaceae cyanobacterium
GGCTGCAGACTTCAGGGGGGCTGACCTGCGGGGAGCAAATCTGTCTGGCTGCATACTCGTCAATGCAGATTTAGGTATCGCTATTCTGGCTGGTACCGATCTTTCGGTGGCCGACCTGGAAGAAGCTAATCTGAGCGGAGCGATTTTACGCGGAGCAACGTTAACTCGGGCTAATTTGCTGTGTGCCTGTGTCGATGGTGCCAGCTTTGATGGAGCCTCATTGGATAATGCTTGTTTGACAGGGACTCCTCTAACCCCTCAGTAACTAGAACCATGAGTACTCAAACAAAAGGGAAAACAGTTTTTCTGCTGGTCTCTATGGTGGGCTGGTTGCTAAGTGGTGGAGCGCTAATTTATCTCACCCCGTTTTTAGCCAATTTGATTACTCCCTCAGCCACGACCAACCTGTGGATGGAGAATCTGCTGCGCGGTGGCTACAGCCCTATGCTTGCGATCGCAGGCGGTGGCAGTATTTTGTTATTCACTATTATTGGTAACGCTGTTTGGTATCGATACTTTGAGGGCAACCTGTAGCTAATATCAGCTCTCCTAGAAATATCTGACCGAATTTGTAAGTTTCTATGAGCTTTTAGCTAAAGCAATACTGTGGGCATTTTTCTGTCCTACCCTTAAGCTGAAACTCAGTTGAAAAAATCCTGTCAAAGACGTCTCTGAAAGACAGATCGCATTTCTCTACGGTTGATTTGTTGTTTTTTACCTAGCCTTAAACAAACTAAAAATCTGTCTTAATTTGGCAGTGATGTCGCCTTAATTTGATGTCGTTACATTACTTCGTGGCCTGATCAAATAGCCACGGAGTGGGTAGTTATGGTCAAGTTCGCTAAGTTTCTTGGCACAGTAGCTGCGGTTGCTACGGCAGGTGCTCTGACTGCAGCGTCTGCGGTTGCGCAGACTATTGAGATTGATGGTTCGAGTACTGTTTTTCCCATTACTGAGGCAATGGCGGAAGAGTACGCCCTCAGCGGTAACTCTGCCTCTGTGACTGTCGGTGTGTCTGGTACTGGTGGTGGTTTCAAAAAGTTCTGTGCTGGTGAAACAGTTATCTCCAACGCATCTCGCCCTATCAAAGACACAGAGAAAGAGCTTTGTGCTGCTAATGGCATTGACTACATCGCTATTCCTGTTGCCTATGACGCTTTAACTGTTGTCGTCAATCCTGCTAACGATTGGGCAACTGAAATGACTCCTGAGCAGCTAAACGCAATGTGGGACGCGCCTGCTGAAGGTGTCATTACTCGTTGGAACCAGATTGACCCCAGCTGGCCAGATGAGGAGATTGGCCTATACGGTCCTGGAACCGACTCCGGTACGTTTGACTACTTTACTGATGAAATCAACGGCGACGGTGGTGTCAGTCGTGCTGACTACACTGCTAGTGAAGATGACAACGTTCTTGTTCGCGGTGTTGCGAGCGACCCTTACGCTATCGGCTACTTCGGTTTAGCTTATTTCTCGGAGAACGCCGACATCCTAAAGGCTGTCAGCATCTACAACGAAGAGCTAGGTACATTCGTTGAGCCCACTGTAGCCAACGTTGAAGCGGATAGATATCAGCCCCTGGGCCGACCCATCTTTATCTACGTAAACGCTGAAGCCTTGGCTGACTCCAGCACAGGTGTATCTGACTTTGTTGAGTTCTACATCGAGAATGCTGATTCAGGCGAACTGATTCTGGAAGTTGGCTATGTGCCTCTGCCTGACAGTGCTACCGATGCCACCCTCGAAGCGTATGACGCTGAGGCAAATACTGTTTTGAACTAGCGATAAGCTCCCTTTTCTAGACGATCTAAACACGTCTAAAAAAGGGCTCCGATCACACCTTTTCGACATTCACACGCTCAGTGTGCATCAACCATATCTGCCTTGGGGGAATGTTCGCTCCTCCAGGGCTTCCTTTGTGTTCTTGATATTTGTATGGTCAGTGTTGAACCTTCAGAAGCGGGTAATCCCTGGGTCAAAATGACCAGGAATGTAGTTTTACCGCCTATCTTGTTTATCCCAGCGCTGCCCCATGTGATGGCCCAGCTATCAGTCTATGGGATTCGTTTTATTCGGCGTCCTGTCGTATGGATAGCCCTGGGAACCCATGGACTGCTGCTATTGCTACCAGTCACTGATCTGACAGCGTCAAAGCAGCCGGTAGACCCCGAATCTGAAGACGCCCCTGTTATTGAAGTACAAAATCTATCGGATCTAATTGGCACTGCTTCCGAAGAGCTGTCACCATCTCCCGAACCGGAAGCACCCCCGCCAGAGCCGCCTGTCGCCGTTCCTCCTGAGGACGTCATTATTACTGACGTTGAGGATATTCCAGACGATCTGCCACCGAGCGAGCCGTCGGCCCCAGCGTTAGATGACTCACCACCGGACGATACTCTCCCTGACGATCGGCCGCTCTTTGATCGATCAGGGGCCCAGCGCCAGGCATCAGACCGTACGCGGGCTTTGGGAGAAACTACACCCCCCGCTCCCTTACTGCTTGAGGAGGCGCAGCGACCATTTTTCTTTGATATGGATGCTGGCAACAAGCTTGAAGCACCTCTGGCTCCAGGCTTAACTGATTTAATTGTGTTTAATGATGCCACGCTAGCTGAGAAAGAGCAGGCCATTCTCGATAGTTTTATCAGCGGTGGCGATACCCCAGTTGCTGCTGGCGATTATGGTGGATGGCCCCTGTATCAGCTAGTCAACACGGCTACTAACGAAGAGGTTGGATATCTGAGCGTTTTCCAGGGTACCGGAGGACGTACCGTACTGGTGAGCATCTGGGATAGCCTGCCTCAGTAGGGTCTAAAACCCAGATAGATAGGTAGCACAGTCTAGTGCGGCTGATGTAGATCCTCATTTAAAGTAGATATCTGGTCAAATATGGTTTGAGCCGCGCATACGTTTGTTTTTCGCATCACCATGAAGTTTTTGAAAGTCCTCTTTAACCCTATTTTTTTACTAGCAGCTGGCCTCCATGCGGGTTTTCTCTTGATCCCTGTAGCGGGCGGTTCTTCTGAAGATCTGGTCCCTGCCCCGGACCCGGAAGGGGAAAGTATTACAGTGACGCGAATTCCACCTAAAGGTGATAGCCCAGCTAACCCCAGCACCGGTCAGAATGCCCCGGCCAAGCGCCCGACGGCTGGGGCTCAGACAGCTAGCGCCAACCAAACGGCAGCAGGTTCTGGGACCCGGCAGCCGCGATCGCAAAGTGATAAATCTCAATCCCCAGGCGGCCAACGCTCCAGCGGCTCATCCGATGTTAATGATGCGAGCAACGATGACCAGGCCCAAAGCCCGTCGGCCAATAATTCTGCCCCTGGACTGCCAGATTTACCTGCAGAGCCAGACGTCTCAAATACAGAGGGCGTATCTGTCGCTGTGTCACCAGCTGAACCCGCTGCTCAAGCAGCCCCTACCCTAATAGCGCTAAAAGAAAGTGCTGACGATCGGTCCATTCCCCAGCGTCTTCAGGATTTTCTGGCCCGTTTACAGTACGGTTGGCAGGGTACCCGAGAGGGGGTGGCCGCTGACGCACAGGCCGCCTGGATAGCCGAGCTGCCGTCTGCTATTCAGACAGCCTCACCTCAAAAGCTGGAAAAACCGTTAGACATTAGCTATCCCGTCACCATCGAAGCAGAGGAAGGCCCACGCCAGATCTATAGCTGTCTAAACCCAATACCCAAGCCTGGGCGCATTGGTGCCGTGGTGGCCGCTGATGGCACAATCTCAGGCGACCCTGAACTTCTGCGCAGCTCTGGATACCCATTTTTGAATGATGTTGCGCTCAAGCAAATTCAGGACTACGAGGATTTCCCGGTAGAAAACACTCAAAAGGTCTACACCGTTCCCTTTGAGGTCAATTACGACGAGGATGCCTGCCTGGGTCTGGCCGAACTCAGTGTGGCTCCGTAGGGTCGGCGTCCCGACTATAGCCTAGAGCGGTCGGTCAGAATTTCCTGGCCAGCTTCTGTAATCAAAACCGTGTGCTCAAACTGGGCAGAGAGCTTGCGATCGCACGTAACCACGGTCCACCGATCCCGCAGGGTGCGTGTTACCTTTGACCCCTCATTAACGATCGGCTCGATTGCCAACGCCATACCGGGCTTAAGCGTCACATTAGGTAGCTCTTTGGTACGGAAGTTAAAAACCGAGGGTGGCTCGTGCAGATTACGACCCACACCATGGCCGGTAAAGTCTTCGACTACCGTATAGCCACTGGCCTGAATACTGTCTTCAATGGCCCCAGCAATGTCCAATAGGGTTTTACCAGGTAGCGCCTGACTAACACCAGCGTAGAGCGCATCCTCTGCTGCATCCATCAGCTTTTGCGCTTGTTTACTTACCCTGCCCACAGCAATGGTGATACATGAGTCGCCATGAAACCCGTTGTAGTAGGCTCCTGTATCTACTTTGAGTAAGTCGCCAGCTTTAATCACCTTACGGCGACGCGGAATCCCATGGACGACCTCATCGTTGATGCTGGCACAAATAGACCCTGGAAAGCCGTGGTACCCCTTAAAGCTGGGCGTAGCCCCCATTTCTCGAATTCGTCGCTCGGCATGGTCATCTAAATCAGCTGTGGTCATTCCCGGCTGGACTAGCTCCGCAATCTCTTTGAGCACCGTCGCCACAATCTGACCGGCCTGTCGCATAGTGTCCCGCTCTGGCGCTGACTTTAACTCAATTCCCTGATGTTTACGCGGTCCTACCATGACTGGCACAGTCAACGCGCGTGATAACAGACTACCTAAAACATTCATAACGGGTGAGTTAGTGGTGCAATAAACGATTAATAGTGCAGATCGCCTATGTTATTTGACCTGCACTTATATATAGTATGCAGGTTCTTAGATTGCATTTGCAGTGCCTATTGCCTGTTTTCTAGATCAGCAACCCTCCTTTCCAGAGACTGTTCGACCGGTTGCTGACGATTTCCTCAAAAAACCATTGGTGTTTGTAACCATGTTGGCCTAATATTAAAGACCGTGCGCTTTTCAGGGCTTATGAACGCTGAGGAGATTATCCGCTCTATAGAGGCGGAACATATCAAAGACAACATCCCCAAGATCTATGTTGGGGACACAGTTCGGGTCGGTGTCCGAATTGTAGAAGGTGGTAAGGAACGTGTGCAGCCCTACGAGGGTACCGTTATTGCTATGCGCAATGGTGGTATCAATGAGACGATCACCGTACGTCGCATCTTTCAAGGTGTGGGTGTAGAGCGTGTTTTCTTACTTCATGCACCTCGCGTAGCCAATATTCAGGTTCTACGCAGAGGTAAAGCGCGTCGTGCTAAGTTGTATTACCTGCGCGATCGCGTTGGTAAGGCAACTCGCTTGAAACAGCGCTTTGACCGTCCCATTGAAAAGACAACTAAAACCAAGGCGAAGAAGAAATAATCGTCGAGGCTGTTTGAAGCCTCTAGGTTAAGCCTTACAATGGGTCAAGTTCAAAGAGTCGTGCGTCCTTAGTTCAGTTGGTAGAACGTCGGTCTCCAAAACCGAATGTCGGGGGTTCGAGTCCTCCAGGACGCGCTGAGCGGTTGGCATAAGTTCTGCCTGAAGCATTAGATATCTGCCATATCCAGAACTGCTGTTATTAGCAGGGGAGCATTACATAGTTCCTGTTTGGATACGGTTCGAATCGCTTACAAGGAAGAGGGGTAACCCTTGTCCTTTAAGTAATGTGCTTTAGGTAGAATTTTTGCTTGGGTAGCTCTAGATTGATACGTATCGATCTGACTCGATGTAGCAAACAAGGAAGCTAATGACGTGGTCAAAAAGGACGCTAAGAAAGTAGTTGAGAAGCAGCCAAGCGACTCCTCTGACTCGTTTGACGCAGGGTCTTTCGTTAAAGGCACTCGCGAAGAGCTGAGTAAGGTGGTCTGGCCCTCCAGACAGCAGCTGATCAGCGAATCTGCAGCTGTAATCTTGATGGTGGGTGTGTCTGCCACACTTATTTACTTAGTGGATAAACTCTTTGGTTGGGCTTCTAGACAGGTGTTCTAATGACTTACGCTTCTGACGATCCAAACTATACAGCTGACGGTGAAAACTCTGATGTTCCCCAGGAACCCAGAAAATCACAGTCGCGCTGGTATGCCGTGCAAGTAGCCTCCGGGTGCGAGAAACGCGGCAAGCGCAACCTTGAGCAGCGCGCCATTACCCTGGATGTTGCTAGTCGTATCTTTCAGATTGAGATTCCGCAAACACCTGCGGTCAAATTGCGTAAAGATGGCAGTCGTCAGAATATCGAGGAAAAGGTTTTTCCTGGATATGTTCTTATCCGAATGATTTTGGATGATGACGTCTGGCAGGTGGTCAAAAACACCCCCCATGTCATTAACTTTGTCGGTGCCGAACAGCGCCGCGCCACTGGACGTGGGCGAGGACATGTTAAACCTATGCCTCTAAGTCGGGCTGAGGTCGAGCGCATCTTTAAGCAGACTCAAGAACAGGCACCCGTAGTCAAAGTTGATATGGCTGAGGGTGACAAGATCTTGGTATTGTCTGGTCCGTTTAAGGACTTCAGTGGCGAAGTCATTGAAGTCAGTCCTGAGCGGAGCAAACTTAAGGCATTGCTATCGATTTTTGGCCGCGATACCCCCGTTGAGCTGGAATTTAACCAAGTGCAAAAAGAGAGTTAATCAATGGCGAAGAAGGTAGTTGCGATTATTAAGCTGGCAATTCCGGCTGGAAAAGCGAACCCTGCACCGCCAATTGGTCCCGCCTTGGGTCAGCACGGGGTCAACATCATGGCGTTTTGCAAAGAGTACAACGCTAAGACCTCTGACAAAGCTGGACTGATTGTTCCGGTTGAAATTTCTGTATTTGAAGATAGAAGTTTCACGTTTATTCTCAAGACGCCGCCAGCCTCCGTGCTGATTAAAAAAGCGGCCAAAATTGAGAAGGGTTCTGGTGAGCCAAACAAAACTATGGTTGGCTCAATTACCCGTGCCCAGTTGCAGGAAATTGCCGAGATGAAGATGCCTGACCTCAACGCTAACGACGTTGAAGCAGCCATGAATATTATCGAAGGCACCGCTCGCAATATGGGCGTTACCGTATCTGAGTAGATTCAGAACGGGTTTTTTGAAGATACTTGAAATCAATATGGGGAAGAAGAGAGTCTTCGCTATCACCCCAAGGAGTTAACCGTATGGCAAAGAAAGTGTCGCGCCGCTTGAAGGAGCTGCAGGCAAAAGTACAGGACAAGCTTTATGAGCCTCTAGAGGCTATGCAGCTGGTTAAAGAAACGGCCACTGCAAAGTTTACTGAAACCATCGAGGCCCACATTCGTTTAGGAATTGACCCCAAGTATACCGATCAGCAGCTACGGACCACTGTGGCGCTTCCCAAAGGTACGGGGCAAGCGGTTCGAGTAGCGGTTATTGCCCGAGGCGAGAAAGTGGCCGAAGCCACCGATAATGGTGCTGACTTGGCCGGTTCCGAGGAACTGATCGACGAAATCCAAAAGGGCATGATGGATTTCGATATTCTTGTAGCTACCCCTGACATGATGCCCAAGGTAGCTAAACTGGGACGTATTTTAGGTCCTCGGGGTTTGATGCCATCCCCCAAGGGTGGATCGGTGACCTTTGACTTAGCCCAAGCAATTACAGACTTTAAAGCAGGTAAGTTGGAATTTCGTGCCGACAAATCTGGTATCGTCCACGTTATGTTTGGTAAGGCTGACTTTCCAGCTGAGGACTTATTGGTCAACATCAAGGCTTTGCAAGAGACGATCGACCGCAACCGTCCGTCTGGGGCAAAGGGACGTTACTGGCGCACAATGTCAGTAGCTGCTACGATGGGTCCTGCGGTTAGAATGGATATTAATGCACTACGCGATCTCAAGTTTGAAGACGCTGTTGCATAACTAAGAAATTGTTGACTAGTTCAACGGATAACAGCTTTGGAGATATTGTTACTGCTCTAGAAACGCTCAACAACCAAATAGGCATTCGAAGACAGCAGGTGCATTTTGCTTAATATCCTGTCGAGGTGCAGAGTGTGAGTGTTAGTAGCGCTTATCTTTGGGTCTCGGTGGTTAGCTGAGACCTTTTTAAATCTCAAAAATCATCTTCCTTTGAGTGACTTGGATTGGGTTAGAGTCAGCTATATTTTCAACCTATCCCCGAAATCAAGGAGGTGAGATCCGAATGGGGAGAACCCTACAAAACAAAAAAGAGATTGTTGCTGAGCTTAAGGATCTTCTGAGTGATACGCAATCAATTTTTGTTATTGACTACAAAGGTCTGACGGTTTCTGAAATCAGCGACCTGCGTAACCGTATTCGTGAAAAGGGAGGAACATGCAAGATTGCAAAAAACACCCTGGTTCGCATTGCGGTTCAAGGCGATGAAAATTGGCAGCCTGTACAGGAGTTTCTCAAAGACTCAACTGCATTACTGCTGACTAAAGAGGACATCGGTAGTGTTGTTAAGGAATATAAGAAATTCCAGAAGGATACTAAGAAATCCCAACTGCGTGGTGGCGTACTAGAAGGAAAAGCTCTGACCAGTGCAGAAGCAGAAGCTCTAGCCGATCTACCTAGCAAGGAAGAACTTTACGCCAAGATTGCAGGTGCGCTTAATGCACTGGCAACGAAGGTGGCTGTGGGTGTCAAGGAAGTACCGTCATCAATTGCTCGTGGTTTACAAGCCTATGCCGATAAAGAAGGCGGTGGCGAATAATTTCCGACGTTGGTTTACGGTCTATTCATTTTGTAATTAATCAAGGAGAAATCCATGTCTGCTGCAACTGATGAAATTTTGGAAAAGTTAAAGTCTCTGACGCTGCTAGAGGCTTCTGAACTCGTTAAGCAAATTGAAGAAACGTTTGATGTAAGTGCAGCTGCACCTGCTGGCGGCATGATGATGATGGCTGGCGGCGGTGCTGCTGGCGGTGGTGAAGAAGCTGAAGAGAAAACCGAGTTTGACGTTGTTCTTGACGATTTCGGCGGCAACAAGATTGCTGTTCTTAAAGCTGTTCGTGCCCTTACTGGTCTCGGCTTAAAAGAAGCTAAGGCGATGGTTGAAGGTGCTCCAACACCTATCAAAGAAGGTATCTCTAAGGATGATGCTGAAGCTGCTAAGAAACAGCTTGAAGAAGCTGGCGCTAAGGTTTCCGTTAAGTAGAGAACTAGAGCGACTAGTCGAGGTCTGTGTCCCTAGCCAATTGTTCCTGATGCCACCTTTCGGTTAGGACGTGGGTATCTGCTACTGGTTGTAAGCTATCAGACCTGAAGCTAAAACGTTTTGATTCATGTCAAAAGCCCTGCTACTTTCTGGTAGTGGGGCTTTCTTCACGTAATAAGAAGCGTATGACTCCAGGGGCAAAATCTTTCTGAGGGTTGTACTACTGGCAACGATGATTACGTGATGTGAACGCTGTGGAACCCATAGCTGATGCCGAGAGTCATCTGTAGTAGATTGCTGCTACCAAAAACATCAGCGCATATTAAGTGAAATCGATAGTCAATTAGGCTGGGTTGATGTTTGCCAGTTGTTGATACGGAACGTCTTCTGTCTACTATTATGCAAACGCTTAAAAATTACAAATTTGAAATCATTTTGTTTTTGTCAACCTTAGGAATTTTGGGAGCTTTCTTTCTGGGGATTTCTGGTCTGCTTTCTCCTAAAGGGGCTGATGTTTCTATTAAGTCGGGAACAAATTCGTCGAGTGCGAATAAAGATTCGGCAACACCTTTATCAACGCGACTGAGCGATGGCGCACAAAGTTTATTACCAGACCCTTCAGCTTTAAAGAAGCAGGGTTTGAAGGCCTACGCTGAAGGCGACTATGGGACAGCTATTTCGGCTCTAGAAGGGGCTCTAAACAATAATCGCAACGATCCTGAAGCACTTATCTATTTGAACAACGCCCGTATCGGTGGTCAAGCCGCTCACACGCTGGCTGTGATTGCCCCTGTGGGTGACACCAGTGAAATTGGTTTAGAAATTTTGCGGGGCGCGGGGCAGGCTCAAACAGAACTTAATCAGCTGGCTGGTGATAATGGGATACCGATCAAAATTCTGATTGCCAATGATGATAATGACCCTGATATTGCCAAATCTATAGCTGCTGAATTAGTCAATCGATCTGAAGTTTTAGGTGTTTTAGGGCATTACAGTAGCGGCGTTACGTTAGAGGCCGCTACTGTTTATGACCGGGGCAAACTACCCATGGTCTCTGCTATAAGCACATCGGTGGAGCTATCTGGGCTGAGCCCCTATGTATTCCGTACAGTTCCTAGCGACAGCTTTGCAGCAGCGGCGTTAGCTCGCTATATGATTGATGACCTCGATGCTCAAAATGCTGTTCTTTATTATGATTCCAACAGCGCTTATAGTCTCTCCTTAAAAAGCGAATTTGCCACATCGGTCTTTAGTGACGGTGGCGAGGTGATGAACGAATATGATCTCGCTGATAGTAGTCTTGATGCGGACCAGCAGGTTGCCTTAGCTAAAGAGCAAGGGGCGGATGTGATTATGTTGGCCTCTAGTACCGATACGCTAGAGCCGTCTTTGGATGTGATGGTTGCTGTCAACCAAGAAATTCCCTTGATTGGGGGAGACGATCTTTATCATCCTAAAGTTCTAAAAGATGGGGCAACAGATGCTTTGGGGCTAGTAGTGGCCGTTCCGTGGCATGTGCTATCCGATCCAGATTCTCAGTTTGTGGCGGGATCGCGTCAAATTTGGGGTGGAGATGTGAGCTGGCGTAGTGCGATGGCCTATGATGCGATCGCAGCCTTAGGGGCCGCTCTTCAAGAAGCCCCTAGCCGTGAAGGTGTTCGTAGCGTCTTACGCAAAGACAATTTCTCAGCCGATGGGGCCACGGGCGAGGTGCACTTTTTGCCTTCGGGCGATCGCAACCGGGCGGCACAGCTGGTGCAGATTCAAGCCGGCGAACGGTCTGGTCTTGGGTTTGACTTTATCCCTGTTGATAATTGAAGCTGCTCGAACATAGTCGAAAAAAGCGGCTTATTCCGTGTCTTCAAGTGCAGGCAGTTCTGAAAACCAGAAAAAGTCAGCCAGTTCAGGGGCTGTAGCATCAGGATTAAGCAGCACGCTGTAGGCGATAAGATCGTCACCTAAACGACGCGCAACTCGATTAGGAATGCCAAAATCAAATACGACGTGCCCTTCGCCTGCTAGCACAATCACCCGAGTCTCTGGAGAGGCTGTGACATAATCTGCTACTGATTCGGCCATGGTTTCATCCCACAGCACCTGGGCGGCAAAGAAATTTTCAAAGCTGGGACCGCTGTTGCCATGGCCGCCGTGGTGACCAAATACTTGGGCCACCATCGCCTGATAATTTTCATCACTGGTGTCAATGTCAGCAATGGGGGGAATATATTCGAGATCTGACCCGGTCAGACTAGATAACCCTTCTCTAGCTACTTTCCGAGTGATTTCTCTGGGGGTGTTGAGGGCAATCAGCGGAATTTGATTAGTTTGGGCATAGCGCATGATGGGGGCATATAGCTCCCAGTCAAATCCCCAACGTGTCTCATATTCGCTTTGCTCTACTAGCTCTGCTTCAGTGATTTCACCAGCAATGTATCGGTCGAGCACTGGCTGAAAGGGGCGCTGAAACATTTCTAGACCAATGGCAATGTCGCCACGGGTCTCATGCATCGCGGTGATGATTTCTAGCTGGGCGATATGGTCGGCTTCATCTGTGTGAGTTTCTCCCAGATAGAGCACGTCTGCTTCAACAAATTCAGCCAGCAGCTCTGAGTGGGCCTGGGACATATTCTGGGCGAGCTGGGGCGTCTGTGCGATCGCATCCCCCGTCTCCACCATCCCTGAATTTGAAAAAATATGATGACGGCCCAGGCTAGCTCCAACCACCAACAGTGCTCCACAGCACCCCAATAACCAAACAGATTTCACAACCTAGACCTATGAATAACGCTAGTTTAGCCGTAGTCTAGCTCAGATTTTTGGCAGAAAGTACAACAAACCAAGACATTGAATACTTCTGAGGGCGCTTGCCAGAGCCGAACGCAAACCGATAGGTTAAATTCAGTCCCTATCGCGCTGCCCCCCTATGTCTGCCATTGTTGCTGCTACAACCATCACACTGCCCAAAATGGGATGTGGCTCCTGGGCCTGGGGTAACCGCCTACTGTGGGGCTACGACGAAAGTATGGACGCGAGTCTACAGCAGGTATTCAACTACTGCGTGGATAGCGGGGTCACCCTGTTTGACACAGGCGACTCCTACGGCACGGGCAAACTCAATGGCCAAAGCGAAAAGCTGCTGGGGCAGTTCTACCAAGCCTACTCCGGTCCCAATAAAGAAAATTTCGGTCTAGCTACCAAACTGGCCGCCTATCCCTGGCGACTGACCCGAGGCATGATGACCAAAGCCGGTCAGGCGTCAAAAGCACGCATGGGGCGTCTGGATATTGCTCAAATGCACTGGCCTACAGCTAACTATTTTCCCTGGCAGGA
>JBHJIL010000050.1:0-39769 GCA_050043465.1 Leptolyngbyaceae cyanobacterium
GCAGTAGCCGGCTTACTATATTTCACTGTGACGTGAGCTCAGTCTTGTGCTCTTCCTTTCTGTATTTCCCGGCCCTGACGGTCCCACAGCTTTACCGTACTATCAGCACTCGCCGTGGCAACAGTCTGACCATCAGGTGAGAAACTTATACTCCAGACGGAGCCCATATGGCCTGCTGCTAGGGTTTGTAGTTCTCGGCCCTCCCGGTCCCATAGCTTTACCGTATTATCAGCACTTGCTGTGGCAATGGCCTGACCATCGGGGGAAAAACTCATACTCCAGACTGCCCCCGTATGACCTGCTAGGGTTTGTAGTTCTCGGCCCTCCCGGTCCCATAGCTTTATCGTACTATCGGCACTTGCTGTAGCAATGGTCTCACCATCAGGTGAAAAACTTACATTGCCAACATCGCCTTTATGGCCTGCTAGGGTTTGTAGTTCTTGACCCTCTCGGTCCCATAGCTTTACCGTATCATCGTCGCTTGCGGTGGCAATGGTCTCACCATCAGGTGAAAAACTCATATTCCTGACTGCACCGGTATGACCTGCTAGGGTTTGTAGTTCTCGGCCCTCTCGGTCCCATAGCTTTACCGTATTATCAGCACTTGCTGTAGCAATGGTCTCACCATCAGGTGAAAAACTTACATTACCAACATCGCCTTTATGGCCTGCTAGGGTTTGTAGTTCTCGGCCCCCTCGGTCCCATAGCTTTACCGTATTATCAGCACTTGCTGTAGCAATGGTCTCGCCATCAGGAGAAAAACTCACACTCCTGACTCCATCCGTGTGGCCTGCTAGGGTTTGTAGTTCTCGGCCCTCTCGGTCCCATAGCTTTACCGTACTATCAGCACTTGCTGTAGCAATGATCTCGCCATCAGGAGAAAAGCCTATGCTATAAACTCGATCCGTATGACCTGAGAGGGTTTTCAGTTCTCGCCCCTGACGATCCCATAGCTTTGCTGTGCTATCAAAACTTGCTGTAGCAATAGTTTTACCACCAGGAGAAAAAGTCACACTAATGACCCAATCCGTATGACCTAAAAAGGTATTTCTTTCCAAAAAAACAGGCAAATAAAAAATCTCTCGTAAAACAGAAATAGACTGTAGCTGAATATCAGGACGAATTGGACTGTAATCATTAGTATTTTTGCTGTTAGCAGTCTCAGAATCTATTACTCCTTCTGTTTCTTCACCTGAAGTTTTATACCTTCTCGATGTGCGGATCTGATGGCCTATCTCAAGTGCTCTCAGTAAAGCCTTGAAGTTTAAATTTGAGGCCATCCAGTTTTCTACCGTTAGATTTTCTGCCTGGATTCTTGAGTTGAGGGCTTGCTCTTCTGCCCGTTGTTTTTCTCGTTTGGCTTCAGCTGTAGCTGAGTCAGCACGTTGGGCATTATCGTTAGCAATTTCAGTCTGACGGTTAGCAATAAATGTTTGTTCTTTAGCAATGTCTGCTTGTCGGTTCGCTGCTGCTTCACCCTCTTCTGCTCTCTGCAGAGCGCTCTCAGCTAGCTGTCGCTGCTCAATTTCTGCTTGTTGAGCAGCTTCTGCCTGTTGCTTTTGCTCTTCGGCTTCTTCTTGAGCAGTTTCTGCTCGACGTTTCTCGGCTAACGCATTTTGTTCTTGCTCTTCGGCTTTGATACGTTCTTGCTCAGCAATGTCTCTTTGTTCATTTGCAGCTTTCTCTTGTTTGATAGCTTCCTCTGCACTGACTGTAGCGATCTGTGTTTGTTCTATAGCTTCTTGCTGTTGATTAAATGCATATACGGCTACGCCTCCTGTCAGTAGCGATAGCCCACCTAGCAAAACTAAAAAAGTTCTTAGCCGATTTATCTCTCGTTTTTTAGCTCGTTCTTTGTTGAGTGCTTCTTCTTCACGGGCATCGGCACTGGCTTGTAAGAAAGCAATTGATTCATCAAAGTTAGATGCATAACGCTCGGCCCACACAGAATTAGGGGTACGTTCTCGCAGCCAGGTTAAACCGATAGTTAGTTCTGGATCTCTTAGATAGTTGGCTCTGCCCTGTTGATGTAGTTCTGTCGTTTGCGATAAGCGCCGATAGATGGTGGCCGAACGATCTTCTTCACCGACCCATTCCTTGAGTCTTAACCAGTTGCGCATCAGGCTCTCATGGGAGATATCGATTACGCTGGTTTCTCTCAGAACTACATCTGCAGGCGGCATTAAAAACGAACGACGCGGTGCGCGAAAGGCATTAATGACGGCAACGACTTCGTCTAGCTCAGCATCAGCTACCGCACAAATTTCACCCAGCTGTGTAGGTCTACGAATTTCTCGGTTATCAGCACCTCGATCCGTCAGTCGCTTAAACAGGATTTCTGCAATATAGCGAGAGCGATCATCCGGTAGCTCGTCATAAATTTGATCAGCATGCCGCGATAGGGCAGTCGCCATCCCACCGGTCGCTTCATAATGCTGGATATCGATAGGCGTCTGAGGCGTAGTCTGATCCTCCCAATAGTCCCAGGTGCGCATCAGCGCATGTTGCAAAATTGGCAACTGGTCCGGGTTATCTCCCACATCGTTCAGCAAACGATTCACTAACTGGGGTGTAATGCTGGCTCCGCCGACAGCCACGGGTCCCTCAATCGCTCGCTGCAGCTGATCCCGCGTTAGCCGTGGGATCAGATACTGACTCTGATTCAATGCCTCGGGCAAGTCGCGAAACTGGGCGCAGTCTCCCAGAAAGTCTGACCGCATCGTCAGCACTACGAAAATTGGTAGCTCCCGCTGTTTAGCCGCTGACAGCAATAATTTTACAAAGGCCGCCGCCTCGTTTTCTGCTTCTAGCGATTTGGCCTGTTGCTTAAAGCGAAAAATTTCCTCAAACTGATCGACGACCACCAGCAGGTTTTCATGGGTCTGCATCCTAGCCTGCTGAGTAACCTCTATCAGCCCCAGCGCACCGCGCCGCAGCGTGCTCTCCGTCAGCGCGGTGCGGATAATGGCATCGTCACTGGCAGGCTCTACGCCAAACACCTCCAGATCGTTTAGCGCCTCTGCCAAGTTCCGAATCGGCGAACTTCCCGGTCGCAAAATTGCCATCCGCCAGCCTGAGCTGGCATCGGTCAAAAAGCCACTGTAGAGCGACGGTAGCAGCCCTGCCCTTACTAGCGAAGACTTACCGCTGCCGGAGGTGCCAACGACACCGAGAAAGCGGGTGCGATTGAGCCGCACCAGTAGCTCATCTGCCTGACCTTCGCGACCAAAGAATAAATGCTCCTCGTCTAGCTCAAAGGGACGCAGTCCTGGAAATGGGTTAGGGGAATGCACCTAAAAAAGCACCCGTTATCCAATAGTAATTGCCCATTTGGGTAAGGTGGGTGATGGATGCCAATCAACTCTGTAGGGTGCCAAGGTCTGTGCATCCACAGTGATGCCTTTCTCATAGACTTGAGTGATGTGATAAACAATGGGATTGAATCCCTTCCAGGCCATATTGGTGGCCCACTGAAAAACGGTCTCGACAGAATCGAGAATGGCCCCATTCCAAAATTGTTCTAGCGCTGCCCAACATCGCTCAATCGGATTGTATTTACTGTGATAGGGCGGATAGTAAATTAACTCAAGCGTGAGCCCACTATCTCTTGAAAAGGTGACCATCCGCTTAATGAATTGGGTGCGGTCAGAGCGTGTGGCACTGCCACTGTCTAGATTGATAGCCAGGGTGTGGATTTCAGGATAATCTGCCTCATTATGGGTCCACCAATGCTCTAAACAATCCACAATGAAGTCAGGGGTTTCGGCCGATTGGCCCAGATATAGGGCTAATTCGTCGGTCTGCAGATTGAGAATGCCGAACGGCACCACTCGCCCAGACCATTCAGTATCATGGTCATCCGCTTTGGGGGCTTTCTGTCGCCGGTCTTTGCCACCCCGTGAGAGATTGCCTACTTTGACCTTGGCCTTCGAATCAATAGACACCCGTAAAACATGGGTATCATTATCGGCTGACGCATTCGCACTGGCCACATGCTTGAAAATTGCATCAGTCTCTGGAATCTTCTTCAATGGTTTCGCTTTGAGGGTTTACGAAGTCGATATCCGAGGCGGTTCAGCAATCGCCCAATGGCTTGGCGAGAGGGTAAGCCATCATCGCTGTACCCTTTTTGAGTAATCAACGCATCACGCACCGCTCGGGCACTCACTTTGAGATACCGAAACTCACTGCCAAACGTCGGGTCAACTTGAGCGTCGCCATCCACAAGCTCTCGAATATCCTCTGCTAAGGACGGTAGAATTTCCTCTATTTTTTTACGGCCTCGCGCTTGATACTTGTCCTGATACGGGATGCCTGTTTTTAGACTCGTCAATCCACGCTGGACGCTTCTACGGTCCCAACCCATGCTTGCTTCTGTTTTACGAGCGGACCCATCAAAATAATCCAGCGCTACCTGAGCCGTAAACTCACGTTTCTTTTGGCCGGTCAATTTGCGCGCAGCATCCTTGAAAGTTGCTTTGATTTGGTCACTCAGCATGGGACAGAGCATTCTGTAAGGGGGCTCTGTATACTGTAATCTATAGGTAGTCTATTTAAACGCAATCGCCTTAGTTCGGGTAGATGCTTGCACCATTGCTAGGTTCCTCCCATGAGCGGAGCTAAAAATGATTCTAATAGCCCCGGATTAAATGCCTGTAGCCCATCAATTACTGGTACGTCTGACGCGGCAAGGCTTTGTTTATTGGGGCGTTTTGGACCGGCTACATACACGGCCTTGGCTATCAGCGGCTGCGGTCGGTTGTAAAGGCTTTTTCTAAGTGCATTTAATCGTCGGGTTAGCCATAATCCATTGGCCTGACCGTAGTAGATTAGTACGCCCTGACACTGCTTGATTAGGGCTTCTGACTGACTGAGGTTGGTGTTGGCATAATCTGGCAGCACCACCTCGACTTTTTGCTCTAGCCATTCATATAGCGGCTCGATCTCTGCCGCATCCAGATCTCGCTGATCGCAGTCTAAATAGACTTTTCGGGTGCCATCGGGCTCTGGTACATCAGGCTGAGCTAAGCGATCTTGAATGATTGTCTTGAGCGTTTCTAGAGGCGTACTAATAAAATCTGGCTGCCGCTGCAGCTCTGCTAAAAAGGTATCTTCTTCGCCGATCTGCGCCGATGGCGGCATCCATAGAACCCGGCTAATATTTTGCTTTTCTTGACAGCAGTTGGAAGCAATCTCAATTTGCTCCTGACTGCGGGCTGCTAGTAGATTCTGTAGTGCCTGACTAGACGGGGAATCATTCCCGGTTGCTGACCGCTGAGGGCTCACCAAATGAACCGACATAGAGCACTGGGCCAGACTTTCCTGTACCCGCTGGGCAAAATCCGGCGTCATGGGTAGGGGCTGGGCTGGCAGCACCCGATGCCCGGCCATGGTTAGCTCCCGGCGGATGCTGTCTCTAGCATCGCTGAGGTCAAACGTGGTTTCTGCTAGATAAATCGTCTTGCCAGCAGGCCGATCATTGGTTTCTCCGTTGTGATCGTCTGTCTGCTCAGAGCTATCTGTAGACAGGGCTTCTAGAATTTCTAGGGTTTGGTGAATATCGTAGGCCAGATCATTCAACCGGGCATAAAACTTACGTTCCAGCTCGGGGCCATAGATTTTGTTAAATTCCTGGGGTCGTCCGGCAGCGTCAAACTCGAAAAACTCGTATCCGATAAAGGATTCAAACTCTGCCGGGTACTGATCCCGAGAAACATAGGTTTTGACTACCTTAAACAGCCGCCACTTGTTTTCACCCACATTGAGGCCGCCAGTTTGCTCGGTGGCACCGTTGCAAAAGGTCTGTAACTCCCGCATACACCACTCAGACTTGAGGTATCGCGGTGACAGGATCGATAGCAGAAGTCCAGAGCTGGCTAGGGCTTCGGTAATGGCATCGCTAAAGTAGTCGTTACCCTGGAGCTTGCGATCGCGCCATATCCTCGGAGTTGCACCTCGAATCTGCGATAGTCGAATTGATAGAGCCTTATGAAATATCGAGATCCAGCCCTCTTGTTCGGGGCTCAGAGATTGGTTATCAAGGTGAGCGTAGCTAATGAACAGATCCTTCTCAAAATCCATTCCGGCAGTGATTTAGGGGGCTAGATATTACATTAACGAAACATCTCAGCCTACCCGCAAAATACAACGTTTCTTTAGGATTTTCTTCAAATCAGAGACGGCTCAAAAGTTGAAAACCGTGCCCTAGAATAGCGAAGGATCTGTCTTTTATTAAGGTCAATCGCATGCCATCGCAACAGCAAGGGATAATCATTGGGGGGCTTTAGCCCGCTTTGTTTTATGGGGTTTCTAGCGTATTTGCGAAAAGCAGCACCAATGCAGGCATGTCGGTTGGAGGACATTTGTTTGTTATCGGTATTGCCATTAGCACAACCGGACTATTGTTTAACGTTCTCCTGCCAGGGAACGTACCGTCGCTGTTTGCAGTGGCATCATCGTCTATGCAGGGACTTTTTTGGGGCATGGGCACCGGCTGTGTAGTATTGGGCCTCCTCCAATATCAGGCACCTTTGGCAAAGCTAGTCCCTCTATACAACATGAATACGCTGGTAACGTCAGGTCTGGCTCTAATAATCTTTGCAGAATGGCGAGCGGGCAATCCGCTGCAGCTTTTTGTCGGAGCGGGACTAATTGTTGCTGGCGGTATCTTAGTATCGGGAGCCTAGAGGGGCTGAGCTTGGTTCTAGCAGAGCTTGATTAACTAAGGAAAGGTATGTTTCGCGAGTTTTAGCACAGATCATTGCTTGCTTAAATCGCGATTCTGCCACGTTTCGAGCCTGTGTGCCTATGGACTCCGCCAGCTTCGGATTGTCAAACAGTGACTGAATAGCCTGGGCTAGAGCAGTTGGATCGCCATAGGGAACCAGCCACCCAGACACTTCATTTTCAATCAGATAGGGGACGCCGCCTACGCTGGTGGCAACAACGGGTTTACCCATGGCCATAGCCTGCTGGACAACCATGGGAGAGACTTCTTCTTCTGAAGGCAACACTAAAAGCTGACATTCTTGAAAAGCCTGATATAAGGCAGTTTCGTTTAGATGGCCACAGAACCTGACAACAGAGTCTAAGCCCTCAGCTTGAATATAGGTTTTTAGTACATCGGCATACTCTGCCTCTGAAATTTGTCCCGCGAGATAAAGAGATACATCAGGATATACCTGTCTAACCTGATTGATCGCTTTAAGTAAATGAATAATCCCCTTGCGTCTATGGATTAGACCAGCAAACAAGACTCGATGGGGAACAGGCCGACTCTCTAGCTCAAAAAAGATATTATCGATGGGGTTATCGATGGGATAGAGACGCTCTAAGCTATATCGCTCTAGCATGGACGTAATGTAGGGTGAAATGATGGTAGCGTATCGCGCGTTTTGTAGCGTCTGCTCCTCAAACCAGGTATTGAAATAGCCTTTTACCCAGCGATATAAGCGATAGATAGGAGACACATTTTCTGTTTTAAGCTTGCCTTCTTCTCTTAAAACACCGTGGACGGTAACTAGGGTAGGATACGGGCTTTGAGATACCGCATAGCCATAAAAATTAGTGCCGTGGACATGAATGATATCAGGTTTGATTGAGTCTAGCGTTTGTTTAATCCATTGTCTTTCTAGAGAATAGAACAGCCACTGGCTGGCTCCCTGGGAGGCTTGTTTAATGTGTAGATTCGCACCGTCTGGCTGATTGAGTTCGTCGGCTTTAGCAAAATCAACCGTGACTACATGCACTTCAAAATCTGGGTACTGACACAGCCCCTGCACCAAATTGCGCACAACAGCCTCGATGCCGCCCGAGATCAGATCAAAATTAACGGGATATGGCCCCACAATGGCAATCTTTAATCGCTTTTTTGTCGGCAAATGCATAGGGTTTTGTAAGGTTACGAACAGAGGACTGAGCAAAGCCGAAATTCGGACCTAACGACCATGACGCTGCTGGTGCCATCGCCAGGAATCTTCTAGCATGGTTTCAAGCTGGGTACGCTGGGCTTTCCAGCCGAGTATTTTGTTAACCTTAGTCGTATCAGCCACTAAAATCGGCGGGTCTCCGGCTCGTCGTTTTGTTTCAATGACTGGAAACGAGCGCTGGGTTACCTGTTTACCCACTTCGATCACCTCTCTGACAGAAAACCCGTGACCGGTACCCAAGTTAAATGTGTCCGTTAGTCCATTGTTTAACAAATATTCCAATCCCAAGCGATGGGCCTGCGCCAGGTCTAAAACATGGATGTAGTCGCGAATACAGGTACCGTCTGGAGTATCGTAGTCGGTGCCGTAAATGTAAATCTTGTCCCGGTGTCCTAGAGCCGTCATCATCATCAGCGGAATCAGATGGGTTTCTGGAGTGCGATCTTCTCCTAAGCGCGCCTCAGGGTCGGCTCCAGCAGCGTTAAAATATCGAAAGCAAACAGAGCGCAGCCCGTAGGCCTGGTCAAAGTCTGCCAGAATTTTCTCCCCCATCAGTTTGGTCATGCCGTAGGGGCTCATGGGGGCCTGGGGATGGTCTTCTGCCATAGGCATCTGCTGGGGGGTGCCATAAATAGCGCAGGTGGATGAAAACACAATGCGTTTTACGTTGGCTTCGACCATGGCGTTCAGGAGGGTTAGGGTGCCAGCCACATTGTTGTTATAGTAAAGAGCAGGCTTAATCACCGACTCTCGCACATAGGTATGAGCGGCAAAGTGGATAACTCCAGCCACAGTATGGGTGGAAAAAATAGTGTTGAGGAGGGCGCGATCGCAAATATCCCCCACAATCAGCTCAGCCCCCACCACATCCTTAACAAACTCGGCATGGCCGTAGGCCAGATTGTCTAAGACTAGAACGCGGTAGCCAGCCTGCTTCAACAATAGCGCCGTATGAGAACCAATATAGCCAGCGCCTCCGGTAATTAAAATAGTCTCATCAGTCATAGTAAATACAGTAGCGGTGTGTAAACGCGGTTAGTCTTAAACCAGACAGCGAGGCTTAGATCCCCGCAAATACCAGTCCAGCGCCTGGGCTGCAAACATCGTTACCCACGAATTAATATCGTCACTGCCGGTGCCGTAGTATAGACCGCCTTGAGGGGTAGAGAGCTGATCTAAGAAATTCAAGCCGCGCTGAATCGCAGTCTGGTAGCGATCGCAATCCACAGCTAGCCAAATCCGAACGGCCTGGGCGGTGGCGTCGCCAATTTGCATCGGTACCGGATGGGGCATGCGGTTCCAGTTAAACAAACTACCATTCTGGTTCTGCCACCGCTGAAGACAGTCGGCCCCTGCTGTTAGATACGACATCATATTGTCATCCCCCCGACAGTGGATATCCAACAGTCCCTCCAGGGCATAGCAGTGGGCATGGGTATAGACCATGGAGGGTTTTGGCAGCACGGTAAACGCCCCTTGATGCAGATATTTCGCCATCACGTTTTCCACCAGCCGCTGTCCCTGTTGTCGATAGCAAGCGTCACCGGTCCAATCCGACAGACGATTCAAACAAATAACCACTTTGAGCATGCTGCTACCAAACTCAGTTGACCACCGAGGTGATAGGGCACAGCGCTGTCCCTGCATAAAAACAACCGGCTGCTGCTGTTGGATAGCGTGACACACAAACGCAGTCATCCGATCTAAACAGGTGGCATCCACCACCCCCTTAAGCTCCATCCCGTAGGTCAGCAGTCCAGTAATGGCCATAGCGGTATCAAAAAGATAGAGCGCACTGCCGCGACCAATGCCACCTTTGGCATGAACCAGCTGCTGCAGCCGCTGAGCAACCCGATGGACCCGACGAGAGAGACACTGGTTAAACGGACTATCGTTGGGATAGGCGGCTAAATACTGACTGCCAAAGGTCAGGTAGTATCCCATGATTTCGGGATAAATATAGCCCGATTGCTGGGAGTTGAGCCAGGAGAAAACGTCTCCAGAACAGCTGACAATATCAGAAAAAGCAAGAAACTCTAGAGCCTTGTTTTCTAACTGCTGTAAGCGGGTCTTCGTGAATGTAGCACGGACTTCCGGACGAATAGATATAACCATCTCAGTTCTCCCTACGCATCTATTAGTCGAGGCTGAGATACTGCCGGTTCAGAAGGCCGAGAGACTGTCGGCAGCTGACCGGGGGTACGAATATGGGCAGCATTCATACACCAGGCCGGGTTAGCTATCTTCTGTCCCGCAATCGGTTGAATCGCGTCGTCCCCATAGATGTCGTAATAGCCTTTCCAAAGATAGTCACAGACGTTTTCATAGGCGCACTGCCGACATTTTGCAGACTTAACCTTATCCTTAAAGATATAAAAACGACCCATCCCTGCCATAAATAGTCCGCGCAAACCGTAGCGTAGCGCGTATCGCTTAAACGGCAGAACAGCTATTCCCACAAGGGCCGCTGCCCAAGCCAGCCAGCGACCTTTACGGAGACGAAAGCTGGCATAGTTGTTCCATTCGTCTGGGTCAAAGTTCATCTGATCCAGATTGGTGACATATTGTTCATATCCTGGAACAAAACAAGGCGGCAGATACCGAATATTGAGATGGGGCAGATGGGTCCGGTGCTGTTCAATGGCGCTCATCATGGATTGACCGGCCTCTGGATAGCTGAGGTAGAGATCGGCAATCACCTCTTTATTACGGGCCTGAATGATGGGATTAAAAGCAATGAGATTGATGTTATTGACACGTTTGGCGATTAACAGCTCGAAGATATCGCCTAGATAGTGATGATTTGTTTTACAAACCACGGTGTTCGTCCTAACCCGCAAACCCAGTGCGATCGCATGGTCAATGGCCTGCATAATACGGCTAAAGCTACCCTTAGTCACAGTCAGCGCGTCATGAATGTCAGCCCTATGGCCATGAACGCTAAAGAGAATATCGTCCAAACCAGCCGCCGCTAACGTTTTGAGATAGTCAAAGCTGGCTAGCACAATACCGTTGGTCACCATGCTAACCACCTTAAATCCAAGGTCGCTTTTAGCATACGTAACAAGCTCGGCAAAGTCTTTTCGCAGAGAGACCTCACCACCGGTAAACTCGACTTCTTCTATTCCTATACGTTTAGCCTGCTGTAGCTGTTGCTTAGCCTGTTCCGTTGACAGTGTATTAAGATTTTCACTTGTAACCACCGAATCGTAGTAGTAGCAGAACGGACATTTAGCGTTACACCCGTAGCCCAGATTTATATCAACTTTTCTTGTTAAGTAAGTCATGACGCTGCCTATTAAATTTGGCTCAATCGTTGATCAACTAATACCAACAGGAGATTTTAAGCGGTTGACAAAACAGCCCACCGCTATCCTGTCACCTCTGTGAGAACAGGCGCTTGGGCCGCATAGTCCTGACCTGGAGTCCCGCCAAGCTAACGCAGAATTGTCAGCAACAAAAAAGTCTTAACCCCTATCGCTTGTTACGTTTTGCAACGATGTATACTGTTGATATGCGCTTCGTTTAAGTTCGGCTGTGGCTAACTTTAAAGAGACTGGGACACAATCGCAATCTAAGATTCTGATTAGTAGTACAAACTTCAGCTCATATTCATCAAGTTAGGTTTTAGAATAAATTTCTCACAAACAGATTGACTTCCCAGCAAGATTTATCCCCCAAAGTAGAGGCACCCTGGATTTATAGCTACAGATCTTGACGCTCAGTCAACCGCCGGTACTTTGGCACTCTTAGGGCTCACAAAAACAATGGGACACCCAATACAACAAATCGTCATTGTTCACCCATGGCACGATGATAATCGGGGCGACTGTGCCATTTTGCTGGGAATGCTGAACGTTTTCTATCAACGCTGGCCAGATGCGACTATTAGTCTAGTATCCAGATTTTCCGATAGCGATCCCGCTGCTAGTGATGCTTATCGACACACCTGTCAGGCATTTCCACAGCTCAAAGTGATTCCATCTCCCCTATGGGGCTATTCTACAGCGAGGCACCGATGGCGTCCTATAGAAATGCTGCTATCGGGAGCGTATGCGCTGCTGTGTCTTGTGGCTATGCCCACCACGGCCTCTATGGAGCAGTTGGCTCAAAGCGATCTGATTGTTATGGCTGGAGGGCATCTTCGACCGGTCTCTCATAATCAGTTGAAAAGTCTCTATCTGGTATTTAGGACCTTTTACTATCTCTTTTGGGCCCAAAGATGGGGAATCCCTTACATGTTATGGAGTCAGTCTTACGACCTGAGGGGTCTTGAAGAAAACAATCCCACGACAGGTCAAAGCATTAAACCGGCATATTCAAAGATCCGACTCGATGCTCGTTTGCTTGCGTTTGTGTTATCTCGTGCTGCGGCTGTATTACCCCGCGAGCCTCTCTCCACCCAGGCGCTGCTCGCCCTTAACATCCCTGATGTGGTCACCATCGCAGACAGTACTTTTTGTGTAGGGTCTGATGCTACCGCGCCAGGTCTGCTATCAAACTACGGTCTAGCGAACAAACGCTACTGGGCAATAACGGTCAAACAATGTTCGCCCGTAGCCGATAGTTTCCTCAAAGAGATGGCTCAGTTGATTCAACATGTTTTAGCTAGCAGTCGAGCAGACCAAATCGTACTGATAGCTCAATCCATCGGTCCCACCCCCGAGGAGGACGATCGTCGGGCCAACTGTCAGCTGCTAGAGCATCTAACCGGCTCGGTGCGAAACCAGGTAACAACTATCGAAGATGACCTGTCCCCTACGCAGCTGTCTGTACTTTACCGGGGCGCCCAGCTGGTCGTTGGCACTCGTTTGCAGTCGGTAATTTTAGCTTTAGTTGCAGGGACACCCGCGTATGCGATCGCATATACCTATCCCAAGACCCACGGCATCATGACCATGATGGAAATGGCCTCCCTTTGCACCACGGTAGAGGCTTTTTCAGCCGAGACGGCATTAGCCCAAATCGACGCCGCAGATCTAGCTCACCTTAGAGAGCAAATTCCGATGAGAGTTTCAAAACTAAAACAACACACCTTGGATGTCTTTTGCAGACTTGATATGACGCGCAGCCGTTCTAACCCTGGCTAAACAGATAGCAAGAGACTATTAGCAAATGAGCAAAACACCCAAAGTATCGGTCGTGATCCCTGTCTACAATTCCATGCGGTACCTGCCCGATACCTTAGACAGCGTCGCCCGACAAACGCTCAGCGACTTTGAGGTCATCCTTATTAATGACGGCAGCTCCGACGCGGTCGAGACCTGGTTTGACAGCAATCGCCAAGATGCTCGCTTTAGACTAGTTTCCCAGCCAAACCAGGGCGTATCTGTAGCTCGAAATACGGGGATATCCCTAGCCAGAGGTGAGTACATCGCTTTTTTAGACGCAGACGATCTGTGGCAGCCCACCAAGCTTGAACAACAGGTCCAGATTCTAGATGACGACCCCGAAACCGGTTTAGTCTATAGCTGGGTTGCCTGTATCGATAGCGAAAGTCGTCTGACCGGAAGAGTTCGCATGCACAGCCACGAAGGTAGGGTATGGCCAGCGCTGATTCAGTACGATTTTGTAGAAGGCACCAGCACAGCGATGGTGCGCCAAAGCTGTTTTGCCAAAGTTGGATGCTTTGACCCGTCGCTCCTGCGAAATCAGGATTGGGACATGTGGCTACGCATCGCTAAGCACTATTCTTTTCGCGTGGTTACAGCTCCCCTGGTTTACTATCGCCAGCATGGCCACAGTATTTCAAAAGACTGGCCAATCGTAGAAGCCAGCTTTCATCAGGTGCTCTCTCGCGAATTTAAGGTGGCTACGCCTGACATGCAGCCGCTTCAAGCTAGAAGCTATGGGCTGGCCTATCTATATTTGGGCTGGAAACCTATTCAGTACTTTCAAAAAGATCATTCAGAAGCGATACGGCTGCTAAAGCAGGCCAAAGCCTACGACCCTAGCCTGCAGTTTTCGAGCGAGTTTATCCGCCTGGCTATTGCCATTATTGCCAGCAAATACCTGGGAGACAAACACTATTCCAGGTTGCTAAACCTTTTGTACAGCCTGCGCCGACGGTTCTCTAGGACTAAATCTGTAGCAGAGAGCCGTGGCGGTCTAGCTCAAATCAGCCGCTATAGAAGAAATACAGACAAAAAAAATCCCCCGCAGAAACTGTGAGGGATATGTCAAGGTTCATCTACTCATTCACACATTCTTAAAGACCGACATCTGTCCGGAAGGTTTTGATAATTCTGTAAAGCCGCTACCAAGGTTCTGTAAATCTAACGAGATGCGATCGCGCTAATTCTGCGGATCTTCACCCGTACGTACAAATTCAGCCTGCTCTAAAATCAACGCAGAAAAATCCTGCTGTCCGGTGGCAGCAAAGAGCCGAGCCGCCTTTTCGTAATTTTCCACAATATCCGCTCGAACATCGTCAGGCAGATCGTTAGGACTGCTAAACGCTTCCCCCATCGATAGCGCCTGCTGTCGCAGCAGCGCATCCGCTCTACCCAAATACGAGTTTGGATCGTTGGGCATCAAAACCGTCGCGGCCTCATAGGCCTCAGCCGCCTGGCCGTAGTCCTCTGACTGCATCAGCTCCAGCGCTCGGTCATAGACCTGCTCAAAATCGGTCGCGGGTTTTACCGACACCCGGTAGCTGCCCCCCAGCTGACCATAGAAAGACCCTGCCAGTACCGTATACTCCCCCGTTTCCGGTAGCTCCATGACAATCGTGGCCTGGGGGGTGCCGTTGTAGTCATCGTTCTGCTCCAAAATTTCCCCTGCCGGGTTTAAGAGCGTCACAAAGGTATCAAAGTCCTCGCTGACCATCTCAATGATGACCGCCTGACCGGCCTCACCTGCAAACGTATACACATCCTGCTGAGGCTCAAACTCAACCGTTTCTTCAAGGATGGCTTCAGCCGCCGCGGGTGTGGCGCTTGTAAGCACTGCCAGCATCGCACTCCACGCCAGGTGTCGCAGTCGAGGGAGTAATTTTTGCGATCGCAGAGAATGGACCGATCTACAACCGGCGTCATTTAATAAGTTCTTATCCTTAAAGCCACCATGAGGATCAGCAATGCCCGATTTGTTCACCCAATAACCCCGTAAACTACCTATAGAAAAGCTAAGCATAGAACTCCTTAGTCTGCCTACAGCAGCAATTTTTAGTCAGCAATGCACAACAGCGGATATTGTTCATCCACGCTTCGATTGTTCTGGCCAAGCGCCTTGTGTGTCGGCTGTCTAGGACTATGGTTCAACCTGAGCCATCCAGTCCAGGCTCAGTCGGCACACCCACCCATTGGTAGACCTGCGACAACTCCAGCCGCCAATATAGACCAGATTGTGCTGCCCCCTGCAGACGATGTGCCAGAAGAAATACTAAGAACTGAAATCATTTTTGATGCCCGCTCACCCCTAGATGGGGGCCCCCTCTCTCCTGCCGACTACGCTCAGCTCAAAACAGAGCTAGCCGCCTCTCAAACGACGCTGACCCTCAACTCCGATATTCGCTACATCATATTTTTGCTACAGGCCCGTCGTACGTTAAAACCAGTCATTCCATTTTTACCGTAAGCCTGAAATCTGAGGAAACAGACTGGTAGCCGCGCCGATTTTCCAGTTATCCCAAGGCTTTTTCTCAGGAAACGAATCTTTTGTAACAAGCAAATGTTGTTACGTTCTGTTAACCTAAACTTCATAGTGTTTAACGCTAAGACCGCGTTCTAGCACACCACCCTCTTTAAAAAGAAAGAACGTTTTACATACGCTTAGGTTTAGATTTTTATGGCATTAACAACGGCCCCAGAGCAAATTGACCGGATTGTTGGTAACTATCATCACAATCCCTATGACGTTCTTGGTCCCCACCGCATTCAAATGGATGGTAAAGACATTTGGACGGTGCGTGCCTATCTACCCAAAGCTGAGGCTGCCTGGGTTGTCCTACCCGAAAGTCGTCAAGATGTGCCGATGAGCAACGAGCACCATGGCGACTTTTTTGAATGCGTGCTCGATATCGATGATCTCGCTAGCTATCAGCTGCGCTACAAAGCTGACGGCCATGAGCATGTTGTCTACGATCCTTACGCGTTCCGGTCGCCGTTGGTGACTGAATATGATGCCTATCTCTTTGCTGAAGGCAACCACCACCGCATTTATGAAAAACTCGGTGCTCACCTCACCACTATCGACGGGGTTACCGGTGTTTACTTCGCGGTGTGGGCACCCAATGCACGCAACGTTTCCATCCTGGGCGACTTTAATGGCTGGGACGGCCGCCAGCATCAGATGAGTATTGGCTACGGCGGTATCTGGGGGCTATTTATCCCTGAAGTTACCATCGGCACCGCCTACAAGTACGAAATCAAAAACCACGAAGGTCATATTTACGAAAAGTCGGACCCCTACGGTTTCCAACAAGAGGTCCGACCCAAAACCGCGTCCATCGTGACGGATCTCGATAGCTATAGTTGGCAAGACGACACCTGGATGGAAACCCGTCGTCATCAGGACCCCATGACTCAGCCGGTATCGGTCTATGAGCTACATTTGGGTTCCTGGATGCATGAGGCCTCTGACAGCCCGGCGATACAGGCTGATGGCTCAAAAGCTCCCGTGGTCACCGTCGCTGACCTCAAACCCGGTGCTCGTTTTCTCACCTATCGCGAGCTGGCCGATAAACTTATTCCCTATGTCAAGCGGTTGGGCTTTACCCACATCGAACTGCTGCCTGTGGCCGAGCATCCCTTTGATGGGTCTTGGGGCTATCAGGTAACCGGCTACTACGCCGCCACCTCTCGCTACGGGTCTCCCGAAGACCTAATGTACTTTATCGACCAGTGTCACCAAAACGGTATTGGTGTCCTGGTGGACTGGGTTCCTGGTCACTTTCCCAAAGACGGCCACGGACTGGCCTTTTTTGACGGTACGCACCTTTACGAACATGCCGACCCCCGCAAGGGCGAGCACAAGGAGTGGGGTACGCTCGTCTTCAACTACGGTCGCAATGAGGTGCGTAACTTCCTGGTGGCCAACGCTCTGTTTTGGTTTGACAAGTACCACATCGACGGCATCCGGGTAGACGCGGTCGCTTCGATGCTTTACCTGGACTACAACCGAAAGCACGGAGAGTGGGTGGCCAACGACTACGGCGGTCGCGAAAATATTGAAGCCGCAGACTGCCTGCGGCAGGTCAACCATCTGCTGTTTAGCTACTATCCTGGCGTACTCTCTATTGCTGAAGAATCTACGTCCTGGCCTATGGTGTCCTGGCCCACCTATGTCGGCGGTCTAGGCTTTAACCTTAAGTGGAATATGGGCTGGATGCACGACATGCTGGACTATTTCGGCATGGACCCCTGGTTCCGTCAGTTTCACCAAAACAACGTTACCTTTAGCATCTGGTACGCCTTTAGCGAGAACTTTATGCTGGCGCTGTCCCACGATGAGGTAGTCCACGGCAAGAGCAATATGATTGGCAAAATGCCGGGGGATGACTGGCAAAAGCTGGCCAACATGCGCTGTCTGTACACCTACATGTTTACCCACCCTGGTAAAAAGACCCTGTTTATGGGAATGGAGTTTGCCCAGTGGAGCGAGTGGAACGTTTGGGGCGACTTGGACTGGGACCTGCTGCAGTTTGCGCCCCACGCCAAGATGAATACATTTATGGAAAAGCTCAATGCGGTCTATCGCAGTGAGCCCTCTCTCTATACCCAGGACTTCGACCAGCAGGGCTTTGAGTGGGTTGACTGTAGCGACAACAGCCACAGCGTGGTGGCCTTTATTCGTCGCGATAAAGACAGCGCCGAGTTTATCGTGACGGTCTGCAACTTTACCCCACAGCCCCACAGTCACTATCGAGTAGGCGTCCCTGCGAAAGGCTACTATCGCGAAATCTTTAACAGCGACGCCCGCGAGTTTGGCGGTAGCAATATGGGTAACCTGGGCGGCAAATGGTCCGAGGACTGGGCCTATCACAACCGGGCCTACTCGCTGGATCTGACCCTGCCGCCGCTGGCGACGGTTGTATTTAAGTTAGACCCGGCTCGCACCTCTTCGGCGGCGCTGTCTGGGTATGCGTCGTAGCCTCAGCTGAAACAACGTTTGCGGGTAGGTTCATATGGCCCTACCCGTTTTTTATGGCATGCCTAGGGTTTCCCAGTCTTTGGTTGTGGGGCCAAAGCGTTCGTTGGCACTTTGCTCAGCAGACTTAAGCGACGGATACCACGCGCTGAGGCTGTAGTCGCCGTCAAGTTCAGCGGCCAGTAGGCTATATCCATGACCATCAAATTCGATAGCTAAACGTACAGCGGCTCCAAAGGCCAATTCGGGAGGCTTGAGAGGCACCCCCTGAGGAATCTGCCACGAACGAATCTGCTTAACCACCATAGAAGGCATGAATCACGAATAATTTATCCTTGGCGACAAATTATTGGCACAACTTCCCTTATACGTGATTTAGCGGTGTTTTTTGTATAAATTTAGTCTGCAGGCCCTGACAAGCTAGCTCCGAGAAATTACTTAGTTGTCGCTCTGAATATATCTCTGGGCCTGTTCTTCAGCTGTTAGGTCAGCTAGAGAAACGTCGGTTCTCAGAACACGTCCTGTGGGTCCAACGATCTGACGTGGCAGGGTTTGGCTATCCACTAACTCCATTCGATTCATGTTGTAGGTGGTGTAGACCGTTGCGTCAGTATCAAAGAAAAAGTCGAGCACCGTCATAGTTTGCATGGCGGCATCGGTGCGGTTTAGCCAGGTGCGGGGACCGCTGCCCAACGCGCCGGTGTGGAGCAGCTCCAGATTGCCGACATGCCCTGGATAGTAGGCGTGGTGATGTCCGCTCATATAGGTGTGGACGCTGTGACGCTCTAGCAGCGCCTGCAGCTGGTCAGAGTTATTGAGTAGTTCGCCATTGCGATCGCGTCCCTGAGAAATGGCATACAGCGGCAAGTGCCCCAGGGCAATCCGAAATTTAGCTTCCTGAGCAGCGGCGCTACTCAGCTGCCGATCGGCCCAGGCGATCTGGTCAGCAGGCACATTAGCCGACGAAGCGTCCCACACCAGGTAAAAAATATCGTTCTGCTTAAAGCTGTAGTAATAAGGGAAACTGCCCATATCAACGTACTGCAGATCCAAATCATTCTGGTGAGCCTGCCAGTAGCGAGTCGTCACCTCGCGGTCAATGGGATACACATAGCTGCCCTGGCTTTGCAGGCTCGACGCGTCATGATTACCAATGGTTAAAGCAAAGGGAATATTAGCCTCACGAATGGGACTAAGAATGAGATTGTCAAACCCATCCCACATCGCTTCTACCTCAGCCGTGTTTAAAGAAACACTCTGACCTGCCACCATATCGCCCACACACAGCACAATATCCGGCTCCCATTGGGGCAAAATAGACACCCCTTTCATCACTTCTTGGCGGTAGTCTACCGAACCATAGCGAGCGTTCAAGTCGCTGATTACCACCGCGCGTACGTCACCGCGTTTGGGCGCAAAGAGCTCTGCGGGACCAACGGCTTTACCAAAACTGGGATGACGCTTGGGCACAGCTGGAGCAGCAGCAACTGGCTCAGATGTCTTTAAGGAACCGGTAGTAGTTGAACCAGTAACAGACTGGGCGATGGGACGGCTGGAGCAGGCTCCAATGGCTAAGCTACTGAGCAAAAGAAAGCGACGCCGATTGAACATATATTTTGAGGTGGTTTAAGTGCCTATGGGCAAGGTAGCGCAGGGAGCAATCTGCGTAAAGATGAAACTCTACTACACTTGGATTAAAGCCGTATCCTGGACAGCGTCATGACCGCGACTAAAATTCAACCGATGCGTTGGACGGTCGAAGACCTAGACGGTCTTCCTGACAATGGCAACCGCTATGAAATCATTGACGGAGCTTTGCACATGTCCCGCGCGCCCCATGTGGACCATCAGGATGTGGCTGGGGCAATCTATTCCGAGCTGCGGAGTTGGTCCAAGCAAAGTGGTACGGGTCGAGCTGCATTTGCTCCAGGAGTGATCTTTTCATCGACGGATGCTGTAATTCCAGATGTTGTTTGGATTAGCAACGCCAGAGCTAACCTGTTGTTAGACGAGTCTGGGCATTTTACCGGAGCACCCGAAATTATGATTGAGGTGCTGTCACAATCTCAGAAAGATAAAGAACGAGACCAAAAAACTAAGCTCAAACTCTATTCCAACCAGGGTGTCGTGGAGTATTGGATTTTTGATCGAGAGTTGGGGCTGGCTGAAATCTACCGTCGTGAGGAAGGACAGCTAGTCAAGGTCCTAACGCTTTACTCTACAGATACGTTGACCAGTCCGATTCTTCCCGGTTTTAGCTGTGCCATTGCCACTCTGTTTGCATAAGGATCTCTCGCAAAAACTTTCCAGTCAGTCGTTCTCTCAGACATTTAGTCAGTCATTTAGAAAGAGCAAGCAGTCGGGATGCAATGGGCTGATATAGCGTTTTCTTATTGGCTAATTTAGAAAAATGAGCTGCAAAAGTTAGGGTTTTGCGACACAATAAAGACTAAAGCAACATCAGTGTTGTTAAAGTTGTGCGTTTTGTAGAACGCCCTATTGAAGCATATAGGAAGTGATCCCATGGTTGTAGCTGCTCCCCTTGCTAACTCAGCTGAAAAGCGTCTGACTCTGGCGACAGAAAATCTGGCAGACGATACGACCGTCATTCGCTCCCTAGATTGGGACCGGGACCGGTTTGATATTGAGTTTGGTTTGCAGAATGGCACAACCTACAATTCCTACCTCGTGCGCGGGGAGAAGACGGCTCTAATCGATACGTCCCACGCTAAGTTTCAGCAGCTCTATATGGACGCGCTGCAGGGACTAATCGACCCGAAAGAGATTGACTATATTGTCATTAGCCACACCGAGCCAGACCACAGTGGCCTAGTCAAAGATGTACTGGACATCGCTCCTCAGGCGGTGGTGGTAGGTGCTAAAGTCGCGGTCAAATTCCTTGAGGATTTGGTCCACCAGCCCTTTGAGTCTCAGCTGGTGAAAAGTGGTGACACCCTGGACCTGGGTAACGGACACGTGCTGGAGTTTGTCAGCGCCCCCAACCTGCACTGGCCGGATACGATTTTTACCTACGACCAAAAGACTGGGATTCTCTACACCTGTGATGCGTTTGGAGCCCACTACTGCACCGACGACACGTTTGATGAAGACCTAGACGCGCTGTCTCCTGACTTTCGTTTTTACTACGAATGTTTGATGGCGCCCAATGCCCGCTCGGTAATTTCTGCGATGAAGCGGATGGACAAGCTGGGGGATATTAGTACCATCGCTACAGGTCATGGCCCACTGCTGCGCCACAACCTGGAAGAGCTGACCGAGCGCTATCGCCGCTGGAGCAATGAGAAAAGCAAAGCTGAAAACACGGTGGCGATTTTTTATGTGTCGGACTATGGATATTGCGATCGCATCTCCCAAGCTCTAGCCAAAGGCGTCACCAAGACCGGCGTGGCCGTCGAAATGATGGACATGCGTCTGGCTGACCCCCACGATGTGACGGAGCTAGTGGGTCGGGCCAAGGGAATTCTCATGGGGATGCCGCCGTCATCGGGCCAGGGAGCCGAAGAAATACAGACAGCTCTAAGCTCTATTTTGGCCGCCGTCAACAATAAGCAAGCCTTTGGTCTGTTTGAATCCTACGGTGGTGACGATGAACCCATTGATACGCTGCAAAGCAAGCTGCAGGATCTTGACCTAAAATCGGCCTTTGACCCCATTCGCGTTAAAGATACACCATCGGAAGCGCTCTACCAGCTGTGCGACGAGACCGGCACCGACCTGGGTCAGGAGCTGGCTCAGGCCAAGAAAATCAAAAAGATTAAAAATCTGGACGCCGACCTACAAAAGGCGCTGGGTCGCATTAGTAGCGGTCTGTACATTATCACGGCGGCCAAAGGAGAAGTCACCAGCGCTATGCTCGCCTCCTGGATTTCCCAGGCCAGCTTTAAGCCATTGGGCTTTACCATTGCAGTGGCCAAGGACCGGGCAATTGAGTCTCTGATGCAGGTGGGCGACACCTTTGTGCTGAACATTCTTGAAGAAGGCAATCACCTGCCGCTGATGAAGCACTTCCTCAAGCGTTTTCCCCCCGGTGCTGACCGCTTTGCTGGCATTCGCACCCGCCCGGCCAACAACAAGTCACCCATTCTGGCGGACGCCCTGGCCTATCTGGAATGTACTGTCACAACACGGATGGAGCTGAGCGACCACTGGCTGGTGTACTGTACGGTTGAAGACGGTAAAGTCTCTAAGGATGAGGCAATTACAGCCGTTCACCATCGCAAGATTGGCAACTATTACTAAAGTGCTCAGCGATCGGCGCACAGATGGTTCTATAGAACATCTCTGCAGCATCAGTTTTTAACCTTATAGAATCCTTATCCCAAAGTCCTTGGCAGGGAGCTAGCCGGGTAGATGGTCAGAGAACTGTCTGCCCGGCTGTTTTTTTAGGACTTTAGATTTGTGCTGCAGCCACTGTAAACGAGTGCAACGAGGCCCATAGCTCTCTAGACAGCTGAGAGCTATGCTAGCGGGTGATATTGCCAAGCAACCCTATGAAATTCCTGCGTTTATGTATCGCTGCTGCCGTATTGACAAGTCTGCTCGCGAGTAATCGCGTCCTGGCTCAATCGGCCGCTGAACTACAGGCAGGGGCTCTACTAGAATCTGCAGAACGTCTCGATCGCAACGGCAATGATATAGACGCTACTACGGCAGCCTATGAACAGGCGCTACAGGCTTACGACGAGATCGGTGACACCGATAAAAGCCTAGAAATTTTGGATACGCTCCATGGGGTCAACTGGTCGGCCTGTCGAGATGACGAAGCGATGCGATGGGCGATTCAGGCGGTGGCTCGGTTTGATTTACCCCAGCGTGACTTTAATCTTAATGACAAACTGTCTGCCTATCAACGATGGGTGAGCGTGCTAGGCGACTGGCATGTCAGAAAAGAACAGCCAGAACAGGCGCTGGAGCTTTACGATCGCGCCCTTAAAAATTTAGAGACAATGCCGCCTGCGATCAATGAGACATTCTCAACTGAGACAGAGGCCAAATTTTTGCGATCGCGCCTTAGCCTTCTCCCCAGCGAGAGCCACGAGGCCACAGTTACCCTGGAGCGTTTGACCGACGTACGACAGCGGCTCGGGGCCATCAGCGAGATCGACGGACTGCTATCCGACGCTACATTTCTCAGAAACACAATCGATAACAAAAATTCCGCGTCTGTTATTGAACTCTCACAGCGGGTATTAGAACTCAGCCGTCTAAACAACTATCCATCCGGAGAAGCCCAGGCCCTTACGCTGCTAAGCCAGCAGGCTTTTACCGACGCCAGCTATGACCAGGCCCTCAGCTACGGCGGTCTAGTCACCACACGATTTAATCAGCTACAGGGGATCGAACCCTGGCTAGCCGATGCCCGTTACACCTTAGCTCGAACTCAGCAAGAGCTGGGTAATGATTCAGAAGCTATCGGACAGTACCTAGCACTCCTAAATGGCATAGAAAACGCCCCCGATTCGTATTACAGAATCAGTAAGTACGGTGTAGTCTCTAATCTTATCGAGCTATACGAGCGTACAGGCAGTATCGCCCAAGCCAACCAGATGTCAACAGAATATAGCGATACGTTAAATGGTGCTTCAAGAGCACTCCCTCTGCTGAATAGACGACCTTTACCATTTACAGTACGCACGCCTCGCCTCCGTTCTATTTGTTTGAGCAATAGTCCCACGTCCTCACCTCGTAGAATAGCGCCCAGACGCTTTCCTTCTAGGCCCTTACCCCCTCTGCGTTCAAGCCCCATACCCGTTCAATAGCCTGGCTGCGCTCACTGATGACGGAGCCTGTCCGGTCTGATCGATTTCTCTATCTACTGATAGCAGTAGTGCTGATTGTGCTGCTGTTTAATTCACATTTATGGGTGATCACTACCGGCACGGAGGGTGCCATTGCCGACATCAGTCGCGACATGCTGACCCAGCAAAATTTTATGCATCCACGGCTGCTAGGGGTCAACGACTTTAGCCAGCTGCCTGTGCCCCTATGGCTAACCAGTCTAGGTATGAAACTATGGGGAGTTAATCCCTTTGGGGCTCGCTTTTTTATTCAGCTCAGCATTATTGCCCAGGTGGTGTTTGTTGACCGTATCGCCAGACGGTTGTTTGGCTCACCGCAAATAGGGCTATTTGCCGGACTCATTTATCTTTCCTGTCCGCTGGTATTAGCCTGCAGCCGCTATCTGTCTGCCGATGTGTTTTTAACAACCCTTGAGCTAGGGGCGATCTACTGTATTTTGCTATACCACCTAGAGAAACTGCCAGCTGCCCTATACGGACTGTCCGTTGCTGTAGCGATGGGTCTGCTCTGCAGCGGACTGCCCAGCCTGGTACTGCCCCTAACTATGGGCGTCTACGTTCTAGCTTTTGGCCCCCGTAACTATTGGATTCACTGGCGACACGCTCTGGGTGCTGTAGCGATGGGTATAGTGCTAGTAGCTATTTGGTTTGCCCATGCCAATGACCACGTGCCAAACATCTGGTTGTTTAGCCGCCAAGTATTTTGGCAGGAGACATTATTAGGGGCTCCTATGCATCCGCGCTGGCAGTATGTTGCGAGCTTTTTGGTAGGAAGTTTGCCCTGGTGGATCGTCGTTGCTCCCAATCTGGCGGCAGCGCCCCTGTGGCAAAACTCCAACGTTTTACAGGTGGCCATCTGCTGGCTGCTGCTGCCTTTGGGGTTCTATACTCTGACGGGAAGTGTCTCCCTGGCGGGACTGCTACCTTTGATCGCTGGGTTTTCAATTCTTGTTAGCTATCTCGTCCATTTGTTGTCTGAACAATATGTGGGGTTCTATAGCCGCTGGTTTGCACAAATTTATAGCACGCTTGGCATCGTGGCCCTTGTCGTTCCGCTTGGCTACCAGCTTCTCGGGCAGCCACTGAAAACCACGTGGCCCATGGCTATTATGGCCTTGGGCACGCTGTTCTTTGTGATCGTGCTCTACCGTTCTATTCGAGTAAGGCTACGTCTAGTGGTCATGGCGCTTGTGCCATCGCTCATGCTGCTGTTGTACGCTGGCTACTATGTAGACGCTAATGGTCCGTGGAAAGAGAGTACGAACAGCGTCTCTAAAGTGATTCAACAACAGCGGCTAGACAGCCTACCTGTCTTGGTTTACAACGAGACACTGCCATCCCTTGCCTTTGGTCTCAACAAAGACATTATCACTATCGACGATAGCATCGCCCGCAAGACCCATTTTCAGACAGCACAGACAGGGCGCTGGCTCCATCTGGACAGCCCTAGCGCTAATCGCCATCTGCGGCGGCTGATGGCAGCGCCGTCGGTCATGGTCATACCGGGCGACCTGCCCACTCGCTGGCAGTGGATCAAAATAAACTATCCCAACACGGAATGGGTCGGTCGCTGGCAGGTGTTATATCGCCCCCGTCATGGGGGCGTAATCGAAGATGACATCTCTCAAAATTGCGCTGGCACCATCCGCTGTGTATCCTTGGGAGGGCGCTGATAGTCAATCGCCCCTTGTCGTTCAGGCAATACAATGGGCTTGTAGGGCAGCTCTTTATAGGGAATTTGGGTAAGCAGGTGATTGATGCAGTTGAGTCGGGCTCTCTTTTTGTCATCGGCATCAACGACATACCAGGGAGAGTTTGACGTATCGGTCATGGCAAACATGTCGTCTTTTGCCTTTGAATACTCGACCCAGCGACCCCGTGCCTCTAAATCCATCGGGCTCAGCTTCCATCGCTTGGTTGGATCATTGATCCGAGCTTGAAAGCGCTTTTCCTGTTCTTTATCGCTCACCGAGAACCAATACTTGACCAGGATAATGCCCGAACGCTGTAGCATATGTTCAAATTCGGGACAGGTACGCATAAACTCGGTGTACTCATTGTGGGTACAAAAGCCCATCACTCGCTCTACACCTGCCCGGTTGTACCAGCTGCGGTCAAAAAGAACAATCTCACCCGCCGCAGGAAGCTGGCTGACATAGCGTTGAAAATACCATTGAGTTTTCTCTCGATCTGTGGGTTTTCCTAGCGCAACAATACGACAGCCGCGCGGATTGAGACATTCAGAAATGCGCTTGATTACACCGCCTTTACCAGCCGCATCACGTCCTTCAAAAATAACGACAACTTTAAGCCCCTCATGTTTAACCCACTCCTGCATTTTGACTAGCTCTAGCTGTAGCCGCTCTAGCTCAGCGTTATAAACAGACTTGCTGAGCTTCTTCTTTTTACTAGATGTAAGCTGCTCAGCGGATGAGACTTGCTGAGCTTTTACAGCTGTCTGTTTAGCTGACTTTTTTGCAGATTTGGCCTTTTTTTTCGTCATAGGGATAGTGGCTACTTGATTGACCAATTTTTTAGCTGCTTTAACTTTGATAGCCTTACGTTTGGCCGCTCTGCTCTTGGGCTTATGGGTGCTTGATGTTTTCTCCTTTAAAGGATGGGTGTTCGTTGCTTTTAGGTTGTTTTGCGCACCTGGCTTAACCATGGCATATCCAAAAATGTCTTTATTGCCGCTAGGATACGTGCTGGCTCGCAAAGTTATAGACGTACTTAGGCTACTCTAAATACTTGTGGCCACAGAAAAATAAGAACTGTTTAGCTTTCTTAAAAATCGGGCGGCTCAGGTCACGTTAGGCTGCGACAAGCGCCCTAGTCCGTGTAGCCATCTTCCCAGGCAGCCGCAGAAACCGTCGATGTAGCCACTGAAGGGCTAGCGGGGGCAGCATCCCTGGCTTCGGTAAATCTGTTGGTAGAGCGACAGCTCACCCGAAGGGGTAAGACAATTTCAGACTTGTAGTAGCAGGCAAACTGATCGTCAACTAGATCGGAAATCTGACTAAAGTCGGCATTGGCGGCTTCAATACGTTTCTCTCCGGCAGCAAAGATAGCACCGTGGAAACAGCCTAGATAGGCAAATTTTTCGCCACCCAAACAGTAGAACCTGGCACCTGCTAAATAGGTGTGACTAAAGTTGGTGGATTCAGACGTTATCGTAGAGCTAAAGTCAGCACCAGCCAGATTAGCACCTGTCAGTATAGCCTCTGACAAATTTGCGCCGTTAAAGCTGGATTTAGCTAAGTTTGCCCCAGTAAAATTACAGCCGCTTAAATCAGCAGCAGTAAAGTCGGTGCTCTCTAAGTTGCAACCCGTAAAGTCTGTGCCGGTTAGATCGGCTTGTTTAAAGCTGGCTCGACTCAGATTAGGTCCTTTACCCACAGAGTCCGGCTGGTACTCAGTAACGGGCTGACCGACTGGCGTCACTATCTGGAACTTGTATCCTCGCCCCTGTACCAGCACAAACCGGCTGTTGCTAATAACCGTAGGATGGCTGTCATCCAGCGCGTCTGCATTTAATCCTGGATAATGACCAATAAAGGTAGATGCGCTAATTTGAGCACCCGAGAGTTCAACATCAATATGCTCACCGTCAGGAGCAAACGATGTATTCATAGGATCTCTATCCAAATGCCCATCAACAATGATGTTTTGCGTCAGCGAAGAGCCCACCAGACTGGTCCCCCCTGCTTCTAAAATGATTAGCTTTTTGGCTCCATACTTAGCCTGAGGCTGAGCATGAACAGCGTTTACAGGATTGAGTTTTAGGGTTTCAGGAGTTTCCATATCGATATGACTGCTAGGGCTGCAGCCACGGCTGGCTAGATGTCAAGGGAAGACCCACTGATGTAGATCGATCACCTCCGAATCTTAGCGAGAGGATTTACGCGATCGCACCCATATTCACAGAACTTATATCTGGGATGAATCAGGCAGTCCGTCGGGAGTAGACAGCGTCATCTTCTAATCTGCAGGGGCAGGCTCCTCTGAGAGTGCATCGCTACCTGCGGATTCTCCAGCTGTCTGTGTCTGGCAGGCCGAGACAAATACAAAAATCATGCCTACGCTGAGTAAGTGTGATGCAGCCTGATATTGGCTAGTCACGAAAAATCTCCTTTCTCAAGGTTAAGATGCGAATAGAAAAGTCTCATTCTTCTAACAAGATGTTAGACAATAGCCCTGGGATCAAAAGATCTTCCATAATCGCATGGGCTGTATGTGGGTCTGAGCATACAACAGGTGCGATGGATAGTCATGTGACCAATGGCTAAATCAGGCTAGCCATTGGTCATGGGTCTAATGGCTAAAGTTGCCAACTGGTCAGACGATAAACGTTGGATTTCTATTCCTTTTTGCTAGGGTTAATCTGTGGGCATCGCTGGCATGGGTTTAGCTGGGAGAAGTTTAGTCACAGCTCTAGACTGATTCACGCTCCCTCAGCGATCGCAATCTGTGCTCAGGTTTTCTCAAATGGCTCAGACATTAAACTTGCTCTATCGGCGTTATCGCTTGATTGCTCTAGCGGTGTATGTTGCTGTACTTGTAGCAGGATTCATCGATTGGATATACGGCGGTATCGGCCCTAGATCGATTGTCGATGGGCCAGAGAACTATCGGTTTTTAATATTTGCAATCGCAGTACTTACTCTCATCGTTCTTGAACTACACACTGTAGGGAGCAGCAGTTTTGGGATTGCCAATAGGATCGAGCTTGGTCCCTTTTTGGCCCGACTTTTTCTGTTTATCGGGGCCTGTTTAGTCACCGATCTTTCCTACTCACAGATTCTATTCTTACCCGTTTTGTTATACAGCTACTTAGCGGTGAATCAACGGTTGAGCTATCTGCTAGCGATCTTGGGAGTAGCAGCCCTAATAGGGCTGCGTCTGTCTGACTTTGGCGGCATGGGTATGCCCCCGCCGCCCCCACCGCCCCCGGAACTCATAGGTAATAGAACATCAGCTACCCTGTTCAAAGAAAACCCATTTCTGCGCGGCAGGCTGATTGATCAGGGCATGGGGTCTCTGATTATGCTGTTTTTTACACTCTTATTAGCCCGTACCCTATCCCAAGCGATTCAAGCACAGCAAAAGCTAACAGATCTGTTAGTCTCTTTAGAAGCCTCCCACACAGAGCTAAAGCACTACTCTGCCCGTGTCGCTGACCTGGCAGCGACTGAGGAGCGCAATCGTCTCGCCCGAGATATTCACGACAGTTTGGGGCATCATCTAGCCGCAATTAACATTCAGCTTGAAAAAGCCAATGCCTACCGAAGACGAGACCAAAGTCGTGCCTATGAAGCAGTAAAACACGCACAGCGAGCGGTACAAGATGCTCTGAAGGATGTACGTGAATCGGTCAGCAGCTTACGTCAGGACAGTGAACCCTTCTTATTTGAAGCAGCCCTAGAGGGTTTACTTAGACGGATGGACTATGGTGAACTTGAGCTGAGGCTGTACCAGTCAGGAGATAGCTCAAGCTATAGCAGGCTAAAGCTGATGACGTTATATCGAGTGATTCAAGAGGGTCTTACCAATGTGCACAAACATGCCGGGGCAACTCAGGTGAAGATAGTGCTCACGTTTGAGCCCCACCAGGCTAAGTTAGAACTCTCAGATAATGGCTGTGGGTTTGACGTGGCCGGTTGGGAAACAACAAAGCAGGAACTCATAACCCAGGGATTGATCGGCTTACAAGAACGGCTGAGCTTAGTGGGGGGCAATCTCGATATTAGGAGTCAGCCCCAAGGAACAACTCTCACAGCCAGCATCCCTCAGGTAAATGCTCAGTCAGATTTGGCTATAGGTGCAGCCCCATGACCATCAACGTTCTGCTGGCTGATGATCAGTATCTGATTCGAGAAGGGATTGCCTCTTTGCTGGAGCTAGCAGAGGTGATTGAGGTGGTGGGGCTGGCGGAAAATGGGCAGGATGCGATCGCAAAAGCCCTGGAGCTAAAGCCGCATATCATCCTAATGGATGTGCGAATGCCAGAAATGAATGGTGTAGAAGCAACAACCCAGATCAAACAAGCCCTACCCGATTGTCAGGTGATTATGCTCACCACCTTTGATGACGAAGAGTATATTATGCAGTCGCTCCTAGCCGGAGCCTGTGGCTATCTGATGAAAGATATTCCTCCCAAAGACCTGGTGCAGGCGATTCAGCTGGCCCATGCGGGTGTGTATCAGCTAGCCCCCGAAGTCGCAGGTAAGCTAATAGGCGCTCTCAAAAATAAGCCAGCACCTGTCAGACCTAAAATTGAGACCCCGCTAACCGCAAGAGAGTTAGATGTACTCAAGCTAATCGCTAAAGGAACCACAAATAAGGGGATTGCCCAAGCGCTTAACGTGAGCGAAGGTACTGTTAAAAATCATGTTTCGAACATTTTGATGAGATTAGAGTTAAGAGACCGCACCCAGGCAGCAATATATGCAGTAGAGAATGGTTTGAGTTGAGAAGCGAGCTATCAATAAATTCCGACAATGGGTGTTGAAGAGACGTTCCATGGAACGTCTGTACATAGAAAGGTCGGGTGATTAAATGCACAGGTCAAAAGGTACCCCTAGATTATGACGTTTAGCACACGTCTAAATGTAACCTCAACGCTATGGTGAATAGTGTCAAGGTTCCATAATTCTCGGCAGGGAATAGGTGAATCTGAGATAGGGCAGCTGTCTGAGAATTTGGATAGACCCAATGTAGAGACTATTCATGTTTGTTTTGGTACTTAGGAACGAGAATTTAATAATTTCCACAATTTTGTTAAAACAAGTTGGGATACCTTTTCCCCTCCTGGGAGGGGCGTTGGGGTGGGTTAACCGTTAGCGCTAGTGATCGAAACCCACCCCGCCTTCGGCACCCCTCCCAAGAGGGGAGAAATCGGCATGTTATTGGATTTCTGTTCCTTAAAAACAAGAAACACAAGGGTACTGATCTGTTTACTCACAGCTATGGGCATTCTCAAATATTCTCGGTGGGACACAATTCATATAGGATTGTTATTGCCGTTAGTCGCAGTTTCAGGGTGTGGTTTGCTTGCACCAAGCTCAGCTCAGCCAGAGTCGGGGCGGCGAGCCCAACCTGATGGACCGGTAGCTGTTCAGACAGCCACTGCAGAAACTGGGTCTGTTGTCGGATTGTTGACCTATACCGGGACAACTCGACCCAATCAGCAGGTAACGCTGCGATCGCAAGCAGACGGCACAGTAATTAACCTGTCGGTGGATATAGGAGATGCAATCGCCCAGGGAGATGTCCTCACTCGACTGGATGGGAATTTGCAAACCGCCAATCTGAACGAAGCCCAGGCCGAACTCTCCGCTAGACAAGCCGAAACAGCCCAGGCCCAAGTCTCCATTAGCGACGCCCGGTCAGCTGTAGTGCAGGCCCAGGCTACCCTAGATCAGGCTCAGCTAGATGCGGTCCGACTACGGAGTCTGGCCGCCCAGGGGGCAATTTCGCAACAGGAAGCCGAAGCCGCTGAGCTAGCGGTGACCAATGCTCAGCAGGCCGTGCTTTCGGCCCAGGCTCAGGTCAATGCGCAACAACAGGCAGCTGCAGCTGCAGAAAATCAAGTGGATGCCCAGCAGGCTGTGCTAGCCCAAACTCAGCAGCAGCTTTCCTATGCAGAGTTGCGCTCGCCTCTCACCGGAGTTGTTCTTTCTCGGCAGGTGGATATCGGCGACTTTGTTGAATCGGGCGACACTGTTTTAGAACTGGGGGACCTCAGTCGTTTGGACGTAACGGTGGAGGTTTCAGAGTTAGACATTGGCCGACTTAGCGTGGGTCAGCCTACCCAAGTAACGCTGGACGCCTTTCCAGATAAAGGGACTATTGTGGGACAAATTGAGCGCATTGCCCCGGTTGCCGATGCCACCTCTCGGCTGGTGCCTGTGCAGGTAAGTATGCCAAATCCAGACGGACAAATTGGCAGTGGGTTGCTGGCGCGAGTGCGGTTTTCTGCTGGTATGCAAACTCAGGTGGTGGTGCCCGCAAGTGCCCTAACGATAGGCGAAAACAGCGACACGGTGTTTGTTGTTGAAGGCGAAGGCGACCAGGCCAAGGTCGTTGCCCGCCCGGTGAATATCGGAGTGCAAAATCAAGATCGGGTGGAAATTCTCTCTGGATTAGTGCCTGGTGAGTCCTTTGTGGCCCAGAGCGATCAACCGCTGACATCAGGACAGGCCATACGTTTGAGCATTTTATCTGAATAAGACCGTCTAACACAGGACTTTAAACTTAATGGTACGGCCCGCTGTTTCATCAGATTTAGACAAAATTTACGCCAACTCACCAACAGGCAATGGCTTAAGCCTCAGCACCGTTGCCATTCGTCGACACATTGCCACCCTGGTGCTAACCGTTGCCATAATTGTGCTGGGTTTATTTTTTGTCCAACAGCTGCCGGTGGATCTGCTGCCATCGATTACCTATCCCCGCATTGGCCTGAGAGCGGATGCCCCAGGAGTCTCACCGGAGGTAGCCGTTGATGAAGTGACGCGCCCCCTAGAAGAAGCCCTGGCTGCCACCGAAGGCGTTGTGCAGATCGTGTCTCAAACCCGAGAAGGACAGATACGACTAGACCTTTATTTTGAGCCGGGGGGCAATATTGACCAGGCGCTAAACGATGCCACAGCGGCGCTCAACCGGTCTCTGGACAGTCTTCCCGACGCAGTCGAACAGCCCCGATTGTTTAAGTTTGACCCATCTCAGCTACCGGTTTACGAAACAGCGATTACCTCACCCTCACTGCAGGGTGTGGAATTAAGAGTATTTGCTGACCAGGAACTGTCCCGCGAGTTAACCACTGTCCCCGGTGTGGCCAGCGTAGATGTTTCAGGCGGTGTGCAAGAAGAGATTCGTATCAATCTGAACCCGGCAAGATTACAGGCGTTAGGTCTGGGCATCACAGATGTTTTAGACGCCCTATCCGAACGCAATCAGGATACGTCTGGAGGCCGCATTCAAGGGACCGATAGCGAACCCTTAACCCGCGTGGCTGGGCGATATCAGAGTGCCGATGAAATTCGTAACTTAATCTTTGAAGTGGGGGCTGTGGGCTCCGAGCAACAGGTTTATCTGCGCGACTTTGCCGAGGTAATCGACGGTACCGAAGAACAGCGTATTTTTGTGGACCTTAACGGTGAGCCTGCAGTCAAGGTGAGCATTCAAAAACAGCCAACAGCGAACACTATCGCGGTTGTTGATGGGGTCAAACAAAAGCTAGCGGATCTCAGAGAGTCAGGTCTGATTCCAAACGATCTTGTGCTCAATGCCACCTTAGACGAGTCTATTTTTATTCAAAATTCCATTCGCAATGTGGCGATCTCTGGCCTGACTGGAGCCGGTTTAGCCGGTCTGACCGTGCTTTTGTTTCTTGGGTCGCTCCGGCAAACATTTATTATTGTGACCGCCATTCCCCTGGCTACCCTTGTCGCAATTTTATTAATGGGATTGTATGGTCTCTCACGCAACGTATTTAGCTTGGGGGGGCTGGCTCTGGGTGTTGGCATTGTGGTGGATAACGCCATTGTCATGCTAGAAAATATTGTTAAAAATGTTCAGCATAACAGCATGCCGGTGGTTCGTCAGGCCGAGATCAGCAGTCAAGAGCTGGAGTCGGCTTTATTTGCCTCAACAACAACAAATTTAGTAGCGGTTCTACCGTTTTTGCTGATTGGTGGGTTTATTGCTCTGTTGTTTAATGAGCTGGTGCTCACGGTGAGCTTTGCGGTGGGGGCCTCGCTTATCGTAGCGCTAACGGTGGTGCCAGCCCTGACCTCACGATTGTTGGCCGTACGCGGGTCTAGCGGTGTGGCGAATGTGTGGCTGATTCGTCAGTTTGATAGTCGGCTACAGGGCCTGACGAGACAGTATGGCAAGCTACTGGGCTGGGTGCTTAAACACAGGGTTATAGTGGTTGCGATCGCACTCATCCTCTTTGGTGGCAGCAGCTTTCTCATGGTGGGCCAAATTCCCCAAGAGATTTTACCCAGCATTGCCACCGGGCAGGCCAATGTGCGCGTCCAGTTTCCCCCCGGTACAACGGTGGCTGAAAACCGCCGGGTAATGAGCGCGGTGGATCAGCTGCTGCTGGCACAGCCCGAAGTTGACTATGCCTTTAGCACCTCAGGCGGGTTTCTCTTTGGGGGTAATACCAGTGAAAATGCGCTGCGGGGTTCCAGTACTCTGACGCTGGTACCAGGGACCAATGTCGAGGAATTTAGCGATCGCATGTCCCAAGAATTTAGACAGTTTAATCTGGTCAATACCCGGATGCGGGTATCGCCCGGCAGAGTGCGCGGTCTGATCTTAAACAACTCGCCTGTGCGCAGCGGTATTGATGTCATCTTGCAGGGCTCTGATGCAAACACCCTTGAGGCAGCTGGAGGCCAGGTGCTTGAGGCATTAGACGCCCAGGCCACCCTGGCTAGCTATTTACCCGACGCCGACCCGCCCCAGCCAGAACTCCAAATTCGTCCCGATTGGGAGCGCGCTGCCGACCTAGGTCTCTCAGCTGAGGCCATCGGCCAGACAGGGCAGACGGTACTTTCGGGGGCGGTACCTACACAGCTGCAGCGCGGTGATCGGCTGGTGGACGTGCGACTGCAAACCCCAGATGACCTGATTCAAAATCCGGCTGAACTGGCTCAGCTACCCTTACTCAACGGCAATGGCCAACTTGTCCGTCTGGGCGACGTTGCCCGCATCGAAAAGGGTCAGGCTCCCGGCGAAATTCAGCGCATTAGTCAGCGTCAGGTTTTTATTATTGAAGGTGACCTCAGCGATGGGGCCAGCCTGGGCGCAGCCCTAGACGAAGTTGACCAGATACTAGCCACCGTCACCCTACCTGACGGGGTAACTCTCCTACCCAGCTTTAGTGCCCAAAGCAACGCTGCCATCACAGACGGGCTGGGAATTTTGGGCGGTCTGGCTGCCTTTTTGGTCTTTACGGTCATGGCCGTTCAGTACAACTCGCTGATCGATCCGCTGGTAATCATGCTAACGGTACCCCTGGCCTTAGCAGGCGGGATTTTGGGGTTGTTTATCACCCAAACGGCCATTGGGGCAACGGTAATTGTCGGCGCAGTACTGCTGGTCGGCATTGTGGTCAACAACGCCATCATTTTGGTAGAGCTGGCCAATCAGATTTATGCACAAGAGCGATGCACTCGACTCACCGCCATGCTCAAAGCCGCGCCTCAGCGGCTCCGCCCTATTTTAATGACCACCATTACCACCGTGCTAGGAATGTTTCCCTTAGCCCTTGGCATTGGTCAGGGCTCAGAATTTTTGCAGCCGCTGGGTGTGGTTGTTTTTTCCGGGCTATCGCTGGCAACACTGCTGAATTTGTTTATCATCCCTTGCTTTTATACGTTGCTTCACGGTCACACTGATAGCAAGAACATATATGAAAGGGCGGCCATAGAAATGAATGGGAAATCTTCTCCTCAGTAAGCTGACCTGTAGTAGTTGTTTAATCTTCAATCGTCACATCATGCGCTAAAACTACAGGCAACTCAGGCTGACTGAGACCTGCTATATAAGACGAGTCTAAATACTGACGATAGGTTTCGTCCTCTGCTAGATAGGTTTTGAGAAACGCCACACTCATCGCCTTAATATAATCTTGAGCCAGCTGGGGGTTGGGGCCTAAAGCTTCTTCTGGTAAGGCGATTGAGTCTTCACTCGCCTGCGGATCATAGATCGCAGAAAAGTGAGTACCCCCTTCCATTAATAACAGATAGCGCTCTGGCACATTGAACCAGGTAAAGGGACGAAGTTGTTCTGCCAGGGCTGGAGTTACCGTGTCGTCACTGCCTGAGACAATCATGGTAGGAATCTGGATATTGGCCATACCTGCGGGGCCAAACACGGCACTATCGAGCGGGTTGATTGCGATCGCAGCCTTCACCCGTTCATCTTGCAACATGGGCACAGGCTGCGGCAGCGACAGCACCAAACACTGCAGCAGTAGCGACAGATTGAGCTGATTAATTTGGGGCGGACAGCTCTCTTCTAACGTATCCGGACTAATCGTCGCCCCGGCCAGGGCCAATGTGGTGTAAGCCCCCATCGACTGCCCCAATAGGCCCACATGTCCAAAATCTAAACGGTTCCGTAGGGTCGGCTCAGTTTGGGTCAGCGTTTCTAGCTCATCCAGCAATAGCCGAATATCCATGGGGCGTCGGACCATCTCTTCTGGTTCAACCGCCTCACCCACCTGACCACTCAGCAGCTCGCTAATCTGTTCAGCACTGCTGCCGGGATGCTCGACCACGGCAACCGCAAAACCGTGGGAGGCTAAGTGTCTAGCCAGGTAGGCCAGGGTGGTGCGATCGCCCCCTAACCCATGGGACAGTATCGCCAGGGGTAAATTTTCTCCTGCGGGGAGATAAAGGTCGGTGGGTAATGTTGTTTGTTCAAGGGTAACGATATCTGAGGCATGAGGCCCTTGAGAGGCCAGATTGCGGAATACCAAGTCAGCGCCTGCGTCATCAGCTTTTGCCTGGTCAAAAATCTGTGCCGTCACGGCTTTGGTCTGATTGATTTCCTCAATAGCCATTCTGGCAATGCCCAACAGTCGTCGCAGATCGACGCGCGCTCCCTGGGTCGGAAAATGTTTGAGCACGTTTAATGCATTCAACCCTCCATCAGAATCAGCCGTTGCTAAAATCAACGCTCCCCGAACGGCCAAAGCCCCATTTTGTCGCCCTTCAGTTTGGATTAACTCTCCTAGCCACTCTAAAATTGCCTCTCCCTGAGCCGTGTATAAAAACTGAGAAACGGTCACCACATCAATATCAGCGCTGACTGACAGGCCAGCGCGCAGCTGTTCTAGCTGTTCAGGCGACAGAAAGCGGCGTAATATTTGCAGTTCGCTAGGCAGCTCCCCCGTGCGGGCATAGGTAAACAGATCTTCAACTAAAACATACCGTTCCAGGGGGCCAAAATTGGCATAGACCCGCTCCGTGCCAAAGCTAGGTGCTGCTAATAACAGAATCTGTAGGAGCACCACCGCTAGGACAAGACCAAAAAATCTGACCCAACGATTTAATATAGAGAGTTTCATAGGCAAGTCAGTAGGAAACCAATCCCACAGGAATTGATGGCTTGACTCCCATGGGATCAGACTAGCTTGACTGTAACTAAACAGTGAAGCCAGTGTAGCATTTATTTTACTAAACGGTTTAGTAAAATAAACCAGTTTAATTATTGCGCCATTACCGCTTCTGCAATAGCTGCACCGATTTATGAGATCGCAGCGTTACGATCGTCAAACGAAGCCTTAGTTAACGACTTTATTTCCTTCGGATTAGTTGCGCGCTCGACAACTAGTCAATGCGATAAAAGCCTAAAGATTAGTCTCTGAAAGTGAAGCAGAAAACTCAATTGAATCTGGCCCCTTCTCACCTCTCTTAATCTCTATAAAAAACTGTATTGAGGTAGCCTCGACATCAGGCAGAGGAACAAACGAGATAACGCCCTCTGTCGAATTCTTGGTCTTTGACAGACCGATAGCTCCACCCGCACTTTGATATTCGTTACCTAGATTATCTAGAGCGTGCCCCCAGGTACTGGTCAAAGTCATTAGAACATCATCTTTATCTGGAATAAAGACAGGTGGAGTAATTTCGTATTCAATACGAATCGCATCTTTGTCAGTACACAGATATTTAATGTGCCATCTGTAAAAAGACAGCACATTCTCAAATGTTTTCTCAATCCTAACAACAGATTTAGGGTTGGTGAAAGACAAAGTACATGACCTCCAGACATTGTAGTCTTTAGCTTTGATATCTATAGCGTAAAGCTCTAATTGGCTCTCGTATAAGATTGGAGAAGAAAGTGGCCGCTAACTCCTCCTGCTAGCAAAGAGCTTTAGAGCACCTGTATAGGAACCAGCAGGGGGAGTGAAGTCAGCTATGCTGATTAGTTGCGTGTGCAAACAGTCAAAACGTCAATCCAGCCGCTTTTACCAAACGTTAAATAATAACTTCACCAAACATCGTTGTTGGTGTCCAGAATACCTTTGCTTTAGACGTGATGTTCCACATTGCCGACATAGTTGACGAAACCCTAAAGTCCGTTTTACAGTGACTCAATGCTGCACATCATTAGTGCGGCTGTTCTACTAGAACCTAATAACTTGGCACCATCGGCAGGTGCAGCAACACCTAACCGATGGCTAACCCACGGATTACCATGCAATCCACGGGCTGGGGTCAATTATGCCCTACCCTCTGCGTTTGCGACACTACGTGGGGGGCTAAGGCGTTAGGTTCTGGTCACCTAAAAAACCAAACCGGAGACCAGAACCATGTTTCAAGACCCAACATCGGGCGCAGCTGCGCCCACAGTTTCACATGCTTCACTACCCGAATTTGCTTACGACTCCGGGCGGCATATGCTGTTTGGCACGTTGAACTTTGTACAAAGCACCATCAAGCAGCTGCACAAGCTCAACTACGCTGAACCCAACGACTGGAGCCGTCCGCTACCCACCGGGCAGCCCAATGAGGTGATGGCGATTTTGACTCGGAAGGTGAGAGTCGATTAGAACGGGGTGCGATCGCACTGGTTTTAAAGGTGCGATCGCAGCATTACGCTCATCCAACGACGCCTCAGTTTCAGTCATGTAAACAGCTAAGAGTGCCGGTTCACGCTGATGTCTAAAGCGGTACAGTTAAAACAGATATTTAACATAGAGAAAATTCTAAAATGTCATCACGCAGCTGGTTTGCCCTATTGTTAACGATTGCACTTCTATTCACCGCGCAGCCAATCATTGCCCAGTCAGAAACAGTCTCATCTGATGTTGTCAAGATAACACCGCTCGGTAGTCACGAGGGTGAATTCTGCAGATTGGATCGAGCACTTATTTTAGAAGATCCCAACGGGCTACGGATTCTCTACGATGTAGGTAGAACCGTTGCTGGAGCAGACGATCCTAGACTAGGTGAGATTGATGTAGTGCTTCTCAGCCATGTTCATGGTGACCATTTGGGCGATCGTCGGATTGCGGCTGTAAACGCCGGTACCTGTGCTCAACCCCAAACAGATGTAAGCACCATACCCAACTCCAACAGCGCTGAAATAGCTGTTGAGAAAGGGGCCAACATCATTGTCGGTAGCGAAATGTCGAGATTTTTGGCGAATAAAGTTGAGGGTCTCGGCGGTGATCCCGCATCGGTTCAGCTCGTACGCTTTGGCGCATCGCGTGAGATTGACGACGTCAAGTTTACGACAGTACCAGCGGTTCACTCCAACGGGCTAAGCGGTGACTTTATCGAAGGCGAGCTGGGTGAGAGCCTATCTGCTGCCGGATTGAGTGCCTATGTGGGGCCACCAACAGGGTATGTCATTACGTTCTCTAATGGCTTAGTGGTGTACCTCTCAGGTGATACGGGGGTAACAGCTGAACAAGAAACTGTCGTTGCCAATCAATATGGCGCTGAGCTAGTTGTTATTAATATTGGAGATACCTTTACCACTGGCCCGACTGAAGCCGCCTATGTCATCGATGAACTGATTCAGCCGACTTCGGTGATTGCATCCCATGCCAATGAGCCTGCAACTCTCAATGGTGAAGTGCAGCCAGATACTCGAACGGCTGCTTTTATCGAGGCGACTCAAACCGATGTTTATGTTCCGCTCAGTGGCAAAACATTATCGTTTGACGTCGATGGTGTCTGTACGGATGGATGCGCTGAAGAATGATATTTTCTGCAACGACACTTCCTGCGGAAAATTGCTTAGGGCTTGTTAAAAATTAAGCCTGATTCCACCTCAGTTTGTGTGTGAGGATTTAATCAATGGTCTCCGTCCATTGAGAGAAGAGGCAATTAACAAATTACGCATCCAGTCGTGATGATATCGGAAGCCATTGAGTTTCTCAAATGGACACAAACAGCCTCC
>JBHJIL010000051.1:0-67895 GCA_050043465.1 Leptolyngbyaceae cyanobacterium
GTTAGCGCCTTCAAGGTAGGAAGACGCGAGTCCATGGGTGTACCAGGACGTAACGAAGGTGGTACCAGTGAGCCAGCCGCCGATGGCCAAGAAGGCGCAGGGGAACAGCAGCAAACCGGACCAGCCAACGAAGACAAATCTATCGCGCTTGAGCCAGTCATCGACGACGTCGAAGACGCCTCGATTGGCTCCAGCACGGCCCATTGCTATGGTCATGTTGAATCCTCTTACTGTGGTTTTCGTAACATAAAGACCAAAACTCTATTGACTAGGCGATGAGGGCAGAGAAATAACTATGTAATCCGCAGTGCGGAATAATGCCTTGGTTACTCACGTACCTTTATCAAGTAGAAGTTTACGTATCTTTACTATTTTCCTCATTATAGGGGGATCGTAATAAAAGGCTAGTATCAATTTGATAAGTGATCATTTTGTTTTAATATTTCTTGGGCTCTGACTAGGTGCGATCGCACAGCCGATAGCCCTGCAATGTAAAGCCGACAGTCAGAGGCGTTGAGGGGATTTAATCATGATCTTTTGAGGGGCTCTAGTCACTTAATCGGTCCCTGCGTTGTGGAGCATTTTTGACATACTAGAGATCTGATTTCTCAGACAGATAATTTTTTGCCCATGTATATTGTTGAACTTTCGCTGAAGCATACGGCTCTACCCATGTCGGTCCAAAAGCAGACACTGGAAGCGGCTAATGAGACCTACGCTACGATTCTAGATGCGCTCAAAACGGGTCAGCCCGTCATAGTTGAACTCATCTGTGACAAGCAAGAGGGTAAGAAACTATCCGTATTAGTCAGTGAGCTGGCTGCGGTCCAGATTTATGAAAAGTCCGGTGGTGTATCGTCCTCCGGTAAGGCTGCTGGATTTTTTGCCATGGCGAACGATTAGTCCTGAACCCGAATTGGGGAGTTGGGGCTGTCATCAATGGAAGTTGGGCCCCCAACTCTCTATATAGATAGGGACAAAGATATAGACGCCAAATCATTATGCTCTTCGAAGATGGCCGAGTCCTGCGCGATCGCAATTGATAATTTGCACTTTAACTGGCAGTCAGGGGCATCCGTGCTGGCAGGTTGCTCATTACGAGTGCAGCCAGGCGAGTTCTGTATGCTGCTGGGTACTAACGGTAGCGGTAAATCGACCCTTTTACGATTGCTGGCCGGATTGCTCGATACGTCCCAGGGTACGATTCATCTCAGTGGGCCGGTGGGTTTTGTTTTCCAAAACCCTGATCATCAGCTGGTGATGCCGACGGTAGGGGCAGATGTCGCCTTTGGGCTTGTAGATGAAAACCTAACCTACGAAGCCGTACGACAGCGAGTTGATAAAGCGCTGACTACGGTAAATCTTTTACACCTCAAGCGCAGACCCATATATGCCCTGAGCGGGGGGCAAAAGCAGCGAGTTGCGATCGCCGGAGCCCTGGCTCAAAATTGCCGCGTACTCCTATTTGATGAACCGACAGCGCTATTGGACCCCGATAGCCAGCTAGAGCTAGTGGCCCAGGTGCGCGAGCTAGTAAAACGTCAGGGAATTACGGCACTGTGGGTTACCCATCGGCTAGTCGAGCTGGACTATTGCGATCGCGCCATTTTACTGGAACAAGGTCGAGTTGCCGCTGAAGGAGCACCAGAACAGGTCAAGCAAGCACTACAAAATCTACATTTAGCCTAAGAAAACGTCCCAAATTTCTCAAGAAGCACCTGCCAGGTCGGTGACCAACGTTAAGCTATAAGAACCGCAGGCTTACACGTTATCCAGAGCACCCACAGATGAGCGCTTCTCCCTCGCAGGCAATTTTATTAGTCGATGGGTACAACGTCATCGGAGCCTGGCCAGAATTAATTAAGCTGCGAGATGGTCAAGGGCTAGACATAGCGCGGACTAGCTTGGCTGAAACCCTGGCTAACTACAGTGCCTATAGAGGTTTTGAAACGCTACTCGTTTTTGATGCCTATGGGCAGCGTCAGGCTCACCGCATCGAAAAATTTACTCAGCACCTCTCTATTCACTTCACTAGTTTTGGACAGACCGCCGATAGCTACATAGAAATATCCTGCGCTAAGTTCCGGAACGATATTCGTAAATTTGAAAAACGCTTAATTGTGGCTACCTCTGATCGCGCTCAGCGGCTGACCGTTGTGGGCTATGGAGCTGAATGGATGTCAGCCGCTCAGCTAAATGCGGATGTTAACCTTTCTGTACAGAAGGTCAAATATCGCCAAAAGCCTAAAAGACAGTCAAAGCAGCGATTTCTATCCAAGTCTCTCAATCCAGAAATGCAGGCCAAACTGGCCAAATTGCGTTCCAATCTGATGGAGGATTAGTGTTTTTATCTCAGAGAGGCAGGAAAAACAGACTTCCTCACCGGCACTTTTGAGATTTGTTTGGAAAGATTTAGACCTCTCAGTAACGAATGCTGAACTCTTTATATAAAAAGGGATACAGCCTTTGAACAGGCAATTAGAGCAGGTGCTATATGTCTTGTGTAGCAGGCTTCTTATGACTAATTGATAATGTGCTCTAAAAATCTGCTTGCACAACTGCCATACAATTGCCTATATTGATAAAGCTGAACAATCCTCAGTAGCTCAGTGGTAGAGCGGTCGACTGTTAATCGATTGGTCGTAGGTTCGAATCCTACCTGGGGAGTTTTAATACCAAAGCGTATTTATTGAACTTTGTCCATTTTGAAGTAGGCATGCTTCTTTGGAATGTCGGTTTCTAGAGCGCATTTCGGCCTCTCTTTGAGTGCTAGCGGGGATGGCTAGTATTGCGCTTTCGTTACATTTCGATACTCTTTAAACGACTTATGAGCCGATCCCAGCGGTTTAGATGCCCTGAGCTGCCTGACAATTAGGGCAAACCTTAAAGCAAATCTTAAAGTATTGCTCATGCAACAGAATGTAGCGATAGTATAAATTTGGGATAGAATTTGTTTTCCTTTTTAACAAATGTACATATGTATACGTTGCTGAGGGAAGCGAGTCGGAAATCCATGTTCTAGATATGAGTTTCTAAATTCCGTATAGCACATCTCTGTTTTTAAGATGCCTCGTATACTTGTCGTCGATGATGATCCTGCTATTTCAGAACTGGTGGCAGTTAACCTGGAAATGGCTGGATATGATGTCAGTCAAGCTGAAGATGGTCTTAAGGGGCAAGCGCTTGCGGGGCAGCTCCTGCCAGACCTCATCATGCTTGATCTGATGGTGCCTAAGGTGGACGGCCTCACCGTTTGCCAGCGTGTTCGCCGCGATGAGCGAACAGCAGATATTCCAGTTCTAATGCTGACGGCATTAGGGCAAACGCAAGATAAGGTTGACGGATTCAACGCTGGGGCTGACGACTATCTCACTAAGCCCTTTGAGCTTGAGGAAATGTTGGCCAGAGTTAGGGCGCTGCTGCGTCGTACCGATCGAATTCCCCAGGCTGCAAAGCACAGCGAGATCTTAAACTATGGTCCGTTGACGTTGGTGCCTGAGCGATTTGAGGCGATTTGGTTTGAGCAGACTGTGAAGCTGACTCACCTAGAGTTTGAGCTGCTGCACTGCTTACTTCAGCGCCACGGTCAGACCGTGGCACCCAGCGAAATTTTGAAAGAAGTTTGGGGTTACGACCCGAACGATGACATTGAGACTATCCGCGTTCACATTCGTCATTTGCGAACTAAGTTAGAACCTGACCCCCGCCATCCTAAGTTTATTAAGACCGTCTATGGTGCTGGCTACTGTCTTGAACTACCCCAAGACGATCAGTCCTACTCTAATCGTGTAGCTAGTTAGAAAGTCATTGACTTGAACCATCAGGGGACGTTATTCAAGTGTTGGTATTGAGTGGGTTTTATGCTGGGCCGTATGTTCTGAGTTGTAGCACTTATATCACCATCAACAGTCCAGAGAAAGGAGTCATATCGGCTCCTTTTTTAATGAGTCAATAGCTTGTGTAGAAAACTTGGTTAGAAAACACAAAGCCCCGGGAATGAATCATTCCCGGGGCTTTGCAGGTTGTTTAGCAAGGAGGACTGCCTATAAGCCAGTTATTTACTTGGTGATGGCTTCAACTGGCAAATACTCAGCTGGTGCCAGGGCATTGCCGCGAATCAGGCTGCCAATGGTTTTGGCAGTGATCTTCATCTGAGTAATAGGATTGGCAGGGACGACCGTCTTATATAAATAGCTGTCAAAAGTAAGCTTCTGAACGTCTATGTCGCCGCACATTTCCACAAAGGCCTCGCGGGTAGCGTCAGACCGGTAAAACACTCGCTGCAGAATATCGAGTACCAGGTAGGTGACCCCGTACTGCTTATCCCAGCGCTTGATATAGGTCTTGAACTCGGTTTCGCTCAGGGCACGTTCGCCACTGTTGGAAAGCTCGACAATAGTTTCTGCGCACATGCGACCAGACTTAGCGGCAAAGTAGATGCCTTCACCGGAAGACTTGGTTACGGTACCAGCAGCATCGCCTACCAGCGCTACCCGGCCAACGACGCGTCGAGGTCTGGGGTGCTCAGGGATAGGATGGGCTTCTACCTTGATGATTTCGCCACCTTCTAGACGCTTGGCTGCCCGTTCGCGGATACCCTTTTGCAGCTGTTTAATCTTGGCCTGATTGACCCGCATGGTGCCGGTACCGACAGCAACGTGGTCGTATTTGGGAAATACCCAGGCATAGAAGTCAGGAGAAACATCGTCGCCGACGTACATCTCTGCAAGCTCTTCGTAGTAGCCCATTTTGTCTTCGGGAAGACGAATGCGCTCTTGAAATGCGATCGCATAGTTGTAGTCGCCAGCGTCAATGGCCCGAGCTACGCGAGAGTTGGCACCGTCAGCACCAATTACCATATCTACCTGAAGCGTTTTAGCATCTCCCTTGAGGGTGCCGTTGGAATGATCGGCGTAATGCAGCGTATAGGGATCTTTATCGTTGCTAGGAATTTCTAGCTTGTGGACAGTGCCGTTTATGACCTTGGTGCCAAGCTTCTCAGCGCGATCGCGCAAAAAGCCGTCCAATACTTCACGACGGCACATACCGATGTACTCGTCATCCTTGAGAGTGCTACCAATATTGACCTCAATATTAGAAGGGGAGATCATCTTCATCTTGCGCACGCGGCGATCAATGATCTCGGGAGGCAAATCAAATTCATCCACCATGCAGAGGGGAATTGCTCCACCACAGGGCTTAGCGTTATCTAACTTGCGTTCAAATAGATAGGTTTCAATACCTGCTTTTACTAATGTCTCAGCAGCAGAGGAACCTGCTGGACCGCCTCCAACAACCGCAACCCGAAGTGCCAAGGTGTTTTTCTCCAAAACGATTAAAAGCTATGAGTTGTATGCTATCACGCCTATTTGAACCCATCGGGAACACTCCCATAGATGTAACAAAAATGAAACAGAGTGCGTCGTCATCGTGGATGTTGACCGGTTTTTATCAGGAGCTAGGAGCTTTGCTATCCCGCTTGGACAGGAGAAATGATAGTGATTGTCTACGTAGTGACTAATCAAGCTAAATCGTAGCAATAACGTCTAGCTAAACAGACATATAGCGCTATCCTTGCAAATAAGGGTAAGGCAGTTTTGGGTCCGCTTTTTGCTGTCGATACATAGGTCAACCCTCCTATATAGAGACATCGTTTGGGGACGTACTTTGACAGCTGTACTCGCTGTTTTAGTAGCCAGGCTTGGCGTAAAACCGTTTACACCCCCTCAATAACAAAGCGTTTTCCTTTCTGCAATATTCATGCATACCCCCAATAGGAGACAACCGTCTAAGCCCGCTTTGGCTGAACCAGCTAAAATGGCTGAGCTTTGGGCCAAGAAGTATTTGGGAAGCTTAGAGAGTCGTAACCAGTCTTGGTCGAACAGGTTTGAGGTGAAACCCCGTGTCATGATTGTGAAACGGCTGGTTTCAGAGCTGAGAACAGCCAGTGCTAAAGCATGGCACTTAACAGAGTCTATGCTTGCCTACGAGGTACAACGCCATGGCATCGACGCAACATTAATAGATCCATGGGAAGTGTCAAAAGATGTCCACACTGTCTACACCAAGTCGCTAACAGCCTATAGCCAAGAAATCTCACCCCAGCGTTTATCGGTCAAAATCTCGACAGCATTGGGAAAGCTGCGACAGCGATATACGGCTGTCGATCCTAGACTGATTGGATTTGTCAGTATGCAGTTTCACTACTGCGGAAAAATTCTGATAGACAAGGCACCTGGTACAGAGCGTGCGCTGCTGATGTCCTACTTTAAGGTGATTGACGATCACCTATATATGCCGCTGCAGCGGGCGTACGATGCGGCGGCGCAGTATACCTACAGAGATGAGCGTCTGGCCGTTGTTCAGGCATTGCTGCCTCACATTACAACCATTGCCAAAAATGTGGTGAATCGGGTCAATCAGCTCTATCCCAGCTACTGTTCCTATACCGATCGCCTCAGCAGTGCTGCCGTACGAATCTCTAGCATTCGTGATGTCGAAATGTTTCAGGTTTATCTTTGGACCTGTGTTTTAGAACGGCGATTTGACTCTATCCAAGAAGAACTTTTCCCTCTCTGTGTGATGCTCTACCCCACCCTAAAGGTGAATTGGGAACTGGTAAGACAGATGCTTCACCTACTGGCGAGAGAGTTTAAAGCGTATGTAACCCACGAACAGATGCTGCTATATGCGCCGTATCAGGATGCGCTGTGGGAAATGTTTTCACCTAATATTTTCCCGGACATTATCGAGCTGGAATAGATTTTGGCCGAGAAGTAAAACTTAGCGAAGCAGCGGCTTGTTCTCTACAGCGGTGGCCGACTAATCGATTGGCTAGTGGCTCAGCTGTGGGACTTTGTTACAAGTTGAACATTCATTCTGAAAGTAGTCTCCACAAAAGCCGCGCCTGGCCATGGTCTCTGCGACAGGCATTATGTCCAGATAAGGTATAGTCAGAATTTTGTTTTGGGTGCCTTGACAAAAGTGATTAGAGACGTATGTCTGCACAGGCGTACTTTTTCGTGTGTTTTTACGCACCTTAGGCCATTTAGCTTAGACAAAACTGTTCCTAATCTCAGTTTCTTTACTTATATTAATATAAGTACGTCTGATGAACCCAGGCTGAGATGCTCAATGGTTGACTCGATAGTGTTTGGCTTAATTAAATGATCTACATTCGCAGAACGGATGCTTGCGACTATAGATTATGTCTGGCCTAGCGGTAAAAGTCCTTAGTTTCTCTGGTAGCTATCAGCTGTTGGTTCTTTGTTGCCCGCTGACATGTACTGACCAGTGTTTAGAATTTTTCCCTAGTAGCCTCAAATGTATCAAACCAATACAGGACAGACGATTGACGAACAGCGCGCTGAGAAAAGCCCAGTGCAGCTGGCGCAGCTTTGGGCAAAAAGGTACGTCGTTTCCGTGGAGACCTACGATAGATTTCCAGAAGAGCTGGACCTGCTGGAGACGCGTGCCAGCATAGTCGAACATCTGACATCAGAGCTGCGCTCGGCCAGTGCAAAAGCTTGGAACTTGACAGAAGCGTTGCTTGCTCAGGAAGTTAAACGACATCGCATTGATGCGAGTTTAATTGACCCATGGAGTGTGGCAGGCGATGTTCATCGGGTCTACGTCAAGACTCTAAATGCCTATGCCCACCATGTTTCTCCCCAGCAGCTGTCGGTCAAAATATCATCGGGGTTAGGGACGATTCGCAGGCACTATACGTCTGGTGACCCTAGATTGATTGGCTTTGTGAGCATGCAGTTTCATCACTGTGGCCAAATGCTACTAGAGTCTGCACCCATGTCTGAGCGCGATACGCTGGGTGCTTATTTTAGGGTGATTGACGATCATTTATATATGCCGCTGCAGAGGGCTTATGAGGCAGCGGGTCGGTATAGCTACGATGATGAGCGCCTGAGGGTTGTGCAAGTACTTTTGCCCCATAGTACTGCGATCGCACATAGAGTCGTCAATCGAGTTAATCATCTGTATCCTGGCTATCAGTGCTACACAGACGGTCTAAGCAGCGAAACTGTGCGTGTTTCTAGTATCCGAGACACAGAAATGTTCCAAATCTACCTATGGACCTGCGTCTTGGAGCAGAGTCTGGATGTGGTGCAGCAGGAGCTATTTCCCCTGTGTGTCATGCTCTACCCCACCCTAAAGGTCAACTGGGAGTTGGTTCGGCAGATGCTGCACCTACTAGGGCGAGAGTTTGAGCGCTATGTCAGCGGCGATCAGGTGGAGCACTACGTCCTTTATCACCAGGCCCTATGGGAAATGTTTTCACCAAGCGTTTTTCCTACGGCAATCTAGCCTGGTCCTACCGGTTGACAAAACCGGCTGCTAGTTTAGTGCCTTTGAATGCATTCGAGTTTGGAGCACCAGCAAAATTAGGCTGCTGCCAATGGTGCTGGCCGTCAGCAGTAGCCAAAATGAATGAGCCATGTCGTTATCTAAGGCCCAGCCCCCTAGCGGGGGACCAATCAAATAACCGATGGCCCAACACATTGAGTTGATAGATAGATAGACTCCCCGCAGGTCCTGAGGTGCTAACCCCACCACCAGAGATGAGGCGACAGGAGTATAGGCGACTGTGCCCAGAGCCATCGCTGTTAGCCCCATGAGTACAAACAAGATGGGGTTGATCAGCTGCTGCCCCACCAGCCAGACACTGACAAAGTGCAGCGCCCAAAAACTGGTGGCAATCATCAGAGCGTGGGGATGGGTAAACCGTCTTAGCCAGCGAACCATGGGTAGCTGACACAGCGCTGTTAGAACAATTGCCCAGGTAAAAATACCGCCGACGGCTGCATGGTTGTCGAGGCGAGTAAAGCGATTAAGGTACAGCGGTAAAGTGCTCTGGGACTGCGATAAGTAAAGGGTAAACAAACAGTTGACAGCAACGTAGATTTGCAGGGTGCGATCGCGCGCCGCCACCCGCCATCCCTGCCAAAAGTTACCTGAAGCGTCTTGGGTCGTCAGGGTTTCAGTAATAGCCATGGCGACTACGGCATAGAAAATAAGAAACGTAATGCCGTCGAGGGCAAACAGGACTCGATAGGCCTGAAACGCTGCGATCACGGCCCCACCAACGACGACCCCGGCGCTCAGTCCCAGACTGTCAGCCAGACGCACAATGGCAAAGGCTTCGTTGCGGTTCTGCTCTGTGGTCAGATCGGCCACAACAGCTTCGGTGGCTGGCCAGTATAGTCCCACCCCTAGACCCATCAGCAAATTGGCTATAACAAATCCTGTAAAGCCCTGAGTAACCACAAAGCAGCCATCGGCAACGGCTGAAATCGCGGCCGATAGCAGCAGCGTGCGGCGTCTGCCCCAGCGCGGAGAGTCGGCCATGGCCCCCCCGGCAAATCGACCCATCATCCCTGAAAGAGACTGACTGCCTAGACCCAGACCAATAGCGGTGGCAGAAAGACCTACATCATCCGTGAAAAATAGCGGTGCATAAAAGAGCGTAAAGCCTATGCCTAGCTGGGACAGCAGTCGGCCAACGGCCAAAATCCAGATACGGCTATCAAGTTTTGGAAAAAGTGTCACAGTCAGAAAAAGGTGGGGAGCCTGCTACGGTCACCCTTGTGAACCGCCCAGTTACCTATCATCGTTGCATTCATTGGGTAGAATTCAGGGGGCCTTTGGGTAGAGGCTCACGCTTGAATTGATGATTAGTTGATGGGTACCGGCTATGGCACAAACAGTTCCAGTAGAGCAGCAGCAGCGGGTAAGGGAGCTGCGATCGCAGCTACAAAAAGCTAGCTATGCCTACTACGTGCTGGATACCCCAGATTTGCCCGACGAAGTTTACGACCGGCTCTACCGCGAACTCCAGGATCTAGAAACGCAGTATCCAACGCTGGTTACTGCGGATAGCCCCACCCAGCGAGTGGGTGAACGTCCCGCCAGTCAGTTCACAGCCCTAGAGCACAATATTCCGCTCTACAGTTTAGAAAACGCCTTTGATATCGATGAGTATCGCCAGTGGGAAGTCCGCTGGCAGCGACAAACGCCAGATATCGACCAGGCTGCTGCCGTTGCTGAACTCAAAATTGACGGTAACGCCCTGGCCCTGACCTACGAAAACGGGCTGCTAACCCGAGGTGTTACCCGAGGTGACGGCATCAGCGGAGAAGACATTACCCCCAATGTCCGCACCATTCGCTCGATACCCCTACGATTGCGTATCGACAATCCGCCCCCACGAGTCGAAGTGCGAGGTGAGGCGTTTATCCCTAATGACGTATTTGAGCAGATCAATACCGAACGTCAGGCCAATGAAGAGGCTCCCTTTGCCAACCCTCGCAATGCGGCAGCCGGTACCCTGCGTCAGCTTGATTCTCGGGTTGTAGCCCAGCGGCGTCTGGACTTTTTTGCCTACACGCTGCTCTTGCCTGAAGGCGCCGGGGGACTATCGCTGCCCCAAACCCAGACAGAGTCATTGGAGGCACTGCAAACCTTAGGGTTCAAGGTCAACCCCAATCGTCAACTGTGCCCCACAGCGGCGGATGTGGCTAAATTTTATGACTATTGGGACCAGGCCCGAACGCAGCTGCCCTATTTGACCGACGGTGTTGTAGTCAAGCTCAATGATCTGGCGCTACAAAAACGGCTGGGGTATACCCAAAAGTTTCCTCGCTGGGCGATCGCGCTCAAGTATCCCGCTGAAGAAGCGCCGACTATTCTCAATGATATGTCGGTACAAATTGGTCGAACCGGAGCGGTCACCCCCGTAGCCGAACTCTCCCCGGTCCAGCTTGCTGGAACCACAGTCTCGCGGGCCACGCTACACAACGCCGATCGCATTGCTGACCTGAATTTGCACAAAGGCGACACCGTTATTGTGCGTAAAGCCGGTGAAATTATCCCCGAGGTGGTGCGGGTATTAGCAGAACTCCGACCTCCAGGAGCCAAACCCTGTCAGCTCCCTACCCACTGTCCAGAATGTGGCGAACCGTTGGTAAGACCAGCCGACGAAGCCGTAACCCGCTGCATTAATCCTGCTTGCCCTGCAATTGTACGAGGCGATCTGATTCATTGGACCAGCCGTCAGGCCCTAGACATTGCCGGACTGGGGGAAAAATGGGTGCAGCAGCTGCTAGAGCAAAAGCTGGTTAGCTCGGTGGCCGATCTCTATGAGTTGACCGTAGAGGATTTGCTACCACTAGACCGGATGGGACAACAGCTGGCTCAAAAACTGATAGATGCGATTCAAGCGTCTAAATCTCAGACCTGGTCGCGGGTATTGTTTGGTTTGGGAATTCGTCATGTCGGCGCGGTCAATGCTCAGCTGTTAGCCAAAGAGTTCCATACAGCAGATCTGCTCGCCGCAGCAGAGCCACAGCAAATCGAAGCTGTTTATGGCATTGGTCCAGAAATCGCTTATTCGGTGCACGAATGGTTTCAAAGTATGGCTAATCAGCGGCTGATAGAGCATCTGCGAACCGTGGGCGTACAGCTAGCAGGTCCGCCGCCGGATCCAGCGCCAGCAGATCTGCCCATGGCTGGAAAAACTTTTGTACTCACAGGAACGCTGCCCAGTCTGAGCCGTAAAGAGGCCAAGGCTAAAATTGAGGAAATCGGCGGTAAAGTGACTGGGTCAGTCAGTTCAAAAACAAGCTATGTTGTGGTCGGTATAGATGCCGGATCTAAGCTCGCTAAGGCTGAAAAACTCGGTATTCAACGTTTGAGTGAAGACGATTTACTCGCGTTATTGCAAAATGTGGCATCTCCTTAAGTAACTGTTCTGGAAACGTTGTAGATCTTTTGGGATGAATCATTTGTCACAGGATGTAGAGGTGACGATGGCAGGTGCCCCTGGTCTGTAGCGGTGCTCCTGCGTGCTTTCTGGCTGCGAAATTATTTATGAAAAATGTCTGTGTGTCAGCTGTGATAAAAGGTGTCCAGCGATTAACTCTTGGCCTAGGTGCTGTTTTGATAGCGGCCTTACCTGGCGAGGCTGCAGAACGGATTACGTTTGCATTTGGTCCGCTGGAGCGCTCTATTGAGCTGGCCGATCTAGAACGTCTGGCTGAGGAGGGCGAACTCAGCGACGAACTGGCCTACTATGCACAGTTTTTGCCGGAAGACTATTCCATAGATGAGCTTAGACGGGCGCTTACGTGGCGAGTAGAAGAAGATATTGACACCATTCCATTGGATGTAGTCCTTCTAGACCGATTTTTCTATACCAGCCAGGGGGAGTATCTGCTTAATATCGCCGCTGACTTTATTCGCACCGAGGGACGTCGCAGTGACCTTCGAGCCATACGGGGCGCTATTTTGGTAGCAGCTGGCGACCCAGAAGACGGTCTGACGATTTTAAACGCCGTCCGTCAGTTTCCAACTCAGGAGATGCGGATTGAGCTGGGTCGAGGGCTGGAGCTTTTACGCGAGATCAATCGGGCTGTTTATGAAACAGAAGCCTCAATTGAACTCTTGGAGCGTTTAGGGGCTCCCAATGCAACCCTTTCAGACGCGCAGCAGGCGAGTTTACGTTCTTTGGCAAACAAGGCGCGCAGCGCTGGGGTTTATCAGGTAGAGCGACAGGCATTAAACGCGCCTGTTCCAGCCGATATTTACTTGCCAACGCTTCAGGGACAGCGTCAGCGCAATCGTCCGACAGTGATCATTTCCCATGGTTTGGGCAATGATCGAACGTCCTATGCTTACTTGGGTCGGCATCTGGCGTCCCATGGCTTTGTGGTGATTGCTGTGGAACACCCTGGTAGTAACGCGGCGCAGATCAATGCGCTTTTAGTGGGTCGCTCGGCGGCTGTTGTTTCTAATGAAGAATTTATTGACCGCCCCCGTCAAATTTCTGCTTTGCTCAACTATTTAGAACGGGAGGCGACACAGTACGGGAGCTTGATCAATTTTGCTCAGGTTGGCCTGGTAGGTCAGTCGTTTGGGGGCTATACGGCACTGGCGCTGGCGGGGGCAAATCTGGATTTTGATGTACTGCGGGCGGCCTGTCCGCCTAGTTCTCTATCGTTAAATGTATCGCTGTTGCTGCAGTGTCAGGCGAGTCAGCTGGCGGAGCCCAGCGAAACAACGCTATCGCTTCAGGATGGCCGGGTACGAGCTGCGATCGCAATTAACCCCATCACCAGCGTTCTCTTTGGTGAAGACAGCATGGGCAAAGTGACCACCCCCACCATGATTGTTGCCAGCGGAGCCGATACTGTTGCCCCAGCCCTACAAGAGCAGCTAGTACCCTTTACCTGGCTGACCCAGCCCGAGCGCTATCTGTTGCTGATGCGTCAGGTCACCCACAGTTCCTCCATTGCCCTGACTGAAACCGGCAGCGAAGCGTTCGATCTACCCACCGAAATTATTGGCCCCGATCCGTCCCTGGCGCAAAACTACCTCAAGGCGTCTAGTCTGGCATTTTTGACCCAACATTTAACTGGAGACACGGCCTACGAAGCGTTGCTGACAGCAGAGGGTATCACCCAGCTAGGTGAAGACCCGATCCGACTGACTTTAGTCCAAAGTTTGACTGGGCCTTCTCTATCAGAGCAGCTAGGCGGACCGCCGCGCTCAGCAGCCGATGCCATTGTCCTCCCTGAAGAACCGGCAGAGGTATTACCAGAAGCTCCTCAACCTGCTTTTTCCACCCCGCCGCTTCAGCAGCCCTGATAGGATATCGGTTGTACTGCATTTTCTCCCCGACCGGCCCATGCCCGACGGCTTTATTAACCTCTACAAACCAGCCGGATGGACATCCCATGACTGTGTAGCAAAGCTGCGCCGTCTGCTCAAAACTAAAAAAATTGGTCATGCAGGCACCCTGGATCCAGCTGCGACTGGAGTGTTGCCAGTAGCGGTCGGTAGAGCCACGCGCCTGCTGCAGTATCTACCCAGTGACAAAGCGTATCGAGCCGTTGTTCAGTTAGGTACCACTACCGACACCGATGATTTAGAGGGCGCTATCGTTAGCCAGACATCAGCCGCCCATCTGACTCAGACAGATGTCGCTAATCAGCTCACCCATTTCCAAGGAGCGATTACCCAGGTGCCGCCAATGTACAGCGCTATTCATGTCAATGGTCAGCGGCTTTACGATCTGGCGCGTCGAGGCGATACGGTCGATATTCCGAGCCGTAGCGTTATGGTGCACAACATTGATGTGGTGGCCTGGCAGCCAGGGGAGTCTGCAAAAATCACCCTAGATATCAGGTGCGGAGCCGGTACCTATATTCGCTCCATTGCCCGCGATCTGGGTCAGCGGCTAGGCACAGGGGGGACCCTTGCCTCACTGATACGCACCCAAAGCAGCGGCTTTACTTTAGAAACCAGCCTTTCGTTTGAACGCATTGTAGAACAGCTGCCCCAGCTAGAAATAATTGCTCCAGCTGAGGCCATGGCCCATTTACCTCAAATAGTGCTGTCGGCTGATGCCGGTTGTCGATGGTGTTTGGGACAGCGTCTGGCTGAAGTCCCCACCGTTGGTCTTGAGCAGCCCGTACGAGTGGTCAGCGAACTATCTCCGTTCCTTGGGATTGGGGTGTTTCGTCTCAGAGACGACCGGCCCTATCTGGCTCCCAAAATGGTGTTTGAACTACCCAACCCATCAGCCGATACGGCCCAACAAAACTGAGGCTGTCAACACCCTCGATAAATTGTGGACGCTGGCCTGCTGGCCAATTTTTTTTATTGCAGAAGAATTTTTAGCGATGGGAGAACTCCCCAATGGATGAACCTTATCGCTAATCCAATCTCAGTAAATACCCTTAGTCGCTGAATAGAACCTGTAGATACTAAGGAAACCAAATTAATATTAGATGTGTCTTTTGACTGTGCATCCCCGTGATTTTTACTAGCTAATTTTTGTTGTTCACTGGGTAAGACATCCATGTCTAATTGGGGTTCCTCCTCCGCACTCAAGCGCTTTCGCATAGGTGAAACCATTTTCTCTGAGGGAGATCCCGGAGAATGGGCCTACATCATTGAGTCAGGTCGAGTAGAAATTGCTGTTAGCGTTGATGGTCAGCCGTTTCCGCTACGAATATTGACCAGTGGAGATGTTTTAGGTGAAATGGCTGTGATGGATACAGCCCCCCGCTCAGCGTCGGCCATCGCGCTTGAGGAAACGGTTTGTGTGGCTATTTCTAGTCAGCAAATTTCTGAACGTGTCCAGGACGCCGATCCTGTTGTAAAACTTTTGGTGAACACGCTGCTTCACCGTATACGGAACACCCCTCAAGTCGCGTCATCACCACAGCTGCCGATGACGGCTAGACAGCGCTCACCCAAGGAAAACGATAAAGTCCTCGATAAAATGCGGCTAGAGTCGGAGCTGAGGGCGGCGCTGGAGAATCAGCAGCTGGGGCCTCACTATCAGCCGCTTGTCAATATTCAAACGCGTCAAATTCTCGGATTCGAGGCATTAATTCGATGGTTTAGTCCTACCCGGGGCCACGTATCGCCGGGAGAATTTACCAGTATTGCCGAAGAAACTTCTTTAATTATTCCCATTGGCCAACAAACCATTGAGCAAGCCTGTCGTGACCTGGTGCAGTTTCAAACCCTATGTCCAAACAGAGCCTTGTTTGTGAGTATTAATGTTGCTCCTCGGCAGCTGTCGGCGACTGATTTTTTGGCTCAGTTAACCACGATTGTTGCTCGCTATCAGCTCCAGACATCTCAGATCAAGCTTGAGGTGACTGAGCGAGTCTTTATGGAAGATCCGGCTGCGTTGGAAATGCTGCAGCGCTGTCGCCAGGCTGGATTCCATATTGCGCTAGATGATTTTGGTACCGGATTTTCTAGCCTTAACTATCTCACTCGGTTTGAGGTGGATGGCTTTAAGGTTGATCGGGCGTTTGTGCAAGGAATTCTGACCAATCAGCGCACCCAGGTCCTGCTGGAAAGTATGTTGACGATGGCTAAAGGGCTAGGGATGCAGACGGTAGTTGAAGGGATTGAGACCCCAGACCAGCTAGCTCTACTACAGCAGTCGGGATGTGATATCGGCCAGGGATATTTGTTTGGTAAGCCCCTACCGGCTGGCCAGATACAGCAGTTATTGACCAAAGACCCGATTCATAGTCCGATGACGCTATAGCTGCCTGAGCGTTCGACCAGCAAAGTAGCCGGGTCGCCCGAGCCAATTAGGGCCAGCAGCGATTGTTGTTGGCCCATATCGCTATAGAGAACGTCGCCAAAGCTAGAAAAGATAATGGTTTGTCCTGGTGCAATGGCCAAGGTCGAGGGCAGCTCAGAGCCAATGGAAAAGATATGTTCTAAAGCAGAGTCTCCGTGCAGGTCGAGTTGGGTATAGCGCAGATGGGGATAAAGCTGCTCTATTTGCTCAGATGTGAGCCCTAGCTGCTGACCTATGGTTTGGACCATTGATGCCTCTAGGTTTGCTGGTGAAGATATCTGAGCGTCTGGTTCGCTGATGTCTGAGCCGGGAGCTGTTTCAAGAACTGGGGCCGTGTTCCAGGGCAAGGTATTAAGCCACTGTAGGCTATTGCCCGTGGAGACCACTGCTGAGCCATTCATCTCTGGGCCAATGGCTAACAAGGTCAACCCTGAGCCGGTGGCTTTAACACCATGAATCATGATGCCAGCAGTCGGACGGGCGCTGCTAAATAGCTGCATCTGCCGACGTAGGGATAGGGACTCGGCCCAAAAGTTGGCAGCGGTGACGGCGGTAGTAGGGCGCCCCCAGCCTGAGCTGTCTTGAAGCAGCTGAATATCGATGTGATACCAGATTTGTCCTGGTATAGGAGTGGGGAGAGTTTGCGATCGCAGCCAGCCCTCTCCAGGGCTATCCACCCCCCTAGCCTGACCAACAAGACTGAGGTAGCGTCCCGGAGCCGTAGTTGCTGGTAGCGTGTCTGGGCTGGCTGATGTGCTATCAGTGACGTCGTCAGCGGTGGTATCGCTAGCGATCGCGGCTGATTGACTGGGGTCTAATGCCTGCAGTCGTTTGAGCGTATTCTGGGTCGGTTTTTTCTGTTTGAGCCAGTCCTGGCCGGCTTCAGATGACTGACGGGCCGTTACCAACAGGGCCCCCCATATTTGGGTTGCCTCATCGTTGGGATGAACCTGTAAATGGGTGGTGACTCCCCGCCATAGCGCGTCAAAATCGCGCTCAATCCGTTTTAGGGTGGAGTCGTAAATAGCGGGATTCTCTTCTAAGCTGCTCAGGGCCTGCTTCCACTGGCCGTCGATCAAATAGGCCAGAATATGCTGCTGCTCGCTAGAGAGCGTTTGCTCGGTTTGAGCTTTGGTGTGTTTGGCATGGAGTTCGATCAGGTCTAGCTGAGCTTGCGCGGCAGGTGACCAGTCGGAACCCAACGCTTTTTTAGCAGACTGCATCATCTGCAGACTGTGGGACCAGACGGCTCCCTGGGCTAGCTTTAGAGCCTTGTCATAAAGAGAGGTGCTTAGATCTGACTCATAGATTGATCGATACAGCAATATCTCATGGAGCTGCGGCGGACTGTTGGGCACCAGTTGATAGAGCAAGAAGCTAGGGCGGAGTCCAACGGTTTGGTCGATGATTAGCTGCTGCTGCTGCTGATCAGCTCGCCACTGGGGGGGCTGCCCCGTACTGGACCAGTTGAGCAGTCGGTGCAGTCGCTGAGACTGGGTTTGATAGCTCAAAATCTGGCCGTAGCGCATCACAGTATTGCCATAGCGATGCTGCCCTTCCAATAAAAGCCAGGGGTCTGATGGGCTCGGCATTAGCTTCACTGAAGCCAGTGTGGCGTCACTATCGACACTGGCGACCTGGGAGGCTGTGCCCACCAAGGGGGTCGTAATAAAAGATTCTTTGAGGGGGCGAATGGTGATTTGCTCTACGCGCTGGCGTTGATTGCCGCGCACCCGGTAGACCCATAATGCCTGAATAGACTGACTATCAGGACTCAAAATCGGATAAAACCAAGCTTTCGGGCGGTCAGCGCTAGGCCAGGCGATGGGCTGACCGGCGATAATATTTTGTGCCTTTATCTCCGCTTGAATTTCATCAGCGGTTTGGGGCACGGCTTCAAAGCTATTCACCAATCCTGGAAAGGCGGTTTTGAGCCAATTGGGGCTGTAGGGGTCCACAATCAACCTTGCCCCTGACAGAATCACCACCATAAAAAAAATGGCTCCGCTACCCAAGGCTAACCAGCTCAGCAGCGACCAGGGGATACGTCCCGGCGTCGGGCTGACCAACAGTTTTACTTGGGTGGGGGGATGTGACTTGCTCAAACCCATGGGGCTAGCCGCGCTGATAATGACTAGGAGGATAGCACTTGCTCGTACCGCTGACCGGCAATCTCCCAGGTATATTCTGTTTCAATCATGTAGCGAGCATTTTCGGAAAGTGTTTGGCGCAATGCGGAATCTTCAAAAAGCTGGCCAATCGCCTTTACATAAGCGGCTGGGTCGTTGGCGCGTAGGGCCCTTGGAGGGACGCTGTCGTCAACTTTTAGACCTTCTAGGCCGCGATCGCTAGCCACAATCGGAATACCGGCGGCCATTGACTCTAGGGTTTTTGTTTTAATCCCTAGACCCGCTCGCAAAGGCACCACCCCCACCGTTGCCTGGTGGATATAGTCCGTAATCGAGGGTACGCGACCCGTCACCGTTACCCCCGGTAGGCGGTCAAGGTCTTTGACGGTCTCTACCGGTCGAGCCCCCACCACACTTAACGTGGCATCAGGATATCGCTGCTGCACCAAAGGAAAAATCTCCTGCGCCAGATAGCAAGCCGCGTCAATATTGTGGGACGAGTCCATCGCCCCAATAAAAATCAGAGACTGCCCCCCCGGATCACAGGGACGATAGGAAAATGTATCTAAATCCACCCCGTTGGAGACAATCGTAATTTTGGCGTCTGGTATTAGCTGCTGTAGCTGGTGCCGATCGTCGGGGGTGGTGGCAATCAGATGAGTAAATTTATCGCAATATCGTTTTTCATAGCGTGCCAGTAGGGGCAGGTATAGCCGGTCGCGTAGGGCATTTTCTGACGCGCCCGCTTCTAGATGGTTAAGCACCCAGCCATAGACCGAGCTGTGGATGTCCACCAGGGTCTTGACCCGCTGACGTAGCGTTGGGTGAACATACATCTCATTGATACTGTGCTCACAAATCACTCCGTCGTAGCTGTCTGCATTCTGAGTCACCCAGGTATAGACCTCAGGGGAAAACCGACAGGCCACATTGGGGGGCGTGGCAGTAATCGCAAACTGGGCGAGACGCAGCGCCTGCTGTGCAGGATTGCTTTGTTGCCTGGGGGCTGCTGGCTGGGGAAAGGTTTTGACCTCATCGACCCACTGTTTGAGCGCGCCCACATTGGCCTCGGTGGCATTGGCCGTTTGATGGGCAACGACCGTTACCTGATGACGCTGAGTCAGCTGTTTGAGCAAGTTAAACGTGCGCCCCTCAGCGGCCCCGTGATTGGGGGGATAGGGAAACGTATTGAGAGAAAGAACCAGCAGACGCATACGTGGATAAGGGATGGAGCCCCCATGAAGATTTAGATACTCGCTAAAACCGGCTTAGCATTTTAATCGGTTGGGTCTAACCAGGCAATTTCTGTGGCTTTGTCGGGCAGTCTTGACTCCCGCTGCCCTAGGGTGCGAGCCCGAAAGCAGTAAAGACCGATGGGGGTCATGACCAAATCAACCAGATCGGCGTTACCCCTAAGCAGCTTTAGCAGACCGCTGGGAAGTTCCTTACCAAGCCAGCGGGCTAACGAGTAACGGGCCTCATGCCCCATTAGCGGACGCGTTAGTTTGATGCCGTGGATCTGGTGAAGATAGCGGTTAGATCGTCCGTAGCGGTACCACTGTTTGTAAAGCTCTTTGAGCGTAGTCCGGTGATGGTGCTGCACGACAGCCGTTTTCTCGTAGTGTAGCTGCCAGCCACCGTCACGCTGGAGTCGCCAACAGATATCAGCGTCGCCGCCTGTGGTCATATGGGGGCGAAACAACCCAATTTTCTCAAAGGCGCAGGCGCGTACGGCCACGTTAGCGGTTTGACCATAGGGATAAAACGGATGGGCCAGGGTGTCCTGTTGGGACATAATATTTTTGCGTTCGGCGTAGCGTTCTAGCCAGGTCTTCCCCGGTAAAGCAACGATTTCACCGACACATAGACCGACGTCGCTGGTCTGAAATCCTTGAACTAAGTTCTGTAGCCAGGTTGGTTCTGGATAGCAGTCGGCATCGGTAAAGGCCAAAATCTCACCAGCGGCAGCGCGAATACCGGTGTTGCGAGCGGCGTAGGCGCTTTGAATCGTAGTTTCGTGAAGCTGCTTGAGGGTAAGACCGGCCGCTTTGGCTTTGGCAACGGCGCTTTGTAAAATTTCGGGAGTGCGATCGCAGCTGCCATTATCCACCAGCAGATATTCCACCCGGTCAGCTGGATACGTTTGCCCCAACAAGCAGTCAATCAGACCGGGCAAATCAGTTTCACCATTGTAGATAGGCACAATCACCGACACCGTGGGGAAAAATAAAGGGGGCCGGTCCGGCATTTTGTGGGTAACCATAGAAGCTTGGGGCATTGGCGCTCAGTTCACAGCGACATCTACAGGTAGTTTTGGCATCCATCCGTTGAGAATTAACATAGACAGCTAGCCATTGATTCATCCATGTGATCTATTCAACTCAGCTGCACCAATTTTGACAGCTCCTATAAATCAAGAAATATTACGCTAACGATCTTTATGCAATTCTTATCGATATCAAGCCGGTCCAAGGCTTAATCAGATAGCTGCTGAATACCTACTTTCTCCGAACCGCTGTGCCTAACGTCAGTATTTGTATTCCCACCTACAATCGGGCCGCTATTTTGCCCTATGCAATAGAGAGCGTCCTCAGTCAGACCTACGATGACTTTGAACTGATTATTTGTGACGATGCCTCTCCCGATAACACTGCTGAGATAGTAGCCCAGTGGGACGATGCGCGGATTCGCTATATTCGTCATCCCCAAAATATTAAACGCAGTCGTAACATGCGCTCGGGGTATGAGGCGGCCCAGGGAGCGTATTTCATCAAATTTGATGATGATGACGCGCTCACACCGACTTTTTTAGAACGTACTGTCGGTGTCATGGCAGCCTGCCCAAATGTTGACTTGGTCTGTACTGACCACTGGGTGATCAATGCGCGCAATCAGCGAGACGAGGCCGCGACAGCGACCAACTCGGCCAAGTGGGGCAAAGACCGGCTGCCCGAGGCGGTCATCGATGACCTACTTAAAGAAACCTTTGTCCATCAAAGCTTGCAGGTGGGCTCCACCCTGTTTCGCAAAGACTGTTTGCAAGCGGTGGACTTTATGCGATTCGAAGCAGATGGCTGCGAAGACTTTGACCTGTTGGTGCGGCTGGCTGCGGCTGGTAAAACGGGCTATTTTATCCCTGAGCGCCTGATGGAATATCGCTTTCATGGGGGGCAAACCAGCCTCAAGCAGGATATTCACTTTCTGTCCGCCAAGATCTTTTGCTTAGAGAGCTATCGTTTTGAGCAGCGACCTGCCCTAGAATCCATCCGCCACAATCGACTCAGCGGTCTTAAACAGGTATTAGCCATGCGTTTGATTGAAAAAGGAGACGTTCAGCGGGGGCGTCAGCTTATTAAAGAACTGGCGGCCAACGGTCAGCTATCCTCTAAGGCCAAACTAGGCAGAATCCTGTCGTATTTGCCCCTAAGTCTTCGTCAGCTTGCTTTTCAGGGCTTTCGTCAGCTGCGCCCCCAAGACTATAGCGAGCGTGTCCGCAATGCAGCTGGATAAACGACAGATTTTAAAAACCCTAGGTCTGCTCCTAGGACTGACCGGCTGCGTGTCAGCTCCCAGTAACCCTGCCAACTCTGTAGAGGTCCAATCGGTCCAGATTTCTCCGCCCGTACTAACGATCCAAAACTGGCCAAGCGACGAAGCCGCGATCGCTCGTATTCACATAGTCGCCATTCCTGCTGGCTATCCGGTCGAGGTGGCCGTAAGCGACGGTCTTAAAACAGTTGACGATTTTGCTGCTGAAACTAACGCTCTGGCCGTTCTCAATGGCGGATTTTTTGATCCAAATAATGCTCAGACCACTTCATTTATTACCGTGAACGGATCTGTAGTGGCCGATCCTCGTGATAATCAACGACTTGTGGATAACCCTGATCTGTCAGTTTATATGGACCAGATCTTGAATCGATCTGAGTTTCGTCGTTATGACTGTGCCGACGATGTTCGTTACGACATTGCGTTTCATCGCGAGCCTGTGCCAGATGGCTGTAGCCTCCATTCATCGTTGGGAGCCGGGCCGCAGCTGCTACCCGATGACACCTCCCAGCAAGAGGGATTTACGGGCTATGCTGACGGTGTACTTGTTCGAGATGCCATTGGTAGCCAACGACCGAATGCCCGCAGCGCCATCGGCATCAAGCATGACGGAACGCTGGTGTGGATGATGGTCGCTCAGACGGAACCATCAGGCGGCCTGACCCTGGCTGAACTGGCCGAATTTATGGCTGGCTTAGGTATCCAGAAAGCCTTGAACTTAGATGGCGGCAGCTCGTCTTCGCTGTATACAGATTTAGCCGGTGACGCTCAAAGTCAGGTTTACTATGGTCGATTGGATCAAGCTGGTCAAAGCGTACAGCGTCCGGTCAAATCGGTCCTTTTGTTGTTCCCTAGCCCAGCCGGTTACAGGCCCTAAAACCGAGACCCTGGCTGCTGAAGAAATGCCTGCTCTGCCTCGTTGCTTTGCCGACCTAAAATCTCGTTGCGGTGGGGAAACCGGCCAAACTGGGCAATGATGTCTCGATGTCGTCGGGCATAGTCAAGACAGTGAGCAAGTTCTGGAGCATCGAGTATCAACGCTTCAAAGTATCTGACAGAACGCTCCTGGTGGCTGAGATGCTCGCTATGCTCAAACGGCATGTAGAGGAATAAGCGCTCCACCGGGAGTAGCTGAGTGTCATATCCCTGGTCAATGGCCGCGTCTGCCGTTGTCAACGCTAAGGGATCTGCAGCAAAGCTTTGGGGCGTACCACGAAATATGTTGCGGGCAAACTGATCGAGTATCAAAATGCGAACTAAGCTGGCCTTTGGTGTTTTTAACCATGGCTCCAGCGGTGACGCTAGCATAGCCCAGTAGCTATCGGTAAAGCGGCTCTCGATCTGATTATCGAATTCGGTATCTTTACGAAACCACTGCTTACGATAAGCACCAGGCGATGGCCCAAACCAAAAGTCTAAAATTTGGCCGACTAAGTCCATAGGTATACAGGTAAAACGCGGGGATAATCACCAATGTCATCCATCTTTTCTGTCATCTTTGCTGTGGTGTTGGTAGTCGCGGTTTTTTGCTGGCTGACAGGCTATCGGCTGCCGCTAAGGTTTTCAGTGCCGTCGTTGCCGACAGGTGCCTCGGCGGTGCCTCGGGCGACTCGCCAACGGCTGATGCGGTTGGTTAATGGTAATCAGGCTGTGGCCGCGCGACTGGTGCAGCGGGTGCGATCGCAAAACCCAGATCGCTCAGAGCAATGGTGCTGGGAAAAGGCAATTTACGATATTGAGCGAGATCGCAGGGCATAAGCTCATGCATCTTCACCGCTGCTCTGCAAACTGGGCAGTATAGTTACGAAAATGCATAATACAGCTTGTGTCCCGATTACGTAACGGTCCACAGATGAACTTAGCGAACTGTCATACTAAGCCAATTAAAGTCCTTTGATGCAAGCTTTCATAAAGGGATGCGAGCTTACGTTAAGAAAGTTTGCATCAGTGGCTTCAGTAGAAGCATGACAGTCCCATCAAATATGGTGCATTAGCTTGAAAGATACATCTGTTGGTGCCGTTGCTGATTGAAAGGAGGATCGGCAGCATCTCTTAAGTTCATAGGGCTATCAGACAGCCCATTTATAGAAGAAAAAGGAAAAGGAAGCTAACAATATGACGCAAATTAAGCGTGCACTCATTACAGGAATTACAGGCCAGGATGGGTCTTATCTTGCAGAACTCCTACTAGAAAAAGGTTACGAGGTTCACGGTATTATTCGCCGTACCTCCACATTTAATACCGATCGGATTGACCATATTTATGTCGATCCTCATCGGGATGATGCTCGTATGTTTTTACACTACGGCGATCTCAATGACGGTACGATGCTGCGGCGGATTCTAGAGCAGGTTCAGCCGAACGAAGTGTATAACCTGGGTGCTCAGTCCCACGTGCGAGTTAGCTTTGATTCCCCTGAATATACCGTTGATACAGTGGCTATGGGAGCCCTGCGTCTGATGGAAGCTATTCGTGACTATCAGCAGCGCACCGATACAGAAGTTCGCTTTTACCAGGCAGGCTCCTCTGAAATGTATGGCAAGGTCCAGGACATTCCTCAGAAAGAGACGACGCCTTTCTACCCCCGCAGTCCCTACGCCTGTGCCAAGGTTTATGCTCACTGGCAAACCATCAACTACCGCGAGTCCTACAACATGTTTGCCTGTAACGGCATCCTGTTTAACCACGAGTCTCCTCGTCGGGGCGAAACTTTTGTCACCCGCAAAATTACTCGGGCCGTTGCCCGGATTGTTGCCGGTCGTCAAAAAGACCTTTATCTCGGCAATCTAGATTCCAAACGTGACTGGGGCTATGCCAAAGACTACGTTCGTGCCATGTGGCTGATGCTGCAGCAGGACAAGCCCGGTGACTACGTTGTGGCTACTGGGGAAACCCACACAATCAAAGAGTTTCTGGACATTGCCTTTAACTACGTCAACCTAGACTGGAACGACCACGTCAAGTTTGACCCACGCTATCTACGGCCGGCTGAAGTCGATATTCTGATTGGCGATCCTACCCACACTAAAGCCAAGCTAGGCTGGGAGCCCTCCATCGACTTTGAAGGCTTAGTCAAGCTGATGGTAGATGCCGATTTAGAGGCTATTGGCCTAGACCCCATTGGTGAGAAGACTGATACGGCGACCGTTCGTCAGGCGATTGCGGGTGTGATGTCTTAATTGAGCCCAGCCCCCTTTAGATAACAGAAGTCTAAGGGGGCTTTGACCGTATTTAGAGGGCGATTTAGCATCGCTTCAAAAAACTATCGTTCTGGATGTGAGCAAGGTTTACTAATATGGGAGAGACCTTGTTTGAAGCGTGGTCTACTCTCCAAACTTAATCAACCAGACAAAAGCATGGCAGACGAGTCGACTCCTAAGGCCCCTGCGGCAAAATCCGCTGATAAAGCGCCGGCAAAAGCAAAAAAAGCAAAGCCGCCCAAGTTAGAAGACAAACCGTTTGCTGAATTTATTGAACAGCACTTTGTTCCCGCCGTACAAACAGCTCTAGAGGCAGAAGCTGGCTTGGGTGATGTACACGTTTCGTTTGAAACCCAGCCAATCAATGTCATTGGTGTGGATAAAGATAGCTACCCTCAGGTGATTGGCCGCTGGGCTGATGGGGCTCGTCAGTTTAATATTGCCTTTCTAGAAGAAAGTATCAAAGGAGCAAAGGTCTACTCCTTTGCGACTAATGGGGCTACACCCAGCACTATTGAGCAGTTTATGGGTGACGAGCGCCGAATTACGCTAGACCTGATGGTGCTATACGTACTGCAGCGCCTGAGGGGACAAAAGTGGCTAAAAGGTAATTAGCCCCTAGTGCAAGAAGTGGCGCATTCCTGTTAGTGTCATAATTATGCCTAGCTCATTGGCTGCTTTGATTGAATCTTCGTCGCGGATACTGCCTCCTGGTTGCACAATCGCCTTAATGCCTGCTGCTGCTGCCGCGCGCACCGAGTCATCAAATGGGAAGAACCCGTCGCTAGCTAGGGTGCCACCTTCTGCTTTTTCTGCAGCTTGCTCTAGCGCGATTTTTGCAGCGCCTACACGGTTCATTTGTCCTGCACCAATTCCTACGGTGGTGCTTTCATTGGTAACCACGATGGCATTGGACTTAACATGCTTAGCTATTCGCCAGGCAAAGAGCATTTCTCGTATCTCTGCTTCGCTGGGCTGCTGTTCGGTCACAATTTTCCACTGGGTGATATCTTCTTGGAAATCGTCAGCCGTCTGGGTAAGAAACCCACCTGAGATCGCACGCACCGTCTGACTCGGGCCGCTTAATAAGTCTGGCAGCACTAGCACCCGCAGATTTTTCTTTTTCGCTAGGATCTCTTTTGCCGCTGGAGCACAGCCAGGGGCCACCACACATTCTAAAAATGTCTGGGTGAGCGACTCTGCCGTATCCACATCGATTTCCTGATTAAGCGCGACAATGCCACCAAAGGCAGACACATTATCTGCTTCAAAGGCTCGTCTGTATGTGGTAGCCATGGACTCGCCAATGGCCACACCGCAAGGATTTGTGTGCTTTAGCACCGCTGCTGCAGGACCATTTTCGCTAGGAAATTCAGTGATGATGCGACGGGCGGCTTCAAGATCCACCAGATTGTTGTAGCTGAGGTCTTTACCCTGAAGTTTTTCAGCGGCGGCCCAGCCGCTGGGCTGGCTGCCGGTTTGATACCACACCGCTGGCTGGTGCGGGTTTTCGCCGTAGCGTAGGGGTTGCTTCTGGCTGCCGCTGAGGGCGAAGCGCTGGCTGGTGGCACCGTCTGCTTGTGCCGTTAGGTAAGTTGCGATCGCTTGATCATAGGTAGCCGTATGCCAAAATACCTGGCGCGCACAGTCAGCCCGAAATTCTAAAGAGGGCTGTCCGTTTGCTCGCAGCTCGCTTAGGTATCCATCATACTGAGCCGGATCGCACAGCACGGTCAGATAGGCATGGTTTTTAGCTGCCGATCGCAGCATGGTAGGGCCGCCTATATCGATATTTTCGATGGCATCCGTCAGTGTGGTGTCAGGCTTAGCAATGGTTTGCTCAAACGGGTAAAGATTGACAACGACCAGGTCGATGGGGCGAATGTCGTTATCGGCTAAATCTTTTTGGTCGTCAGCATTATCAGTGCGAGCGAGGATACCTCCATGGATGCGAGGCTGCAGTGTTTTGACACGTCCACCTAGAATTTCGGGAAAGCCCGTATAGTCAGAGACTTTAGTGACGGGAATACCGGCTTCAGTGAGGGTGCGAGCAGTGCCACCGCTGCTGATAATATCGAAATCAAACTCTGTGGTCAGTGCCTTGGCCAGGTCAACAATTCCTGTTTTGTCAGATGCACTAAGCAGCGCCAAACGTGTCATGGGATTTCTGCATTGGGGTGAGCAACCATACCAGGGTAGAACGCAGACGCACGTTTTTAGTCTTCAAATACTCAATCAGCAGCCCAGCGCTCACTCCAAATTTAAGGTCGGCTCTCTGCGAGGTGTGGCAGTCATAACTGAGCATCTTTGGGATTTTCCGGGATAGGTATTTCCAAATCTAATAGCGAAATCTGTCTGGGAATAGAACAACAGGCTAATCTCAGGTCTAAGGTAAAATCCGTAGCGACCTGTTTCTAAACCGCTGCCGATGTCACTTCATGCCTTGTCTGCCGGTCAACCCGATGCTAACTATCTAATTGTTCTGCTCCATGGTTGGGGGGCCAATGCTCAGGATGTGGCGGGGATTGCCCCCTATATGCAGCTAACCAACTATCAAATGGTATTTCCTGATGCCCCCCATGATCATCAACTAGCCAGTGGCATGGGAGCCCCCGGCGGACGTATGTGGTACGCTTTGCCGGATATCTTTGACTTTGACCAGCCGTTTACGCATCAGGCTGATCTGCAGCACAGCCGTCAGCTGCTGCTTGAGTGGCTCATGACATTGCCGACTAAAACTGGAATTCCTTTAGAAAAAACGATCCTCGGTGGCTTTTCTCAAGGAGGAGCCATGACGTTAGATGTGGGGATGGAGCTACCTGTGGCTGGAATGATGATTCTCAGTGGCTACAGTCATGGTCCTATCGCTACGCCCAGCAGCCCTTGTCCTATTTTGTTGGTTCATGGAATTCAAGATCCGGTAGTGCCTATTGCCCAGGCTCGTCAAAATAAAGCTGAACTGACAGCATTGTCAGCTAATGTTGACTATCACGAATTTGATATGGGACATGAAATTAGCCTGCAGGTATTGGACGCGGCTAGCAAGTTTTGCAAAAACGTGGTGTAACATTTCAGGCGCACTCCGGGACAGTGGATGCAACAGCGAATACACTATTGGATAGCGCCCAGCCCACAGGAGCCAGCACCATGGTTTCAAGTACAAGCAACGTTTCTGATAAGCCCATTGCTGACGTCACTCAAGAAGAAGTCGATCAGCTGGCACAGCGTTTAGAGCAAGATGAATACACCACGGCCTTTGAAGGATTGAGAGATTGGCACAGGCTGCGGTCTGTTGCATTTCAACGTCCGGAGCTAGTGGAGTCTTACCTGCACCTGTTAGATATGGAAGCCTTTGACGAAGCTTGATGGCGTCGCCAAGGTTCTTGTCGGTGTCAGTGGCGGTATAGCGGCCTACAAGGTTTGTGAGGTAGTCTCTAGCCTGGCTAAAGCTGGTGTAGAAGTGCGGGTGATTTTGACATCAGCGGCTGAGAGTTTCGTTTCAGCCCTGACGTTTGCTACGCTCTCTCGTCATGCCGCCTACACCGATGACGGCTTTTGGTCTGCCGGTCAGGCTCGGCCGCTGCATATTGAACTGGCTGAATGGGCAGATATTTTTTTGATTGCTCCTTCGACGGCAAATACTCTGGGTAAGCTGGCCCATGGCTTGGCGGATAATTTGCTGACTAATACGGTGCTGGCATCCACATGCCCGGTGCTATTGGCACCAGCGATGAATACGGATATGTGGCAGCAGCGTTCTGTTCAGCAGAACTGGCAGCAGGTTTTGACAGACGCGCGCTACCATGCGGTGGGTCCAGCTGCGGGGAGGCTGGCGTGCGATCGCATCGGCACTGGCCGCATGGCCGAACCCAAAACAATTCTTTCGGCCCTAGATTCTTTACTACACACCCAAGGCCGCCGCGATCTCCGGGGCAAGCATATTCTGATTAGCACCGGCAGCACTCAAGAATATATCGATGCCGTTCGCTACATTGGCAATCCATCCACGGGTCGGATGGGAATTGCCTTGGCCACCGCTGCGGTCTATCGCGGTGCCAGCGTTTCGTTGGTGCACGGCCCCATAGAATCTCAGCTGCAACAAACCATTCCTGATAGGGTACAGACCATCCCAGTAGTGAGCGCTGTCGATATGGAAGCGGCGCTTGTGGCTCAGTTAAACACCGCAGACTGGATCATCATGGCAGCGGCCGTAGCCGATATGCGTCCGCAGCTCAAAGTGACTGGCAAGCTGGCTAAAGCCGATTTACCCAATCCCTTACCCCTTGAACCGGTTACCGATATTGCCGCAAAGCTGTCTGCTAGCAAAAAAGCCGATCAAACCTTGGTAGGGTTTGCGGCTCAAACAGGCAATATTATTGAACCGGCTTTAGCCAAGCTCAACCGAAAAGGGCTAGATGCTATTGTGACTAACCCGGTGGATCAGCCAGAGAGTGGATTTGGTTGCGATCGCAACCAAGGCATATTTCTAGAGAAAAATCGCCATATTCCGCTCCCTGCCACGACCAAATTACGTATGGCCCACCACATTTATGACCTGCTGCTGGATAAGTAGCAAACAATCTGAATTTGTCCTTACCCAACACCAGAGCAGCTTATTCCAAATTCAAATCTTGAATATGGTTAATCACTTCTGAATCTGGCAAAAAGCGAATCAGCTCAAACGACTCATCGTCTGTACTCAGAAATTCGCCCGAGATATCAGCTAGCGAAACCACCCCAACGGAGACGTCTGACATCTCAGGATTTGACTGCTGAACAGCATTCAGAACGTTTTCCGCATCCTGCTTGGATAAAAACATAGAGAACAGCGTTTCTTCTCCTTCCGTCTCACTTGTTACAGACAGAGGCAGAAATCCTCCAGAAGCATCCTGCAACGTAAACAGAGGCACCAGCGATGACGATGTATTGCCCCCAAATTCGCTATCTAACTCAAGGGCTGCTTGCAAATCATCCTGCTGAGGAATAAACACTAGTTTCAGAGGAATATCCCGCTCCGTGGCAGCTAGACGATGAACCGTAGCCAGATCAATGACTCCGACTGAGCCCCCTTGGTTGTATCTTGGTTTCTCCTCACGTACTTGCTCTACAAATGAGATCACATCGTCTTCACTAAAGAAAACTCGCAATAGTGCCACATTCCCCAAACCATCATTGGGTGGATCGGAAACAGGGGTCACATATCCCCCAGAACCGTCAATCAAGACAAATACTGGTACTTCAGCAAACTTATCTAGCAGTTCGTCTTCAGGCAGCGCCATTGCCTGAGGGGTATGCAGTGCGGTGGCCATTAATCCACCGCCCAATAGGCCGCATACAATCCGACCAAACATTGCTTTCATACTTACCTCCTGATGAGCCTCCTGATGGGGCCAAATTAACAAGTACCCGTCCCTATCATCTAACAAAGCTCAGCTGCTCTGAAACAGACAGAGCCATTTCCAAAACTGACCACCTCCTGCTAGAACAAGACTACTAGCATAGGCCAGCAATATCTAGCAGTGACTCCACATATCTAAGATCGGCTCAATCGGGATGACAGGATTCGAACCTGCGACATCCTGCTCCCAAAGCAGGCGCGCTACCAAGCTGCGCTACATCCCGTTGTCAAAAGCACCCTAAAGCAATTACGCTGCAGGAGCCCTAGTCTAACAGATCAATAACCTAACACAACTATACCTCTGTTTGTTCTTCAGGGCTCTAGTCTCAACCTATGGCACCCTACTCTATCCAGATACAAAGCTGGGCGATCGAACAGCTGCCCGGTATTCCAGAAATACAGCAGCAACATCTAAAGTCACTCAATATTCTCACAACTGTCGACTTGCTCCAGGTCACCCGTAGTCAGACCGCTCGACTACAGCTGGCTCAGCGCCTTAATTCCCACATCAAACACATCAATAAATGGACTGCTCTAGCCAAGCTAGCCTGTATTCCCAGTGTGGGCTGTCAATACTGTGGTCTGCTCCTACATGCGGGCATTAGTTCACCACAGCAGCTGGCTCTCTTGCCGGTTGCTCAGCTTCACTCTCAGCTCAAACGGCTCCAGGTAAAGCTGATGCAGCGAGCTGACTTGAGTCCAGACACGACTCAAGTCTCTCAGTGGATTGCCGAAGCAAAGCAGCTCTGTAGGCTCTAAATCAACCCTTACTCTGGATACCAGAACATACCTTTAATCCCCTCTGGATCTGGCATAAATCCCAGATTTTTGTAGAAGTTAACTACATGGGGGTCAGCAAACAGGGTGACATTACTAATATCTTCACTACGCAGCTTCTTAATCAGCTGGGCCATCAGAGCTTTGCCTAGACCTCGACCCTGAAAACTGGGGTGAACAACTACATCCCAAATGGTGGCGTTAAAGGCATGATCTGAGGTAGCGCGCGAAAATCCGATTAGCCGCTTGCGGGCCCCTTGAAGTTCCCACATGGTAACGACTAAAAAGCTATGCTGAATAGCCTTTTTGACCTTGCGCAGGGGACGACGAGACCAGCCCACAGCATCGCAAAGCTCCTCAAGCTCGTACAAATCAATATTGCGATCTGTACTAAAGACAATACGAGCCGCCTGATCGGAACCGGTCGCATTTATCGCATAATCATCAGAAACAGCTTGCGTGGGCACTGATGAAGCCTCGGTTGGACTAAATAAGCTTTTCCAGAAACCCATGCAGACAAAACGATTGGAAAGATAAACTCTGTCTTAACTCTAGCAGTATAGGTCTATCCTTTTCTAGGAGGGAAAAACATTGATTTAGAATCCATCAAAACTTGAGAATCTATCGGTAAACTTGCGGGCAAGCTATAACTACATTGACCTGAAGGTCTCAAGATAGCGATCGGTCACTCTAAAGGAAATCTTGAGCCTCTTGGTCGTCATACGATCTTACTAATTGATACAGGACTCTGATGAGCTGGCTAAGAATGGCTAGGCTCAATAGTCGAAATAACGGAGCATTTGTCGCTCTGGCCTGTGCGTTACATAAACTAGCCAGACGTCACCACTCATGCAGTTTCTAAATACCTATGGCAGCCGGATTAAAGACATCGACAGTAGAGTTGCTAAAGCGCTTCAATCGAGCGTTTCCACAATTTTATGAGCAATTTGTCAGCAGTGAGATTCAGCTTCAAAATCTACGGCTTGCCTACCAGCTCTATAAAACTAAAAAAGCAGTTATCGAAATCAAACCAGAAGGGAACCGGAGTGCCCTTCACTTTGCCTATCGTAATCAGTCTTTTTTGCTGAGCGATATTTTTGGCGTACTGACCGCCTATGGCCTCACTATTCATAGTCTCAGTCTCTACGGACAGATTTATCCACCTATGCTGGTGTTTGTAAAACTGGTCGTTTCTCGAGGTGGAAAAGCCCTAAGCGAAAAAACTGCCGATAATACCTGTCGAGCTATCCGAGAAGCGCTGGCCGGTCGCTATGAGGTTGAAGAAATGCTCAGCGTGGAGTTTAATCTCACCGCTGGCTTAGAAAAGGTTGAAACTGAGTTCTATGTCGATCCTGTTTTTCATTTACCAGCTTTATTGATCGAGGCAGATAACCAGCCAGGGCTGTTTTACAAAGTGATGTATGCCATCTGGCAAGAGGATCTGCTGGTGGTGAATGCTAACCTATTGGTATGGCGCGGTCGCACTCGGTTAATTTTGTATCTTTTGGGTCCAAATGAGAGTCTGATACCTGAGTACTTGGGGCATAAGATCGCTGAAGGCATGCGTGAGCGGCTACTCGGTGGTGTCTATTGATAATGGCCCAAATCTGGTTTTGGCGAATCTTATGCGCTGGTACCAGACTGCTCCTAACCTCGACAAGCTCCTCGGGACTGGTTCACGTTTGAATGTCGTTGTGCAAATTTCTTTCTCCCCATGGTGGTGACACCTGTCTTCGGAGTGCCCCATGCTTATGACTACACTCCTGAATTATTCTCAACGCTGCCTCCGCATCGTTCGGTGTTGATTTGTATTCATGGCTGGCTGCTAAGTCGCACTTACTGGCTCCCTTTGATGCAGCAGCTGACTCCAGAGATTGCTTGTTTGGCCTATGATTTACGGGGATTTGGCGACTCTAATCAGCAGCTATCAAGTCGCTGTGCTGTTGCTAAAACAGCGGCTTACGATCTGATCGCTTATGCCCATGATCTAAATGCGTTGCTGGACCAGCTTGAACTAGACCATGTGTGGCTCATGGGGCACTCTTTGGGGGGAAGCATTGCCCTGTGGACAGCTTATTTATTTCCAGACCGCATCAAAGGCGTTATCTGTGTTAACGCTGGAGGGGGTATCTACATCCATAATGCTTTTGAAAAGTTTCGTAACGCTGGGGAGCAAATGCTGGGCTGGCGTCCCCAGTGGCTGCAGCATTTGCCTCTTTTGCCTTGGGTCTTTGCCAAGATTATGGTGCAGCAAACCTTAAGCTATCGGTGGGGACAACAGCGGCTGGTGGATTTTTTGCGAGCAGACCCGGACGCCGCCGCTCAGTCCCTACTGGCATCAACAACTGAAGAAGCGGTACACCAGCTTCCTCAGATAGTTGCCCAGCTGTCACAGCCTGTGTACTTTGTCACGGGTGAGCAAGACACGGTGATGGAACCACGCTACGTCCAGCATTTGGCTAGCTTCCATCATTTCTTTCGCCAAGGAAAACAGGCTGTGGCCACGTTTGAGAACTGTGGGCACTTTGCCATGCTAGAGCAGCCCACCGTCTTGGAAAAACAGATCCGCCAGTGGCTATTGGCGAATGGCTAGATGGCAAACGTCCTGGGGCATTAGGCTGTTTGCTCTGTCACATTAGCGTTATAGCTCAATTTTTTCAGGAAATACGAATGGGTCTAACCTCTGTGACCGACGCTATAAAGAGTCAACACGTCTTCCAATGGCAAACGGGAGTATACTCCCAAATCTAAGCTGGAGCGGTGGCCTTGATCAAAATGCTCACTGGCCGCACAGGCCATCATCGCTGCATTATCAGTACAGAATTTTAGTGAGGGCACATACACCTGAATACCGTGGTTAGCAGCAGTCTGTGTAAGTACCTGACGCAGACTGCTGTTGGCAGCCACACCGCCGCCAATAACGATGGCAGACAGTGCCTGATCCTGAGCGCAACGCATAGCACGTTTGGTCAGTGCTCGCACCACAGCGTATTGAAAACTAGCGGCGATATCAGCCACGGGCATCGGGTCAATGCCATCTAGTTTAAGTCGCTCTATAAGTCTTAAAACCGCTGTCTTCAAACCACTAAAGCTAGCGTCGTAAGGATGGTAGCCGCCCTCTGGTAAGGAGATATTACCTTCCGGTAGCTGGAATGCTTTGGGATTGCCTTGCTGGGCCAGTTGGTCAATAATCGGTCCCCCTGGATATCCTAACCCTAATAATCGAGCAACTTTATCGTAGGCTTCACCCGCTGCATCATCTCGGGTTTTACCTAAGACTCGATATTGACCGCAGCCGTCGACCCGAATCAGGCTAGTGTGGCCGCCCGAGACTAGCAGGCATAGAAAAGGTGGCTGCAAGTCTGGCTGCTCCAGATAGGCTGCGTAAATGTGTCCTTCTAGATGATGCACTCCTAGAAATGGTTTTTGATGCACTATGGATAGGGTTTTACCTGTGCTCATCCCCACCAGTAGCGCTCCTACTAAACCTGGTGCACAGGTGGTTGCGATCGCATCGATATCGCTCCAGGACAGCTGGGATTTGTCTAATGCCTCATTGACGGTGTCACCGATAGTTAATAAATGCTCTCGTGACGCTAGCTCCGGGACTACGCCTCCGTAGCGACGGTGAAGATCAATTTGTGAAGCAACCACACTACTGAACACCTGGCGATCGCAAACGACAGCTGCAGCTGTTTCATCACAGCTCGTTTCAATCGCTAAAATCGTTGCCATGGGTCAAATGTGTCAGCATGTAAAGTCTTGTGAGCAATTCCCCTGTCAGGGTTTGACAGAAAGGTATGATCCCTGAGAGTCAAGTAGATCCTTAATTTAGTTCACGTTGGTTCAGTTTTTAAAGATTTCTCTAAAAAACTGCCCAGACAATACGTCGGATCGCTGTTTCGGTCTGCCCTGTAGGTTTAAATCCTAGATTACAGCAGCGTCACAGTCGGTCATCTAAGTTAGGAGGATCTCTGAATTTATTTTTTGTCTTTTGTAAATCACAAAGGAAACACTCTATGCGACGGTTGTTTGCTCTGGCTCTAGTATTCTGCCTCTGGTTTGGCTTCGCAGCACCTGCTTCTGCCAGTCTGGCTGGAGATAACGTAGCCGGTTTGACCCCCTGTGGCGAATCTGCAGCGTTCCAACAACGTGCCTCTGCGGCAAAAACAGACGGTGCTAAAGCACGGGTTGATTTTTATGCTAATTCCACCCTGCTCTGTGGTGAAGATGGTCTGCCTCATCTGATCGTGGATGGGGATTTGGCTCACCTGGGTGAGTTTGTCATTCCTGGCATTCTATTCCTCTATATTGCTGGCTGGATTGGCTGGGCTGGCCGCTCTTACCTAATTGAATCTCGGACGGCTAAGAAGCCTGAGGAAATGGAAATCATCATTGATACAAGTCTGGCTATCAAGTCTTCCTTGGCTGGTGCTGCATGGCCTCTAGCTGCATTCAAAGACATGGCCTCTGGTGAAATGTTCGCTAAGGACGACGAAATCACCGTGTCACCTCGCTAGGTAAGACAATGTATGGGTGTAGTGGGTAGTGTTGTAGTGCAATCCGTCACTACACCCCGTTTTTTTAACCCGATTTTATTAGGAAAGAATTCCCATGATGAGATATCTGTCTACGGCTCCTGTGGTAGCTACGATCTGGATGGTAATCACAGCCGGTATTCTGATTGAGTTCAACCGCTTTTTTCCCGACCTGCTGCTGCATCCCTAGGGATGGCGTCCGCAGACGCAGCAATTGTAAAGCCACAGAAAACCCTTCTGAACTGTCAGCGTTCGGAAGGGTTTTTGCTAGGGATGTCTAAACTAAACGCCCGGTTTTTCGTTTAGAGACCAGTGATACTCCACCGATAGATCAGAGACCTTACAGCTTGCCTCTAGCTGCTTTTGCTGAGACATGGCCTTACGCAGGGTAACGATCAGCTCATGCAGCTGCTCTTTTTGGGGTGAGTGCTGGTAAATGGCGGCGGCCGTCTCACGTTCTAAAAGCCGGAGTAATAGCTCATAGTGAATATGAGACGGCAGAGGAATAGGACGATTCATAGTCGAAAAATCAGAGTAAGGAACCTGAAACTGGTAGAAAATGAATGACCTACGGCAGCCTAAGCCATCAGTTGACCAATCGCTGCACCGGGATCGGGCTGTCGCATCAGTGACTCACCCACCAAAATGGCCTGAGCGCCAGCTTGAGCAACGTATGCAACATCACTGGGTTGATGAATCCCAGACTCGCTGACAAACACGATTTTATCAGCCCTGCTGTGGGCTGATGCCTGAGCTAATAGAGTACGGGTCGTGTCCAAACTGACTGAAAAGTCTTCAAGGTTGCGGTTATTCACTCCGATCACCTGCACAGAGTCTAGGGCGAGCACCCGGTCTAGTTCTTCAGCTGTATGGACTTCAACCAGGGCAGTCATACCCAAAGCTTTGGTAATTCGGATAAAGTAGCCCAGATCTTTATCTGATAAAACGGCTGCAATCAGCAGCACAGCGTCGGCTCCATGGATACGGGCCTGATAGAGCTGATAGGGGTAGATGATGAACTCCTTACACAGCAGGGGAAGTTTGACGGTTTGACGTACCTGAGCCAAATAGTCAAAACTACCTTGAAAGAATTCACGGTCTGTGAGGACCGATAGACAGGTAGCACCTCCCTCCTCGTAGGCTGATGCGATCGCAACCGGGTCGAAATCCTCGCGAATAATCCCTTTGCTAGGCGATGCCTTTTTTACCTCAGCAATAACGGCTGGGCTCGTTTTACCTTGCCGTAAGGCTCCAGCAAAATCCAATGGAGGTGAGGTAGTCAAGACCTGTCGCTGCAGCTCTGCTAGTGGCGTCCTTTCTCGCAGACGCGTCACCTCGATTTCTTTGTGCCAAACAATTTTTTCTAAAATATTACGTGGTTCACTATCGGGCACCTTCACCTGATAGCGTAGCGTATCGACTGCTACAGCCGGATTAGGATGGCGGCGTCTGATTTTCATGCTGTCACCTCGGCCCGTTTAAAGGCTTCATCTAAGACTTCAGACAGGGTGGGATGGGTATGGACAATAAAGGACAGCTCCTTAACTGTCTGTCCTTGGGCAATAGCATTGGCCGCCTCTTGAATCAGGTCGGCGGCATGGATACCGATGATATGAGTTCCCAGGATTTCCCCAGTATCCTTGCGATAAATGACCTTGGCCAACCCGTCAGACTCATTTTCTGCCAGCGCTTTTGAGTTGGCCTTAAAGTAGCTGCGCACTGAGCCAATTTGGAATCCTTCAGCCTCAGCTAACTCTTTGGCAGCAGGCTCTGTCATGCCTACAAAGCTGACTTCTGGATGGGTAAAGGCAGCCGCTGGAATACTGCGATAGTCAACGGTGCGATTATTTTCCAGAATGTTTTCGACCGCAACCACGCCTTGGGCAGACGCGGCATGGGCCAACATCATTTTGCCAGTGGCATCACCAATGGCCCAAAGATTAGGAACAGGTTCACCGTCTCGCAGGACTTCCATGCGATCGTTTACTGGAATAAACCCACGACGGTCTGTTTCAATGGCCAAGCTTTCTAACCCCATGTCTTTAGTCGCCGGAATTCGACCGGTAGCGACGAGGCAGGCATCAACTTCCAGGGTATCTACAGTTTCCTTGGTTTTGAGATCGGCTAGTTCAATCGTTACCGGAGAACCAGGGGTTACCGTTTTAGCAATCACGCCTACGTGGGTATCAATATCCCTTGGATCGATCAGCACTCGTTTGGCAATTTTGGCAATATCTGGATCGAAGGTAGGCATCAGCTGTGGTAGAGCCTCAATCATGCTCACCTCAGAACCCAGGGCAGTATACACATCGGAAAATTCTAGACCGATATAGCCACTGCCGATAATTGCAATCCACTGGGGCAGCCAGTCCAGCTTGATAGCTTCGTCGCTAGTAAATACTGTTTTGCCATCGGTTTCAATTCCTGGTGGCACAAAGGGGACCGAACCGGGCGATAGCATGATGTGTCTGGCTGTGTAGGTCTTTTCCCCATCAGCCGTAGCAACGCTCACCTTCTGAGCCCCGGCTAGTTTGCCCCAGCCGCGAATCGTGTCTACCCCTAAACGGGCCAAACTGTTGGTCAGGTCGCCTTGAATTTTGCTCACCAAATTACCGGCATGGTCAGCAATAGCAGAGCGTTCAAACTGTACATCGCCCACTTGAATTCCAAAGGACTGTAGATGATGCCGATCGCGCAGCTCGCGTACTCGTCCGGATGCCGCTAGTAGAGCCTTTGATGGAATACATCCCCGATTGACACAGGTGCCTCCCATATCTGCGGCTTCGATAATGGCGGTCTTTAGACCACTCTTCACAGCATGTAATGCTGCGCCATGGCCACCCACACCAGCACCTACGATGATTAGGTCGTAATCAAAGGATGAACTCACAACGATCTCCTGTTTTCAGCACGTTAGCGATGCCCTTAGCCACTGTCCTAGCGCTCTTCCGAGGGGCTGTCGCTGCGTTTACAGCGACCGTTGGCGGTTGCTATAAGGCCGACTTGCCTTGGGTAGAGAATGACATGGGTAATATAGGGGCAGAGTATATTCTCGACTAGATCGTGGATATTAGACAACTTGAATCTTGAACAATTATTTGATTAGTTTTCTCGATTCGGTACTTATCCCAGGCCCTGTAGAACGATCTATCCTGGTTAGGCAGGTTCCTAAATTGCAGTCTTCTTCATCCACAGTAGGTTAATGTTTCAAGCTTTTTCGCCTCTGGAACATCTTGGCTAGAGTTCGATTCACACATCTCAATGAATAAGATCTCCGATGCTGGTTGCTGCGGTTAAAAGGACAGTGGCATTTGGCACGGGGGGAACCACTAGCGAGGCCAAATTTATGGACAAGCGTCAGCTAAGGAAAGCGGCGGCAGCTGAATTTATGCAATCTCTAGAGCATTTGGACGAGCTTTTGGGAGATGCGGTAGAGCGTGGAGAACTTGATGATAGTGCTTCAACCTCAGACTCTCAAACGTTTCCAACTCCACGGTCTAAGCCAGCTTCAAGGACTAAGCGTCAGCCGCCTAAGGCTTAATCTTGACGCTGCCGTTTAGCTTCATAGAGCAGGATGGCGGTTGCGATCGCAACGTTTAAAGACTCTACCCCAGCAGCCAGAGGGATTTTGACCTCATGGGTTGCCAAGTCCATAGCCTGTGCCGAGAGTCCAGCGCCTTCATTACCCATAAGAAAAATCGTTGGCTGGCGCAGATCCAGGTGCCAATAATCTAGCGTTGCCGCTGGTGTAGTCGCCACTAGCTGTCCGTTGAATGCCCCTAAGTTCTCTAGGGAGGAGACGGTCTGTAACGGCAGCCGAAACCACTGCCCTGCACTGGCTCTAAGCACCTTGGGATGGTCGATATCGACACTGTCAGCCGTCAGCCATATGCGATCGCATCCAGACGCGGCAGCCGTACGAATGACCGTACCCAAGTTGCCAGGATCCTGCAGACGTTCCAGGGCAACCCCCAAGGTTGTCTCTTGAGTCATGCTTGGCAAACTGCCCCGATGAGCAATAGCGACTACTCCATCAGGAGTAACCGTTGTACACATACTGCCCAACACATCAGGTGTCACCAGTCGGATATCGGTTCTGAGATGCCGCAGCCGCTCTACCAAATCCCCATGGGTTCGACACCATCCTGCGGTAGCCGCCACGAGTCCCAACGGATAGTTGACCGCACAGGCTTCCTGGAGCAGGTGGGTGCCCTCTAGTAAAAATGCCTCCTGACGGCGACGCTCCTTGGCCTGATGAAGCTTGCGAAACTGCTTAGCCAGAGGATTTTTAGTACTGGTAATTACTGCTGCGTCTTCTACCATTCCAGTATTGTCTCACCTCGGCTCCTACCTGCCCTATGGCTTTCCGCTGTGCGATACTACCCTGGCTCTATGTACCGAGCCGTCTGTAGAAACGTTGAAATCAGAGACATAATGCCAATTTTCTGAGCATTCGCTCAATAATCGATAAAAAAGTCTGAATAAATAAGAAAACCTGAATGATAATGATAGCTTTGGGCGTTTCAGCATATCGCCGTAGATGGATCAGTTCCAACATCTGAACGGCACGCTGCCATAGCCAAAAAAAATATCGATGCGGAACCCGGGACTTGAACCCGGAAGTCCTTGCGAACACTAGAACCTGAATCTAGCGCGTCTACCAATTCCGCCAGTTCCGCCTGGGGATGCAAGAGCAACCATGGTTTCTAATCGTGGAGCAATTAGGATGATTCGTCAATCCCTATTTTTTGAAATTGCTTCAGATTTTATTAATCTCAGAAAAAAGAAAGCGTCTGCAGCGATCCAAAAGGATATTAATATGACTTAACAAATAAGTAGTTTCGGGTAGAATCATCACCAATATTAACAAAACTGGTCTACGTTCCATTTTTGTGTTCTTGTGTGGCTGAGTCTTACTTTATTGAATTCGGAGGACAATCCCATCAACACCTCACTTCAGGCTGATAACCGCTCCTCCAGCGAGTATGCTCCTGTTATCGAAATTTGGGGCAAAAATCCGCTAGACGGTCATATTCCCGTGAGCGGAGCCAAAAATTCGGCTCTGGTTGTCATGGCAGGCACCATCCTCTGTTCCCAGGACTGTCGGATTCGCAACATTCCAAACCTGGTTGATATCGGCCGCATGGCTGAGGTGTTGACTGCTTTGGGTGTCAAAGTCACCCGCAGCGACAATTCGCTCGATGTAGATGCCAGTGATATCAGTCATTCCCGTGCGCCCTATGAAATCGTCAGTAAGCTCAGGGCAAGTTTCTTTGTGATCGGACCCTTGTTAGCGCGGCTTGGGGTTGCCCGTATTCCTCTACCGGGGGGCTGTGCCATTGGGGCTCGTCCTGTAGCGCTACACATTCGAGGATTACAGGCCCTAGGTGCCGAAGTACACATGGATCATGGCATTGTCCATGCTTATGTACCTGGGAGCCGAGGCCGCCTCAAAGGCGGCAAAATCTATCTGGATTATCCCAGTGTGGGAGCCACTGAAACCCTGATGATGGCGGCCACGCTAGCTGAGGGAGAAACCGTCATCGAAAATGCGGCCCAAGAACCCGAAGTTCTAGACTTAGCTAATTTTTGCCGAGCTATGGGAGCGCGTATTCGAGGCGCGGGTACTAACACCATCACTATTGTCGGCGTTCCCAGTCTGCACTCCACTGACTACGGCATTATCCCCGATCGGGTTGAGGCGGGCACCTTTATGCTGGCTGGGGCGATGACCAAGTCACCCATTAGTCTTTCTCCCATCATTCCAGAGCATCTCACTCCGGTGATTGCAAAGCTAGCCGAGGCCGGTACTAAAGTTGAGATGGAAGGCCACAGCCGCATTCGGATTGTGCCAGGTGAGCGGATTTTGCCCATCGAGCTAGAAACTCGTCCCCACCCAGGATTTCCCACCGATATGCAGGCCCAGTTCATGGCGCTAACCACTTTGGCAGAAGGCGATAGCGTCATTACAGAGACCGTCTTTGAAAACCGATTGCAGCATGTGGCAGAGTTTAATCGCATGGGCGCGAATATCCGCCTTACGGGTAATTCTGCTGTCATTCGTGGTGTTCCCTTTTTATCAGGAGCACCGGTTACTGGAACTGACCTCAGGGCAGCTGCAGCGCTCCTAATAGCGGGTCTAGCCGCTGAGGGTAAAACCACTCTGCACGGACTACATCATTTAGATCGAGGCTACGAAAATATCGAAGATAAGCTCTTGGCGGTAGGTGCCAAGCTACGTCGAGTCAACGGCCAGGATGCAGTAGCTGCTGCCGGTCTCAATGAGCAGCCGATTAGGGTTTAGTCAGCTGTTCAACTCCTTTGGTCCGGCTCGTTAGGACAAATTCTATTCCTTTAGTGGCTACCGCTAATCTGGTGTAGAACTGACAGGGCTGGTCATGTGAATATATGGGGCGGCTGCTATATTGGCATAGCTGGCAATAGTGAGGTGAATGGTGTGGATGACAAGTCTATTTTGACCGGTTTACGGGCCAATCATTTCCGCCACCCGCTAGACCTGCAGGCTACTGAGTCTCTAAAGCAGCTGCCAGGTTTGGGGCTGGCTATCCGCACCTTACTTAGACCAACGGCAGAGCAGTTTTTCTATTTAGAGAATATTGCCACCAGCGTTTTAGTGGGTGCCCAACAGCTGCCTGAAATTTATGGGCTCCTGGTAGAAGCCTGTCAGGTGTTAGATATTGAGCAGCCGCAGCTCTATGTCAAACAGCATCCGGTACCCAATGCTTACACTTTTGCCATGCGCGGCAAGCAGCCTTTTATTGTGGTTCATACCTCGCTGATTGAGCTGCTTAATCCAAAGGAACTCCAAGCGGTTATTGGCCATGAGTTGGGCCATCTCAAATGTGACCACGGTGTTTATTTAACCCTGGCTAATTTGATTGCATTGGCGGCTAGTCAGCTTCCACTAGGTCCGGTGTTGGCACAAAATTTGCAGAGCCAGATTTTAGAATGGGTGCGCTGTGCTGAGTTTACCTGCGATCGCGCGGCCCTACTGGTTAGTCAGGATGCTCGTACCGTAGCCTCAGTGCTAATGAAGCTCACAGGGGGCTCGCCAACGCTTTCATCACAGCTCAATTTAGATGCTTTTCTAGATCAAGCCAGTGCCTACGAAGACCTAAGTCAAGATCAGCTGGGTGCCTTTCTCAAGCAAATGCGCACCCAAGATTTAACCCATCCGGTCCCTGTATTGCGTGCCAAAGAGATTACCCAGTGGCAGGGTACCCAAGATTATCAAAAGCTCCTACAAACGCGCGGCATCAACTATAATATTGATGCTACGGGCGGATGGCGAAATTGGTAGACGCACCACACTCAAAATGTGGCGGCCTTTGGTCATGCGAGTTCGAGTCTCGCTCTGCCCATCAAGTTTTTCTCAAATGATTACTGTAGGCTCGTTCCATGGAACGAGCCTACAGTAATTTATATTTTGTTCTGGCGAGAATTCATCCAATTTTCTGGGCAATCTAGACCAATAGAAGACAACGCAATGCCTCGATGGGCACTGAGGAAAAGTTGGCTAGTTTATTCCAGTTGGATCGCGCCGAGTCCAGCACCACGTTTTACCACATTCACCTATCAACCCATAAAGCCCAGTTTCTGTTGGGGGAGGTCTTTGGTGAACACACTCAGCTTAATTCTTCAGGCCAGATTGCCGCAGACGAATGGCAGCAAATTGCCGTTGCTCACCAGCGTGATATTACCCTCGATCTTTGGACAGTCCTACCCAATGGAGTTCGCGCCTTAGTCGCTGTGGGACATACCGGCTCTCCCATCTATTCAAAGCAGCAGTCCCTTAAACCTCGTGCCCTATCTTCGTTTGTAGCTGGCTTTAAGGCCGCCGCGGCTAAACGAATAAACCTGATCAGAGGAGTGCCGGGTGCGCCCGTATGGGAGCGGGGCTATCAAGAACAGCGCATTAGCGATACAAAAACCCTGGACCGTGTTCGCAGGCTACTAACGACTCAGGCCGCCGGATTGATAGTAGAAAATACAGAAATATTTTTAGACGCTAGTCAATTAAGCCCTTTGGTGGAGTGATTTCAATTCGCTTTTGGGTCAAATCTACGACTGGAACAATGGCCTCTACAAAAGGAATTAGAACGGTCCGTGGCGTACCCTGACCAAGGTCGGTTGAATCTTGAGACGTGAGGACGACCTCTAGCAAATCATTACCGGCTCGATAAACGTCTACGACGGTGCCGATATGTTCTCCCGTCGTTTGAAGACTGACTGTCAGACCCATCAGGTCTCCCACATGAAATTCTCCCGGTTCAAGGGGAAGACGATCGTCAGCGGCTACCAGCAGCTGAGCGTCTCGCAGAGCTTCTGCTTGATCTCGATGGCTGATGCCGGCCAGCTTGAGAATATAGAGTCCTTTCCCCTCTTGAAATCGCCCTGTGACCAGCTTGACTGACTCTGGTGTAGCACTTCCAGGTCTGAGCAGCCAGCGTTGGCCAGATTGCTCAAACCGTTCGGGAAAATCGGTCTCCGGATACACTCTGACTTCACCATTAAGACCGTGAGGGCCCACAATGCGACCGATGGGGAGCCAGTCTTGTCTGGAATCGTCTTGAGAGGATGGCATTGGTTTGAGGAAGAATTGTGTCAGGCCTGGCTGTAAACCGATTCAGTGAGTGCCGCTAGACGGCGAATTGCGATCGCAATCCTTTCTGCTGTATCCGTCAGACTGATCCTAAAGCACTGATGCTTATGAGCCCAGTCATTGCGCAGCCCAGGGAAAAAGGGACTGCCCGGTACGACAATCACACCATAGCGCTTGAGGGCTTGATAAAACTCCTGGTCGTCCATGGGCAGATCCTGTAGCCAGAGCCAGGCAAAAATTGACCCCTCGGCTCGATGGAGATACCAGGGGATATCGGGCATTGCCTGATCCAGGGTGGACTCGATCACTGCAAATTTTTGCTGGTAGTGGGGACGAATTACAGTTTTAGAGATATCAGCTAAGGCTCCCGAAGCAATGGCCCGAGCGGCAATGGCCTGGCCATAGCGAGACGAATGAATACATAAATTGGTCTGAAATGACTCTAAAACCTGAATAGTGACAGCATCGCCAATGGCAATTCCCACCCGCTCACCTGGGAGTCCAGCCTTAGAAAGACTCATCCCATGCACCACATTAGGTGTCAGCACTGGAGTCATCTCAGTAAAGTTTAGGGCCGGGAACGGAGGAGCATAGGCCGAGTCTATAAAAATAGGGATATCGTTAGCCAGGGCGGCGATTCGCTTAACTTCTTTATCGGTGAGGACATTGCCGGTAGGGTTACAGGGTCGGGAAAACAGCACAAATCCTGTTTTTTCGGTGATGGTTAACTGGCTAAAGTCGGGTCGATATTTAAACCGGTGAGCCGCGACATCCACATCCAAAGTGGGCTGATAGGCACGAACGGCCTCGGGATATAGCGATACACCACCGTAGCCAGTGTAGTCCGGACTAAGGGGAAGAATGATTTCCTTAAGTTCACCCTCGGTCGTGTAGCCCCCAAAGGCGTTAGCGGCTAGAAAATAAAGCGACTGGCTGCCGGGCGTAATCAGAATATTCTCGGGAGTCAGGTGCAGACCGTAACGTCGGTTAAAATCGGCTGCGATCGCATCAATTAACGGCTCATATCCCCGGCTTGAGCCATAGCGGCAGACCACCTCGCCGTAGTCTGAACTGGCTAATAAATCTGCTGTACAATCTCGCCACAGCTGTTCTACCTCCGGCAAAATCACCGGGTTGCCCGCGCTCAAGTTAATAAAGTCTTCGGACTGCCCCGACTGGAGGGTTTCGATGATATCTTTCATGATTGCCCGCACCCCTGTAAGGTGAGACATCTGTTGACCAAACTGGGTAAGGACTGGGGCCATGAAATCCTATCGTGTGAGACAAATCTAATTGCTGCTGTTAACGGCTGTAGCGTTCGTTCGGACAGCGCAGATAAGCAAAGTTTACTTAAGACTGACCTACTATACCGCAGCGTGTCTGAGCTATTTTGCCGTTGCTAATTTAGGGGATGCACCGGTTTGTTGGTAATGCTACGCACCAACATCTTTCAGATAAAATCATCCCGAGGATCGGCGACGACGCTATTGTGAGCTAATCAGATCGCCCCGCCTTTTACTGATATCTACCCCCGCCCATGAATCTTCGTCGCTCCCTTGCCACCAAGCTGCCACCGCCGCTGAAGCCATTGACTCAGTTTATTTACAACTACTGGTGGAGCTGGACATCAGAGCGAAGTTCGTTATTTCGGGTGTTGGCTCCCGATCTGTGGCAGAACTGTCAGCACAATCCGGTGGCTCTGATGCAGGATATCACCCCCGAACGACTGTGGCAGCTAGCAGAAGATCCCCACTATCTCAAACGGTTACAGACGCTGTCGGCTGAGTTTCAAACCTATCTCCATCGCGACCATACTTGGGCTCAGACAGCTGCTTCTAGCATTACTCCTGACAACCCAGTGGCCTACTTCTGTATTGAGTACGGCATCCATGAATCGCTGCCGTTGTACTGTGGCGGTCTGGGGGTGCTAGCCGGCGATCATCTGAAATCAGCGTCCGATTTGGGGTTACCCATGGTGGGCGTAGGACTGCTGTACCGTCAGGGATATTTTTGTCAGCGACTAAATCGCAGCGGCTGGCAGGAATCCCACTATCGGGAGAATCATTTTGAAAGTCTGCCCCTGATCCCTGTGTGTAATGAACACGGTCAGCGGCTCAAGATTCGGGTGACCATTGGCCAGCGAATGGTCAAGGCCCAGGTGTGGCAAGTTCAGGTGGGTCGCAGTGTTTTGTATCTGCTGGATACAGACATCATTGAAAATGACGTGGACGACCGCCAGATCACCGCACAGCTGTATAGCGGTAAGCCAGATGTGCAGCTGTCCCAAGAAATTCTCTTAGGTGTGGGCGGAGTGCGGATGCTACAGGCATTGGGAATTGAACCAGCGATTTATCATCTCAACGATGTTCACGCTGCCTTTGCCCTGCTTGAGCTAGCCCGATTTGAACTAGAGCAGATGGGGGGCACCTTAGATGATGTCAAAACCTATGTGTGCGATCGCACTCTTTTTACCACCCATACCCCAGTCCCCACAGGGCAGGCATTTTCTGTAGGGATGATGGAAAGTTATTTTGCTGATTACTGGCCCCGATTAGGTCTGGAGCGTTCTGAGTTTTTTGCCCTAGGAGCGCAGGCGTCCAATCCTGAAGTGTTTAGTATGACGGCTCTGGCGCTACAGCTAACGGGTGCAACCAATGCTGTCAGCAAGCGCCATGGCGAGGTGTCTCGTCAGCTCTGGCAAAACCTGTATACCAAGCGTTCAGACAAAAAAGAGGCGATTGGCTATGTGACCAACGGTATCCATGCCCGTAGCTGGATTGCTCCCCTGTTGGAGGATCTATATCAAGACTATTTGGGTAAGCATTGGGCCGAAAATATCAGAGACCCTGAAACCTGGAGCAAAATTGAGCACATTCCCGACGAGCGGCTGTGGCAGCGACATCAGATTCTCAAAGCTAGGCTGATTGCCTACGCCCGTGATCGGGTGCTCAGTGCTCGAAAAGAGCGTAACGACTGTTCTGACAACATTAAGGCTGTCGAGCGACTGCTAGATCCCAAGGTGCTGACCCTAGGCTTTGCTCGACGCTTTAGCGACTATAAACGCAGCGCCTTGATCTTTCGCGACCTTGACCGGCTCACCCGTATTTTCTCTAATCAGAAACGGCCAGTGCAGCTGATTCTTGCGGGTAAAGCCCGACCCAACGATAAGACCGGCAAGCGCATCATTCAGCGGATTATGGAATTGAGCTGCCATCCCGATCTGCGCGATCGCATCGCCTTTATTGAAGACTATGATATGTATACCGCCAAGCTGATGGTTCAAGGGATTGACCTGTGGTTAAATACGCCCCGGCGCCCCTTAGAAGCCTCGGGTACCAGCGGTCAGAAAGTGGCCCTTAATGGCGGGATTAATTTCAGTGTTCTAGACGGCTGGTGGTGCGAAGGGTATAAACCGCACCTGAACGGCTGGACCATTGGCGAAGATGCTGAAACCAAAGATCAAGACGTTCAAGATACGATAGACGCAGAATCGTTTTACGCTCAGCTAGAGCGGGATATTGTTCGGTTGTACTACGATTGCGATCGCAACCATGTGCCCCGTGGTTGGGTAAAACGGATGAAAGCATCCATCCGCACTATTGCTCCGATTTTTAATAGCGATCGCATGGTAGCCGACTACGTTAGCCAGCTCTATTGCCAATCAGACAGTTAACCTCACCCAGCGCATGAGCCCTCCCTGGCAGCTTGACTTCTATCGTCGTCCCTTAAAAAATGCTGAGAGCACCGTCCTGTGGGAGCTATTGCTATGCACTCCTGACATGGACTTTAGCTACGCGGAAACCTGTCCTCAGCCAGCTGCCAATGCCATGTGGCTCCGCCAGCAGCTCAAGCAGGCGATCCATCGAGCCGGCTATCGACCTAGCTCCCTACAGGTGTTTCGGCCTCAGGCTCAAACCCTGAGCGAGGTTGCCTGTCGAGAGCTAGATATTCCTGTGGTGGCCCAACGAGGGGTATCCACTCTCAAGCAGTGGCTGCGGCAGCGTGCCGCCTGGTACCCCAATCTCAAAACCTATACCGGAGAAGCCTACTCTCCTTTTGGCTTTGAGCGGTCTGCGCCCATACCGCTCCCCGATAACCTTTGGGGTGAAACCTGGCGGTTTGCGGGCTTATCCAATGCCGACCTGCTGCGGTTTCAATACGAGGTCATTCCGGTGCGCTCAGTGCCCAAAGAGCTGCTGCCGTTAGAAATTGGTCTGTCTAGCACAGTGCTGATTCCTGGGGTGGTGATTGACGGTGGCAGACGCGCGATGGGACTGGCCCAGTGGATGGAGTCTATCCGGCCTGCTTTTTTGAAATATATGGCCGGTCAGCCCGATGGACTCATATTAGAAGCGGGACTGTGCGATCGCTTTGTTCTCACTACCTTTGAAGATAGTGATGTACGCGGGGCTGCCAATACCTTTGAGCAGCGTAAAGCGACCGCTAAAGGACTACATTTTTTGCTTATCCGCCCCGATGATTCAGGGATGACCTACAGCGGGCTGTGGTTATTACAAGAATCACCGGATACGGTAGTCGGTTAATGGTGAAGATGTGCCCTGGAGCGTCCCTAGGGATGATGAAACAAAAAGTTTTGAATTACCCAAAAGATGCCTTGGGGTAATGGCATCCACACAGGCATAAAAATGAGTAACCCCAGATAGATCCGACCTATCAGGCTATTTTTTGCCTGAATCAGTCCCATTACCATGAGCAAGGCCCCAAAGCCTAATACTGGGATCACCGCGTATGTGGTCAGTACAAAAATTAGTAGCAACCAGTCGCGCTTTTGATAGAGCCAGCGAGGCACCGTTAGCAAAAAACTAGCCGCCACCAGCCCTTCAATCAAAATTGTCCAATAGGACAGCACCATGCTAGCCGTTGCCATCCGAGGCGTTGTTGCTAGCTCCTGTGGATCAAATACATTGGCTGACGCTTGCATGGTCTCAAAAATCTGACGATTCTCAGCCAGCGTGGCCAGATCCAGCCCGCCAAATAGGACAGCCCCCATGGCCAAGCGGCTGTCTAGCAAAAATGTCAGATGCAAAAACGAACCGTCTAGATATTCCCCGCCTAGAAATTTCCAAAGCGTGGCGAAGAAAAAACAGATGCCAATTAACCAGCGGGCATTCCAGCGCAGTATCTTTTCAGGGGTGGAACTCCACACTGCGATCGCACACACCAGTACCCAATAGGTGTAGATATATTCATGATTGACTAGACGCGACCAGTGCCACAGATTATTGACCACCAGGCACAAACTCATGCCCAACCAGGTCCATCGATTGCGTATCAGTTTTGGGTAGATCAGCATGGCCGAGGCCAGCAGTTTTTCTGGCAGCATGGTCCAGACCCAGTGGTCAATGCCATGGAGCAAGAGCAAAATCGTGGTCAGACGCAGTATCAATAGATATAGGGGCGGCTCCATTAAATGGTGCAGCCAGCTGTTCCACCGCTTAATCAAATTCACGGCTGAACCTCAACGGGGGCACTCAGAGGCTCATAGGCAATGGCACGACCGTCATACGTCAGCCGCCACGGCTGCAGCTGCAGCTCTGAACGGCAGCTCTGCTCACGATTGGCAGCATAAATTTCAGCGATTTGGTCATCACTATCTAATAAACGTCTGCCCACACGGCGGAGCTGAGCCGTTGTGGGAAACGTACTGACATGGGTATAAGCCTCAGGCCCTAGCACTTCAGGCGAGTCGGCCACAATGTCTTGTAAGGCAAAGTCCTGGGTATGATTACAGTCAATCAGCTGAGCCGTCACCACCCGGCGCTCATCTCGATCGATCGAAGCAAACATGCCGTACCCTCCTCCATGCCACGGGCTTAGACCCACCGTGTGCACTAAGACGATCTGTCTGATGGCTACAGCGCTCATCAGTGCGGGCACAGCCCCTAATTTGAAAAGCTTTAGCAGTGAATAGTTATGACTCATTGAGCAGTCGGTCCTAACGACGCATCCAGTTTAAAAATCCCACCGTAGCGGCAATGACGGCGGCAAGGAAAAATACATTTGTCCCAGCACTGGCCCAAACGGGGCCAAAAATAAAAGGCGATATAAACTGCCCTAGCGAGGCACAGCCCGTACCAATAGCCAAGACACCTGGGCGCTGTGAATCAGGGGATAAATCTGCTAAAGCACTGTAAAAGTTAGGCATCACCAGACCAAAGCCCAAACCAAAGAGCAAACCGGCTAAAAGCATCAGCGGGGGCGATAGCACATTGGGAATAGTGGCTAAAGACACAGCCATTAATAAAAAGCCAGCTGCGATCGCACCTCCGGGGCCCAACCGTTTAGATACCTTAGCCGCACCCACTGCCGCAATCAAGGCCGCACCCACTGAACGCGCTGCTAATACAAAACCATTGAGCAAAGATGACGCATCAATGGCTTCTTTTAGGTACAGCGGAGCGTACACAACGACCACATAGAAAATTGCTGATGCGGTGGCCAGCGCCAGCAAAATTACTAATACTCGGCCCCGTTTGAGAATATCGCCAATGCCAACCGTTTGAGGAATACTGCTATGGCGACGACGGTGTCCCTTTGGCAAAATCAACAGACCCGCTAGCGCTGCTGGCAGTCCTAGGCCATAAAGCACAAACGCCCAGCGCCAGTGGTACAACCCCAGCCAGCCACCTAAAATTGGAAAAATCACCGTGGCCGTGGCCAGAGCGCTGGTGGCATAGCCCATCATCCGCGTACGGGCCTCACCTTCGTAGAGATTGCTGAGGATGCCAATGCTACCTGCACCGATACCGCCACTGGCAATACCTACTAGCGATCGCGACAGCAATATTCCCCAAAACCCCTGAGCCGTAGCGCCCAAGCTTCCAAAAATAGCGTAGCCTACCAAACAGGACAGCAAAATGCGCACACTGCCCAAACGACCTACTGACAGGCCAAACACAAGGCTTGCCAGTGCTGTTGTCAGCGTGTGAGCACTGACTAAAACCCCGGCCCAACGGCTGCTCAGCTCAAACTGAGCCACAATTTCTGGAAAGACCGGTGCTACTACAGCTCCCGCCGCGCTTGATAAACATCCGGCTAGCATCAGTACAGCTAGCACTTGCCAGGGATGATGTTTGGGCGGTGATGGCGAAAACTGGTCTAATGTCTCTAGCTCAGGGGCGGATTTCTGATAAACAGTGGTCATAAGGGGGCACACAACAACACTCGAAAGAACGACACCTCCAGAGGCCAATCGCTCGTGACAAGTTAATAGATGTTAACATTACCCATAACTGGTCAATAACATGATGTACAAGCACAAGCTTATACCTTTGTCATGAGTGTTGTTACGTGCATCTACCTACTAATTTCTGAGGTGTCTTCTCATGTTTTAGCCGAATGCCCGATTCTTTTTAGTGGACTCTATTGACAGTTCGAGAAGCGTCACCAAATCTGACAGCAGCGCGTTTATCGCCTCCATACTGCTATCACACCCAGAATAGCCCCTAGTTTTAGGCAAATTAGGTTTATCAGGGCCTTACTCAGTAAAAATAAAGATAAGTCTCGTACAGTGAAAAGGCCTGGCTGCTCATTATTCTCAATTTTTAAATCCTAGCTGTAGAAGATGGAAGCATCTGCTGTTCTCAAAGGTCAACCCATATATCGGCGCGCACGCGCTGTTGGCATCAACCCAAATTATTGGTATCCAGTTTTTTGGGCAGACCAGCTTAAGTCTGGAGAGGTCGTCTCTGTAAAAATATGGGACTCTTCTCTAGCGGTTTATCGAGATACTGACGGTAGAGTCCATGCTATGGCCGATGCCTGTCCCCATAAAGGTGTTGAACTCCACAGGGGAGAAGTCCATGGCGAGAATCTAGTGTGTCCTTACCATGGTTGGGAATTTAACAAGGATGGTCACTGCGTCAGTATTCCTTATTTTCCTCCAGAACAAAAACTACCCTGTGCTCAGGCCCAAGTGTATCCAGCTCAGGAGGCCTACGGTATTGTCTGGGTATTTCCAGGGACGGTTGAGCTGGCTGAGCAGCAGCCTTTACCAGAAGTGCCTCAATATGGTGAACCGGGCTGGTTTATGGTTCGTATCCCAGGGCACTTTCAGGCCCATTTTTCCATTTGTAATGAGAATACGATGGATGTTTTTCATGGGTTTTTGCACAAGGATCTTCAGGGTTGGTATGACCCCAAGCTACTTAACCTCAATCAAGATGAATACGGCGTGGCCGCCGACTATCAAGTATCTTATGAGGGCTTTTTAAGCAAGCTGTTGGGGTTGGGTGCTAAAGGAAGTGACAGCACTACTCGTACTGTTTCCATTCGATATCAGTATCCTCACTACGCCACATCTCTAGAGTCTGTTTCTTCGCTCTATCTGATGCGGTTGCCTGTCGGCCCTACGGAGACAAAGTCTTTTTCCTTATTGTTTCTAAAGCTACCGCTTCCTCCGTGGTTACTGAGCGGGACTTTGGCAAGAGGCTTGGAAAAGGTTATCTTAAATAGCATTTTCCTAAAGTTTCTACATCAGGACGTAGAAATGATGGAGAGCGAACAGCGCAACTACTCCATTGATCCAGAGCGCAACTATGTTGAAGTTAATCCAGCAATCATTGCGCTTCAGCGTGTCATTGTTGCCCAATACGAACGCGGTCAAGTTTCTCACACATCGTCTTTTGAAGGCTCAAAAGAGTCTTCTATTCCACCATCCCAGGAGGCTAGTAACGGTATGCTTGTGTGAATTGCCCGCTTGGGATACCCAAGCACCGTTGCCAAAATCGGCTGCCAGAGGTTATTGGCTGTTAGCTCAGAGTTTGGTTGATTGATATGCTCAATGTAGGTGATGAGGAGTAAATTGTGGAAGTCGTTAATGACTATGTGCAGCGTCTGCATGCAAGCGGGTTATATCCTGACAAGTTTATTTGCCACCAAAAAAATGGCAATCAAATAGAGGTTGAAGAACAGGGCACTGGTAAGCGGCACCAGGTTCTAACGTTCTGTACTAACGATGTTCTGGGCATGGCTCAGGATACTGAGGTGACTCAAGCTGCGATCGATTCTATCCGTCGCTATGGCACCTCTAACAGCTCTTGTTCTGTCCTCAGTGGTCGTATTGACCTGCATCGTCAGCTGGAGGACGAAATTTCCGCCTTTAAACACTTGCCCCATACGCAATTGTTTCTCAATGCCTGGATGGCATTGCAGGCTCTAATGGATGGATTCTGCCATCTAGCCGTGCCTGTGCAGGGATTTCAACACACCCGTGAGACTATTATCTTTAGCGATGTGTTGAACCATGGCTGTATTATTGCGGCCGTGGTCAACGCCGATAACCGCTCGGGTAAGATGTTTGGCCACAGCCCTAAGGTACGAGTTAAAGCTTATCGCCACTGCGATATGGACGATCTAGAGCGCAAAATGCGTCGCTATGTACGTCCTGACGATCGAGTAATTGTTATTTCTGATGCAGTCTTTTCCATGGACGGCGATGTGGTACCTCTGCCTCGCATGCTCGACATTATGGAAGACTATCCTGGTAGCGTGGTCGTCATGGACGAAGCCCATGCTAGCGGAGCCATTGGTGGTAGAGGTGAGGGGATTTATGATCACTTTGGCATTACTCCTCAGTCAGTAATTGAGCGCGGCATTGTTCCCATCATCATGACGACATTTTCTAAGTTTGCGGGTTCAGCCGGAGCCGCTATTAGCTCTCCTAACCGCGAGCTAATAGACCTCTTAGACGTATCGCCTACCTCTATCGGTACTATCTCTTTACCACCACCGGTCACAGCAGCAGCTCTAGAAAGCATCCGCCTAGTTCGTCGCGAGCCGGAACGGGTGGCTAAGCTCCAGGCTAATACCCGATACTTGCGCTCTAAACTAGTTGCCGAAGGGTTTGACGCGATTGGCGAAACCAATGTCATCCCTGTACTCTTACCGCCTGAGCTAGATCCTAAGTCCTTTGCTCGGGCGCTGATGGAGGAGCACGGTATATGGGTCTCGGCTATTTGGTTTATTGCTAAGCCACGTCTTCGGATTACAGCTAATTTGCTGCATACCCAAGCTGAGATGGATCGGTTGGTAGAAGCGATGGCGGCTGTGCGTCAGAAACTAGGCGGTGCAGTTGCTCAATATGCTTAGCGGATAGCCTGAGGACATGAGTAGTGGGCGAACAGACTTTGTAACGCTGGCAGAGGATACTTCCGAGCAGCTCAATGCTCTACCTTTAACCACAGTTCTCTACTACTCACATTTTCCATGGGTAATTTTGCCATTAAAGCAATTACGACACCTAAGGAGCAGCGTGACTTTATTGCTGTTCCATCCTACGTTTATCGTGACGATCCTCACTGGGTTGCCCCGATTGAATCTAGTACAGCTAAACAGTTCTCTGAGGAGAATTCATTTTTTCAATATGGTGAGCTGCAGCAGTTTCTGGCCTATGAGGGTGAGCAGCCAGTGGGTCGAATCGTTGCTGCGGTCAACCACCGACTCGTAGAGCGAGAAGGGCAGCCGATTGGGCTGATCGGCTTTTTCGAGTGCATCAACAATATTGAGATTGGTCAGGCGCTGTTAGATACTGCTGCTGACTGGCTTCGACAGCAGGGAATGACCAAGGCTCGGGGGCCGATCGATCTATCAACCCACAATAACTGCTGTTTTTTGGCAGATGGGTTTGATTCAGATCCGACGCTAATGATGCCCTACAACCCTCAGTATTATCTAGGCATGATGACGGCTAACGGCTGGCAAAAGGCTAAGGATGCCTATGCCTATGATTTGTCGTTGGATTGTCCTTTACCCGATAGCTTTGAGCGGGGCTACAAAATTGCTCAAAAAGCAGGCATTACGTTTCGGACTATCCATACCAAAGGAGATGCATTTGAACAGGACTGTCGCTGGATCTATGAACTCTTTACAACAGCGTTTGCTCATAACTGGAGTTCTAGCGCTCGTACAGAAGAAGAATTTATGGTGGAGGCAAGAGAGCTACAAACCCTAGTGGATACCGATATTTTTGTGATTGCAGAAGATCCCAAAAAAGATTCCGACAACAAAATGGTGGGATTTTTTATGGCGCTGCCAGATTACAACATTGCCCTCAAACATGTGAAGGGTAAGCTGAATATTTTGGGGATTCTCAAATTTCTTTGGTATCGACGCGAGATAGACCAGGCCAGGGTACTGGCGATTTGCACGCTACCGGAGTACAGCCGCAAAATGGTGGCCTTGGCGGTCGTGTATTTAGGTATGAAGGGCGGCACCGATAAAAAGCCTCCCTACAGGCGGGCAGAACTGTCTTGGGTGTATGAGGATAATATGCGATCGCGCAATATTATCGAAAACACTGGGGCCAAAATCTACAAGACCTATCGAATTTACGAAAAGGCTTTAGTCTGAGCCTGATGAAACGCTTCGATTGATGTCAGCTTGTTAGCATCGGCATCCCACAAAATATATTTAGCGCAGTCTAGCATCTCACTCATCTGAACCGTTTTTGAATCTAGCAGTAGATGACTGTTTTTCTGATGGCATGCCTTCAGATGATAGTTAGGAATTCTCTCCGAAAGATGATGGATATTGTGATAGCTAATATCAGCTGTAAACCACTTTAGAACAGCTGGTAAATCTAAATAGCTGCTTCCCTCAATTGCACCTGTTAGATAGTCCCAATTTTCTGACTTGTGGGCGTATGCTCCATCAAAATTGTGTTGAACAAAAAACACGTTAATAAAGATGGCCGCCGATAGCGTCAATACAACAGAATATATCCCCAAAAAGAATCCTGTTCCTAGCCAGCTACACAGAAAAATCCAGCTGCCCACTACAAAGATATTGTTGAGCAAAATATCCCAGAACTCAGCAGCGGTTGACCAGTGCTCAGGCTTATGGGAAACAACGATAGTTGATAGGCTGGTCTGAGGATCTGCCCTAAAGCAGCTAAGACTATGACAGATAAAATCGTATACTCCCAAGATAAAGATCAGTCTTGGTTTAAAGGCCAAATAGAAAAAGCCACCTGGAAATGCCATTAGCGGATGTCTGAGCAATCCATATAGGCGCTGGTCTGATGAAGTGAGCTGCGCATATTCTTGAGTTGACAAGAAGTCCCCAATCCCTCGATATCGTTCCCAATCGCCATTTGTTTTGTGATGATAGGCATGGTCTCTTGACCACCAATACTGAGGCATAGCATTTACCAAGCCGAATATAAATCCCACCACTCGATTGACTCTTCTAGACTTAAAAAGAGAGTAATGACCACAATCATGCATCAGCGAAAAGCAGCGCAATGAAAAAAGTACCAATAGGATAATAATTGGAGGCAACAGAAAAACAGATATTTTAGCTGCCTTTACGGCTAAAATCCAAAGTAAAACATATGGAATTAGCGTATTTAAAACCTGATAGGTGGCTCGCCAGTTACTGCTCTGCATGTAGGGATTCAGAACAAAGTCAGACTTTTTAATTGTTTTTTTCATTTAATGGGACACGCTTAAAAGTATCCGTTTTTTGGGGTAGTTATGAGCTAAAAAGAAAAGGATTACTCTCAAAATTGTTGCTTATTTTAGAAAAATAAAACTACTTTCATAAGGAAAAGAACTCAGGAATGATAGTTGAGACGATAGCAATTTTTTCTCAGTTTTTCCATCTTAGCCGCTTTCTTGAAACAAGGGTTGTCGAGTGTACCCTCTATAAAGCCACTGCGATTTCCGTTACGATAACAGCCTAGGCTCAGATTCCATATCGTTAGCGTATCTGAGGTCCTTACTCAAACGCATCTAGCATACGCATGAAAGCATTGGTCACAGGGGCAAATGGGTTTACGGGTTCTCACTTAGTCAAGCTGCTGGTGTCTAATGGTTATAGCACCGTTGGTTTAGTGCGTCGCACCAGTAATTTGTCACGGCTAGAGGGCTTAGATGTGCAACTGGTCTACGGCGATATTACCGATGCGGATGCGCTGAAATATGCCATGACCGGTGTCGATTTGGTGTTTCATATTGCGGCCTGTGTGGACTTGGGTATTGTGGACGCGGCTCGTATGGAACGAGTCAATGTAGAGGGAACTCGCACAGTACTGACGGCGATCCGGGCCCAGGCTAAACCACCTAAGCTAGTCTATTGCAGTACTATCGGCATCTATGGCGATACGGAGGGTAAGGTGATCGATGAAACTTACCAACGCACCCAAGAAGGGTTTTCTTCAGCCTATGATGAGACCAAGTACAAAGCCCAGCAGCTAGTCAATCAGCATGTGGCTGATGGGTTCTCGGCAGTGAGTATGATGCCCGGTGGCATTTTTGGGGCGGATGATCCGCACTTTGGACCGGTGATTAAGCTATTTTTGAAGGGCCGGTTACCGATTTGGCCGGGGTGCGATCGCATCACCGGCATCGTTCACGTCGACGATCTTGTCCAAGCCATGGTGCTTGCAGCAGAAAAAGCCCCCTCCGGTGAACATTTCATCATCTCCGCCGGGGAGCTATCCATCGGCGAAATGTTTCAGATTTTGGGTGATGCGGTGGGCGCTAAAGCGCCGGCAGATGCGCCTAAGCCATTAGTTCGCGCTATTGGCGGGTTGCTCGACCCCATCGGCAAAGCGCTTTCCTGGAACTCGCCCCTAAACAATGAGCTAGTTCACTATATCTATGACCGCTGTGTGCGCATCAGTGGTGAAAAAGCTATACGAGATCTAGGCTGGCAACCCCGTTCAGTCCCTGAAATCCTGACCGGTATCGCCCAGGAACTAACCGCCACTTAAAGTTAGGTCACAGCGGTAAATACAAAATTTGGCCTTCTAACTCCCCAGTTGCAATACATTCTAAGATTGTCAAAATATCCTCAATCACTTGGCCAATGGGAGCGTTAGTGGGTACTTCGATCACTCCTGGCATTGAATAGCCTTGGGCAACTCTTTCATAGGCATATTTGGTAATCGTAGCCACATCATGGGTTAACAACACACGCTGCTCTTGAGCTGCCCATACCAATACCGTTGGGTCATCTTTACCCGATAGGGCAACGTCTTGAACTCTAGCGATATCAATACTTGGATTACGTCTGAGTAGACCTCTAATAATGGTGTTGTCCAAATTTTCGTCTGCCAAAAGCTTTAACATGCTTCTTGTGCATGTTTACGATTCAACAATCGATCGCGAATACCATTAGGATCTAGCCGTGCTTCATTTAATTGCTGAATGTTTTTTGATTGGGCCTGACGTTCTGCTAAGTAGTCCTCAACCATCTGCTGGTGATTTAGGTAGAACGCAATAGTGGCGTACACATCTGCAAGCTTTAAAGCGGGATAGCGATGGACGATTTCTTCCGCCGTTGTACCTTGCTTAAAAACAGTGACCACGGTATCTAAAGTGATGCGGGTTTTGCCCACCAGCGCAACGCTATCAGCATTGATTTCTAATGGTGGTGGGTCCGCAATGATCACAAATGTCATAGGAACAAATAGGAGGATAATAATGATCGTAGCAAATGCCAGTCAAGCCTGTTAAGTGCTGGTAGGTACTGGGACGGGTGCGATCGCATCACCGGCATCGTCCACGTCGACGATCTTGTCCAAGCCATGGTGCTTGCAGCAGAAAAAGCCCCCTCCGGTGAACATTTCATCATCTCTGCCGGGGAGCTATCCATCGGCGAAATGTTTCAGATTTTGGGTGATGCGGTGAGCGCTAAAGCGCCGGCAGATGCGCCTAAGCCATTAGTTCGCGCTATTGACGGGTTGCTCGACCCCATCGGCAAAGCGCTTTCCTGGAACTCGCCCCTAAACAATGAGCTAGTTCACTATATCTATGACTGCTGTGTGCGCATCAGTGGTGAAAAAGCTATACGAGATCTAGGCTGGCAACCCCGTTCAGTCCCCGAAATCCTGACCGGTATTGCTAAAGAGCTGCAGACAGTTAAGTAGCAAGCCTACATCAAATAGTGTCGGCACTAGTTTTCTTAAACGGATTGAGCAAAAGAACTCCGGTCCCAGCAAAATCCTTAACGTTACGGGTGACTAAGGTTAACCCATAGGTCAATGCCGCCGCAGGATTTGTTTATCAATAGCGTTATTTGCTACTGGCACCCGTAGTCGTCCCCATACTTGGGTCTCAGTGGTGGTGAAATCTAGAATTTGGTTGGCATAATCATCCAAGATGCCTTGCAGCCATGTTGCTAGTAATTCTGCTTGAGGTTGATCGCCACGGTGGCGAATCAGGTCCACACCTCGACGCAGTTCACCAATAGTCACCACACTGATATAAAGACGACTATCTTGCGCCATGGCACTCTGAAAAAAATGTTGAACTCCCAGATTTGCTTTCTCTTGTTTGCGCAGCTCACTGATAACGTTGGTATCAAGCAAATACATTGGGAGACTTGTCGTCTTGAACCCGCTCAAAATCTGAATCTTGGCCAACGTTAGGTATCAAGCAAAGTACTTCGGCAAAGGATTTTTTGGGCGGTTGCAATAAAACCTGTTCTAAAATCTTGCGATGTTCAGCCTCTGCACTTATACCATTACGGCCAGCAAGTTGTTTGAGCGTTTGGACATAGCGTCATCAATATTGCGGACAATTAAATTAGCCATGAGCTGTCTTTAAACGTAGCGTTGGGTGGACACACCAAAATGATAGCAATGATGTCACCTGGATAATCTTGCCACCTCGGTCTCCTTGATATCCTCAATGCAGCCCTGTTACTAAACTCGATTGCTTGGCTAAAACGCCATCTTCTAGATAGGTAATCTCGTCTGCCGCATTGGTAATGCGCGGATCGTGGGTGATGATCAGCACCGTACAGCCTTTGTTCTTGGCTAAATACTGCATCAGCTCAATCACATCGCGACCGGTGGCAGAATCTAGCGCCGCTGTAGGTTCATCGGCCATAATCAGTTCTGGCTCACCGGCTAAAGCGCGAGCGATCGCAACTCTCTGCTTTTGTCCCCCTGACAGATCCGCTGGCAGATTATTCGCCCGATCCCCTAGGCCCACCTGCTTTAGCAGATCGAAGGCCTGTTCTTTGATACCCGGTCCTTTATAGCCTTTGAGCTGTAGCGCTAATTCAATATTTTCCAGTGCGGTCAGGGCTGGAAACAGGTTAAAGCTTTGAAAAATAAAGCCGATATGGTTGCGACGAAAGACGGTCAGCTTCTTCCGAGAAAGTGTGGTGATTTCTTGCCCCAGCAGCTGCACCGTACCGGCCGTTGGGGTCAAAATCCCTGCCAAAATAGATAGCAACGTCGTTTTACCTGAGCCTGATGGCCCCATCATCAACCGGATTTGCCCGGAGGGAATAGCCAGATCAATGCTCTTAAGCACCCTGGTTTCAGTGGTGCCTGACATAAAGGACATCTGGATGTTTTGTGCTGCGATCGCAACCATTAATAAACCCACACCTCACCGATAGGCTCCCGCATTCCCTTGAATACTTATTGTTAATGAGAATACCGTGATCTACACGGGTCACTTTTTGAATTGCAAAAACAGCCGAACCGACACACATCACCTCCGTAAAGCCATACACACCTACGGCGCTAATGGGGGTGATCAACACCACAATCCCCTGGGTGGCGGCTGTCCAAGTACCCATGCCCCAACACAGCAGCAGCCCCGGCACATAGCCCAACACCGCCATCCACAGCGACTGCTCCAAAATCACACTGTAGATGTCCCAGTCTGATGCTCCCATCGCCTTAAGGGTGACAAATTCGCGCAGATTTGCAGATACTGACGGGTACAGAATCTGAGCCACTACCACCATGCCCACAATGACACCAACGATGGCTCCTAGCCCCAGAATAAAACCAATACCGGTGCGGTTTTGCCAGTAGGCTTGGGTGGTATCAATCAGCTCATCTTTAGTAAACGCCTTTGTGCCTGGCAGTGTGTTCTCTAAGCGCTGTTTCAGCTGCTGTAAATTTTCCCCCGGTGCGGCCCTGACTAAAACATAGGTGACCGGCGCATCTGCGTTAAGAGGGGCTGGAGCCGCCACCTCACTGGCCGTATCGGCATCACGCTCAAATGCATTGACACAGGTAATGTCTCCTTCGCCCAGCTGACAGGTGAGTTCTGACGAAAAGCCAGAATTAATGTAGGCTCCTGCGTTGATTAAGGACGTAAATACAAATTTGCTAGAAACCAGGGACTGAGTATCGCTCGTTAGCCCTACCACCGTTACCGGCAGCTGACGAATGCGGGCGGTATCCCCGACGTCACCAATGCGAAAAGAACGCATGTTAGTGCGGTCAATCAAGGCGGAATAGGGGGCATTGAGAGCTGCGATCGCAGAATTAGACACCTGACCAGGCCGGAATAGCTGACCATTAGGGTCAAAGCCAAATACCCGCAGCGTGGTTAGTTTTCCGTCAGAATACCAGCGCCCAGACCCGATGGTGAGAGCTTCGGCTAGGGCGACCCCTTCAATGTCTTGAGCCTGACGCACCTGGGCGTAGGGAAATGGTTCGGTCAGCTCAAAGTTGACGATATTTTCTGAGGCGACCCAAATATCTGCAGCAGAACTGTCGATCAGTAGCGTGGTGGAGCGGGTAAAGCCTTTCAGAATACCGGTTTGGATGGTAACCAGGCTGACCGCAAACATAATGCCCGCCTGGGCCACTAAAAACCGAGGCAGATCTTTGAGTAAATTTTTACGGGCCAACGAAACCATGGTCTACGCTGCGGCTAATTGATCAACGAATCAGCAACGCCCACACGAACGGCTGCCCGCAGTGCAATTATTCTATCGGGAAACATTACCTCCCAAGTGAGAGAGCAGGATAGAACCTAAATTGGCCCATGCTTCCATTCGAGATTCAAGAATAATCAAACACTGACTCAAGCTAGAAAAATTACTAAACTCCATATCCCTCAACGTTGCTGGAGAGGACTGTGCGGAGTCGAAGTCCAGTGCTTCAATCTCTGCTCCCATTGCTCATAGCCAGGACTTGTTGAATGAAAGGCCATTTTGCCTGGGTATATGCCTCACGCTCATATTGGTAGCGTGTAGCCAATGACTGTTTTAGCGCGGCATAGTCGCTGGCAATTTTCTGATTAGAGCGCAGCAGATCGCGAAACTGAATCCGTTCTTGCCACAGCTGACTTTCGTAGGGAATTAAATGGAGATGGTGAGTACGAAAAGCATCGGATGGTTTGCAAAACCAGTGCATCACGTCCGATTTGTAGGGAAAATATTGATAGCCGTTACGAACCAGGATGTCTATAGCTGGCTTTGAGTCCTCTAAGGACTTGACGTCAAACATAATGTCAATCACTGGTTTGGCTAGTAGCCCTGGCACTGCAGTGCTACCCACGTGTTCAACACTGCCCCAACGCCAACGGCCAATCACGTTTGCCAAGTAGCGTTTTTCTGCTTCAAACCTGGTAGGCCATTCAGGATCGTAGGATGAAAGTTCTATGGGAGCAGCCACCATCAGGACAGACGTTGCAAACTACTTAACGATAAAGTGCTTAGAAAAATTGGCCAAGGTATCTGGGTTGCCGAACAACCGCTGAAATATTTTGGGCTCAATGTTGGTACCAGAATGACAGCTCTGCGGTTAGCTAATGGTGAACTGGCCATTATTTCTCCTATTCAGGCTATCGATGGCGTGCTGAACCAGCTGAGCGAGTTGGGTCCTGTCAAACATATTATTGCGCCTAACCTTTATCACTATTTATTTGCCGCAGAGTTTAAGCAGCGTTATCCCGAGGCAGTATTTTGGGCGGCGTCCGGTTTGGAGTCTAAAAAGCCAGAGTTACCCATTGATAGAGTGATTGAGTATAATACAAAAGTTCTATTGGACGGCCTAGAATGCTTGCTATTTTCTGGGTTTAGAACCCTGGGTGTAACTGGGTTTGATGCGCTGAATGAATATGTATTCTTGCATGGAGCTAGCCGTACGCTCATTCTGACCGATGCTGCTTTTCACTTTGATGAGAGTTTTCCAATAGCCACCCGGCTGGTCACTCGCGTCATCGGCGGATATCAGCGTTTAAGCCCATCGATTTTGGAAAAAATTGCTACTACAGATAAGGCAAAAGTCAGAGCGTCTGTTGAGCAAGTCTTGGCTTGGGACTTTGAGCGGGTAGTGATGGCTCACGGCAGTATTGTTGAACAGAACGGTAAAGAAAAGCTCAAGCAGGGATATGAGTGGTTTCTGGGATAAAGCCAATCAGCCGGTTTTGCTATGTGTCGGTACGGCACCAGTCTCGAAGCAAAGCGTTGCGGAGACAAACCGTTCAATGCCAGCTAAATCTGGGTGAATTTGAATAGCTCTGTAGCAGCCTTGGGTCTCTAATAAATCTGCAATGATTTGAGCCTGTCCCTGCATGTGCTCGGTGAGCCATAGACCGCCAGGATGAAGAAACTTGGGGGCCTGCTCAATCAGCAGACGAATATCGTCTAGCCCGTCATTGCCGCCATCTAGGGCCTGATGAGGTTCATGGTTTACCACTTCAGGCGCTAGATTCAGTACCGTTTTACTTGGAATATAAGGTGGATTGGCGATTACGCCTGTCAGCTTGCTACGCCAACTGCTAAGCGATTCAAACCAGCTACTTTGATAAAACTGTAGATTTCTTGCGTCGTTACGCTTGGCGTTTTGGCGGGCAACGACTAAGGCCGCTGGGCTGATATCGGCGGCTAGCACTTGGGCCTGGGGAAAGGCTTTTGCCAGTGCGATCGCAATCGCTCCACTCCCCGTACCCAAATCAGCCCACACCTGTGGACGGCCAGTTTCCCCCTGCTGTTTGACCCAAGTCTGAACAATATCTACCATCAGCTCCGTTTCAGGTCGAGGTATCAGTACATCAGACGTCACCGTTAGCATCAAATCTCGCCACGGTGTTTCACCCACCAGATATTGCACCGGCACCCGCTCGGTCAAACGACGCTGCCACTGCTGCGTCAGCCAATCCAGCGAATGACTCAACGACACCGCACTCCGGTCACGATACAGACCCAAACTCAGATCTGACTGATTTAGCTGGCTTACCCCTTGTAAAAACCAGTCCACCTCATACAAAGGGACATCTGCTGTTTGAGCATCAGCCTGAGCATTCAATCGCCACTGATAAAGATCTTCGCCAGGGACTTCAAATTCTTCTTTGTACAGACGCTCCATAACATGTACAGACACTCCGTGGCATGTGGAGACGTTCCACGGAACGTCTCCGTCTAACCCAATACCCGTAAAACGCTAGCAATCGAATCCACATCACCAGATTCCTTCAGGACAGTTACCGCCTGCTGGAAAGCGCCCTCCTGGACTTCATGGGTGACAACCACGAGCTCAGCCAAATTATCCTGCAGTCCGATTTGCACAATCGATTCCAGACTTAAGTCGTGCTTACCAAAAATATTGCCTAGATGCCCAATTGTGCCTGGCTGATCCTTTACCATCAGTCTCAGATAGAAGCGACTTTCTAATTCCTCCATCGGGCTAATGGTTTTGTAATCGCTGTAGGCATTGCTCAGTAGCGGATTAGGTAGTTTTTCCTCGGCTGGAGACTCCATGTGTAGCGTAGCGGCAATGGCCATAATATCCGAGACGATGGCGCTGGCCGTAGGGCCTTCTCCAGCGCCGGGACCGTAGAGCATGACCTGACCAATGGGATCGCCTTCAACTAAAACCGCATTGTTAACGTCGTTAACGCTGGCGAGGGGATGGTCTAGCGGAACAAGGGTGGGATGGACCCGTAGCTGAATGGTGTCTGGCTCATCTGTCCTTTGAGGATTACGTTTTGCGATCGCAAGCAGCTTAATTACAAACCCTAACGATTCGGCGTAATCGACATCGACTGTACTAACGTTGCGAATGCCCTCAGTAAAAACATCCTCACGACGAATTTTGCCTCCAAACGCGATTGAGGCCAAAATCGCAATCTTATCAGCCGCATCCAGGCCATCCACATCAGCCGTTGGGTCAGCTTCGGCATAGCCTAGTGCTTGAGCATCCGCCAAAATTGAGGCAAATTCTCCGCCCTCTGACTCCATCCGAGTCAAAATATAATTAGTGGTTCCGTTAATGATTCCAGTTACCGTCTCGATCCGGTTTACACAAAGGGCCTGCTGTAGTGGCTGAATGACTGGAATTCCACCCCCAACCGCCGCTTCATACAGCACATATACCCCCGCTTTCTTAGCCGCCTCAGCAATCTCATTGCCATAGCGAGAAATAACAGCCTTATTGGCCGTCACTACATGCTTGCCGTCTTCAATGGCTTCCAAAATCAGTGAGCGTGCTGGTTCTAGACCCCCGATTACCTCCACGACAATATCGATGTCGGGATCGGTAACAATCGCCTCAAGATCGGTGGTCAAACAGTCTTCTGGTAAATCGACCGCACGGGACTTATCCAAAGCGCGCACACCCACCTTGTGAATTTCCAAGGTTTGCAGCAACGGATGACGCTGAGGGGCATCTAACAAAATTTTGGCGGTGCCTGTGCCTACCGTGCCTAGACCTAATAATCCAACCTTAAAAACCAATGTGCTATCCCATTTGATTTACCACAGACCATTGTAAAAGCCAGGTGAATCTGAAGGTTCCCTGGCTTTTACTATTATTCATCTGACATTGCGACAGGCTAGGTCAGTAAAACCTAGTATGTTTCAACGTGCCAGCGATGAGCTTTCTTCATACCCTTGCGATACTCAGCCCAGTCTGTACCGGTCTTAGCAGCTGCAGCTGTCAAGGCTTCATCAATACCACCATCCATACCGCGTAGACCACAGATGTAGACGTGAGTCTTCTCATCTTGGATCAAGCTCCAAAGCTCATCGGCATGCTCGGCAATACGATGCTGAATATACATGCGACCGCCTTCAGAGTTCTGCTGCTCACGGCTAATGGCATAGGTTAGTCGGAAGTTATCAGGATACTTGGCCTGCATTTCTTCCAATTCTTCCTTGTACAGGATATTGGGAGTCTTCGGTACACCGAAGAACAGCCAGGCAAGACCACTAAAGTTGTTGTAGTCAGGGTTGGCCTCGCGCTCTTTATCCTTAAACATACGCCATAGGTAGGCACGGAAAGGAGCAATACCAGTACCGGTACCCATCATGATCACCTTGGCATCAGGATCATCGGGCAGAAGCATCTCCTTGCCCACGGGGCCAGTAATCTTGACCTTAGTTCCAGGCTCTAGGTTACAGAGATACGTAGAGCAGACACCATTGATGGTTTCGCCGCTCTCAGGATGCTTATAAGTAAGCTGACGCACACAGAGGGAAACCGTCTTATCGTCTACATCATCACCATGACGAGTAGATGCGATGGAATACAGGCGAAGTTTGTGAGGCTTTCCCTTATCGTCAGTTCCTTCAGGAATAATCCCGATGCTCTGACCCTCTACATATTCGAGGTCTCCTTCAGACAAATCAAACTTGATATGCTGAACATCACCAATGCCACCTTCGGCGACCAAAGGCTCATTGGATAAGCATTCACCTAAATAGGGGTTCTTAGGCTTGTAGATATTAACCGGTACATTAGCACCGGGTTTTTTCGCTTTCGCTTTCGTTTCGGCCATGGGTTTCTTTGCTGCAGGTGCTGTTTGAGCCACAGGCGCAGCCGGCAAATCGTCACTTGCTGCACGAATGCTAACAATTTCGCCTCCCATACGAGTGATTCGCCGGGTTTCTTCGGCCATACGCTCGTAGGGAACTGTCACGAAAGTGCTTCCACTCTGACGCACGGGTGCTGTACCCCCAGGCGCTGAGCCTAGCCCTTTGACCTCGTATATAAACAGACGGCTACCAGAAATACTGAGACTACCGCCGATGACGCTCGAATTGTACATGCGCTGAACTTTTAGTATCTCCTAACCCTTCAGAAAGTGACTTAGCCACCAATTCTGAAAACTACTCATTCATCTAGCGTATCATTCTGAGCGAATCGTTCTGATATATGAGGATGCCGACTAGCAAGTCATATCCAATGACATAGACGATGCCAAACCTACGCATGTGATTCAATCTGTACCCTACCGAAAATGCTTAGGGAGAAACTATAAAATGCGATGCATTTACGATGTTTTTTGTTTTATAAAAGGTTTTGCCTCCTCATGGGAGGGTAGCCATCTATAGATTTTGATACAAATCTTCATTGATTTTTTTGATTAAATAGCTTGAGGGTAGTGATATCAGTCTATTTGGGGATTTTTTTGAATCTGAGAAGTACGTGACAGATTGTAAAAAAACGAAAGTCTATTTATCATAAAGTACAAGCCAAAATCCTACCTGATGGTGATTACGGCCATCCTATGTGTGTGGGTGCTTGTGACATCCCCACGTCCTTAAAGGGTTGTTTATATTTTCCCCAACCCTTTTACTGATAGGACTTGATGCCATATTAAGAGGATTTGAGATGACCATAGCAATGGGCCGTGCTGGAGCCAATCGAGGCGTCTTCGACGTCGTCGATGACTGGCTCAAGCGCGAGAGATTTGTCTTCGTTGGCTGGTCCGGTTTGCTGCTGTTCCCCTGCGCCTTCTTGGCCATCGGCGGCTGGCTCACTGGTACCACCTTCGTTACGTCCTGGTACACCCATGGACTCGCGTCTTCCTACCTTGAAGGCGCTAAC
>JBHJIL010000052.1:0-184903 GCA_050043465.1 Leptolyngbyaceae cyanobacterium
CAACGAAATCGACGCCGAAGGCAAACTCATCAGCCCGCCTTTTGTCGAATCCCACATTCACCTAGACTCTGCCCTCACCGCCGGACAGCCCCGCCACAACCAGAGTGGCACTCTGTTTGAAGGAATTGAAATTTGGAGAGATCGCAAACGCACCCTCACCCCCGACGATATCAAACACCGCGCCATCGAAGCTCTCAAACTCATGGCCAGCCAGGGCACCCTCTTCGTCCGTACTCACGCCGATGTCAGCGAAACCAGCCTCACCGCCCTCGAAGGACTGCTAGAAGTCCGCGATATTGTCAAAGACTGGTGTACCGTTCAGATTGTCGCCTTCCCCCAAGACGGTATCTACGGCAGTCCCCAAAACAACGAACTGATCGAAGAATCCATTATTCTTGGAGCCGATGCCGTTGGCGGTATCCCCCACTACGAGCTGACCCGCGAAGACGGGGTGCGTTCTGTCCATCGCATCTTTGAACTAGCCGAAAAATATAATCGACTGATCGATATCCACTGCGACGAAATCGACGATGACCAGTCTCGCTTTCTTGAAATTGTTTCCGCCTGCGCCTTGCGAACCGGTCTCAAAGAAAAAGTCACCGCCAGTCACACCACCGCCTTTGGCTCCTATAACGATGCCTATGCTTTTAAGCTGATGGGTTTTCTCAAACAGTCTGAGATTAACTTTATTGCCAATCCGCTGATCAACATTACTCTCCAGGGTCGTGCCGATACCTATCCTAAACGTCGCGGTCTCACCCGAGTAAAAGAGCTGTGGCAGGCTGGTTTAAATGTGAGTCTTGGCAATGACTGCATTCAAGACCCCTGGTACGGTCTTGGTACCGGCAATATGCTCGATGTTGTTTCCATGGCGGTCCATGTGTGTCAAATGACCGGCTTAGATGAAATTGATGCCTGCTACGACATGGCTACGGCTGGCGGTGCCCGTACACTAAATATTCAAGACACCTACGGCATAGAGGTGGGCAAACCGGCCAATCTGATTGTGTTGGACTGTCCTAGCAAGTACGAGGCGGTGCGTCGTCGCCCCACCGTCAGCTATGTGATTTCTCGCGGACAGCTGCTGGTGGAGACTGCCGCACCTAAAGCCAAGTGGCAGCGAGAGGTAAATTAGCCATCAGCCTCAGCGTTTATGATTGAAGTACCCCATTTTATGGAGACAGGTCGATGACAGCCGCTAATAAAGTTCGCTGGACCGTAGATGATCTAGAGAGCCTGCCTGACAGTAGCGATCGCTTTGAAATTATCGATGGAGACCTGTACGTGACTAGAGCACCCCACTGGAAGCATCAAAGCGTTGCAGGACGGGTGTATGCGAAGCTATTAGACTGGTCTATCGAATCAGGTCTGGGGGAGCCTGCAATGACTCCTGGAATAATTTTTTCAGCTAGCAATGCTGTTATTCCAGATGTAGTCTGGGCTAGTAACGAGTGTATGGCCGCTCTACTAGATGAAGCCGGTCACCTGACCAGGGCTCCAGAACTTGTGATCGAGGTGCTGTCTAAGTCCCAAATGGATAAAGACCGCGATCGCAAATATAAGCTAAAGCTCTATTCGGTGGAAGGTGTGCAGGAATATTGGATTTTTGACCGTGAGCAGCAGCTGGCGGAGGTTTTTCGCCGTGATAATGGAGTTTTGGTCAAATCGCTGACGCTCTACGCTAGCGATAGTTTGACCAGTCCTTTACTGCCTGAGTTTAGCTGTGGTGTGGGGGCGCTGTTTGGGTAGGTGCGATCGCATTTGCCAGCTACGACACCGCATGATTAAGCTCCATGACTTACTATAAAGAAATGTTTTATCCGTAGTAGTACTGATTTATCAGTATGGCTAAGATTGAGCTGCTCATCTGTCACATCATTTGCCCCCCATGCCCCAGTCAAAGACCCCTAAAACGGCCAAGACGACACGCAAGTCGAGCAATGGCAAAGCGTCCAGTAATGGCAGGCTCAATGGCAAAACCAGTGGCAAAACCATCGGCAAGGCAGCAAAGCTTACTAAACTATCGGACGACCTGATCCGCATTCGCGGTGCCCGTCAGCACAATCTAAAAGATATCAATCTGGACCTGCCCCGCAACCAGTTGATTGTCTTTACCGGGGTGTCTGGTTCGGGGAAGTCATCCCTGGCGTTTGATACGATTTTTGCCGAGGGCCAGCGGCGCTATGTGGAGTCTCTGAGCGCATACGCCCGACAGTTTTTGGGGCAGGTGGATAAGCCCGATGTGGACTCGATTGAAGGGCTGAGTCCGGCAATTTCCATTGATCAAAAGTCTACGTCCCACAACCCCCGATCTACGGTGGGGACAGTAACCGAAATCTATGACTACCTGCGGCTGCTATACGGTCGGGCCGGACAGCCCCACTGTCCCCATTGCGATCGCTCCATTGCTCCCCAGGCTATTGACCAGATGCTAGACCAGGTGATGGCGCTGCCGGACCGCACCCGGTTTCAGATTCTGGCTCCGGTGGTGCGGGGTAAAAAGGGTACCCATGCCAAGCTGCTATCGGGTCTGGCGGCGGAAGGGTTTGTGCGGGTGCGGGTGGATGGCGAAATCCGCGACCTGAGCGACAACATTGAGCTGACTAAGAACAAGACCCACGATATTGAAGTTGTTGTCGACCGTCTGGTTAAAAAAGATGATATCCAGGAGCGACTGGCGGACTCCCTGGCCACCTGTCTGAAGCGGGCAGAGGGCATCGCCATTATCGATATTCTTGAAGACCGTAAAAAGGCCGATGTGGTGCCGCTCAAAGCTAAGAGCGATGACAAAGACGTGGCGACGGCGGCAGAATCAGAAGGAGACTACGGCAACGACCTGCCCTCAGAGCTAGTCTTTTCTGAAAATTTTGCCTGTCCGGAACATGGGGCGGTGATGGATGAGCTGTCACCGCGTCTGTTTTCGTTTAACTCGCCCTATGGAGCCTGCCCCGACTGTCACGGTCTGGGCAGCCATCGCCGGTTTAATGCCGATCTGGTGGTGCCGGACCCGAGCTTGCCAGTGTACGCTGCGATCGCACCCTGGTCTGACAAAGACAACACCTACTATTTCTCTCTGTTATACAGCGTGGGACAGGCGTACGGTTTTGAAATTCAGTCTCCTTGGAATAGTCTGACCGACGAACAGCGCGACATCATTCTCCACGGGTCTCCCGATAAAATCTACATTGAGACCGACTCTCGCTACCGTGACAAAAAAGGGTATCACCGTAAGTATGACGGCGTGCTGCCAATTCTTGACCGACAGTATCGTGAGAGTAGCTCCGATCTTTACAAGCAAAAGCTAGAGAAATATCTGATCGATCAGGTGTGCGAAACTTGTAACGGGGCTCGACTACGGCCCGAGTCTCTGGCGGTCAGAATGGGGCCTTACAACATTCTTGATTTTACTAGTGTTTCCATCCGTGACTGTTTGTATAACATCGAAGATGTTAAAGGTGAGAACGGGGGAGAGCCTCTGCTCAACAAAAAGCAGCTGGCCATTGGTGAACTGGTCCTAAAAGAGATTAAAGCCCGTCTGACATTTTTGCTGGATGTGGGGCTGGACTATCTCACCCTGGATCGGACCGCTATGACTCTCTCCGGTGGAGAGGCTCCGCGCATTCGCTTAGCAACCCAGATTGGGGCCGGTCTCACCGGAGTGCTGTATGTGCTCGATGAACCCAGTATCGGTCTACACCAGCGCGATAATGAGAGATTGCTCAAGACCCTCAGCCATCTTCGCAGTCTGGGTAATACCCTGATTGTTGTTGAACATGACGAGGATACTATTCGTGCCGCTGACCACATTGTCGATATTGGTCCCAAGGCTGGCGTTCACGGAGGTGATATTGTTGTACAGGGGGATATAAAGGCGCTGTTAAAGAGTAAAGAGTCTTTGACGGGAGCCTATCTGTCTGGTCGAGAGGGTATTGACACTCCCTCAGAACGTCGTCCGGGCAACGGTCGGGCGCTGCAGATCCGTAACGCCCATCGCAACAATCTAGAAAATATCGACGTTGATATTCCCTTAGGTAAATTTGTCTGTATCACTGGCGTATCTGGTTCAGGTAAGTCAACGCTGATTAATGAGCTGCTGTACCCGGCACTGCAGCATAACTTTGGCAGCAAAGTGCCTGAACCTAGTCAAATGAAGCCGATCAAGGGACTCAAGGCGCTGGACAAAGCGATTGTTATCGATCAGTCTCCCATCGGTCGTACGCCCCGTTCAAATCCGGCTACTTACACGGGTGTGTTTGACGTGATTCGCGATCTGTTTGCTGAGACCATTGAAGCCAAGGCCAGGGGCTACAAGCGCGGGCAGTTCTCGTTTAATGTTAAAGGCGGTCGCTGCGAAGCCTGCGGCGGGCAGGGCGTAAACGTCATTGCGATGAACTTTTTACCCGATGTGTATGTGCAGTGCGAGGTGTGTAAGGGGGCTCGCTACAATCGGGAAACGCTGCAGGTGAAGTACAAAGGGAAGACGATTTCCGACGTGCTCAACATGACGGCTGAAGAAGCTTTGCACTTTTTTGAAAACATTCACAAGGCCGCTACTCGGCTACAAACTATGGTGGATGTGGGACTGGGCTACATCCGTTTAGGTCAGACGGCCCCCACCCTGTCTGGGGGAGAAGCGCAGCGGATGAAGCTGGCCTCTGAGCTGGCCCGCCGGTCAACGGGTAAGACCATGTATTTGATTGATGAACCCACCACGGGACTGTCGTTTTACGAGGTACACAAGCTGCTAGACGAGGGGCAGCGTCTGGTGGATATGGGCAATTCTGTTGTGATGATTGAGCATAATCTAGACGTGATCCGCTGCTGCGACTGGATTATTGACCTGGGTCCAGAAGGTGGCGATCGCGGTGGTCAGATTATTGCGGAAGGAACTCCAGTAGAGGTGGCTCAGGTGGAGAATTCTTACACCGGTCACTATCTAAAGCATGTGCTGGAGCAGCATCCGTCAAAAGGATAGGAGAATCAACTGGAATAGCTTGATGAACTCCTAGAGTCCGGTCCACAGTCTGGGTTGATGATTCTCGACCTGTATTTAAGGAGAGAGGAGCATCGGACAACCTCCTAGGCATTAGGATGCTTTAGCTGTCGGCTGATGCCACGGTAATGGTACCGACCATACCGGCTTCAGTATGACCTGAAATCGAGCAGTGTAGCTCATAGGTGCCTGGCTTTTGGGGAACAAATAGCCATTCTGCTTCAGCGGTGGGTTTTAACTCTAGCTCATGGACAGCGCCCTTGACTTCCACATTGCCAGCTTCTACCTTCTGCGTCCAAATGACATCGGCAAAGTCTTTGGCGGTAAAGTAGTGTTTAGTGGGGCTAGGGTTGTCTAGCAGAAGCTTATAGCGTTTACCGGCTTCAAACGTGAGCTGGCTGGGGTCAAAAACAAAATCTCCAGCGGTATTGCCCAGATGCACTATAACCGTGTCTATCGACTGCTGACTGGGGGCGACCGCTGCTAGGGCAACAGGGCTGGCGAACAGGTAGAGTCCGACGATGATGAAGCTTAGCAAGAGCCTGGTTAAGCCCCGTACCCAGCCGGTCAGTGTGTTTAGGTCAGGTCGTATCGTCATGACTGTACCCCCGGCTTTATATACATACTTTCTTTATTTTAATAACGATTGCAGGTATTCGAAAATGTGGCTGATGTTACATTTCAGCGACCGATGTTATGAGTTAGTGAAGCTGTTGGGTTATCGTTCCGACCGGCCCTATAGTTTATAAGCCTTTCTGGCTGTTTTTTAAGCCATGCTTCAACGGTGGGTGCCGCTTCCGAGTCTGTCTTTTTCTCGACAACAGCTGCAGGAGAACTTTCAGCCGCAGGCCCTGGTTTCGAGTGCAGCGGCTGGTCTGGTAACCGGCATCATTGGGGTGATTCGGGCCATTTCCTATGCCAGTTTGATTTTTTCGGGAGCGCTGGCGGTGGATTTGCCGACGGGGCTGGGTATTACCGTTTTTAGTACGGCGATAACGCTGGCGGTTGTTGCGTTGACCAGCGGTATGGCGGGTATTATTGCCACACCGCTGGCGGCACCCACGGCGATTTTAGCCATTATGGCGACTGCGATCGCAAAAGAACTACAGAATGCTCCCGGTGACGAACGGCTGGCAACGGTCTTGATCATGGTTGTTGTCAGTAGCCTACTTACGGGGCTCCTGCTGCTGGGGTTGGGGCTGTTTAAGCAGGGCAAGCGGCTGCGGGTGATTCCTTACCCGGTGATTGGCGGGTTTATGGCAGGGACAGGCTGGCTGCTGACGCGGGGATTTGTCCAGATTACGACGGATATTTCCCTGACCTGGTCGTCGCTGGGGGATTTGGTGAGACCCGAGATGCTGCGGTGCTGGCTACCGGGGTTGGTATTTGCGATCGCGCTTCTCGTCGCTACCCGACTATGGCAGCAGTTTTGGGTGATGCCCGCGACGCTGCTTGTCTGTACCGGTGCATTTTACCTAACGCTTTTCGCCGCCGGGATTTCATTGGATGCTGCCCGTACGGCTGGCTGGCTGCTGGGCCCGTTCCCTGAGGGGGATCGGCTGTGGCAGCCGCTGAGCTTACAGCTCTTTTCCCAGGTTCACTGGCTGGCTATTTTGCACCAGAGTGGCGGTGTGCTCACCGTTATGCTGATTAGTCTGCTATCGCTGATGCTCAGCAACAGCAGTATCGAACTTGTGATTGGGCAAGATTTGAATCTAAGCCATGAGCTAAAAGCCGTGGGTTTGGCCAATGTGGTCTCTGGTTTTGGTGGGGGCATGGTGGGAAATCAGGCCCTGCCCAGTACCCTGTTGGTCAACGACATCGGCGCGCGCTATCGGCTGACCGGGCTGCTGGCGGTGATTCCATCGGTTGCTGTGCTAGCCCTGGGTTCTAGCTTTTTGTCTTATTTGCCCAAGGCGGTGTTGGGCAGTGTGATTTTGTATCTAGGGCTGTCGCTGCTGTGGCAGTGGCTTTATCAGGCGTATTTTAAGCTACCCCGCTGGGACTATTTGACGGTCTGGGTCACCGTAGTGGTGATCGACGCTGTGGGCTTTTTGCAAGGGATTCTCACGGGCTTTGTGATTACGGTTATTCTCTTTATGTATCGCTACAGCCAGGTGGATGTGGCCAGTCAGGTGTTTTCCGGTGCCAGCACCCGTAGCAACGTCGATCGCAGCCCTAAAGAAGAGCAGATTCTGGCACAAGAGGGGGCTCAGATATATGTGCTGGAGCTGCAGGGTTTTTTGTTCTTTGGCACCGCCAACTATTTGCTGAGCAAAATTCGCGATCGCATCCTAGAAACGACAGGCGAGCCCCTGGCATATGTCCTGATTGACCTGCGTCAGGTGAGTGGACTAGATTCATCGGCGGTTTTAACCTTTGACAAGATTCTAAAATTGGCCCGTCAGCACGGCTTTGCCCTGGTTCTAACCAATCTCTCCTCGGCTCTACATAGCGAGCTGCAGCGCAGTATCAATCTGGATGCAGACTGTCATCTGTTTGTTGATATTGACCGCGGCTTAGAGTGGTGCGAGCAGCAGCTTTTGTCCACTGTGCCTATAACGGTGCCAGATCAGAGCGACTTTTCCGAGCGGCTGTCTGATCTTTTTTTAACAACAGAACAGACTCGCCGTTTTATCCCCTATCTGACGCTTAAAACCTTTTCTGCCGGGCATTACATTTTCCGTCAGGGGGAGCGACACACGGGACTTTACTTTATTGAATCGGGACAGGTTAGTGTTTTGCTCGAACAGAGCAACGGCTACAGCAAGCGTCTGCAAACTTGCACCAGCGGTCATCTGTTAGGTGAAATGCGCTTTTATAGCAAAGCCTCCCTCTCTACATCTGTTGTTACTGACGTGGAGAGCCGGATCTATCATCTCTCAAAAGACTCCTTTGAGCACATGCAGCGAGACGCTCCCGATCTGGTGCAGGCGCTTCAAACATACATTGTTACTGTTTTGTGTGACAGCCTGCTCCGCCGCGAACAGCAGCTCCAGGTTATGCAGTAATCCTTCGTGTTGTATCCCCTTTACAAATTCTATTAATGACACTTCTTTTATCTAAACGCTTTGTCTGGCCCGGTCGCATGTTATCTGAACTGCAGCCAGAGATACTGTTTTCGAGTCTGGTGGCAGGCAGCATTACGGGGATAATTGGGGTGATTCGGGCCATTTCCTATGCGGCCCTGATTTTTTCTGGGAGTCTGGCGGACTACTTAAATACGGGCGTGGGTATCGCTATTTTTAGCTCGGCGGCTATCAGTGTGGTGGTGGCGCTGATGAGTTCGCTTCCGGGGATGATTGCGACCCCGTTGGCCGCACCGACGGCTGTACTGGCTATCCTGGCAGCTCAAATTGCCGGTACACTCACGGCGGCTAGCCCGACCGAGCTGCTGGTGACGGTGGTGGCTGCGATCGCGCTGGGCTCTTTAGCCACAGGCGTCAGTCTTTGGCTGTTGGGCACCCTGCGGGGCGGTGGCGCACTCCAGTGTGTGCCCTATCCTGTGGTGGGAGGATTTATGGCCGCTACGGGTTGGCTGCTGGTGCGCGGTGCGATTCAGGTGATGACGGGCGAACCGCTGACATTTTCTCATCTGACCTGGTTTGGCCGCGCCGATGCGCTGCTGCACTGGGGGACGGGGCTGGTGGTTGCATTAGTGCTTTTGGTGACCACCAAGCGCTATCAGCATTCGCTGGTGATGCCCGGTGTTTTGCTGGCGGCGACGGGGCTTTTTTATGGAGTGGTGTGGCAGTCTCATCTGCCGCTAAGCGCCGTTCGAGACCGGGGCTGGCTACTAGGGCCGTTTCCTGCGGGCAGCCTCTGGCAGCCTCTGACCAGCTTTGATCAGGTGCGTTGGGGGGTGATTGCCCAGCACAGCAGCACCCTGGGGCTGTTGATATTTGTAAGTCTTTTGTCTTTGGTGCTGACCTATGGCGGAATTGAGCTAGCGCTAGGTCGCGATCTGGACCTAAACCAGGAGCTGCGGGCGGTGGGAATAGCCAATGTCGTGGCCGGTTTGGGCAGCACCATGGTGGGTAATCAGGCGCTGCCGAGTACGCTGCTGGCCCATAAAATGGGGGCTGCCAGTCGGTTAACGGGTCTTTTTAAGGCTGTTCCCTGCGTTGCGGTTTTGATGCTGGGGCCTGCGTTTTTGGCCTATTTTCCAAAGCCGATCCTGGGCAGTTTGCTGCTGTTTTTAGGATTGGATCTGCTCTGGCAGTGGCTGTATAAGATTTGGTCTAGGCTGACCTGGAATGACTATTTGATTTTGGTGGTGACGCTGGTGGTGATTAATTGGGTAGGGTTTATTACGGGCATTGCCACGGGTTTTGGTCTGGCGGCCCTTCAGTTTCTCTATGTCTGCACTCGGACAAATCCGGTTGAACTAGTCGAACCTGCGTCAGCCGGTGATATGACAGACCGCGCTGACGCTTGGTTAAATTTTTCTCAAAATCAGGTGGATTGGATTGACCTGCAGGGATATTTGTTTTTTGGCAATGCGGAACCGCTGTTTAAGCAGCTGCGATCCCATGTTCTCCATCCGTCTTCTGGTGAGACTCCGGGCTGCGTCGTGCTCAACTTTCAATCGGTGCTGGGGCTGGATGCGTCGGCGGTGCTGAGCTTTAGCAAACTGTTAAAGCTGACCCGCGACCAGCAGCTAACCCTGGTCTTTAGCCAGGTCTCTCAGTCATTACAGCATCAGCTGAGCCGAGGGCTGGCCCTAGAGCTGGCCAGCGACTACCGGGTGATGAGTGATACTCAGACCCAGACGGTCGATACTGTTTTTCAATCATCCTAAGAGGACAGGTCTTTTTAGGCGCATACCGGGGTTAAGCCAGTATGCACCTGACAGCCTACGCGGCCGGAGTATCGCCGTCAGCCGGAATCTGACCTTCTAGCTCACCAATGGCCGCATTGATTGCGGCTAGGTGTACCTGCATGCGATCGCGACTGCTTTTGAGCCACTGCAGCTTCATTTTCTGGTAGTTGGCATAAAAGCTGTCATAGTCGCTGGGACCACATTTGCTAGACATATGAGGCATACAAAATGGAAAAAACATGGCGGCAGGTTAAATAGGACATTCGCCATTGCTGATCTAGGGGATACACCGGTCTGCTAGCAGTGCCAGCACCTTGCCGATAGAGTCATCCCGAGGATCAGCAACGCTGGATATCTATAGGCTAACAACTTTCTAAAAAAGATGGGGGATAGAACCCCGTAGCCCCAGAGCGCCATTGGAGCGCTTTTTCGACCGGCGTCATTCCTTAGATAGTCGTCCCTGAAATACTGAGAGAACGTAGAGCTATCAAGGATTTGTGCGTCTGAAGGATGCTGTAGAATTGCCAGAAAGAGACCCATCTCCCCCAAAAGCTTGCAAAATGAAACGCCCCAAGTCAGGCTCAGAATCGTCAGAATCCACCTCCAATCTGCCAGAGTTAGCCCGCCAACTCAATCGACAGCATCCGTTAATAAAACTGGCAAAGTCCATTGACTGGAGCTACTTTGACGAAGAATTTGGCCGAGCGTTGAGCCCAGCCGGAGGCCGCCCCCCGATACCCACCCGTCTGATGGTGGGGTTGCATTATCTAAAAGGGTTGTATGACGAAAGTGACGAATCGGTGGTGAGCAAATGGATCGAGAATCCATACTGGCAATATTTCTGTGGAGAAGAGACGTTTCAACACGCTTTGCCATGTCATCCAACCAGTCTGGTGAAATGGCGGAAGCAGGTGGGTCCGGATGGGGTCGAAAAGCTGCTCAAAGAAGTACTTCAAGTCGCCTTAGAACAACGTGCGCTCAAACCTAGCGAGATTAAACGGGTCAATGTAGACACGACGGTACAAGAAAAAGCGATTGCCTTTCCAACGGATGCTCGGTTGTATGACAAAGCGCGTCGAGCGTTAGTCAAGGAGGCTCGGAAAACGGGTATCCAATTACGGCAAAGCTATGCACGTGTGGGTAAAAATGCGTTATTTCAACAGAGTCGATATGGAGCGGCCCGACAATATCGACGGGCCAAGCAACAAACGCGAAAATTGCGGACCTATTTGGGTCGGGTGATTCGAGACATTGACCGTAAAGCCTCTGAGCTATCGATGCCACTCAACACCCTGATGATGAGAGCCCAACAGATTTATCGTCAAACGAAAACAGACTCTCCCAAGCTGTACAGTGTGCATGCGCCTGAAGTCGAGTGCATCGCCAAAGGGAAAGCCCATAAACGCTATGAATTTGGCTGCAAGGTGGTCCTTGTGACGACGAGCAAAACGAATTGGATTGTTGCCGCCGATGCGGTTCATGGCAATCCGTATGACGGTGTGACGTTGAAACCCGCGATTGAACAAGTCCACCGATTGACCGGACAGTGTCCTCAGCAAGCGGCGGTCGATAAAGGCTTTCGTGGCTCAACCTATCATCCATCCACACTCGACGTGTTGGTCGCAGGCACCCGTAAGTTTACAGGCGTTCTCAAACGGTTGGTGAAACGTCGCAGTGCGATTGAACCGGTCATTGGCCATGCCAAGCATGATCATGCTCTTAAACGAAATTATCTCCACGGTAAATCAGGAGACCGGATCAATGCCTTATTGACAGCCTGTGGGTTCAATTTACGCAAGTTAGTCTGTTTCTTTTTCGATAACCCAATAAATCTGATTCCGGTCGGAGCCTGATTTGGGGTTTTTCAGGGACGACTAGATAGATGACGATACGAGAGATTTAGTCTATCTTGTTGTGGATGATTTTTGCCCACTAAGCGCTTAATATGAGCAACGAGCAAAAGGCCGCAGTTCAGACGGCTGTAAACGATGCGATCGCAGCTGCCAGCAGAATCAATGAAACCTTGTTTGCCCTAGGTACCCAAACGGTACAAAGCGTTGTTGGTACTGCCGCCCAGCAGGCGTCAACGACAGGAGAGGAAACCGCTGCAGCTGCCCACAAGCTAATTGAACTGACCACTGAAACGGTTGGTCGTACGGTGGAGCCCGTTGCCAGCAATCCCCTAATCGACTATATGGCGAAGATTCCAGGGCTGAGCTGGCTGTTAAACGCGTTGGGCAAAGTCGATACCCACAAAGCCCAGCAGGAGATTAACGAACTCAAACAAAAGTATCCCGATGAGACTCCCGAGCAAATTGCCCCCCGCGTTATTGCCGGTACAACGCTAGCGGCGGCGGGTACCGGGCTGGCCACCAATATTATTCCTCCGGTTGCTGTGTTGCTGTTTGCTGTTGATCTGGCCGCATTGAGCAAACTTCAGGCCGATATGTTGTTTCGGATTGCGGCGGCCTACCAGTTTGACCTAAGCGACCCGGCGAGGCGGGGTGAAGCGCTAGCCGTCTTTGCCCTATCCTTAGGCAGCGGCGGTATTTTTAAGACCAGTCTGAGCTTTTTGGAGATTATCCCCGGATTTGGCGCTGTTCTAGGAGCCTCCAGCAATGCGGCGTTAGTTTATGCGCTGGGGTTGGCAGCACGACAGTTCTATGACACAAAATATAGACGGGCAACGGGTGTTTCAGTCAATGAAATCGCCGCGTAGAGATTATTAGCTATCGCTGTTGGACAGCACGCACTGGGAGCTTGAGTAAATGAATAAGCAGGACAAGATCACCTACGTTGAACTGCCGGCCAGAGATATTCCAGCGACAAAAGCGTTTTTTACCCAGGTGTTTGGCTGGACGTTTGAAGACTTTGGTACAGACTACACGGCCTTTTCTGACCAGGGGGTAGATGGTGGATTTTTTAAGTCTGACCTGGTGTCGTCTACTAAAACAGGAGGTGCCCTGACTGTTCTGTATAGCGGCGACCTAGAAGCCACTCAGGCAAAAATTGAAGCCGCAGGCGGTGTAATTGTTGAGCCAATATTCTCATTTCCAGGCGGACGGCGATTTCACTTTACTGAGCCTAGCGGCAATGAGCTGGCGGTCTGGTCGGATGTCGGGGGCTAGAGTTTATCAGTGGGGTCTAAGCTGCGTCCATTATGTACTGATCGGGCTGGTGGCTTCTGGCGGTTGGCTCGGAGGCTGCGGCTCGGTTCCTTCACAGACGGTGGCTGAACCGGCGGCTCCGCCTTTGGTTGCTGCAACGTTGGTGGGGGATGTGGATGCGGTGAGATCGCAGCTGGCAGCCGGTACCGATCCCGACATTGTCTACAACACAAATACTCCCCTGATCTACGCCGCCCGCGATGGATTTATAGAGATTGCCCGTCTCCTCATTGACCACGGAGCCGATGTTAACTGGATCGATGGTGAAGGTGTCACGCCATTAATTCTGGCATCGTTTAAGGATCATATTGAGTTGGTGCAGCTGCTGCTTGACCATGGCGCTGACCCCACCGTGCGCGATCAGTGGAACCAAACAGCGCTAGACTACGCGCTGCGACGCGGTGACTCAGACCCAATCGCGCAGCTGCTGCGGTCTGAGTCTCTAGACAGGAAGTGAGCAGTAAGTCTTGCTAAATCTTGAAAGCCTCAGCAGGGTAGTCTTTACCTTTCCAGGCGGAACGGATTGACCAGCAGTTTCTAACGACTGCACATCTCTCTGTCGTGTGGCATCGATCAATGCAAACAGTCTATCCGAAGTACAGGACGAGGCTGTCTCAGCTTGGTTGTGCCGTCTTTGCCCAGCAGAAGAATGACTGTTTACCAATCACAGCACTCAGCGCCGCTGCTAAGGATATAAGAGTCGCATAACAAGATTTCAGCAAACCAGAGATTCCCATTAGCCAATTTTCTTGAGGCTTAGGCTGCTCTAGCGCGACGACTCTCTGAAATGAACTCGGTCTGAAATTCTCCGATTAGATCCTGCTGACCTTCGTCTAATAGATCCCAGGCTAGCTTCTGTAATGATTTTGGCACCTTAGGATAAAATGCCTCAGCCATGCCGCCTGCAATGGCTGCCAGAGTTTTGGCATCGCCGCCCAGGGCACTTGCCTTACGAACGGCATCCTCAAAATCAACAGAGTGAAGAAAGGCAAGAATGGCGGCTTCTACCGTATCGGCAGCCAACGCGCTGTACTGATAGCTTTGCTGTAGCTCTTTATAGGATGTTTGAAAGTTGTATCCAAAAATGTTGCTCAGCAGCTCCGAGATAGTTGCCTTAGGAACTTTAGTTTTAGCTAAAAAGATCGCTGCTGCAGTTGCCTGTGCGCCTTTAATCCCTTCGGGATGATTGTGACTCACGATGGCTGAGCGTTCGGCTTCCTCCATCACTTCTTTGAGATTGTCAAACGCATAGGCGATGGGAACAGCTCGTACGGCTCCATCGTTACGACAGCTGTAGTAAGGCTTGAGGCCATTTGTCTTAGCCCACTCGCTAAAGCTGTTGTTGTAGCCTCCCTTGATTTTGGGATACCAGCTATACCAGCGAGAATAACTTTCTTCGTAATCTCCGCCGTAAAGCAGATAGTCTGCAGTAGCCAGCATTAAAATTGTATTTTCTGTCCAGTGGCTACTGGGGGTAATCAATTCAAAGTCTTGGATTTTGGTGCGCTGACGGGCAGAACCAATCGCATCCCCAAGAATCGCTCCGAGCATACCTTATTTAATTTCACAGACATTCTTCGCTTCAGCATTCTAGCGTATATGTGTTCAAGTGGGACAATGTTAACCTGTAAAAGCTGAAATCGTCTCTGACACTGGCGATAGTGGACTTTGGTAGACCCGATTGTTGACCCTCAAAAACAAGTTTGGTTAGATTAGCCACTGTGAAGTTTAAAGAAAACAGCAGTTTCAATACTTGTACGACGTTAGATAGATGAAAGACTGGCTATTTTGGCTGTGTCATGGTTTGTTGGGTTGCTCGCTGGCAGGCTGGACCGGTCGATGTTGCACAGCTGCAAATGACAATGCACAACATCTGCACCGATTTGCCGTGTAGGGCTGTTGGGCCACAGGTTATATCCAACAGTTTTCTAGCTGTTTGCCTTAAGGTTTTGGGCGGCCATTTCAACGGTCTTTGTAATGCGTCGTTGCCTGGTGTCAGCCTGTTTGGCGCTTTTAATCCATTGCAAAATACCCTTTTTAGCCGAAGGGCTGAAGGCTGTAAAATACCTGTCGGCTTGGAAATTAGCTTCCAGGGCAGCGGCCAGATCGTCTGGAATTATCAGGGCTTCCACATCATCGAGAAAGATCCAAGAACCATCGGCTTTAGCCCGGTCGATTTTGGCCTGCCCAGCGGATGTGATCAAACCTTGCTCCAGGAGTCGGGTAATCCGGTCTTTATTTAGCTTGGACCATGGGCTTTTAGGACGACGAGGAGATATCAGCAGCATGGTACGGTCTTGGTCAAGCCTGCGAGGAAGGCTGTCAATCCACCCAAAACAAAGGGCTTCTTCAACGATGGCATCGTAGGGCAAGTAGCGGCTGCCGGTATGTTTTTTGTAAGTGACAAGCCAGATGCTGTCGGTTTGGGTGTGGTTGTTGGCTAGCCAGGTACGCCATTGTTCCCGGCTGGTGACTTCAACGTGCTCAAACTGTTTCATGACGGTGGCTGTATCGAATCTCGCAGTGGCGACTTGCTGTTATGAGGCTGCGGCAGCCTGCTGATATCAAACAACTGTGATTCTTATAGACTGCCTGGGCAGTATGGTGTTTGTAAATGATGGCGGTCCGGTTGCAGCTAGCTTGAAGGGAATTTCGATCTGTTGGCGGCTAAGCTGCAGATAGAACATATTGAGGACCGGTAACGTCTTCTGTACTTATTCAAACAAATTATATAGGTGTTATGAAATCCTTACTTGCAATTTCTATGGGCGTAGGTTCTACGCTAGCTCTTTTCTGTCCGGCTGCTCGGGCGCAATATGAGTCTTTTACCCCGCCTTTGGGGTTTTATTTGGACTATGGTTGTTCAAGTCAGGAAGGGCTAGAAGAGCTGGACGTGACGTTATTCACGACGCAAGGCGGATTGTTTTTATCCAGTGGAGAGTCGGATTTCCCAGATTTTTGGGCATACAGTGAAGCGCTGGGTCCTGTTGCCGACTATGATGAATCGGGTCAGCCCTGGGCCTGGGAGTATGAGTTTACGGGTAGTTCTGAAGCGCTGTCCTATGGGATTGTTTTGCTCGACCAGTGGGCGTCTGATGACAGCGAGTACCTAAAGGTGACGCAGTATCTACCGGAGGTGAATAATGCCCCACGAGCACCCATTGTCATGAACTATGTATGTGAAGTGACTGGGGGCGGTGTCAATCCCTTGATGTGAGCTGTCCTTATGGCAGCAGAGCCTGCAGACCGGTCTGGTTTAAAACCGTTTGGGCCAGGCTTTGGCGCTCAGGATTGATCTGAGACCGAATGGAGAGATTACTCGCTTCTATGGTTGCAATTGTTCCGGTCAGGGTCAGGGCTAGTAAAAAGTAGTAAAGACGTTTAGGCATGGGAGTCTCCTATGGCTGGCTGGGTCAATGAAATAGAAAGAAACTCTCTTATTTGAGAAGATTGTCATCTGTCTAGAGGCGAAAAATACAGAAAAGGGACCGGGAGGATCGGTCTAGGGCGCTGGCTAAAAGTTGCTTTGAAGAAACTTAAATAAAAACGAACAGGTCTGTATCTAACCCTATTTGATTAATAACAGACAGGTCTGTATCATGTCAACAGATTTATTTCGTAAATCCCATGCCGCGTAAATCTGCTGCTACCGATAAACCGCTCAAAGAGCACATTCTAGATGTGGCAGACCGGTTGTTTTATGGTCAGGGGCTGCATGCGGTCGGGGTTGATCGGGTAATTGCTGAAGCAAAAATCGCTAAGACGAGTCTCTATCGCTACTTTCCGTCCAAAGATGCGCTGATTCGGGCGTATTTGGAACGACGCCATCAGCAGTTTTGGCAGTCTCTAGAGGCGTTTTTGTTGGGCTGCGACCCTGAGCCGATGGCTCAGCTGATGGGCGTTGTAGACTTTATGGCGCAGCTGTTGGCCAAGGCTGACTGTCGGGGCTGCCCGTTTTTGCTGGCGGCCAGCGAATTTGCGGATATCAATCATGTGTCGCGACAGATGGTGGTAGACCACAAGAGCGGACTGCGCGATCGCATCGCCACCCTAGCCCAGACTGCACCTCTATCAGAACCAGAACCCCTGGCCGACCAGCTGTCTATGCTGATCGATGGCGGGCTTTCCCAGGTGCGCTATTTAGAAAATGAGCCCACTAGCCAAACCTTTAAGCACGCGGCCACAGCGTTAATTGAGCGGCGCTCTGCGGTCTAAGTGCCGACGGCCTTGCTGCAGCCACAGCACTACGACTAGCGTCAAAAGTACCAGCGGCCAGCTCATCTGGTTGAGCATGGTCCAGTCAAAGCGATGGAATACCCGTCCGGCTAGAAACGTGGCCAGTGCGACAAAGCTAAACATCGTAAAGTCGTGGATGGCCTGTACCTGACCTTTCTCGGCAGACGTGTGGGTTTCGGTGAGTAGAGTAGTGGAGCCGACGTACATAAAATTCCAACCGAGACCCAGGAAGAGGAGTGCGATCGCAAAGTGCCAAAAGCTGGTTCCTGCCAAATTTAGCCCCATGCAGCCAAGATTTAGCACTGCCCCGGTAACAATAATTTTTAATACCCCCAGTCGTTTAATCAACCATCCCGTAATCAGTGAGGGGGCAAACATGCCAATCACATGCCATTGAATCACCGAGGCCGTCTGCTCAAATGAGTGCGCTTCTGCGGCCATGGCCAGCGGTGTTGCTGTCATCACAAACACCATGATGCCATAGCTAACCGTGCTTCCCAGCGTCGCCACTAGAAACTTAGGCTGTCGTATGATTTCCACCAAAGGTCGTGTGGCTGTAGACAGATGTGTGCCTTTAGCCGAGGGGGCCTGCAGCCCTAATAACAGCGCCCCAGAACGCATCTGTAGCCCAAAGAATGCCACTACAGCTACGATGTAAAGCTCGCTGTTAAACCAGCCCTGAGAACCAATGGCTAACCAGGGTCCAAGAATGGCCGCAAGGATACCACCCGCTAGCACCCAAGAAATCGCCTGGGACCGAAATGATTCGTTGGCCACATCGGCAGCGGCAAAGCGATAGTAGCCAACAAAGCCATTAGATACGCCCAAAAGTGTTGTGGACAGAGTAAACAACCAAAAATCGGCAATGGTGAGACTGTAAATCCCCACTGCTGCACCAACCAACCCGATCAGCGCCCCTACTAGAAATCCACCGCGTCGGCCAATCCGCTGCATCAACAATGATGCTGGGATAGTGGCAACCATAGTGGCAACTTGACGCATAGCCAGAGGTAGAGTGGCGAGCGCTTTGTCACTAGCTAGGGCATAGCCGATCAGTGCGGCAACGGTCACCAACACTGTATTTGTGGTCATCGCTGTTGCCTGACATAACGCCAGCAGCGTCACCTGGAATTTGGCAGATCTCATAGGGTAGGAACGTGAGTAGGCCCCGAGCGTAGCATGGTTATGCGGCACAACCTATTGATAGGCTGTAGCGTTGCTATCGATAGGACTAATTTAGATTTAGAGACTCTCTACCCACGAACTTGATTACATAAGAAATGTTGTACTCTGAAGATTTTAGCGTTCAGACTCTGCGAGACAACCGTCTATGACGATCCGTAATGTACTGGTTTAGCCATTGCTCACAGCGAATTGCAAACTTCTCTAAAAAGCGTACTCGCCGACCCGCCGTCAGCCGTCGTAGCAGCGGTAGCAACAGTAGCTGATGACGCTGATGCCCTAGCCGCTGAAACCGCTTTACAAAGTCTCGATCCATATCCAGCCCCCATTTCTTATGAAAATGAATCAGGCTTTCAGCTTCCCACGCATCGCTCCAGCGCAGCATAAAATAAACCAGATCTGACCAGCGGCGCGGCATCTCAGATACATAGGTAACTACGGCAGCCGGCTCGCAGTAGATCTTTCCCCCTACCTGAGCGACGCTAAGACAAAAATCAAGATGTTCTTGAGTGCTCAACAGCTTTTCATCAAAAGGACCAATCTGCTCAAAAATATCTCGCCTAACCAGCATGCAGCTAAGCTCCCCATAGTCGCACAGACGCTGCTGGAGCTGATGCTTCATTAGCGTTGCCGAACGATTAACTAAATGACATTTTTTATAAAGACGACGGTGCTCGTACTGTCTGTCTGTCTCTAAGAAAATTTTGATCTCCCCTCCGGCCATGAGAATTCTCTCATGTAAGGGTTTGCCAATGCACAAAAGCGGTGACACGGCTGCAGCATAGTTTTTCTGAGCACAGTTCCACAGCCTTTTTAACCAGCCAGGTGAAACATGAATATCATTATCAATAAATAGAACATATTCTGTAGTCGCATGGCTGAGCCCCAAATTTCGCACCTGATTGGGTGATAGAAATCTGGGTACACGCAGTAGCGTGAAGTCTCGTTCTGCTGCAGAGCGGGCCAAATAATTCCGCAGATAGCTGGGAGAATTGATATCAATGTACACCAGATTAAAAGGAATTTTGGTGTGTCTGTAAATGCTTTCTAGTGAGGGTTGAACATAGCTAAAACGCTCTCGTGGCGCTACTATCAAAGTGATGGATGGCGATGTAAACCTGGGAGTGACAGCACGTCTGGTCAGAGTTTGAGTTTGCATTTTGGCTATGGTAGAACGTCTTAGGGATCAGGATTTTATGCCGTCGCTGATTTACGGGATGCATCGGTCGGTTGGAAATGTCAAGAAACAGTATCTTGCAGGTAAAACCATCCCGAGGATCGGCAACGCCGATTTTATAAAGTCCAAAGATTATTGCTGGAGAGACGTTCCACGGAACGTCTGTACATCCAATGGTGGAGCTTAATTAATTTTGTTAGCCCAAGTTGGAATCGTGAAATTTCCTGGGTAGCAAAAAATCAGTTCTGGACGTGAAGGCAGGGCTGTAGATATCGCTAATGAGATATTGAGTGGTGCCGAGCTGTGGTACTACGAAAACATCGGAGCCATTTTCCAACTGAAGGTATTCGAGCAGAAGACGATATCCGAGGAGGAATAATTTCTCTGATTCTGTTATTTAGGAGCCGGGCATGGCGGTCAGCGATCGCCTGATTGAGTCGTCGTTCTAGACCCATAGCAAGACTCTCTAGCCAGGGCGCTATACCCTTTCGGGTAATGGAATGAAGCAAGGGATACAAAACTGTTTGACGACGGCAGTAGCCCAGCTGTTTGTAGCGCTGTAAAAAGTATTGGTCCATATCCATGTCCCACTTTTGTTGAAAGTGCATCAGACTTTCAACTTCCCACGCATCGCTCCAGCGCAGCATAAAGTAGGCCAGATCTGACCAGCAGCGGGGTACCTGGGGGACATGGGTCACTACTGAGTTGGCCTCACAGAATATTTGTTGTCCGGCTCGGCTGACGCTCAGACAGAAGTCCATATCTTCTTGGGTGCTGAGTAGCCGTTCATCCAGGTAGCCAATTTGCTCAAAAATGTCTCGTTTAACTAGCAGGCAGCGCAGTTCGGCAAAATCACAGGCTCGTCTGCAAAGCTGATCTTTGACCGTATTTACAGCTCGATGACTCAGAAAGCTTCTTTTGTAAAGACGACGGCGAATCTGTTCGTCTTTAATATCCATAAAAATTCTCGCCTCGCCTCCGGCCAGGTGGATATGCTGGTGCAGCGGTTTACCCATACAGACCAGAGGACAAACGATGGCGGCACCAGTTTCCTGTGCACATTGCCAAAGCGTTTCTAACCAGCCGCTGGAGACATGGATATCATTGTCGATAAAGACAACATAGTCTGTTGTTACCTGGCTTAGACCCAAATTACGGGCCTGGTTTGGCGTTAGAAAACGATCGGAACGTATAAGCGTAAAATCGTATTTTGCAGCGGCTCGGGCTAAATATTTTTGAATAGGTCTGGGTGAACCAGCATCTATATATATCAGCTTAAAGGGAATATTTGTATGTCTATATAGGCTCTCTAAAGACTGCTGAATATAGCTAAAACAATCTCGTGGTGAAACGATGATGCTTAATGATGCCGTTTTAGGAGATGGCGCTATAACTGTTTGAGAGACGCCATGGGCAAGGGTGGCGGTCATGGGAACTATCCAAAATTTTGAGATTAAGGGCAATGGGATAGTAGCGGTCAGCACTGACCGTGGACGTGAGTCCAGATGCGCTTTGGGTCTGGTATTGCTAATCTTTTAGGTGGACTGATCCATAAAAGTTAGCTCTATGACAGCCCTGAAAGAGTGATTGACTCTTTCAAGTAACAATGGCCTTGGTCTTCCCTGATGTATTATTCTCTTCAGACATGCAAGAGAATCTATTACTTAATAGAACATTTCAGCTACAACAATGAGTAACACTCTAGAAGCTGATTAAGAACGTAACAGCGAAACGTGAGAGCACCTTGTGGAAATCAGTCGGTGTAGATAGCCTGAGGCTGAGCTATGGGTCATATCAGCAGCGTTTGGCTATCTTTTCAAATAATAGGCTAGTTCTCATCAAGAAAACTCAGTATAAATAAGTATCTTTGAAAATCCCTTTTTGAGTCAGGCTTTGGGGCTCGATTCAAATTATATTGATGAAGATACGGGGAATGGTAGAGATTCAGCTGGATTGACGCTAATGTAGTCTTCTACGTATATGAGGGCCGTATTTCTACCGACGTGAAGAGAAACCTCCAGATTGGCCAGGCATGTCCGGAGGTTTCTCGACATTTAGGCTGATAGTGCAAGAGGGCGGCTCTGATGACCGGTCTGATAATAGGCTTGGTACCAGTCGATAAACTTGGGAAGACCTATTTCTAGCGGCGTGGCGGGTTGAAATCCTACGGTCTGCTGGAGGGCTGTGATGTCGGCGTAGGTCTCTAGTACATCACCTGGCTGCATCGGCATCAGATTCTTTTTGGCTTGAATGCCTAGATAGTGTTCGATGACTTCGATAAATCGCATCAGTTCTACCGGGTGACCGTTACCGATATTGTAGATTCGGTAGGGGGCATGGCTGTGGCCAGGGGCAAGCGTACCCTGTTGACTAGCCTGGGGGATGTGGTTCAAGGTGAGAACCACGCCTTGAACAATATCGTCGATATAGGTGAAGTCTCGACGCATGCGACCATAGTTGTAAACATCGATGGGGCGTCCTTCGATGATGGCTTTTGTAAATTTAAAGGGAGCCATGTCGGGGCGGCCCCAGGGACCATAAACGGTAAAAAACCGGAGTCCTGTGGTGGGCAGATTGTACAGGTGGCTGTAGGTGTGAGCCATCAGTTCGTTGGCCTTTTTGGTGGCGGCGTAAAGGCTGAGGGGGTGGTCTACATTGTGACTGACGGCGTAGGGGAGCTGACGATTGGCTCCGTACACTGAGCTGGAAGAGGCGAAGACAAGGTGCTGGACGTGGTGATGACGGCAGCCTTCGAGAATGTTGATAAAGCCCACTAGATTACTGTCGGCGTAGGCGTGGGGATTTTCTAGGGAATAGCGGACGCCTGCCTGGGCGGCTAGGTGGACAACCTGGTCTGGTGTAGCGCCGGTAAATAGCTGGTGTAGACCGTCGCGGTCGGCAATGTCTAGAGGGTGAAATGTAAATCTTGACTGCGACTTGAGCTTAGCCAGCCGTGCTTGCTTTAGACGGACGTCGTAGTAGGGGTTGAGATTGTCAACTCCGATAACGGCATGTCCCTGGTGGAGCAGGGTTTGGGCAACGTGGTAGCCGATAAATCCGGCTGCGCCGGTAACAAGAATGGTCGTCATGGGATAAATGCCTGGAGGTTAATAGGGATATGAAGAGACGTTCCATGGAACGTCTGTACGAGGGTTTGGGGTAGAGACGTCCACGGAACGTCTCTACGGGGGTTAGATATTGATTGCCTGGACAATGGGGCGATGATTTTTGGGGTAGTGGATGACGCTCAGGTGGCCGGGTTTGAGGACAATTTGGGTAGCGCTGTCTGGATGACCGCCTAGGCTTTCTATAAGCAGGGTTTGAATGTGGGTGGTGGGTGCGATCGCAACCCCAGTTTTGAGCACGTCAGTAGCGTAAAGAGATCCGGTCCATGCTCTTTTCCAGTCTTGAAGAAAATCTTCTTGTTCATTGACAAACTGGACAAGCCTCGGATGCTGCTGCAGTAACGACGGCAGCCATTGCTGGCCTGTTATGCCAGAAAGACAAAAATCCAGCTTAACTTCAGCAAGACGCTGGGCCAATTGGTCACAGATCCCTGGGGTGAGACTGTCTTCCGCCAGCAGCAACAGTTGCAAACCTTGTTTTCCTGCCTTTAGTTTAGGCAACGTTTCTTGGATGGCGGTAGTCTGGTTAAGCTGAGTGAGCTGTACTTCGTGGTCTAAAAACTCTAATACGCTAATGCCGCAGTTGGACTGCTGTAGGCTGTGGTGATCCTTAGCCGATAGCCCTAGAGCCGTGCTGATCAATGCGTGATTGGTGCCGCCATGGCCAACTATCAGAACGGTCTTACCGGGTATTTGAGGCAGACGAGTCCAAAATGCTTGGGCCCGTTGATAGAGATCGTTAACGGGAAAATGGTAGGTGCCTTGAGCCGTGGGTAGCTTAAATTTATCTGGATACTGTCGCCAGCAGGTATAGGCATCTGGATACTGACGGCGCACATGCTCATAGGAGAGACCTTCCCACACCGATAGATCAATCTCTCGCAGCGAGCCACTCACGGTGACCGAGGGTGGCTTGTGCCCCATGGTCTTGAAAATCTCTTCGGCCGTTTGTTTGACCCGCACGAGAGGGCTGATGTACACGTCATCAATAGGAGTATGTTTCAAATAGTCTCCTACCTGACGGGCTGTTTCAATTCCTTTTAGCGTGAGGATGGCCTTGTCGGAACTGCCCTGGTAACGGCCCTGGTCATTAAAGGTGCTGCGCCCGTGGCGAACAAGGATAATCCGGCTGGGTAAACGCTCAGGTTGCATGGCTCTCTGACAAATAACTACTGGACTGCAGGCGATACATTTGGGCATAGTGACCGGTCTGAGCCATTAGCTGGGTATGGGTTCCTCGTTCTAAAATGCGACCATGCTCGATATATAGAATCTGGTCAGCATGCTGAACGGTTCTGAGATTGTGAGAAATCCAAAAGCTGGTTTTACCCTGGGTGAGACGGCTGAGCGCATGGCTAACCAGGGCTTCGCTGGCACTGTCAAGACCGTTGGTGGGTTCGTCGAGAATAACAATGGGGGCTTTACGAATGGCGGCGCGTGCGATCGCAATCCGCTGTCGCTGTCCCCCGGAGAGCGTGGCTCCTCGCTCTCCGAGAATGGTGTCATATCCCTGGGGCAGTTCCATAATAAAGTCGTGGGCATTGGCCAGGCGTGCCGCTACTTCGACATCTGTATCGCTGGCTCCTAGATCCCCATAGGCAATATTGTCGCGAACGCTAGTGGCAAACAGAACGCTATCTTGAAGCACAATGCTAATTTGCTGTCGCAGCGAGGTCAGAGTATACTCTCGCAGATCGTGACCGTCAATGTGGACGCCGCCTTCAACCGGATCATAAAATCGCAGTAACAAACTAATCAATGTGGATTTACCCCCGCCCGAGGGACCGACAATGGCAATCTGTTCTCCAGGTTTAGCAGCAAAGGTGAGATTGCGTAGGATGCCTTTTTCAGGGGCGTAGGCAAAGGTGACATTTTGACAGCGAACAGTGCCACGGAACGCCGGGGCCGGTTTTGCTCCTTTAAGGTCACGCACCTCCGGGACCGTATCTAGAAGAGCAATCACGCGCTCACCGGAGGCAACAGCTTTGGCAATTTGTCCGGTATACTTAGCCAGCTGACGCATAGGCTTAAAGGCGACTTTAAGATAGGTGATAAACACTAGCAGGTCCCCTGGTGTGGCGTTGCCCACCAGCACCAGCTGCACGCCACGCCACAGCACTAGGGCCTGCACGACGGCCACCAGAGTTTCTACAAGTCGTTCCTGACCCGCCCGCAGTCGTTGGGTTTCGGCACTTTCTTTGAGGCTTTTGCGATTGTTTTTGGCAAAGGTTTTTCCTAAAAAATCTTGTAGAGATAGGGCCTGTACCACTTTGATCGCACCAATGGCTTCAGCGGCAGAAGCGGCCATGGCTCCTTCGCGTTTGCGCTGGGTGCGGGCCACCTTGTGGATCTTTTTTGACATGGTGGTGGTGGTGAGAACAAAGAACGGTAGGACTGCGATCGCAATCAGCGCCAGTTCCCAATTGATCCAAAACATCACCCCAACCATGCCAATCAGGGTCAGAAAGTGGGTCACCAGCGGCAGCGCTGCCACTACAGTCACCTCGCGCAGTCTCTCGATGTCGTAGGTCACCCGAGTGATCAGGTCGCCGCTCTTGGCCTGGGTGTGAAAAGATAGCGACAGTGCCTGGATATGGTTATATAGCTGGTTGCGAATATCGGCCATCACATGAGTGGCGGCCACGGCCATACCCACAGTACTAAAGTAAGCGGCGGTTCCCTGGCTAACTGAAATCACGACAAGAGCCGCAGACAGAATGGTTAGCACCAGAATGGGTGAAAACTCGGCTAAGGCTTCAATGTTATGACCGTGAACGTTGAAGCCGGTGGGGAGAATGACGCGGTCAAACATGAGTTTGAGCGGCCAGGGGCCTAACAAGCGGAGACCTGTTTCGGCCAGGAGGGCAAAGAATGCACCGATAAGTAGGTGAGATTGTTTGCGAATGTGGGGCCAAAAGCGGTAGGTGATGGATTGGAGACTGGGTAGGGAAGCGGTGAGGGATTTTCGTTTGGCCATGGTGTTGGTAAGAACAAGACTTAAGGCCCCCAAGGTTGGGGAAACCCCAGTATGTCTAATTGGGAGAACATGGGTGATTCTATAAAAGGGGGCATGGATAACTGGTAAAGCAGCTGCCAGTTATCTTTCTGAAGGTTGGTAATAGCGAGGTATGTTGCTCAGGGCTTGCCCCCCTGAACCCCCCTTCTGTGGGGAACTCGACTTCCCCACGCCCCTCGCATTGGAGGTTAGTCTGTTGGGTACTTAGGGTAGTTGCACTGGCGATTGGTAGGGGGTTACGCTGCTCCGTATTCACTCCACACCGTAAAAGAAAAGTTTTCTCCTCACTATCCTGGTATCTTACTCATTATTTGCTCCTGCTGAATCTCCAGCTCCTTCCCATAGAGTCTCTCGTGTCGTTCTGTGATAACGCGGTTTAGCTTACGTTCTAAGCTAATTGCTAGCTTTTCTAGCCAGGGTATTGTTTGGCCAAAGGTTAATTTTCGGATTAGCGGTCGTAAAAATGCGTAGTGCCGCCGATGTCCGAGACGTCTGTAACGCTTTTTGAAGTATTTATCTTTATCTAGATTCCATTTCTTTCGAAAGTGTTTTAAGCTTTTGACTTCCCAGTCATCGCTCCAGCGCAGCATAAAGAAAGCTAGGTCTGACCAGCGATAGAGAATGTCTGGCACGTAGCTCACAACAGAACTAGGCTCACAGTAAATCAGACCGCCTGCTTGATTGACCTGCAGACAAAAATCGATATGCTCTCGGGTATTGAGCAGTTTTTCATCTAGGGGACCAATTTTTTCGAAGACCGATTGCTTGACTAGCATGCAGTGGAATTCGGCAAACTCGCAGGCACGACGCTGTAGCTGGTCCTGCACATCAGCCACCGCGCGGTTAACAAAATAATGTTTTTCGTGGACGCGACGATAAACTTTGTCTCCCTTGAGTTCGGTAAAGATGCGGGCTTCTCCGCCTGCTAAGTGAATCTTTTGGTGCAGTGGCTTACCAATGCAGGTTAGAGGACAGACAGCAGCTGCATCGGTTGTCTGGGCACACTGCCATAGATTTTCTAACCAGCTATGGGTAACGTGGACATCATTGTCGATAAAGAGAACATAGTCTGTACTAACCTGGCTGAGACCGAGATTTCGAGCCTGGTTGGGGGCTAGAAACTGCTCGGTACGCACCAGGGTAAAGCCTCTTTCTATGGCATTCTGACGCAGATAGTTGCGCACAGATGCGGGGGAGCCTCCGTCTACATAGACTAGTTCAAAGGGCATTTGAGTATATTGGTAAATGCTCTCTAAAGACTGTTGGCTGTAGCTAAATCGTTCTCGGGGTACGACAACAATTGTAATGCTGGGTCGAGATGTGGATTCTGACGATGTGCTGGTCTCTATAGCGTTGGTAAAGGTCATGATAATTCTCCTGAAATGTGCTGGCTTATAGATGTGGTGGCTAAGAAACCAGTACGGCTAGTGGATTAGCTAAAACCTGCTGGTAGACCTTGGCCCAGTTCTGTTGTTCAGAGATGGGTGAGAGTTTCTGGCGAACGGTAGTTTGAGCATTGTTTCCTAGGCGCTGTCGTAGCTCTGGCGATGTGGCTAATTCAAGCATAGCGGTCTTTAGCTCATGGCTAGAGCCTGGGGAAACAACTAGACCGCTGTAGCTATGCTCTAAAATCTCACCGATGGCGTCAACGCGGGTACCGACAATGGCTCGCCCTGACAACATGGCTTCTAGCAGTGCGTTGGGACAGCCGTCGTGGAGAGACGGAATGGCGTAAATATCCATATAGCGCAGGTAGGCCATACCCTCAGTGCGCGGAACCATACCCGTGAGCACGGTATGGTCTGCCATGCCGCTATCGCGAATGGCGGCTTCCCAATAAGGCCGTTCTCGTTCAGCAAAGTCTCCCACCAACAGGAGTGTGATGGGTAAGGTTGACTTGAGTGCAGCGCAAGCATCTAGGAGATACTCCAATCCTTTTTTGTCTCGAAAGCGACCGACGGAGCCAACTACCAACCCTTTGAGCCGACTAGCCAGGGGCGGAGTAGAGAGTTTGGAAAAATCGACCGGCTGAATTGAGTTCCAGAAAGCGCTGGACTTATGTTTGATGCTGGGAACAAGCACCTGACCGCGTGTTTGCAGGTCTCGGCTGACAAACGTGACCCAGTCGGAGCTTTCTAAAATCCAGCTGATCTGCCCGTGCTGTTTGGGGCTAAAGACATGTTTGTGTAGGTCGCTGCCGCGCACGCTGTTGATAATGGGGATTTGTTCTTCTTTGGCTAGTAGCGTGGTAATGAAACCAGTTTCGTTGATAAAGAACGCATGAAATAGGTCAAACTGGTGCTGATAGTGAAGCTGTTTAAGCTGAAAGTAGATCTCACTGCGGTAGTCTTGCAAAATGGCGGCATTGGACCGACTAGCAGGGGTGAGACGGTGGACTTGAATCCCGTCTTGGTCGGTGGTGCTGCAGTCTGAGCGATGATAGCCTTCGGCTTTTCGCTGTTTAGAATGGAAGACGGCAATGTGAACTTCGTGACCGATGGCCCGTAGCAGCCTTGCAATGCGGGCAACAGATTCGCCGACGCCACCGACGTCGGGGGGGAATTCGAGGGTGGTAATACAAACTTTGGATTGAGTCATGGATTTGGAGAGATAAGACAAAATCAGACGAAGACTTCTTGTGCGACCAGTGCCTTTACTCGCAGGGCTGTAGTCTCTACTCCTCGCAGACAAAACTGCATGCGGGTGGGGCGCTGCTCTAGGGCTTTGATGATTTCACGAGCAAATAGGGCTGGTTCTAGCGTGTTTGGATCGATGACGTTGACAACACCCAACTCTTCTAAGCGGGTTGAGCGCAGCCGCTGTTCTTGGTCGTCGTTGCCGGTAAAGGGTAGCTGCATAGCGCGAACACCGGTTTGTAGTACGTTGAGGGTGGTGTTATAGCCAGCCATGCTAATGGACAGATCGGCTTTAGCCATATAGCTCAACAGATCGGGTGTATAGCGCTGTACGGTCAGATTGGGGCGCTGCGTTGCGATCGCACACAAATTCTCAAACACATCGTCTGGGGCAAAGGGGCCGGTAAACATTTGAATATGATGGGGAATCTGGCCCACCAGAAGCTGGCTGGTGGCTGCGACACAATTTAGTAGCTCGTGGCCAAAGCGACCACCGCCGACGCTAACTAGAATCGTGGGTGGGTCTGCGTCTGTTCTGGGGGCAAACTGACGGTCCACGTCTGGAACTACATAGCCGGTATAGTGAACCTCGCAGGTGAGATCCTGTACCCGAGAAAAACTGTTTTCTAAGGGGACAAAGTCAGGATCGCCGTGGATCAGCAGCTGGTCAAAGTGACGCTTCATCAGCTTACATACTTTTGCTTCGTGACGGGCCTGGTCCTGCTTGGTGACGACAATATCGCGCAGGCTGCAAATGGTCTTAGCGCCATAGTCTTTGGCTCGCTCTAGTAGCGGCACCAGCTCGGTAGAAAAGCGTCGCCGACCAAAGGGAAACAGCTCTACCATAACGACTGTAGGACAGATGCGATCGCACAGTTCCAGCAGCCGATCGCGGCGATAGACCAGGGCCGCATCAATGTCGGTAAATCCAGCCGGTACCTGCAGCTCCCGAAAATTAGCATCGGTTTTAATGGCTGGTAGGTTAATAACTTCAACCCCTTCAGGTAGGGGAAAGTCTTCAATTACGTCCCCCCCGTTGACAAAATAAACCTTAAAGTCCGGAGCCAGACCGCGAACGATAGCCATGCTGCGGATCAGATGGCCAATACCTAGAATGTGTTGACAGTAAAATAACAGAGTTTTCATCGTGGATAAGAGAGTAGCGGGCACTAGAAAGAATCTGGAATTGTGTCTCAAGAAACCGCAAGCTTGAGTAAGTCGCTGAGCAGTCGAGTCTGCGGTCTTCTGGGTTGTTTTACCGCTGCCACTAGCCAGTCTTTTACTGCTCCCACATTGCTGGTGAGACCAAAATTCTCTAATACGGTTAAGCGTCCAGCTATACCGAGGGTGGTTCTTAGCTCCGGCTGACGAATTAGAGATTCCATAGCTTGAGCTAACGACAGCGCATCTTTTTCGGGAACGAGAATACCGTTTCTGTTAGAGGTGACCAGTTCAGAAATGCCGGAGATATCGCTGGAGACGACAGGGAGTTCCATGGCCATAGCTTCTAACAGCACGTTGGGAATCCCATCGCGGTCGCCATCTTCAGTGACCAAACAGGGTAGAACAAATATATCGGCCTTTTGATAATACTCAATCAGCTGGTCCTGAGTAAGCTTGCCGACCAGCGTGACATGGTCGGTCAGACCCAGCTCGTCGATCTGTTGTTGAATGGCTTTTTCCAAAGGTCCATAGCCGACAATGGCGCAGCGATAAGGAATGCCAATTTGTTTAAGCAAATGGCAGGCGTTTAACAGATAAGGAAATCCTTTTTTCTCGCAAAAACGTCCCACGCTAAGAATCAACGGAAAATCAGACAGCTGGGCCCTGGGTTTGGGACTAAACCGAGCCACATCTAAGCCATGATAGGCCAGGTGAATAGGCGTGCGAGATGTGGAAATCTCCTCAAGATAGCGTCGGTTGTAGTCGGTACAGGTAAGCACAAATTCTGCTTTGGCTATACGACGATCGAGGGCGATTTTGTCGGTGAGATAAATGTCTTTGGCATGGGCCGTAATGCTATAGGAGAGTCCAGAAAACGCCTGGGCGATTTCGGCGATGGCGGTAGGTATATTGGCAAAGTGAGTATGGAGATGAGTAATCCCCAGCTGCCTCAGCTTCCAAGCAAGATAGCCGCCTTGTAAGAATTCGTGCAGCCGTCGTTCTTCATGACGGCTCAGGTAAAACTGAAGCGTGCTGAGATAGTGGTTGCTGTCCTGCTGATACAGTCTGATATGGGTATCCAGCAGCTCTTTTTCTAGCGCTGAATCATGCTGAGGCAAAAGCGAGGGCACATAGGTAACCGGAGCATTAACCTGAGCGACACCAGGGTGAAAGTGAGAGTCAGACGGACGTTTAAGAGAGAAAATGTGAAGATTTAGACCCTGTCGTTCAAGCTCTAAAATTTCGTTGAGTATAAATGTCTCTGACAGTTTGGGATAGGTTTTTAATAAAAAGCCAATCACAGGGCGCATGGTAGTTCGGCGGTAGGGTTTACTGGGTGATGGGGGTTCAGCTCCTGCATGAGCTGGGCGATGCGGGGCAGCCCGTCAAGACGAAAACTATGAATGGCAGATGGTCTAGTACTCAGAGCCTGTTGGAGCGTTTGCCATAGCTTTTTGGGCGTTAGCGACTGGGGATGAATGGCGTATAGTAGACCGCTATCAGCAAACCGTTTGGCGCGCATCCACTGTTCTTGTACAGGTCGGGTGCGGGGGATAACGACGGCAGTTTTACGCAGCGAGAGAATCTCGCAGGTGGTGTTGTAGCCTGCCATGGCAACAACGACATCGGCCGCATTGAGATAGCTGATCAAATCGTCACTAAATTCTAGAAGCTGAATATTGCCATAGGCGGCTATTTCAGATTGAAACTGCTGCTGTTGTTGAGCCGGCATCTCGGGTCCGGCAATAATGACCGTTTGAGGGATGGGCCGGCGGGCGGCGTTCTGTTGATGAACGCTCTCTAGATAGGTTTTGATGAGCTGCTGGCCGTCACCGCCGCCGCCGGGAGTGACCACTACCAGTGGTTCTTTGGGATGAACGCCTAGCTGCTGACGGAGAATAGTTCTAGGTGTCCGGCCCTGACCCCGGCTGAGATAGCCGCAGAATTTAACTTTGTGCCGCAGCAGTAGGGGAAAGCGATACTCTTGAGGCAGGTCAAAAATCTCGGGGATGCCCACTACCCATACCTGGTCATACTGTTGCTGGGTTAGCTGGTAGTAATTATTTTTATGCCACTGTTGGATGGTGGCAGTAGGGATATCTAGGATATCTCTTAGCAGCAGCACTCGCTTTGTGTGTGGGCAGTGGCGGCTAAGATAGCCCAGGGTTGCTTTCAGTTCATTTCGTAGCCCTTGAGGCTTTTTGTCCACCAGCAGGACATCGGGTTCAAAGTGGGCCGCGGCTGTCAAGATCAGATGCGATCGCAGCCTTACCAGCGTCTCGGGCATACTTTTGAGATACTTGGCCTCTAGCTGTCCAGACGTGTCTCGCCCCAGACAGGGCAGCTTAATATAATCCATACCCTCAGTCAGTTTGAGCGTATGTAGAGCAGGGGAGCCTGACACGACCAGAATAGAAATATCGGACATCCGCAGCAAATACTCACAGATAGTCAGCATTCGGCGAATGTTGCCCAGCCCAAAGGCATCGTGAGAATAGACCATTAGTTTCATGGTGGGACCTCTTAAGGATGGCGGTGGGTTCTAGGCCGCAACCGGTCGGTGATTTCCCACGGGCCACAGCAGCTGACCGGCACTGGGGCGGCCAATGGCCTGGTAGTAAAACCCGGCCTGCTGCATTTGTTGTGGGTTAAGACAGTTGCGACCGTCGATCAAAATGGGATGGGTCATCTGACGGGCCAGATCGCCATAGTCCAGGTCGCGAAATTCAGCCCAGTCGGTGACTAGCACTAGCGCGTCGCAGTTATAGGCCAGGGTGGTAGGAGTATCCACCAGGGTGACTGGCCGTGACAGATTTTCAATCATGGGGTCGTAAGCTTTGACCTTGGCTCCCAGCCGCTGGAGCTCAGCGATGATGTCAAGGGCAGGAGCATCCCGCAGGTCGTCGGTGTTGGGTTTGAATGTAAGACCCAACAGACCGATGGTTTTACCTTTAAGAATTTTGAGCGTCTTTTGCAGCTGATAGACGACCTGTAGCCGCTGGCGTTGGTTGGTAGCGACGGTGGCTTCCAAGAGCGTAGTTTGGACGCCGTAGTCCTGGGCGATATGCATCAGAGCCGATACATCCTTAGGAAAACAAGAGCCCCCCCAGCCAATACCGGCCTGTAGAAACTTTTCACCGATACGGCTGTCTAGCCCAATACCCTGGGAGACTTGATTGACGTCGGCCCCGATGCGATCGCAAATATTAGCAATTTCATTAATAAAGCTAATTTTGGTTGCTAAAAACGCATTGGCAGCATACTTAATCGTCTCGGCAGAGGCCAGGTCGGTCACCACCACCGGTACGGCGGCCATGGCCGGATCCTCCGCAAACTGTCGGTGAACAATCGGCGCATAGAGCTGTCGCATCCGCTCAATTGCCTTAGGTGAGTGCCCTCCTAGAACAATGCGGTCTGGATTAAAGGTGTCATATACGGCCGATCCTTCTCGCAAAAATTCTGGATTACTAACCACATCAAAGTTAGCTCGGCGCTGCTCTAGCTCGTCTAAAATCAACTGCCGTACCCAGGCACCGGAGCCCACCGGTACCGTAGACTTGTTGACAATAACTTTATGGTCGCGGCCCATGTGCTGACCAATGCCTCGGGCTACAGCCTCTACATAGCGGGTGTCGCTCTCACCTGTGGGCAATGGTGGTGTCCCGACCGCAATAAACAGAATCTCACCGTGCTCAACGCCAGCGGCTAAATCCGTCGTAAACGATAGCTGCTCTGAACCCATAATGTCCGTTAGCCCAGGCTCATAAATAGGCGTGTGACCGGCCTGTAGCATCGCGACTTTTTCAGCATTGTTGTCAACGCACACCACATCATGACCAATGTGGGCTAGACAAGCTCCGGTTACCAGACCCACATAGCCCGTGCCAATGACAGATACACGCATTGCTTTATTCTCCAGTAGTGCAACAACCGATGCCACTACTATCGTCAGCGTGATTAAAATTTGAATGAAGTAACGGTTAGAGCACTTTCATGAAGACTAATTTAGAAAATGCCTAATCTAGAGGCAAAATAGCCCGAACCGCTTGATATAGGCGAGACTGTTAGCCTTTAAAAAGGCTGCTTGGATAGCTGGTGAGAAATTCGCAACAAGAAATCTTTTTCGGCGTAAAATCTTAGCTATATGGAGGTTTTCTATTTCTATTGTCTTCTGTGTGGCCTTCTTAGCTAATTATTGCTTAGAGCTGTCGATATCCTAGCTATATAAGAAAATTCTCATGCATTCCTATCTTGCTTAGATATAGATTTTAGAGATAGTAGTCGGTTCTTAAAATGTCACAGCCTCCCAGAGCCTGTCAGGGGACAACCTTTAATTTTTTAGAGAGTTCTGAAGAATGTCATAGACAAAGCGAGCAGCGAGTCACGCTACTGTTAGCGGAGGTCAGGCTTTTGCCAAGCCTCCCTTATTCGAGCGTATCGCAGAGTGCGACGATGTCTCATATTTAAACCCTATAGTTAGGCTTCTGGATCTTCCATTGATAGAATGAACCGTTCTAATCAGATCGGCTTCTTTAAAGAAGCCCGAACAAAAATCTTCTCAATCTACGTGGTTTTGATGTTGGCGGCTGTAGCCTTGGCCATACCGCTCTTTCGAACCCTGTTATTTCGTTCGGTAGACGCCCGGGTCAATGAAGATCTCTTAGAAGAAGCGGCAGAATTTGACGAAGTTTACAATGAGTGGCTGGCATCTGGCGATCCGTCATTTGAAACTCTGGCGACGGCGATTGATGACTATGTAACCGGTGAACTACCCGAGGACGATAACTTTCTCATTGCTATTTTGGATGGCGAGGTTTATCGCTCTAATCCCATTAAGCTACCCGACGCTATTCAGCCAGGCTCTGACCTGTATAACTACTGGCAGGGGCTGGCTGACGATGTACAAGGAAAACAAAGCACCAATGACCCAAATGTAGGCAGAGTCATTTATGTTGTGGATACGCTTGTAGTCGATGGTACTACTCGAGGGCAATTTATTATTACCCATCTGTCGGCTGGAGAACGTCAAGAAGCGCTGGCTGGTCTGTATGTATTTGCTGAAGTTGCTGGCGGTCTGTTGCTTGTTGCTTTTGGCGTGGCCTGGTTTTTGACGGGACGGCTGCTGCAGCCGGTTAAGGCCCTGGCAGCAACCGCTCGGCAGATCAATGAAACCGATCTGGACAGCCGAATTACTATCAGTGGTACCGGTGAACTGGTGGAACTGGCGAACACCTTTAATGCCATGATGGACCGCCTGCAGGGGGCGTTTGACAGCCAGCGTAATTTTATTAACGCTGCCGGTCATGAACTGCGCACCCCGCTTACCATTATGCAGGGACATTTGGAACTGATGGGGGATGACCCAGCTGAGCAGGCTGAAACTGTTGATTTGGTGTTAGATGAGTTGGATCGCATGGGACGCTTAGTCAACGATCTGATTTTAATCGTGAAGTCTGAGCATCCTAACTTTCTACGGTTAGAAACTGTGGATGTCGCTGACTTTTGTACTGAGCTGTTTAACAAAGCTCAAACCCTGGCTGACCGCAGCTGGCGGCAGCAGATAGACACTCGAGCAAAAATTGTAGCCGACCCGCAGCGGCTGACCGGAGCCCTGATCAACTTGCTCAATAATGCGGCTCAGCACACCCAGGTGGGTGACACCATCGAGCTGGGCTGTCGTAACCATCAAAATCAGGTGGAGTTTTGGGTCAAAGATACGGGAGAAGGTATTCCTATCTCTGAGCAGGTGCGGGTATTTGACCGATTTGCTCGGGTGCAATACACCCGACGGAAATCTGATGGTTCAGGTCTGGGATTGGCCATTGTCAGGGCGATTGCCGAGGCCCATGGGGGCACTATTGGACTATCTAGCCAGCCCGGTGTGGGCTCTGTTTTTACCCTTAGTCTGCCGATTGAGCAGTGGGTGCTCTTACCGGACTATCAGGAGATGCATCGATGAAACGGATTTTGATTGCTGAAGATGAGGTCCGGGTGGCGGCTTTTTTGGATAAGGGGCTGCAGGCCAACGGGTATTTGACTGAGATTGCCACCACCGGTCCCGAAGCGGTGGCATATGCCCTCGATGAAGACTATGAGCTAATTGTGCTTGATCTGGGTCTGCCAGGACAGGATGGGCTATCGGTACTTGAAGACCTGCGCGGTCAGGGCTGCCAAATCCCTGTCGTTATATTAACCGCCCGAGATGACATTAAAGATAAGCTCACTGGCTTTGAGCTAGGTGCCGATGACTATGTCACCAAACCCTTTCGGTTTGAAGAACTGTTGGCGCGTATCCGGGCTCGTTTGCGGACGTCTACACCGGCTAATAGTGAACAAGACTGGAAGCTAAGCCACCACAATGTGGTACTAAATTTGCGCACCCGACTGGTCTATGTAGGGGAAAAGGCAATCGAACTGTCGGCCCGCGAGTTTACCCTAGCCGAGACGTTTATGAATCACCCAGGACAGGTGCTCAGCCGTGAGCAGCTGCTCGATCGGGTGTGGGGCTACGACTACTCTCCTGGGTCTAACGTTGTGGATGTGTATGTAGGCTATCTGCGTAAAAAATTGGGCAGCGATCTGATTGAAACGGTGCGGGGTATGGGCTATCGCATGCCGCTGTAAAGTATAAGAAGGTTCTCATAACAGATTCATCCTTATCTTATTTCCGGTACGAAATAATGACTTGTGTGGAGAATATCGTCTTTACAGACAGTAATTTATCCACTGTTGACAAGCTGTTGGTTAAGTCTGGAAATACTTTGGTGGTTAATATTCTCATCGCCGAAGACGAAGCGAGAATCGCAACATTTATTGAAAAAGGTTTGCGCAAAGCTGGATACACAACTCAAATTGCTACCGATGGTCATGAGGCTATTGCTCTAGCGCCCCAATGTGATCTGATATTGCTGGATATAGGCTTACCTGGCGTTGATGGCTGGACTGTTTTAAAGGAGCTTGGAGCCCAGTCTTCTGGGGTCCCCGTTATTGTGGTGACAGCCCTTGACAACGCTGAGGAGCGCGATCGCAGTCTTGCCCTCGGAGCCGACGATTTTATTTCTAAGCCGTTTCGATTTAAGCAGCTGCTGGCCTGTATTCGTCACCACATACAGCACTGAATGCCGGTTGAGGCCGTCTGTATCCTTGAAAAGCGATAAGATACTGCGTTCGTAAAGTACCCCTAATGTATTACGCACTAGGCTCTTTGCTATATGGGGCTATCTGCTACTGATGATAGATCTTTTGCGACGCCTGGGGCTGTTTAGGCAGCTCTAATGATACGGTTGTTCCTTGTTTTTCTTCGCTCTTTAGTTGAATTTTACCCTCGTGCAGATCAATGCAGGCTTTGGTAATCGATAGCCCTAGACCAATTCCCTGGATGTGCTGAGTGTTACTGGCTCGACTAAAGGATTGAAATAGCTGGGGCTGGTCTTTTTGGGGAATGCCAATGCCAAAATCCTGGACAGAGAGCGTGATCGTTGTTGCACTGCCCGTGAGACGAATCTCAATGGGACCGCCCTCAGGAGAAAACTTGATCGCGTTGGTGAGCAGATTATCCACGGCTAAACGCAGCAGTCCCTGATCACCCCAAAACCCCCCAGTTTTGCCGCTTACTTTTAGGATCAGCTCGTGGTTTGAGACCGTTTCTCGATGTTCGTCTACGATGTCGGCAACAAATTGCAAAATGCTCATGGGTGTGGGCTCAAACCTGGCCTGGTCAAGCTCGCACTGGTGCATTACCAGCATATTGTCCACCAGCCGGGTCATATGCCGAGCCTTTTCCTGAATCATGCTGATAAATTTTTGCTGTTTGGCCGGGGCGAGTCGCTGACCATGGCGGTCCAGGGTAGAGGCTGCCCCTAAAATCACAGACAGAGGCGACCGATATTCGTGGGATACCGTCGCTAAGATTTGTGACTTAAAGTGGTTCAGCTCCTGGGCTTTTTCTAATGCGATTTGGGTTTGGGAGAGGAGTTCGGCCTGTTGGATTGCGATCGCAAGCTGCACTGCCAGCTCATGGAGCAGGCTCCGTTCTTCTGGCTGCCAGGTTGCCGTCGGAGGAGAGGGTACCTGCTGTTTTCCTGCCCTACTCTGATATGCAATCAAATACCCCCAGGTTTGCCCCTGCTCAGACTGTGGCGAGCCGATCACAATCGGCGCACTCAGCTCCCTAGGGTCTGTATCGATGGCCGCCTCACCGGAGGCCGTGAGCAAAGAGGGAAGGCTATGGCGCGTCCCCAACTCAGCTTTGATCGTAGGTGTCTCTTCACCGTTGTATTGATAAACGGCCACATGCTCACATTCCAACAGCTGCTGTACTTCTGCCATGGCCGTATCCAAAATCTGGCCGAGATCCAAAGACTGCCGAATCCGTAGGGCTGTTGTGGCAATCAACCGCTGCTGCTCACGGGTTTTATGGAGAGCAACCTGCAGATGAGACTGCTGAATTACACTTCTAACCGTACGTTGCAAAACTTCTGGCTGTAAATGCTGTTTCCCCAGATAGTCTTGCACCCCTTGTTTCATCGCCCGTACGGCCAGCTCCTCATTGCCCTGACCGGTCAGCATAATAATCGGAAACTGGGCTCGGTGCTGATGCTTCTGCAGCTGACCTAGAAATTCTAAACCCGTCATATCGGGCATATAAAAATCAAGCAGCACAGCATCAAACGACTGCTTTAAAAATAGCTCTAGGCCGACTTCTGCTAATGCGGCTTCGCAAAACTCATAGGTATTGTGAGGATCGCAAGAAAGGTATTCACGATAGACTTCTCGATCCTCTGCGCAATCATCAACGATCAATAACGTGTGGGCCGCACTCATAGAAAGTGATGGATTACCGTCCCTTCTAGAGTGACATTATTTTTTAAATTGTTAATAAAATATAAAACTTAATTTTTAAACTGCCCATAGGCTCAGGTGACGGTTGCTAATGGAGGGCTCTACCGCTTTAACTAAAGAGCTTAAAATATTGTTCTGCTACGAGTGCAGTTCAAGAAGTTGTCATATTTCTACTGAACGATAGCCGTGTTCTTTTCGGTATAAAACCTAAAAAGGGGGATAGAAATAACCTATTCAAAGAATTAAGTCTGGCTCTATGGGGTCCCCGTTAGTTCAACCCAATCAGGCAGGGTATTTGTATATAGCCAATAGTTTACAAATGCTTGAACGGCCTTTTCAAATCGCTCCGTACCGATGGGTTTAATCAGATAGCCGTTTGCTCCTTTTCCATAGCAAAACTTGATATCTCTAGGGTCAGAGTTAGTCGTAAAAATAACGATGGGAATTTCACGAAACTCATCGTCTTGCTTTAATCGCTCCAAGACTTCCCTACCGTCAATTCCCGGCAGATTGAGGTCCAGCAAAATCATCGAAGGTCGCTTGCTAGGTGCCGTCTTATCTTGCTCTCGATTTTGATATAAAAAGTCTAGAGCTTTATCTCCTGTGGTACAGCGATAGATGGGGTTAGCAACGGCCAGATCTTCCATGAAGATCTGCAGTATTTCAAAATCTTCGTCACTGTCTTCGACAACTAGTAAAGCCGCTTTGCTACAGTCGCTCATAAACTTAATAAAGAATTTATTTTTCGTCAGATTTTATTATTTTTCTTAACAGTTTAGCATGAAGTAAAAAGTTGTTCCTTCACCCAGACGAGACTCTACCCAAATCCGACCGCCGTGGTGTTCGATAATTTTCTTAGCGATGGTCAGTCCTACGCCAGTGCCGCCACCGTAGCTGTCTCGTTCATGTAGGCGCTTAAAGAGACGAAAAATATTTTGAAAGTGATGGTCGCGAATACCGATACCGTCATCCTTGACATAGAGCACATGGGAATTTGCGGGCTCTATGTCATATTCCTCAGCGGTGAGATAGCCCACTTCAATGTTTGGCTGCGGCTTGTCAGTGTATTTGAGCGCATTGCCAATCAGGTTGCTAAAAACTTCGCTCAGTAATGCGGGGTCAGCGTTGACCGTAGGCAGTGCCCTTGGGACCAAGACCTGTATCGGGGGGGCGCTGTCGTCACTGCTAGCCCTGAGACCGGTCAGCACATCTGTTAAAAGTTCGTTGAGGTCTGTGGGCTGCAGCTGTAGGTCCGTTTGTCCCAACCGCGAAAATCTCAGCAGCGCATCGATCAGACCGTCCATCCGCTCAGCCAGTTTGACCAGTGTCCTGAGCCGTTTGATCGCAGACTCGTCTAGATTGTGACTGTGACGTCTCAAAATGATATTAGAAAAGTTGGTGATTCCCCTCAGGGGTTCTTTTAGATCGTGGGACGCGGCGTAGGCGAAGGAGTCGAGCTCCCGATTGCTGCGCTCTAACTCCAGATTGATTTGCGCGAGTTCATCGGCTTTGTTGAGCACAATGCCAACAATGGCATGCTTCAGGGCCAGAGCGTTGGCTATTTCGGCCGGTTTCCAGGGTAGGGCGGTGGCGCGAACAGTCTCTTGCCATTCCTGAAAAGATGCGCGAGGGCTAAGAATAAGGCTGCCATCCGCTGTTTCATGGGTGCCTTCGTCCGGGTTACCAGCCCAGCTAATCGTTTGTAAAACCTCTGGTCGAAACCACAAGATTAAGTAGCGTCGTATCTGAGAGATTTTGAGTACGACCAGACCGCTGGCCACCGCGCGAAAGTGTATCGCTGCTGGGTAATCCTGAGAGAGACAGCTGGTGTGGAAAATATCTGTAGACTGTGCCATGGCCCAATTGATTAAGGCTTGAACCTCCTCTAGCGCCGGAGTATCGCCCACTAAAGTGATGTCTTGATCCAGGCAGATGGCGGCTCCTTGGGCGCTGACGACGTCTAAAAGTCGGGGTGCTGGTTCAATTAGAGCTTGCTTAAAGTTTTTAGCTTTGGCGATGGAGTCAACTAAGTCTGCCTGTAGTGTCTGCAGACTACTGAGATAGCTGAGTTCATCGCGATCGACTTTGCTGGTTAGCTCGGCTGCCACTAGCTGTCCGATGACCTCGCAGGCGGAGCGAACGGCATAGGGCAGCTGCCTTGGCGTGGAATGGTGACATGAGATCAGTCCCCAAAGCGTATCGCCTTTGACTAAGGCAATGACCATCAGGGCGCTCACCTCCATATTTTGGTGGTAGTCAATACAGCAGGAATCAACTCCCCTGAGCACGGCTCGGCCCAGGTCCAGGGGAACGGCCTCTGGGGGGATGAGCCGACATTGAGGAGTACTCAAATCGGGGATGTAGCGTAAAATTCCCTGCTGATAAAGCTGTCGTACCGGTGTTGGAATATCGGTTGCTGGGTAATGAAGACCCAGATAGGCCGTTTTTTCGGCGGGTTTGATTTCGGCTACAACCGCACCTGCCTGACGGTTGTCAAATTGATAGACCATGACCCGCTCATAGCCCGTCAGGGCCTGTATTTCGGTCACGGTCGTTTGTAGAAAATCTGTTACATCGTCAATCTGACGTAACCGGCCAATCGCCTGTTCAACCTTATTTTGTAGCGCTGTGAGCTGAGGCGCTGTCTGTGGGCTGGCCGACTCCAGTTCAACAATGATGGTGCTGCACCGTCGGTGGATCAGAGCGTCAAATGGGCTATGGTTCGCCGTTAGGGCAATAGACACATAGCTTGGCTGCTCTGTACAGGTTTCTAAACTATGCTGCAGTGCCAAGGTGGGCTCAGCCAGCTCTAGTAGCGACTGCCCCAGCAGGGTTTGAGGCTCGATACCCAGGTAGCTTTCAGTATTGTCACTGACCTGAATTATGGTAAAACTTGTGGCCTCCAGCGCCATCAGTACACCATGGGGCTGGGTCAAACCAATGAGATGGACAGGGTTAGCCTCGTGGTTGTGTCGGAGCCTATCTGGATCGCGTGGGAGATCAGACTGTCTCATTCTGACTGGCTTGGTGATGGGGGCAGAGCTATAGGGACTAAATTAGTACATTTTCCTACTGCTACGAGTATTACGAAATATTAATAGAAGCTGAAGTTCTCTTAATATTACAAATTTTATTGGTTATATGAGTTCATAGCCTTTGTTGACGTACTGGTCCTAAACGTTAGCGGGCTACACCTATCGCTTTTGAGTTTGAGCCCCCAGACAGCGTTAGGGACAAGGATTTTGTAAATCCAATAACTAATATTGGAGAGTTGTTCCATGGAACGTCTGTACATCCAATAGTTTTGTTAGTCAGTTTTTTTGTGGCTACGGGCTCACCGTGGCCACCACTGGTGGGGCATCGGTTACGGCAGAAGCAGCTTTGTTGTTTAATCATGTCTTTTTATGACCCACAAGACCTGTCTTGTGAGTGATAAGGCATAGCTCTAATTAATGCTCTGGAAACTAAAGGGAGTCACTTCCCAAACTCAGTGGCCGGTCAAGGCTGCATTTGTATTTTTTGCAAGTTTGTTCGTAGTACCGATGGGGCTGTACTGCTTTATTGTCTGGAAGCTTTATATAGTTACTGGCGTATAGTGTGCGATCGCACAAAAACAGCAGCCGGGACACGTTCCGGCTGCCCTAAGTTTGAAACCCTATGCTTTTGGGATGGCTGGTCCTAGCTATGCGGCACTAAACCGAGAGCGCTTGTAGGTTACAGTGCGTTTTGCGATCTCATTTCGCAATTCAGCAAAATCGGTGGCACTATCGGCCTCATTTAGCAGCCGCTCGCTGGTAATGCTTTGCAGACTGATCAGCTCTGTACGGGTGTTTGAATGGACAAAGTGACTGAGCAATCGGCTAAAGCGACCGTCTCCGGATACTAAAATAACAGTGTCACAAAAGGCTGCCTGCTCAATCATATCGGTGGTGATTTCCACACAAAAATCCACCGAGCGCTGAGGTCTAGTCACCTCTGCATTCTCTTTAGGGGCAATTTCCTTGGTGATCACACGATAGCCGTTGCGCTTCATCCACAGTAAAAACCCCTGCTGTTTAGTATTTTTAGGATTTACACCCGTATAGAAATAAGCCCTGAGCAGATGGCCATTGCGGACGAGCTGAGGCACAAATTTGCTGTAATCGATCTCAATTTCTAAGGTGGATGCGGCATAAAACACATGGGCCGCGTCAATAAACACGGATACTCTTCCCTGCTCCTGACCTGTGTATAAAGACAGGTCGTCAAACATCGCGGTGTTGTCAGTTCGCATTGCAAAAAGAGTCCTCTACTAAAATGTTTGGCAAGAGAGATAGTCGAGGAATTCTTTTGAGAAGTTTAAGCCGACTAAGCGCAGCCGCTGTAAATTCGGCGATCTTAAAACCAGCTAGAGAACGGAACGTTCAAGATACAAATGAATTTTCGAAATCTCTCCAAGAGCAAGTCGAGTTTTGTTGACGGTTCAGCCACCAATGCTCGATAAAATCTAAGAAAAGTATATTTAATATTATCTTAAGATTCTTGGGCCAGTTTACATTTTTTTGATGGATTAACTTTACATAAGTTATTTGTTTGGGCATTTGATACTCATTTAATGATGGTAGCCATAGGGCCTTGCCGCGTGCGTAAACGCTATAACTCCTGCTAAACAGAGCATTTATCCGATGTAGCCATAAACGTAAGACGGCACTAAAGGCTCGATCAGGACTTAAGATTTCCGTTACATCGGACATATATTGCAGTAAAACCTTGAGATGTAGCCCCAGACGTTTGTTTTTTAGGAAACCGTTGAAATTAGTTCTCATTATTGGCGTTGGCTCGTCTGCCGCTAAAAATCATCAGACGCACTCCAGGCTCTAGCCATCGTTGCTGAATCAAAACGAGTTGATATACTAGGGACTCCGACTTTGGTATAGGACGTCCCATGCCGGGGACGATACCGGCAACGCTAGTTGTCGGCTACAGCGTTCCTCATATATATAAAGTCTGTCCTAAGGTAGGTGCTTTTTTGCCTAGCTGCAGAGGCGCTAACCGTGTTAGGTAATAGCACGCGCCGGACAGGACTATTTATATAAAGTTCTGCTGAGGACAGTCCCGAATTCCTTAAAGAGTTGCCAGAGAAACCGGGGTCTGATGACTAGCTATCAAGATTTATAAGTGATAATGCCGATTAAGTTGTGAATGGCATCGGCTATCTGTAAGAACGCTATGGGTTAACCCGCTTCAGTTTGAAGGGGATTGCTACATACTGTCTTGTTACTAGATTTTTGAGGTGACATAGCGGCCTGTGTATAAGAGAGGACATTGGCAGCCTCCTTTTGGCAACTCAAACACGCATCTATCATGGAAACACCTGTACTAACAATCTTTTATCAGTACAATCCTTGGCAGTCGACCATTGGGGGTATCCAGTCCCTAATTAATACCTTTATAAAGTTTGCTCCAGAAACCTTTTCGATTCGGCTTGTGGGTACAGGGGCTGGTTGCGATCGCGCCGTCGGTCAGTGGCATGATGCCGAGCTGCTGGGGCGACCCATTCAGTTCTTTCCGCTGTTTACGCTTCTAGATGACAATGTTCGCAAGGTGATTCCTACCACGGTTCGATACACGGCAGCTCTATTAAAAGAGACCCTGCAGTCGGACTTTATGCATTTTCATCGAATTGAGCCCACCATTGCGGCTCGACGCTGGCCCGGTGATAAGACCCTGTTTATTCATAACGATATTCCCCAGCAGATGAGCTCCACAAAAGGGGCAAAAACAATTCTCTGGCAACAGTTTCCGCAGCTTTACTTTTGGCTAGAGCGGCAGTTAATGAACCAGTTCGATCAGGTGCTTTCCTGTAACTCCGCCTCTACCCAGTTTTATCAGCAACATTATCCTTCCATGGTCGATCGGATCATGGATGTCAAAAATGCGGTCGATACCAGCTGCTTTAAACCGTTAGGTGCCGATGCGCATCAGCGAGCACGCCAACAGCTTTTAGATCGGCTCGGTCTAAACTCTAATCGGCGACTTGTTCTATTCGCCGGGCGTTTGCATCCTCAAAAAGATCCGCTGTTATTGCTACGTTCGCTAGCAGCCGCACCTTCTAGCAGCAATCTTCATCTGCTGATTGCCGGAGATGGAGATCTCAGACCAGAGATTGAGCAGTTCATCAAGCAGCATAAACTATCTTCCCAGGTGACCCTTTTGGGCGCTGTACCCAAAGAGGAGATGGTGACTCTTTACCAGGTAGCAGATGTATTTGTATTAAGCAGTCGCTACGAAGGATTACCCGTTGCTATGCTGGAATCGCTTGCCTGCGGCACACCTGTTGTGACAACAGACTGCGGTCAAGGTCCAAATTTGCTTACGTCTGAAAGTGGCTTAGTGGTGTCCCAAAGAGAGCCCCAGGCACTTTCTAAAGCAATCACTACTGTTGTAGACAACCCTCAAAGGTTTACACCCAAGGCTTGTATGCAAGCAGTCGCTCCCCACAGCGCTCAGCACGTCATCCATCCGATTTACGACAGCATGCTGCAACGCTGGCAGGCCTCTCCGGCAGCTAGTTAACGCTTTCTTCATTCTTGTTCTCTGTGATTTCTTCGCAAGCACCGTTGTATTAATTCTATGAAAATTGCAGTTGTTGGTGTAAAGGAGCTGCCGCCAAATCAGGGTGGTATTGAGCGTGCCTGTGCAGAGCTTTACCCAAGGATGGTTCAACAGGGCCACAGTGTCGATCTATACGCCAGAGCGTCTTCAACAAAGCTTGGCTGGTTTGAGAAAAGTGAATTTCAGGGTGTGCGAGTGATCTCCATGCCAGCGTTTGATAAGCGTGGGGTAGATGCCCTAATGGGCTCTGCTCTAGGAAGCGTCGCATCTAGCTATGGGTATGATGTTGTCCATTTTCATGCCCTTGGACCAGCGATGTTCTCTTTTCTGCCCTACCTTGTATCGCCCAGAACAAAAGTTGTTGTTACCTGCCATGGTCTAGACTGGCAGCGAGCAAAGTGGGGGAGCTTTGCCAAGAAATGGCTACAGCTAGGTGAGCGAGTGGCTGCTCACTGCGCTGATGAAATCATAGTTGTCTCTGAAGCATTGCAGAGCTACTTTGACCAAACTTACGGGCGTTCTAGTAACTATGTGCCTAATGCGTCCGCACCCTATGCCTACTCCGACCCATTATTTCAATTTGGTCAATCTCTAGGGTTGTCCCAGCAAAAGTACATCGCCTTTCTAGGTCGTTTAGTTCCTGAGAAAGCGCCCGATCTTTTGATTCAAGCCTTTCAGCAGCTGCGGCTAGCGGGCTGGAAACTGGTGCTTGTCGGCGGAGCCAGTGACACGTCAGTCTACACCCAAAAGGTTCGTACGCTGGCTGACAACGATGCCAATGTCGTTTTTACAGGAGAACTACGTGGTGAGAAATTAGCCGAAGTCATTCGAGGAGCGGGACTTTTTGTGCTGCCGTCGTATGTCGAAGGAATGCCTCTAGCCATGTTGGAGGCCATGATGGAGGGAATTCCCGTGCTTGCTAGTGATATTGCTCCCCATCAGCAGCTGCTTGGTCAGCAGCGCGGTCTGCTGTTTCAAACCGGCAGTATTGAAGACTGTGCTCAAAAGTTAGCTTGGGCTATCCAGCATCCAACCGATGTCCAAAAAATGGCGGCAAGAGCACAGGACTATGCCCAGCTCAATCACAGCTGGGAGCACATCACCGCTGAAACCCTAGGGATTTACGACCATTCTCTAGCCGTAACGCCCGGTGCTCCAGAAAGAGTGACAGGCGTTACGGAGCGGATTGCAGGCGTGCCCGAGCAGCTTGCATCCTAATCAAAATTTTCTATAGATGTGAGTCTTCACTGTCGAGATTGTTAGTAGGTTCGGACAACAGAATTCAACCGCTTGTTCTATTCCCACCTTGTACTGATTATTGGACGCTGATTATGAAGAAGCCTGTTATTGCTATTGGTTTAGATGCTACTGAGCCCGCTTTGATCGAAGAGTGGATCAATGCTGGCGAACTCAAAAACTTAGCCAAACTATCAGAGAAAGGGTCATATCAGCGGTTGCAAAATATTGGCTACTACCGAGCTGAGACCCCCTGGACTACGTTTTTGACCGGTTGTTCTCCACAGACTACGGGCTACTGGGGACCCGTGAAGTATCATCCAGAGACCTATGACGTAGAGAAAGTAGGTGCTTACAAATTTGATAAGCTTTCGCCTTTCTATGCTCTGAAGGATAAAAAGGTGGCCATTTTTGACATGCCACAAACGGCGCTTGTAGAGGATATAGAAGGTGTGCAAATACTTGCCTGGGGTGCCCACTCTCCTCAGGTCGCTCGTGGTTCCAAACCAGCTGGACTTTTGGAGAGTATAACCAATCAGTTTGGTGAACACCCTGCATTTGGTCGAGACCACGCCAATGTCTACAGCGGTCGCTCAATGGATACCCTGCAACAACGATTAGAAACAGGGATTGACCGTCGTGGCAAAATCTGCAGCCATTTTCTTAAAAATGAAGAGTGGGATCTGCTGCTGACCGTATTTGGAGAAGCTCACGCGGCCGGTCACTATATGTGGCACCTAAACGAGGCATCTCATCCGCTCTATGCCGACCAGTTTACCAAAGGTAAAAACTCTCTGCTATCTGTGTTTAAGGCGATCGATCGAGCCGTTGGTGAGATTGTAGAGGCAGCTCCCAAGGACGCTACGATAGTCGTGTTTTCAGCCCACGGCATGCAGAACAATAATCTGGATGTCACCAGTACGTTTTGTATAGCCGAGCTGCTGTACCGCTGGAACTTTCCCGGTAAAGTTGGATTTTCCAATAATCCTCAAAGTGCTCAGCAGCCTGTTAAAGGACTGCGTGCGCGTCGCCGCTGGTATCAGCAGGTTTGGGGACAAAAGGATGACAAGAATCCGATCACGCGCTTTCTGCGGGCTCAAATGCCGACCAAGCTACATCGCATCTTTGACCAAGTGAGACGTTCATTGGGTCTCAAGAACACGTCTGATTTTGTGTCTCCCTACACGCTGCAAAATACAGGCGGTGATTTTGATTGGCAGTCAGCAACCTGGTATAAGCCAGCCTGGTCTCGGATGAAGGCTTTTGCTTTACCTAGCTTTTCTGAAGGGTATGTCCGAATCAACCTCAAAGGGCGTGATGCCGAAGGCATTGTTGAACCCGAAGACTACGACGCGGTATGTGACGAGGTGATCGCAGAGCTAAAAGCGCTGGTGGATAGTCGAAATGGACAGCCTGTTGTTCAAGAGATTATTAAGACTCGCACCCATGGAGCCCAGTCAGAGGAGGGTCTGCCAGATGCTGACCTGGTGGTGATGTGGAACGAAGACTATCTCACAGACATGATTCATAGCCCCTCTTTTGGTACGATTGGACCCGTTCCCTATCAGCGTACCGGCAGTCATACGCCTAACGGATTTTTGTTGATAGATTCTCCCATCTGTGACACACAAGTTTCATCGGCCGCTAGTGCCCTGGATTTAGCGCCTACCCTTCTAGACCTGATGGGGGCCTCCATACCCGAGTATTTTGAGGGTAATAGTCTTGTGTCTAAAGTTAGAGAAACCACCCCTGTCTAGTTGCCTAGACAGTTACTTAAGGCAGCGCGCAACAGTTTTTCGTCGTTGAAGTTACATCTCCCTGATTCGCACTCTAGTTATTTGTTATCGGAACTAGCACCATGGTCAAGACATTAGGACGCTTACAGACGGTATTGAAACGTCGTGGCTGGGTTGCCTTACCCATTGTTACCTCAGCAGTAGGGGCCGCACTGCTGTATTTGCTGGTCACCCCGCCCACCTATCGAGCCTCTAGTCAGATCATTGTGAATGACAAAGATGCTAGTGTGTCTGATTTGGGGCAAGGGCTGACAGCCATTGGTACCAACGCCCCTGGTAACGCCGATCCAATTGCTACACAGTCGGAGTTGATTCGCTCTCAAAGTGTTCTAGGACAGGCATTACTGGCTCTCGAAGGGACTGCGGATCTGCCATCGACAAAAGAACTGCGAAAAGCCGTTGACGTCGAAATTTTGCCAGCGACAAACATTCTTCGGGTCACTGTTGAGAACGGGGACCCTGAGCTGACAGCAAGACTGGCCAATGAAATTGCCAACGCGACCGTGAGTGACAATGTCGCTGCTATTCAGCAGGAGGCAAGAGTTATTCGTGAGTTTCTAGAAACTAAAATTCCTCAACAAAAGCAGCGGCTGCGAGAGGCTGAGGATGCTGAGGGACAATATCGCCAAGCCAGCGGCATTATTGCCCTAGAGGCTCAGACCCAGGAACTGGTGAATCGTCAGTCTGCCCTGGAAGCAGAAAGGGCCCAGACCCTATCATTGCTAGAGTCTACTGTCACTGAGAACCAACAGCTTCAGGCTATTACTGAAACAGCTGCGCCAGAGGCGGCCTACGACGATGAGCGAGTAGGGCTAAATGAAGAACTACAAACGCTGGAGCAAGAGATAACGGCTCTTAACGTGACCATGGCCGATGAGGCGACGCGTCTAGGAGAACAGCATCCCGACTGGCTGGCCATGTTGGAGCAACGTCAGTCCTTAGAAGGACTTTATCAGGCTAAACTGGCCAGCCTGTCGGCCGGGACAACTGCGCGCAATGCCGATGCTCCCCTGAGTCAAGAGCTGCTGGGTCAATATATTAATAGCGATATCAGACAGCAGAGTTTGGCCACCCAGCTATCTGTGATTGATAACGAACTTTCTGATATTTCTACCCTGCTGCTGGAGCTGCCTGCTCAGCAGCAGCCCCTTGCAAGTTTGGTCAGGACCCGTGAACAAGCGGCAAGAACCCTGGAATTGATGCAGACCAAGTTAGATGAGGCCACCCTGGCAGAAGCTCAGCTTGTCAGCAACGTCCGCATTATTGGTGAAGCCGACGCTCCCGAAACGCCTGTTGCTCCAAAGCCAGCGGTGGTTCTTTTATTGGCCTTGGTAGCCGGGGGCGCGCTCTCAGTGGCGTTAGCGGCTGTGTTAGAGGGGCTAGATGCGACTCTACGTACACCTCAAGAGGTTGAGGATGAGCTGAAGCTGCCGGTCATTGGGCTGCTGCCAAAGCTTTCTCACAAATATGATGAGCAGCGCCTTAACCTGTTTTCGGCGATACCTGAACAGGTTGAACCCTATCGAGCCCTGCTAAAAGCGCTGTCGGTTCGGCACTATGCTCCTAGTAATGGCAAAGTTCTCAGCAATGGTAACGGCGGTGGCACACCCAAGGTGACCAAGCGGGGACAAACGTTTATTGTAACTAGCCCATTTCTTCAAGATAGTAAGTCGTCTGTTGCCTTACACCTGGCGACTACTGCCGCAATGCTGTCGAAGAAAACGCTGCTAATTGATGCCGATTTTTGGTCTCCGGCGAATGATGCGCTATTGCGAGACCTTGACTACCCAGGTCTGACAAACGCGATCGCAAACCCCACCCAGCTATCGTCTATCGCTCGGCCAACTGCCGTCGAAAATCTTCATGTGCTGCCTCACCAGTATCCGGTAACGCTGCCGGGGGCTGTGGTGGAGAGTCAGGCCATGCAAACTTTGATTGCTGAGGCATCGGCTCAATATGAGGTTGTGATTGTTGACACTGCGCCATCCACTAAGTTTGCGGATGCGGCAACCCTGAGCCGCTATGCCGATGGCCTATTGCTGGTGCTGCGGGCGGGCGTGTCTCAGCAGGAAGCCTCGGCCAGCGTTGCTCTAGAACTCAAACGCAGCGGTGTTCGTATTCTAGGGGTTGCTTTAGACAATGTGGCTTCTAGCGATCGCAGACTATCGCGCGGTCTAGACAGCGATCATCTACATCTGATCGAGTACAGTGACGCGGCCGTCAGCGCAGACGAAGCCAGAAATAGAGAGCTGGAAAAGATTTCTTAGGACGGTCCAACGCTTTCCATCGCCATAGTCCTTAAAAAGTATTTTCTAAATTCCCATCATGAAACCCATTTATCTCTCCACGGCGCTGTTATCAATTATTGCAGTGGCTATGCCCGTCCAAGCTCAGCTGCCTGAGATTTCCCCAATTGAACAAGCGGCTGCGAGCACCTCTAGCCGATCAATTCCCCTGAAGGTTGGCGATCGACTGACGATTACGGTAGCTGATTTTCCAGATCTGTCCGGTGAGCACGTCGTTACCGCTGATGGCACTATCCAAGTACCGCTAGTCGGCGATGTATCTGTCATCGGTCTAACGCCGTCTCAGGTTTCTCCCTATCTCAGCGGCCTGCTGCTGCCCTATGTACGTCGCCCCCAGGTGGTTGTCTCTGGTGTTACGTTTAGTCCATTGCGCATCAGCGTGACCGGTGCGGTTGTCCAGCCAGGACCGCGACTGCTCAACACCGAGCAAATAGACGCTGACGGGCAAGTAACCCTAAGTGAGACGCTGGTGATGGCTGGCGGCATCACGCCCGAAGCCGATTTGAGAAACATTACCATCCGCCGTCCCACCAATGATATTTCGGGTCAAAAAAGCATACAGGTCAACCTGTGGGAGGTGATTCAGAGCGGTCAGCTTTCGGCTGACCCAGAGATCCTAGACGGAGATGAGGTCATTGTTCCTAAGTCTGAATCTACAACGGTCGATCAGCGGACCTTATTAGCCTCAACGGTGGCTCCACAGCAAATTACTATCCACGTGGCCGGAGAAGTGGAGCGCCCAGGGCAAATCGACATTACTCCAAGTGCGGATATCAGTGCTGCTGTTGCCGCAGCGGGTGGTTTGACGGTGGATGCCGATGATGACGACGTGGCGCTATTTCGCATGCAGCCCAGCGGTCAGCTCGCCCAAGAGAGTTTTGCCTTTGGAGAGGCGTCTACTACTTTGATGCACGGCGATCTAATTGTCGTAAAAGCCTCTAATCAGGGCGGTGTAGGAGACACCTTTGACTTCATTGGTCGTCTGCTAAATCCCCTTGGCGCGCTGTTTAGAATCCTAGACTGATCACTCTGCTGAAAACGACGAATATATTTTTCTTTATGCCGAAGGACTATGCTTGCTCAAAAATCGCCTAAAGTCTCCGTTGTGATTCCGGCCTACAACGCCATGGCCTATCTGCCTGAGGCCGTGGACAGTGTCCTAGCGCAGACGTTTAGCGACTACGATGTTGTCATTGTGAACGACGGTAGCAGTGACAACATCAAAGACTGGGCCGCAACGATTCAAGACCCGCGAGTCCGTTTGGTATCCCAATCCAACAGAGGACTGGCCGGGGCTCGCAATACCGGTATTCGTGAGTCGAGCGGAGACTATGTTGCTTTTTTAGACGCAGACGACCGCTGGCACCCCACCAAGTTGGCAAAGCAGGTGGCGCTGATGGATGCGTCTGACAGCGTTGGTCTGGTGTATACCTGGATGACGCTGGTCAATCAAACCGGTGAGCCGACAGGACGATTTGTTAAAAACTGTGCTGAGGGTCATGTGTGGAAGAGTCTGATTTTGCAAAACTGTGTGGGGTCTGGTAGCAATCCCATGGTCAGACGGGTGTGTTTTGATCAGTTGGGTATGTTTGATGAAAATCTCGGTTCCTACATGGAAGACCGAGATATGTGGCTGCGCATCGCTCCCAACTATGAGTTTGCTGTCGTTAAAGAATCTCTGGTGGACTATCGCCAGCATCCCAGCAGCGCTTCTAAAAACTGGGTCGCCATGTCTCGCAGTGCCAGAATTATTTTAAACAAAGCCGCTGACTTTGCCCCCAGCGATATTTCTAACGAGCTTAAAGAGCAGCTTATCAAACAGTCCTGGGCCAGAATTAATTTGTCCCTGGCCTGGAAACCGCTACAAAGCCTAGAAAAAGACTATCGCACAGCTCAACGATTTATGAATGAAGCTCTGCGTAACGATCCACGGCTCAAATTTTCCCGAGAGTTTTTGCGATTAAGCCTGACGCTGTTAACAATGCGTCTTTTAGGAGCTGATACCTACGCCCGCTTGCTAAGCCGGTTACATACGCTGCGCGGTCAGATTTCATCGCTTTAGTGACTCGGTTAGACAGATATAACGCTTGGACAGTCATTTAGATATTTATTAAACATTTAGGCGATGTGATGCAATGACCTTAAAGTATTCAGCTCCGTCGGTCACCAGCTTTGTTGTTGTTTTTGGCGGTGTTTTATTGGCTGCCCTGATGGGGTGGGGCGCGGGTATTAGCTTTGTCATTCCTCTGGTGCTGGCCATAGCCGTGCTTGGAGCTTTGATGCTAGGTCTCAAGTTTGAACACACGGTGCTGACGCTGCTGTGCTTGCGTAGCGCCATTGATGTTTTTTCTGAGCAGCAGCTGCCGGCTATGTTTGCGATTGGGCTGGATCTGCTAGCAATGGCCTACGTTGCGCTGCTATTGCTGACCAGACAAAAGGTTCATACCGGTCGGTTTTTTTGGTTTTTTGCAGGCTGGGTCGCTTTTCAAGGATTGTGGGTGGTTTTACTGCCCATGGGCGGTCTGGGCATGGGGGCCGGTCACACCATGACGGCGTTACGGGAATGGATTCGGCTGTTCTCTTGGGTGATGGTATATCTGCTGGTAATGCAGCTTAAAGACAAGATTCATCCTAAGACTGTGGTAAAAATGCTGTTTCTCAGTCTGATTTTGCCCCTGTGTGCAGCCGTGCTGCAGCTAGTTTTACCGGCCTCGGCACTGCCTGAATTTTTAGCCCCGCGAGGCAATGCGTTCACAGCTTTAGAAAATGCTTCTCGCGTCAATGGTACGCTGGGGCACCCCAATACCCTAGTGACGTTCTTAGTATTGTTCCTTGGTTTGCTCTATTGGCAGATGACCCACTCTAAGCGTCCCTGGCCATGGGTGGTGCTCATGGGGGTGGTGATGTTTTTTATTGTGTCGACCAAAGCTCTAGTGGGTTTGGTGATGACGGGGATACTGCTGATGGCGCTGATTATTCCTCGGATCACGATTGCAAAGTTTGTTGGTGTGACCGCGCTGATGGTGGCGATTGTTGCACTGTTTGGAAGTACAGAGTTTGGTCGAGAGCGCCTGATGGTGTTTGGTACGCTGCCGTTTTTTAACGATGATTTAGATCTGTCTCGAGTCTTTGTACTGCGTGGTTTAACCACCAATAGTTTCTACTGGCGACTAGAGCAGTGGACGCTGCTATTGGATGCCTGGCAGGACGAACGCTGGCTGGGCTATGGGTGGGGCGCATCGAGATTCCTAACTCCTTTTGAAAATGAACCCCACAATGATTATGTGCGGGCACTGGTGGAAGGAGGCATTGTTGGGTTGATTTCGTATCTAACATTCTTTGCAGGCGTAGCGACTCAGCTGGTGCATACCTGCCGGTCTCATCTGTCCGCTCGGCCACAGGTGGATTTGGCTCTAGTTCTGCTAGGAATTCTTGTGGCCATGATGGTTGGTATGGTGACGGAGAATATTTGGACTCATACGGCGCTTTTCTTCTACTGGCTGACGCTAATTGCTCTGTGCAGCTGGGATTGGAAAGAGCCCAATCGATTAAAACATCAAACCCAGGGTGAGAAAACTTATGTCTAATGTTTCGTCTGTGACACCCCCTAAAGTTTCAGTGGTGATTGCCGCATACAATGCGATGCGCTATCTGCCTCAGACGTTAAATACTGTTTTAGATCAAACATTTCAAGATTTTGAGGTGATTATTGTCGATGACGGCAGCCGCGATCAGATAAAATCCTGGGCCGCTACGTTGAACCATCCCAAGGTGAAATTTTTCTCTCAGGCCAATGCGGGCAGTGCTGCTGCTCGTAACACGGCCCTATCCCACGCGGTCGGGGAATATATTGCCTTTCTAGATGCTGATGACCTATGGGATCTGCGTAAGTTAGAAACTCACGTTCAGGCTCTAGATAATAATCCAGAGGTGGGGCTAGTTTATTCTTGGGTGGCCACGATGGATGAAAACGATCGGCCCCAGGGTAAAGTGTGTGAAAATTCAGAATCGGGGGACGTGCTGCCGCGTCTAATTGAGCACGACATTATTGAATGCGGCAGTAATCCTGTGATTCGTCGTGAGTGTTTTGACCGGGTAGGCGTATTTGATACCAGCTTTCCCTATGCGCAAACGTGGGAAATGTGGCTGCGTATCGCCATGGCCTATGGGTTTTACTGTGTGCCGGAACCGCTGGTGAAGTATCGGTTCCATCCGGGCAATACGTCTAAAAAGTGGCAAAAAATGGAGGCGAACTACCACGCCATTATTGAAAAGGTGTTTGCGATCGCACCTCCCCACTACCAGTCGCTTAAAGCCCGCAGCTATGGTTTTGCCTACTTGCGGATTGCCTGGAAAACGCTACAAAACCTAAATGGCGACTGCGGACCGGCCAAGCAGTTTCGCCAGCAGGCCCTCAGCTACTGCCCTGAGCTACGATCGTCTAGCCAGTGTGTGCGTTTAAGCATCGCTATTGTCATGGTGCAGCTCTTGGGCTTGGATGGGTACAGCCAGCTACGCACCAACCTGCATCAGCTCAAAAACCGTCTGATGCAGCTTCCTAAGCTGCTTTCTGTTTCAGCGTCTAGCTAGTCATCCCCTATTTGCATGAGTCCACAAAAATCTCTAAAGAGTCAGGTTCTAAAAGGCAGCTTTTACTTAACCCTAAGACAGCTCCTGGCATCGGGCTTTTCACTGGTGAGTACCCTCGTTATTGCTCGGGTGCTGGGTCCTGAGAGCTACGGTTTGGTGGCAGCCGCCCTCGGTATTTTTTATTTTTTACGGTGGACAAGTCGATTTGGGTTAGGGGCGTACCTGGTGCGTAAGCCTGATTTTGTTCAAGAAGATGCCGAACAAATTCTCGCTTTTTACAATACAGGCGGTATCTTACTTTGTGGCGTCATTGCCCTAGCCGCCCCTCTTTTTGGCTGGTGGGTGGGTCATGAAGAGGTGACCAAAATTCTTTGGGTTCTGACTCCGGCTATCTGGTTAGACATGGTCACCATTGTGTCTAGCAGTTTGATCAACCGCTCCCTGCGATTTGATCAAATCAGTTTGCTAGAAGCCGTTGCCCAAACCCTCAACTACAGCATTTCCATTCCGCTTGTTTTGGTTTTCAACAGCTATTGGGGACCGATTGTGGGCACGCTGGTCCAGTTTGTTCTGGCTACTATCATGGCCCGACACTTTTACCCGGTTCGCTGGGGTTTTCGCTGGCAGTGGAAAATCATGAAACCTGCTCTAACCTACGGTCTGACCTATTACGGCTCTAATCTATTATTTAATCTGAGAAGTCTCACCGTTCCTCTCTTTATTGGTCGCTTAGTGGGCATTGAGGCGGTGGGTATTACCAATATTGCTATCCGTATGGTGCATCAGCTGATGCTGCTGCGACATGTGCTCAAACGTATGTCTGTCAGTGTGATGGCAAAACTGACCGACGATCCTCAGGCGATCCGCCGAGCGTTAACCAAGGGGATGACCTATCAGGCCCTCATGATGGGGTTGGTGTGTGGCGGCTTTTCAAGCTGTGCTTCTTGGCTGATTCCCACCGTTTTTGGCGACAAATGGCTGCTCAGCGCTCAGATATTTCCACTGATTGGCATTGCTACGCTGGTGGGGGCAATTTTTGATCTGCATACCGCTGTGCTTTACGCCGTCGATCGAAATAATATGGTGAGCTGGTTAAACTTTGCCTATACGGGGCTGCTGTGGTTAAGCTGCCTGCTGCTGGCTCCAGTGCTGGGGATTTGGGGATATGCGATCGCAGAAATTCTAGCGATTCCTGCCTACTATTTAGCCCACCGCGCCATCAATCAGCAGTTTGGTTCTCCCAAATATGGTTTAGTCTTTAACTTTGTTCTAGCGGCTATTCCGCCGTCACTGGTCAGTATCTGGTATCCGCCAATCGTTAATGTAAGCGTCTTTTTACTCAGCTATGGAATTCTCTTCCTCGTCAGCTCAGATGCCAGACAGCTTTTAGGTGAGCTTTCAGGCATTCTTCGAGAGCGCTTAACCAAAAACCAACCTGCCTAAATCCTAAAAAGACCTGTTTATCGCAGCCCTTCTAGATTTACTAAGAATGGTAAAGTGTCTAAAGAAACCTGCCTACCGCTGACTGAGCCTATGGATCGCTCTGCTAAAAATGCCCTGCATCAGCGTTTTACAGACATCAGCCAAAGGCCCAGCGACGCTAGCGGCAGCTTCTCTCAAGGTTTCTAGCAAGGGGCTGAGCGGAGTCGCAGCCCGACAAAAATATTTTTTTCCATAGATTTATTCCTATGCAGCTTCCTAACTTTCTGGTTATCGGTGCGCCAAAGTCAGGCACGACCTCTCTCTATCAGTATCTCAGGGCTCATCCGCAGGTCTTTATGAGTTCTTTGAAAGAGTCTTACTTTTTCAACAGACCGTATCACTACAAAGATCCCCAGCGTCTAGCAGAATATTCGGCGCTTTTTCAAAATGCATCCGAACAAGATATCGCCATCGGTGAAGCCTGCGCTCAATACATCTACAATCCAAAGACTCCAGGCAGAATCCATTCTTTGATCCCTGACGTTAAGCTGATTGCGATTCTGCGTGACCCGGCTGAGAGAATGTATTCAGAATATCTAATGGCCTGTCGGACGGGTGAAATCGCAGACTTCCCCGATGAGCACGAACTAGAAAACTCTTTTTTAGAATTTCTCAAAAAGCCAGAACTCAATGCCAATAAATACTATTTCCAAAGCCTAAAACCCTATTTAGAAACGTTTGATCGAAGTCAAATAAAAGTATTTCTATTTGAAGATCTTAAGCAAGATATAGAAAAGCTGCTGCGAGACACCTTTGAGTTTCTTGAAGTAGATAGAAATGTTGAAATCAGCGTTTCTAACAAAGTCTATAACAAGGGAGGAATACCCAAAAACAAAGTTCTGTTTAGAACTCTAGAAACTCTGAGATCGTCATCTCGAAAACATCTGGCCACTATTTTCCCAGAATCGGTATATGCCAAAATTCGAGACGGATATTCAAATCTAAGAATGGCAAATATGCAGTCTAAGTCTCCCAAGCTCTCCTCGGAGACTAGGAAGCAGATTATTGATCTGCATCGCCACGATATTAGCCAGCTACAAGATTTTCTAGGTAGAGATCTTTCATCCTGGCTGACGTACTAGGATTTTGGGCGGGACACCATCGCCAAAATGGTTAATGACCTCGTGCTTCTAAAGAACCTAGCAGTCAATCCAATGACTCAAATCTCGATCGATTAGCGACTGTAGCTGTAGAATGTCGTCTCGATAAAACTGATTGATTTCGTGTTTTTGTTCAGCCGTTATCTCTGGTCGGTAGAGAAAATATTGGCTGATTGACTCTCCCCATTCGGTGAATGTTTGATTTCCCGTTGCCTGCAGGGGCATAACGAGTAGTCTTCTTGCCACCCCCCGAACTATTCTGTTTTTAGGAATGCCTGACTGATTGGGCCTATGGGAGAAATCTACATGAAAGGTGGTATCTACCCCAATGTAATCAAAGAGGTCTTTCAACATCGTATCAGGCTGCTCAACTAGATCCTCATGTAAAACGACTTTTATTTGAGCAGCGTCAAATCGGTCAAAATAACGCCTTAACTGTTGGTAATAAAGTCCATGCTGTCGGATATGCCAAATAGGGGCCCAGTGAGCGTCGATTCTCTTTTGTTCCCGATTCCAGACACCTAGAAAGTTGTGGCTTTTTTCCCGTCCGTCCCGTACTAGATGTAAGAAATTCGAAAATGCGCGGGTGGCAGGCTGGCGCAAAATAGCAATGAGTTTTACCTGAGGCAAATAGGAATGAATGCGCTCGGCTGCAGTAGACGAGTATAAATACATTGGAGACGCCTCGCCAATGGCGCGTTCATCAGATATGTCATCAAACTGGGCTTGGTAAGCATCCAGACTGGTGATAGACAGCCGATTGGTCGGGGCTTTGGCATCTCCGGGACCGCAGTAGCTAGGTGTCGCTCCCTCAAGCGCAAAGAAATTTGTCTCTTTGAGGGGGCTCATATACACCTCAGGATGTTGATCAAAATACCTGTACAGCGCCGTTGTACCAGATTTGTAGGCACCGATAATCAGAAAACTAGGTAGATTTTTCCCCAACGACATTTCAATAGAACTCTAAACGGATATTCGCTAATTTACTTACCTTACACTGACGGCTGTCTTACACCTGGGTTGCCCCGATTGAGAGCCGGCTTAGAATAATGTCCCTGCAGTCCATAGGAGATAAAACTGATGACTTCACGTACGGCCAATACCTGACGTCGATAGCGGCCATAGTCAGATGGGAATGGAGTCGTCTGGGGAATCACTTGAAACCCGACCTTTTGGAATGTTAAGTAGGCCCTCAGCATGTGGGGCGCATCTGTAACTAGAATAATTTTTTTAATGTCTCGCTCCATCAGCACCTGGGCTGTAAACTTTGCATTCTCCGCCGTGGTGCGCGAACAGGCTTCCCCATCTAAAATAGCTGACGCCACCCCTTGCGCTTCGAGTGCTTTAACAGTGCGATTTGCGTCACTTTTGCCACTAAAAAAAACAAGAGGAGCCCGTCCGCTTTCTACTAACGAAAGACCATGGGCTGAACGCGCTTTACGCAGGTCCTGACCTCGACCCAAGACCACCACAGCCTGTGCCGCTTCGCTATTGTCGGGAGGGACAAACGCGATGAGTAAATAATTCCCCACCAGGGATAGGCCAATAATGGAGAGCATAAGACCCAGGCTAAGGCGTGTTATCCAAGCTCGATGTTGTTTGTGTCGCAGGAGCAGGATGGAGACAACGCCAACGATGACAATCAGAGCAATCAATACAGCAGGATTAGAAAATAGTTTAAATAGTCTTCCTGTAAATTCAACCCACTCTTCTGTGGCATCGTTGGTGCTGCATGCAGGAGGTTTTAACATAGGTTTTAAGAGATAGGAGATGAAGACTATAAGGTGAAAAAATAAGGCTGGAGAGACGTTTCATGGAACGTCTGTACGTCCAAAAGTGGAGTTTAATTAATTTGTTTTGTAAGTGGCGCTGCTGATTTCCGGAACGATCTTATCTGCAAGCTGCTGACGTGGAATATTTCTAACAAATCGGTGCACTCTCTAAATCAGCGACAGCGTATGCGAATCAAGCTGCGTACTCGGAGTATAAAGTTGTCTATCCGGCTCGATTCTTGCATTTTGCAATGGTGCTCCAAAAAAAGGCGTTTCTGTTACAGGGATCAGATTAGGAACACACCTCGAATATCTCAAATCTAGCATTATCTCGCAACATGATAGAGATTGGCGGACGGTAACAATTTGAGCATAGGGAAAGAGATTCTGCGGCTACGCGTATGCTGGCTTTGCGATCGCACCAAGGCTCAAACTAAGGCTTACGGGCCCTGCCGTCTGGAAACGACTCAAAACTTCCTGAATAAAAAGGTGTTCGCTAGTAAGGATAAGTGGAACCACGGCAGTATGTACAGCCAGTGAGGTATCCATTTACCCGGTTGCGGCTGCATTTTGTATCTAACTATCAGGACTCTGGATTCGTCCGTATGTCCGGTTAGTTGTGATTCTGCAGTGGGATTGCTAGAGGCTGTCTTTAAGTATCGGTGGTGCTGATGCTCTATCGGTAGGCTGCTGGTATGGGGCAATCGATCGGTGATCCGCAGCGGCACTTATCTAGGCAATGTCAGTCTGTTCAGTTGGAAAGGACCTATTCCTGATTTCTCTAGAGCAAATCCAAAATCTCAATATGTATAGAACCGTATTCGTTCAAGGGGTAGGATGACCAACTCGCAGCAGTTAAGCCTTATTCGTCAAGGGAGTCAGACCTGGAATACCTGGCGAATGGCTCACCCCAACCTTCGGGTTGATTTGAGCTACGCCAACTTAGCCGGGCTCAACCTACGGGATATCAATCTTGCCGATGCGCAGCTCGTGTCAGCCAACTTACGCAATGCTGACTTGAGTGGTGCCAACTGTAGAAATGCCAATTTGCTAGATGCCAACCTGACTAACGTAAATCTCAGCTACGGCAGTCTGTCTTTTGCCAATTTAGTTTCTGCCACTGTCAACCACGCTAATCTAACGCAGGCTGACTGCCGCGGGATCCGGCTGGCCAATGCCGTGCTGAAACATGCTAACGGCGAGGCAGCGAATTTTCAAAATGCCAATCTTAGTCATACCGAATGTGGCAAATCCAACTTTAGACGGGCTAATCTGTCGGGAGCAAACTTTTGGGCCGCCAATCTCACCGGAGCCTGTCTGTATGAGGCACAGACATCATCTCAGACCAATTTTAGCGATGTGACTTGGGGCAATACGGTCCTACCTGACGGCAACGTGGGTGATTTTAGCCAGTCTCTAAAATACAAGAATGCGTGATTTATAGTCTGGGGCGACCGAGCAGTAGCGTGCTCAGAGCATCTCGAGCATTGGCCGGGCGAGGACGCTTGAGCAACCAGCGCAGTGGGGGAAAAGCAATTTCATCCGCTAGCAGAATCGCCTCAAATTCAAACGGAAGCATTAGATAGGTAGTCTGGCTGTTTTGCTCATAGGTAATCTGCCGTATACCGACCATTAAACGAAGCCCGTAGGCCAGTGTGGAGCCAACTTCTTCCATAATGTCGATATCGTCATTTCCTTGGTAGAGTCTGGCATTTGCCTCAATCATGTCTGTGATATATTCCGCCACGTCGATCATTTCCGCTAGGGGGCGTTTGGCCTTAAGGGTTTGGGTGTCGGGATCAAGACTCAGACAGTTTTCACCAGTCACCTGTCCCATAAACGTTTCGCGTGGGTTTATCACCGTTAAAAGCTGAGAGTGAGGTAGCCCGCCGCTGATGGGAATACCGGAGCGTACCACTCGCTGGGTGCGTCGATTCATGCCTGAGGTCACCGAGCTTTTATCCCAGTCAATAAACACTTGAGCATCGCTGGTACTGTTTTGGATTCTGACACTCAGATCCCGAATGGACATAGCCAGCGGCATTTTTCCAGAGGGTCCCACTTCAACGACGCCCATGCCCTCTTCTTCTGGATCGTTATGGGATGTCACATTGAGTGCTAAAAATGGAGGAAATTTTCTACCTTCAAACTCAATTTGATCAACATTGGCTGTAATCTTCTGTTTGTTAGAAGTGCGCTGCTTGAGCTGCAGATTAACCTGTGTATTTAGAGCCTCGCGATTGAGATCAACTTTGAGCTTGTTTTCAAGGGTGTTTTCTACCGATAGGGCCATTTGGTAGAGCACGTAGATCACTACTAAAAAGTAGATTGTCAAAATTAAAACATCGCTACCCATTGCTTACCCAAAGCCTGCTGAATGTACTGGTGACCCAAAGGTGCCTATAGATTACACCCATTTTCCAAAAGTGTTGCTTTGGATTGTTTAAGCCAGGGTAGATACTCTATGAACGTTAGCAGTTTAGATAGGAGCGCTATCGGTTTGGATAGCTAGTGTTTGCTTAGTTTGCCAGTAAGCATCTAGGCTGTGGGCGACCTGATTCGAGAGCAGCAGCAGCCCTAGCATGTTGGGAATGCCAAGCGCAAATAGCATCACGTCGCTAAAGCGAATAACGGTCTCTAAGCCAATGATGGTGCCGCCAAAACAGCCCAAAATGTAGAGCAGTTTGTAGAGCAATAGACCCCGCTCACCCAAGAGATAGCGCCAGCAGGCTTCACCATAATAAAAGCAAGAAATAATCGTAGAAAAGCTAAACAGACATACGATGATGGCCAATCCCCAGGTCATCATGGGAATTTCAGCGGCAAAGGCGGTAGTCGTCAGCTCGATGCCGTTAACGACGCTGCCGGACACACCGCTTAGCAGACACACTAAAGCCGTCAGGTTACAGATCAAAACTGTGTCAATCAGCGGTTCAAGCAGAGCAATAATACCCTCGCGCACTGGCTCTGGGTTTTTAGTGGCGGCATGGGCGATCGCAGCAACTCCCGTACCGGCACCATTTGAAAAAACACCTCGCTGTAGCCCTTGGACCATCACGCCAACGATGCCGCCCTCAATCGCGCCCGGATGCCAGGCCGACTGCCAGACCAGACCAACCACAGTCGGAATGTCTCCCAGGTGATGAAATACGATCCATAGCGCCGCCGTCAGGTATAGACCCACCATGGTAGGTACGATGGTAGAGGCGACCTGGGCAATTCGCTGTAAACCGCCAATAATCACGGCTGCAACCGTTAACGATAGAATGGCTCCGTACACTCGTGGATCGCTAAGCCAGGTCCAGTGTAGCTGTTCTGCTAGTGAGGCCACTGCAATACTGGACTGGTTGGCCTGAAACATATTGCCCCCGCCCAGGGCCCCCACCATACAGAGCGTTGCAAAGGTGGCTGCTAGCAGCTGCCCCATGGGCTTTAGACCCTGTTCAGCCAATCCCTGGCTCAGGTAATACATCGGGCCGCCAAGTACCCGGTCATCGTTAATAACGCGATACTGTTGAGCCAGCGTACATTCGGTAAACTTGGTGGTCATTCCCAGCAGCCCGGCCACAGTGATCCAGAGGACCGCGCCAGGGCCGCCGATTTGGATTGCGATCGCAACTCCTGCAATATTGCCCAGCCCCACCGTAGCCGACATGGCCGTTGCCACTGCCTGAAAGTAACTGACCTCACCCACTTCATCTGGATCGTCATAGTCACCCCGTAGCACCGCTAGACCGTGGCCCAACCCCCGCACGTTGATAAAGCCCATGCGCAGTGTCAGATACACCGATCCTGCCAGCAGCCACAGGACAATCAGCGGCATCCCCCCCAGCTTAAAAAACAGAGTACGCTCCAGCAGAGTGACCCAAAGGTCAAAGCCTTGATCGAGGCGGGCTAAAAATTGATTCAAGGGTATAGCGTTGTTAAAAACAAATGGCTTCTAGAAAGTGGATAAGAGCCCTGTCAATATTGTTAGTTTTGAGCATTTCGACTCGTTTGCTCAGAGTTGGGGCTGCCTAGCTAATTACTTCCCAGTGTAAACCTATGTAAACCATCGCATCAAATCGATACAGGCGTCGCCATTGATGCTTTGCGCTTTCCCTATGAGTCAGCCAGCGACAGGCGCTCCCCTGTCGCTGGCTTTTATCGGTTCTCTACTTTCCTTCGGGCAGTTGCCGAGTCGTGCCATTGGCAAAGTTATTAACGGCGTTGGCCAGGTCTAAGCCAGTTGTTTGTTTAAGCTGCTCCATAATTGCGATCGCTTGTTTCGCCGTCCCTCCTGTCTGGCTATCAATCACCGTCACATTTTGTACTGTCACATCAGGCACGGTTGCACTCAGGGTTTTTAGCAGAGTTTCCAGCTTTTGCAACAAGAAAATATCACGGGCATTGTCTCCGGCTGCCCGCCAGGACTCAGCCAGCTGTCGAGTACCTTCGGCCTGGGCCTTACCATCCTCAATGATCTGGGCGGCATCCCCTTTAGCGGCTTCAATGGCTCGCTTACATTCAGCTTCAGCTGGGGCAATGACATCGGCCTTTAGCTGCTCAGTAATCTGCTTAATGCGCTCCTGCTGTACAGGAATATCAGATTGAAAGCGAACCAGCTCAGAGGCAATTTCGGCCTCTACCTCAGCGACGACTGCGCCCCGCTTGGTTAGAGCATCTTGAATGCGCCGCTCTGCTTCTGCCTCGGCAATGCCTGTATCGCGATCGATGCGGCGTACAGAGGTGATCTTTTCGTTCTCAGCAGTTTGAATGGCAGAAGCCGCCTTGGCCTCGGCCTCGGCTATGCGAGCGTCTCGCTGGAGCTGAGCCTGCTGTTTGCGGCCAATCGAATCCAGGTAGCGAACATTATCAGAAATGTTCTGGATCTGTAGGGTATCAAGCACCAAACCCAACTTTTCAAGATCCTCTTCTGCTTCATCCAAGAGACTTTTAGCAAAAGCGATTTTATCTTCATTCACCTGTTCAGGGGTGAGGCTGGCAAGAACGCCCCGCAAATTTCCCTCCAGGGTCTCTTTGGCAATCTTTTCGATCTCCTTTCGATTCTTACCCAGTAGTCGCTCAATGGCGTTGTGGATAGCCGGTTCTTCGCCTGCGACTTTGATATTAGCTACACCGTCCACCTGGAGCGGAATGCCCCCTTTAGAATAGGCATTGGTTACCTTGAGCTCGATGATCATATTGGTCAAGTCCATGCGCAGCGCCTTTTCCACCAAGGGCTTACGAATGCTGCTGCCGCCTTTAACCAAACGGTATCCTATTGTTTTTTGGCCCAAACGCTGTTGCGCCCCTGCAAAGATCAGCACTTCATTGGGCTGGCAGATGTAATAGAGGTTGCGGATGATCAAGGAAATAACTCCAGACCCCCCGCCGAGAATAGCAAGTAAAAGAACTAAACCTGGCATTAGTTGCCCTCCATGTTGGTTTTTTCAGTAGCTGAGGCGATGGCAGCGAGGTCTTGCTGAAGGTCTAAACTTTGGTGCAGGGTGCCAGTGACATCAATGCCCAGGGTCTCATCAACCTGTTTGAGAAACTGACGCACCACATCGGGATACACGCTGACAAGGCTGGCGATAGATTTACCATCGCCGTTGTCAATCACGTTGATATTCTCTAGATGAATGCGACCTGGAATCTTAGCGGCTTCTTTTAGCACCATGTCAATCTGTTGAATCAAAAAGACTTGAGTGGCATCTGTTCCAGTTTCTGCCCAGACTTTAGACAGCATATTGTTGACAAGGGCCGCTGCCTTGGCGTTCTCTTCAAGCGCTGCGGCTTGGCCCTTGGCGTGTAGCTCTTGGGCTCGTTTGTCCGCTCGTGCAGGTAGCACCTCATCGGCTTCTAGGCGTAGCCGCTCGAGTTCTGAACGAACGGTTTGCAATTGCTGTTCAGCGCGAGCCTGGGCTTCTTTGGCCGCTGCGGCGGTGCGCTCTTCTTCAGATTTAGCCCGCTCTTCTAGCTCTGCTTTGATCTTACGGAGTTCGTTTTGGCGTTGTTGAACAACGGTTAGAGCCTGAGTTTTGGCAACTTCAGCCTGCTTTTGGCAGTCGGCTTCAATCCGATCGGCTTCACCGACCGCTTCTGACTCAGCAATCTCAGCATCGCGAATGATGTTAGCAATTTGCCGACGACCGATGGAGCTAAGGTAGTCCATATCGTCGGTAACGCTTTGAATTTTTAAGGTGTCTAAATGCAGTCCTAGCTTACTCAGATCTTTGGCCACATCCGCCGCGATCCGTTCGGCAAAGTTCATGCGGTCTTCGTTGACCTGCTCGGGGGTGAGTAGTGCTACCACACCGCGTAGATTGCCTTCTAACGTTTCTCGGACGACGCGACGAATTTCAGACCGGTTACGTCCTAAAAAACGTTCAATGGCATTCCCTACAACGCTGCGGTTGCTGGAAATTTTGACATTGGCAATGGCCTGAATGTTGAGCGGTGTACCTCCTTTGGCATAGGCATTGGTAACTTCCACGGGTATGGGCATAGTGGTCATGTCCATACTTTGTACGCGCTCGATGATGGGGACTACTAGAGTACGACCGCCAAAGACAACGCGATAGCCAACAGTCTGACCACTTTTATTTTTATATTTGCGACCCGAGATAATTAAAATCTGATTGGGATTGCAAATGCGCAAACAGGTCTTGAGCACTACGATCAGCGCGCCAACGCCAATTAGACCGAGGACTAAAGCGCTGCCCCCGAGCACGGCACCTGCTTGCGCCGTACTTTGGCTGGCTGGGATGGGTAAGGCTTGGGCAAGCTCGTAGCTAGCGCTTTCAGTTTCTAATGTGTTTGAATCGCTTGCTGGTACTTGACCCGTCTGCCCGAGCAAGAATGGATAGTGTGTCATGGTGTGAAGAAAAAACTATGGTTAAGCCAGCGCATCTAACGCTGTGCAGCTGTTTCATTCGCGGCGGCTTCGTCGGAAACGACCCAAAGACGGTCGTTTTCAATATTGACAACCAATACTTTGTCCCCTGGTACAAATTGTTTGGTGTCGTCGGTAAGAGCCATCATGTGCAGCACGCTGCTGCGTATTTCTAGGCGCACTTTGCCCTTGCTGTTAGAGTCAAAAGGCAGTTCGACAATACCCACTCGTCCAGCGAAGTCTTCTGTACGAATGAGGCTATCGGCATGGCGACGGGCTAGATGGCGTAGGGCGGTTGCCAGGGTGCCCCCTAGCAAAATACCCATAATCAAAGCGCTAATAAAGACTAGCGAGGCCGACCAGCTAGGCTGTACCCACCCGAGGCTAAGCCCCGTAAGGCCAAAGAAAAATCCGCCGACGGTCCAGAATTTGAAACTGGTGAGAATGTTAAGACTGAAGATATAGGCTCCCTTAACTTTTTGTAGGAGCTGGAGGTCGGTGTCTACTTGCGCATCGAAGTCTGCGTCTGGGGCGTCTCCGTCTAACTCCAAATCGCCGTCAAAGTCCGCATCAAAATCAACATCGGCCTCGGCATCGAAATCTGCGTCACCGGCACCGCCTAGGGTTGCGATCGCAACAAATACGCCACCGATAACGAAACAAAACCAATAAACTGACTGCACAGGTTCTCCTTAGGGTTCATTCCCTAGTGATAGTCAGATACAGTCTGTGACCTAGCAATTCCTGATAATTTTTAACGATTTAAGGCCGCTGAGCGTGCAGAAACTTACTCTGCTTCAACGTCTTCAATATCTTCGGGACTAATGCCCAGATCTTGAAGCTTAGCCTGGAGACGCTCTAATTTTTGAAGCCCTGGTTGTAATACATAAACTGGTTGCCTAGCACCGTAGCCTGCTGACCCTGCAGGTATTGGGTCAGCACCTCAATGGTGACCAACATGGCATAGAGATGGACAAATGTTTCTGCCACAGGTTCTCCGTCAGAACTTGGATAGGCAGTCTGGGCCTCAGTTTGAGGGGTGGGAACTGTGCTAACCATGGTCTCTATAGGCTTCCCAATAGAATAGATGTACTCATCATAGCTTAGCGATGGATATCAATAAAAAAGGCACCCCCTCAGGAGTGCCTGGCTGTAGTCAACTGGAGGTGAAGCATAGGCTTCTTTCCAAGCTGAAACTTGAGTTGTCAGCGGTGCCTTGAGTCGAAAGGCACCTGCTTAACTAGGCTTCTTTTCAGGCAGCAGACACTTATCGGAATCGCAGCCTGCGGGCCCGGCCTCGATTAGCTCGCCTGCGTCGTACTGTTCGAGAGCCGCATGGAAGTTCTCGGTTGTTCGACGGGCGATCACTTCGCTACACAACTCCTCGTATCGGGCCTTGTCGATGGGTTCAAAAGGCAGACGAGGAAAGGTTTGCAGATCATCAAACCGAGCTAGCAGCGCTGACGAAATGTAGCCTTCGTCATTTTCGATAGCCTGATGGATACGCTCGGACAGGGGCTCAATTTCGTTCTCACGAAACTCAATGGTGGCCGAGGTGTTGTGGGCAGTGTAGTGTCGCTGCACCTGCATGTAGAAGTCAAACTGAGCCAGAGCCGAAAAATTTTCGATAGCGACTTCGTCAGCTCCGGGTAGGTTGGCCCAGGGAACTTCTACTGGCATCTCTACTAGCCACTCAGTGCAACGAGAGTCAAATGGGTCGTTGAGCAGGTTGCCATTCTCGTCTTTGTCGGACTGGGATGGAATCACCGAGTAGCCGTAGTCGATACAGGCTTTGGCCACTGGGTCATCCTTGCGGAAGGTGATACGGCGGATAAACCGCTGAGACTTGGGCGGATGCCAGCCAGAGGATGCCCCGCTAAGCAGGCTTTTGGTACCGGCAGGCTGTACGGTAGTGCAGCGGTTGGGGCGGAGGATGTTATTGCGATCGCAATAGGCCCACACCGTTTCATGGACAATCGTCTTCCAGCGGCTCAGGTACTCCTGCTCTTTGGTCTTAAATTCCAGACCCTGCATTGTATTCGGACGACCCGCTTCCCACCAGTTAAGCCATTCAACGCCAAAGGCCCGCACGAAAAAGTCAAACAGACCGGTAAAAGATACGCCCACAATGGGGTCTTCTAGTCGTGACTGCTGGTAGCGAGGCTCAATAAACTGATGGTTGAGCAAGGCTGCTACCGCAATACCGCCAGCTCGAAAAGCATCTTCCTGCTCTTGGATATTCTTAGGATCAATCTGATTGAGATGAATTTCTGCTAAGTTGCAATGAAAATTCTGACCCAAGATTTCACCACAGGGATTAAGACCATAACGCCCTTGGCCCTGGGCTCGACGCTCGGCTTCCCCAGCCCATTGAATAGCCCCTTCACCCGAGTAAAACTGCTTACGCACCGCGTCGGTCATTTCTTCTAAAGAAGGCTTAGTGTGGAAGACCCGTGTATGGTTGGCCATCCGCAGCGCGTCCCGTTCTGGGTCAATTCGCCAGTTACCCTCAGTGTCTTGCTGCCATAGATTATCTTTGGCATTGGCCGCCAGTTCATCGTGACTATCAAACTGACGCATGCCTGCCGAGCGACGAATATTGCCGGCCACGACGCAGGCGGCCGCTTCATCGATTAGCAAGCAGCACTCAATAGAGTTGAGCTGACGACCGATGGCTTTGTTCAATATTTTGGCGCAGCGCGCGTACAGACTGGGCAGCTTCACCGGATTGGCCATGCCACCAAATCCTTTGAGCTTCTCACCCGCCGGACGGACATCACTCAGGTCAACAATGACGTCTACGTCTCCGGTGAAGCGCTCGTTGCTGGAGAGTTCCAAAATTTTCTGATACGACATCACCCAGCCATTGCGGCTGTCGCCCACATGGATCTCCACGCGATTGCCGTCAATGGTTACCTCAGTTTCTTCCCGACGCTGACCGGCTGGTGTCGTGCCGACATCACCGGCCATAGTGATGCTCAGCCGGTTACGAATCACTGGTAGCTGATCGATGTACTTGGGCTCTAGCACTGCACCTGTGCCACAGCCCATCATGGCTAGATCCATCATTAATCCAAAGGAGCGCCAGTCCACCACATTGGTGCTGGTGCAGTTATAGGCTCCTGAGAAATTTTTCTGCTGTTTACTCCACTCGGTGCCACCGACCCAAAGCCACCGGCCTGACGGCAGCGCCTTTAATTCCCGCTGCATCCGCTGCACCAGCGACTTTTCATCGGCGCTCAGCCTACCCAGTTCCACAAGGCCGCCCAGGGTGCGATCGCACACGTCATACCACGACTCCCGCTGACCATCATCAAGACGACGGCTGTAGGTACGGTAAAACACTGGATAGGCGGCTGGTGCCGTCTCAGGGAAAGGCGTCTTTGTTCGTAGCCGTTCTAACTCTTGAACCATTTGTCCGAACTTCCTTGCGAATTGTAGGGGGTTAGGATGCTGCCGTTAACGATGGGGCATGGACACACTGGTGAAGCCAAATACGGCACATGTAGTGCCTATGGCGGCCCTAACAATTGTTAACACTCTAGATGTGCTAGATCCCATGGTCATCAACACTAGCATTACTAATCAAAAAAAACTAGCGTCGTACCTTTAGTACAAACGCTAGATATAGTGATTTCTTAATCCGGAGAACTAATCCCTATAGAAATCAGTCAGTTCCAACAGCTGAACTAACTGCAACTGTAAAAGCCCGGTTGAAAAGCGACACACTTTTTATTGACATAATTTTAAGGATCTACAATTGCTTTTAGGAAAGTTGCTCCGCATAGGTCAACGCACCTGATCGATTAGCTCTTAATAAGGTTGAGCCACTCATACTTAAGGCGTATCCTTAAGTATGAGTGGCAGGGCCCTACGTTAGGTGCAATCTGAAAAGTGGTTAAAGGAGTCGTAAGATTACTGGATTTGTCGGTAAGCTCCAAACTAAGTACTTGATGGTTGGTTAAGGAAACAGCTATGGAATCAGTGGCTTGTTCATAATGCTTTACACAAGCATCTGTTTAGGTATCTAACGATAGTTGTCTTTCTTAAGACGCTTGAATTTCTCTGAGAACCTTGCCAAAGTTAGTTCTAGGTCCCTGTATAAATGCCGTGAATCCACTAAGTGCCCATGAGCCATTCAGTCGTATTGTCCTCTCTTACTACAGAGACAGTGCAGCGACCGTGTGATTTTACGATTGCAATCTGTACCTATAATGGGGCACAGCGTATTCCGGCTGTTCTTGACAGGCTGCAGCGGCAGCTAAATGCCCATGATATTCGGTGGGAAGTTTTTGTCGTTGACAATAACAGCAGTGATGCTACGAAAGCAGTCGTTCAGCAATATCAGCAGAACTGGCCGTCCGAAATTCCACTGCGATATCTTTTTGAAGGTCGACAAGGTGCTGCCTATGCTCGACAGCTGGCTATGGAGAAATCCGTAAGCGAGCTGGTAGGTTTTTTGGACGACGACAATCTACCCGCAGATGACTGGGTGGCGGCAGCTTACAAATTTGGCCAGGAGCATCCCCACGTTGGAGCCTACGGTAGTCAAATTCATGGTCAGTTTGACGGTACCTTACCTGAGGACTTTCATCGGATTCAGTCATTTTTTGCGCTGACTCAGCGGGGTGACACGGCCCATGTCTATCGCCCACGGCTGCGCGTATTGCCGCCCTCAGCAGGGTTGGTGGCTCGTCGTAAAGCCTGGCTTAACCATGTTCCTAAGCAGCTGATTTTGACGGGGCGCCACGACGGACAAATGCTGACAGGCGAAGACCTAGAAGCAATTTCTCATATTCGTAGAGGCAACTGGGAAATCTGGCATAATCCTGCCATGAAAGTCTGGCATCAAATTCCTGCCCGTCGTCTACAGCGAAGCTACTTACTGCCATTTTTCCGAGGTGTGGGTCTTAGCCGCCATGTGACTCGTATGCTGAACATACCTGTCTGGCAGCGTCCCTTTGTGTTTTGGGTATATGTTGCGAATGATTTAGGTAAGGCTTTGCATCATGTGTTTATGTATCGTCGGTTGCTAAAAACTCACACAGTTTCAGCCTGTGAGCTGCAGCTGTATCTCAGTAGTTTGATCAGCCCTTTTTATATTTGGGGCATTCTGATTAAGCGACGCTGGCACTAGCTTAGCTACTGCTACGTTTTCTAGTTTTCTTGAGTTTTGGGCGATGCAATCTCATCAATCCTCGGTAACACTTTCAGTCGTTGTGCCTACCTATAATGGGGCCGCTCGCATTCCTGAGGTGCTGGATCGGCTTGGTAAGCAGCAGGTTGATGAGGCTATCAGCTGGAATGTGGTGGTGGTTGATAATAACAGCTGCGATCGCACCGCAGACATCGTCCAAACCTATCAGCAGTCATGGTCTGAAAAAATCACCCTGCGCTACGTATTTGAACCAAGGCAAGGGCTTGCCTATGCACGTCAGTGCGGGGTTGAGCACTCCGATAGTGCGCTCATAGCGTTTCTTGATGATGACAACTGGCCCCCGCTTGATTGGATTAATCAGGTAGTCGCGTTTGCCCAGCAGTATCCCCGCGCTGGTGCTTTTGGCGGTCGCATCGCTGGTGTCTTTGAATCTGAAGTGCCTGAGGATATAAAGCCGATTTTAGGGTTTTTGGCGATTCGCGATCGCGGCGATACGCCTCACCGCTATCCCGTTGAGCAGCTACAGTTTCCTCCTGGAGCCGGCTTAGTAGTAAGACGCACAGCCTGGGAGCAATGTATTCCACCAGTACTCATCAGAAATACCCGAGGAGCCGATGATTCTGAAATATCCTGGCGTATGGCAAAAGCAGGCTGGGAAATTTGGTACAACCCATACACAACCATCAGTCACTTTATTCCAAAAAAGCGACTAGAGCGGGCTTATCTAAGACAGCTAACATATAACTACGGCTTGTGTACCTGTGAGCTGATGATGATTGAAACAGCCGTTTGGAAACGACCTTTTTTACTCATAAAATCCACCTTCGGTAGTCTCAAGCGTATTTCTCACCACTTGATTAAATATCGCCGTCGTGTTGTTGCCACTGTCGATGCTGATTGTCTTTTAGCATTCCATTTAGGCAATTTGAATAGCCCGTTTTCCTATCTCACCAAACAGCTAGCAGAAATAACTGGTTAAACCTCTATCTTTAGATCCTGCTGACAGGTAGATATCCCCAAAAATGCCAACTGTTTCCGTTGTTATCCCTTTATATAATTCAGAAAGGACAATCGGTAGAGCTATTAAGTCAGTTTTAGAGCAAACTTTTTCAGATTTTGAACTAATTGTGATTGACGACGGTTCAACTGATAGCTCAGTTAATATTGTCAAAACATTTAAAGACGATAGACTTCGAATTTTTTTATTCGATAATTCAGGTGCTCCCACAGCTCGAAATCGCGGCATAGAAAAAGCGAAAGCCGACCTAGTCGCTTTTTTAGACAGTGATGATATGTGGACACCTGAGAAGCTAGCCGATCAGGTGCCCATAATTACAAACACCCCCCAGGCTGGCCTGGTTTATAGCTGGTCAGACTATATTGACACTCAAGATAATGTGGTCTGTCCAGGAAAGCGCGTCACTGCTTCAAAAGAACTTGAAAAAAACTATGCTAGTTTGCTTGTTTCAAACTTTCTTGAGAATGGCTCTACACCTTTAATCAAGAAGGCTGTTTTACACGAAGTTGGCGGTTTTGACGTATTGCTTAAAAGCAGCCAAGATTTAGATTTGTACCTTAAAATTGCCGCTAAGTATCAATTTTTGACAATTCCAAAAGTTCAAGTAAAATACCGCATTACTCCAGGATCTATTACTTCTAAAATTGCTTCTAATGAACAAAAAGAAATAGAGTTTATAGAGCAATTATTTTTGAAGGTACCCCAAAAGTTTAAACATCTAAAGCGTCAAAAGCTCTCAAACTTGTACCGATACCTGATGCTTAGAACGGTTGAAGAGGGCAGCAGTAGTGTAAGAGGGCTTATATACCTCTCCAAAATGCTTTACTACAGACCAATACTTGTATTTGAGCAGTGGAGATTTATTACAGTAATGATCTTAAAGGCTCTCATAGGGTTTCTTCCTGACATTTTGTCTAAAGCAATTTTAAAGAAACCTAATCAGTATCCTAGTTCTGCCTCAGCAGACTAGTTATTTAAAGCTCAGTATTAATAGCTATATTTTTTACTTGTTATTATGAAATTACTTAAGTCAACCGATTCTGCTTCACCACCGCCTGTTTTCATTGTGGGGTGCCCTCGGTCTGGTACAACGCTTCTACAGAGCCTGCTAGCGAGTCACTCTGAAATTGCATCATTTCCTGAGTCCAAATTTTTTGTAGATCTCGTCTGGCTGCCTGAAGAGACGTCTCGTCGATATGCTCTCGGGCTAGTGTCCAAACGCCTCCGCTCAACTCTAGAACTATTTTTAGAGGCTGTAGACCGACCAGATTTGAAACGTAAGCTACCTAAGCTGCCTTTGGTTCAGCCATACGTTCACAGTTTTAAGCTAATTCTGTCAGAACTTACCCAGAGTCAAGACAAGTCTATTTGGCTGGAGAAGACACCAGAGCATTTGATGCGTCTAAAATATGTCGAACGCTATATGCCTGAAGCTCGGATCATTCACATAGTCAGGAGTGGTACTGATGTAGTCGCTTCTTTGTACGATATAGCCCATCGCTACCCTGAGCACTGGGGACACACGTTCTCAACGGTAGATGGTTGTATAAAACGGTGGACCGATGACATCGCGATCAGCCACGAGTATTTAGAAAAACCTAACCATACTCTGGTTCATTATGAGCAGCTGGTAGCAAACCCGGCTAATGAAGTTCGGAGGTTATGTAAGTTTGTCGGTGTTCCTTTTGAAGAGCAGATGATTGAGAATTATCAGGTGGCGTCCAGACAGTTAGTGCGATCGCGTGAAAATTGGAAAGCATCTACCCAGCAGGCTATTCAAAATACAAACTCTCAAAAGTTTCTGACTATTTTTACTCCAGAGCAGCAAGCGCATATTCGTCACGCCGTTGATAGTGTGGAGCTACCGGTGTAAATGACGATTTGTTTTAGCATCTTTGTTCAATAGAGCCAGGATAATAGCATCAAGTCGGTAAACCGAACCCCTATTGGTTGGTTTTTGGCCTTGAAAAAATGACACTAAATTCAAAGAATAAAGAGTAGTTTTAAACTCTACCCATACACAAAGCAAGGAACTCACTATGGCGACGGTTCTAGAGCAGGGCAACATCAGTATCCATACTGAAAATATTTTCCCGATTATTAAGAAGTGGCTCTACTCCGACCATGAAATCTTTTTGCGAGAGCTCATCTCCAACGGTGTAGATGCTATCAGCAAGCTCAATATGGTGTCTCGTACCTCAGAATTTACTGGTGAGGTGGGTGAGCCTGAAATTTCTATTACCCTCGACAAAGATGCCAAAACCCTCAGCATTACTGACAATGGCATTGGCATGACCGCCGATGAGGTGAAAAAGTATATTAATCAGGTCGCCTTTTCCAGTGCCGAGGAATTTGTCACCAAGTTTAAGGATAGTAGTGATGAAAATATCATCGGCCACTTTGGTTTAGGTTTCTACTCCTCCTTTATGGTGTCTGACCGGGTAGAAATCGACAGCCTGTCTTACCAAAATGGAGCGACTCCCGTTCATTGGACGTGTGACGGTACTACGACTTTTGAAATTAGCGATTCTGAGCGCAGCGAACGGGGAACTACCATCACTCTGCACCTGATGGAAGAAGAAGCTGAATACTTGGAAACGTCTCGTATTCAGCAGCTAATCAAAACCTACTGCGACTTTATGCCCGTTCCCATCAAGTTAGATGGGGAAGTCGCAAACAAACAAAATGCTCCCTGGAAACAATCGCCCAGTAATCTTAACGATGATGATTACTTGGAGCTGTACCGCTACCTGTATCCATTTCAAGAAGATCCGCTGCTTTGGGTTCATCTAAACACAGACTATCCCTTCGTAGTCAATGGTATTCTCTATTTCCCTAAGCTCAAACCGGATGTAGATGTCACAAAAGGGCAAATAAAGCTTTTCTGTAATCAGGTCTTTGTTAGTGACAATTGCGAAGAAATCATTCCGCAGTTCTTATTACCTTTGAGAGGTGTCGTCGATAGCAGCGATATTCCTCTCAACGTTTCTCGGAGCTTTTTACAGAATGATCGTACGGTACGACGCATCGCTGACTACATTGCTAAGAAAGTGGGCGATCGTTTGAAGGAGCTATATCGTACAGACAAATCTAAGTACATCGAATGCTGGCAAGATTTGGGCACCTTTGTCAAATTTGGCTCTCTGAACAATGACAAATTCAAGCAGCAAATTGCTGACTTTGTAATTTTTCGGACTACCGAGGCAGCGGATAGCAATCAGCCCAAGGTAGAAGTGCAATCTGCTGAGGATGATGCTTGGCAGTCTGCTGATGGGGAAGATCAGGCGGTGGATGCTAGTGGTAACTCATATACCACTCTTAAAGAGTATCTAGAGCGTAATAAAGACAAGCACGAAAATCGCATTTTTTATACCACTGACGAGGTATCTCAGGCCACTTATATCGATCTGCACAAGCGTCAGGGATTAGAAGTCCTTTACTTAGATTCTTTCATCGACACCCACTTTGTTCCTTTCCTGGAGCGGGAATATTCTGACGTGAAGTTTTCCCGTGTGGACTCTGACCTGGATAATACGTTAATCGATGAGTCTGCCAATGCAGATATCGTTGATCCAACCACCAATAAAACAAAGGGTGAACGAGTCAAGGAGCTTTTTGAACAGTCTTTAGAGAAGCCTAAGGTAACCATTCGGACTGATGCTTTAAAGTCTGACGATGCCCAGACAGCTCCCCCAGCGATTGTGCTGTTGCCTGAAGAAATGCGGCGTATGCAGGAAATGATGGCCATGATGCAACAGCAGACGGCTCAGTTCCCAGAAGAGCACACACTGTTAGTTAATACAGCTCACCCGCTGATTCAAAACCTACTGGACATGAGTCAAGGAACTATCGTGCAGGCAGACGGCAGTGAGTCTCCATCGGCGGCAACAGCTAAGATGATTTGCCAGCATGTTTACGACTTGGCTTTGATGGCCCAGAAGGGGTTCGATGCTGACGGCATGAAGTCCTTCGTTGAGCGCTCTAACAGCTTGTTGACTGGACTAACCAAATCATAGACAGACGCATTTTGTCAGAGTTGTTAGGTCTTCCTTAACGACTCTGACACGTTCAATTGCCATTTCCAATTATGTTTCGCTACTACGAATGAAACGAGCTATCTATCGTTGAATAGCAAGACAAAGTTTAAGGGCAAGCTTTAGCTATGAGGTAGCTTGCATCCAATTATTAAGCTTTAGACGTATGATTATTTCTCATAAGTATAAATACATTTTTATTAAGACTACTAAGACAGCAGGTACCAGTGTCGAAATTTCCTTATCGAGATTTTGTGGTGAAGACGACATTGTTACGCCTCTAATGGAAAAGGATGAGGTAATTCGATGTAAACACGGTGGCAAACCCCAAAACTTTATGCGGCCACTCCATCTGTCTGAGTATTCGAAGGGCGACTGGTGGCGCTGTGTATCTCAATTAAAAAGACCCGCAAAGATTCAGTTTTGGAATCATATAACTGCGGCCCAAATCAAGTCGAGAATAGCGCCTGAGATTTGGGACAGCTACTACAAATTTTGTTTTGTCCGTAATCCTTGGGATAGAGCAATCTCAAGATACTTTTGGAATATTGAGAAGACGGGTAATCACGAGGAATTAGAGGCATCATTACGAAATAACGACCCGAACTCTAATTTTGATATCTATTCAATTGGCGATCAGGTTGCCGTGGACTTTGTTGGGAAATATGAGAATCTGGCTGTAGACTTAGGGACCGTATGTCAGCACCTGGATATTCCTTTTGATGGCTGGCTACCAAGGGCTAAAGGAACTGCTCGTAAAACCCGACAGCACTATTCAAATATTTTGAATCCTCAACAAGCTGAGTATATTCATCAGAAATGCTCTAGAGAAATTGATCTCTTTGGCTATCAGTTTGCTCAGATCAATTAGCCAAACTAGTAGACACAATCTGAGTTATTCACAGATTTCGTCTTGCAAACTAGCTACTCCGATCGCTGTCGCTGGCTGACGGTCCGCATAAGGATATCAGGAGTTTGTAAAACACTGAGGTCTTTGATACGATTAAAGACTGCTCTCTGCAAAATGTGCGCTTCTAGAACAGGTGAACTGTACATAAAGCGAGTTTGAAACGAGTGCAATCACCGTTTGTTTTGGTGGCTTAGATTATTTAGGAGTAGGTTTTATGAGTCGTAAATGTGATTTAACTGGCAAAAAGGCAAACAATGCCTTTGCGGTCTCTCATTCCCATAGACGGACTAAGCGCTTGCAAGGGGCTAATCTGCAGGATAAGCGGGTTTGGTGGCCAAGTGGAAAGCGATGGGTCAAGCTAAGGCTATCTGCAAAAGCTATTAAGACACTTGAGAAAAAAGGCATTGATGCTATGGCTAGAGACGCAGGCATTGATCTGAGTAAATACTGATGTCCAACTTAGGCAAAGTATCGGCATACTTGTGCTCGATAAAGTTGTACTCGGTCGTTTGATTCCATTCCGTAAGCGATTTACTCAAAGTAAATCGCTTCTGTATTTGTATCGGAAAACTGAAACTAGAGGAACCTACGTTCTGTCTAGGGCTCAAATGTGTTCTACGGACCTGATATGAATGTTCATGCCTATGATTTGTGGCCGCTTAGCTGTTGCTGGGTGGCCACATTTTATATGTTGGCTTTATGTATCGAAATTGCTAGCACTTCTGAGATTTTACTGAGATTTTGATGATCTTTTAAAATTTTTGCTACAACGGTTAGGTATTTCAGTCTGCTTGAGTGTCCGGAAAGTTCACAGCGGGTTTATACAAACTTCGATATTTGTGGATATTTCTACTTTTGATAGATACATTGCCGACTACCATAGGGTTTCAGTCTGGTTAAGTATGTGTCAGTACAGTCACCGCTGTGGCGATGGAAGTTCTGCTCTGGCTAGGTTACAGACTATTTTGAGAAAAACTGTCCGCAATTAAAATTTGTGGAAGTATTTATATCCAGATGGGGTAACCTCTACCATGCATGACTCGCCATAGGATGGCAGCTGTACGTGCTGTGTTTCTGTAGATAAAGGCTGCGATCGCTAAATGTGTAGGGCAGTTTTAGTACCTGATCATCTCCTGCTTTTTTGATTGACTTATGAGACGTCGATACTCGAATTGGCAAAGAATTAAGCAACGTCCGCTCAACTCCCTGATGGCGGCTGTGTTGCGTCTGCTAACGTCGCTCTCTAGGCGGACTAAGGCATCGAGTGCAGGATTTGTACTGCCGACCACAGTGCTACTTCTACTGGTTGTGAGCTTGACGATGGGAGCTTTAAGCTTTCGCTCATTTAGTCGAGTAGAGAAAACAATTGCTATCCGTGAACAGAAAATAGTCGATGCTTTTGCGGCTCCTGCCATTGACCGTGCAAAAGCAAAATTGGAGTATCTATTCACTCAGGATGACCGAGTCGCGACCAAGCGCCCGCCTTCCAGCGATGATTTATTCAACGCGTTGACATCTAGAACAGCTGACGGAGCTGCGCTCGATCCATACACGTTGCCAGATGAAACAGCCATAGATATTACTGGTGACGGCACCGTTGACCCGGCGTGGTCCTTTAATTTTGAAGGAAACACGATTATTTATTCTTTATTGGTTGCCCACCAGAGAACAGTAGGGGGTACCACGGTTTCTCTATCAGACGATGATGCTCAAGCCAAAGCAGATCTGTTAGTTACTAGAAACGCACCCATCAACACGGCAGAACCTAACGCAAACTGCCCCGTCTCTCGGATCGCTGGTGATGGCTGGCAAGAAGCAGCTGGCAACCTACAGAAAAATTTTCAGATTGACGTACTTACTATTAAGGGAGCGGGTACTCCGAATAGAACGGTTAGTGCTGCAGAGTATCAGCAAGTGCGTAGTTCGCCCAAAGGTAATAAGTATGGGGCCTACTTTCGTTACGACTTAGATATTTCTCCAGGTGACCCATTCCGTTGGAATGGAGCCATGCATTCAGAATCAAATATTGTTGCCGGTAGAAATCTGGAAGCTTATTTGGTCAGTTCTCCCAAGTCTTGCATATTCAGTCCCGAAAATTCAGAAATTACCATCAGTGAGACTGAAGATGTCAACGGAGATAACTTACCTGATGGATACAAAGGGAATTTAGCAGCAGGACTAGTTAGAGACAACGAATTTAAGGCTGAAAAAGTTGCCTTTCATACTGATGTAAACCTCGGTGGAAATGATGTGTTCGATGCTGGCGATCTGACAGTTGTCGCCTTGGACACTGACAATGATTCAGTAGATAAGGCCAACGATCTTGATTTGGATGACGTCTATGCAGATCCTGTACAAATTTTTACAGAGGACACATCTGAATCTTTAGACGATACAACTTGGAACTATGACAAGCCGGATATCAATAGCCAGTTTGTAGGTGGTCGTGTTCAGAATGTTTCAGATACAACCCGGCCTTTCATGGATGATGGCTACAGGGCGGACAATCGATACGGTCCAAAGCCGGTCTACAACGCTACCAGGGATCTAGCTGGCAATCTTATCGGCACACCGATTCCAGACGCCGATACAGAGTTGGTTGGTTTTGATAAAGCTGCTGGTGAATATGGTCTTGATGGCTATTGGGAAAGGCGGTCCATTGCCGAAGGACTTAGGGTTATTGTTGGTCAGCGACTGGAATTGGGTAATTCCCTAGGCTGGGGAGGCGCGGCGGCTGATCCTGCTGATCCTGCGGCTGATCTTGCTGATCCTTTATATCCGCCAGACACAATAGTGGGACTGTTAAATAGCGATAGCGAGACTGTTAAAGGTGCTTCAGAAGCTCGACAGCAGCGGAGTTTAAGAGATAACCTAGCTGCCGTCCAGGGCATGGTTGTCTATCACTACTCCATCGACAACGGTGAAGTTCCGTACATGTGTATGGCCTCGACCGTACATCCAGGAACCGAGCAATCTCTAATCAACAGTCGTACCTTTGGCACCTACCCCAGTACAGGGGCCACACGTATTGACTTCTTAACGGGGAATGGTACAAACGGCTGGGAATTTGATTTTCAAGGTAAGTATGCCGATGCCAACACTTTTGCTTCTGCTGTCTTACCAACACAGCCCCTCGGTAAAGCATTACGGAATCTAGCCCACTTTTCAGGTGACCCCCAGGGAGGAGCGCCTTCCTTTACTCCAGTTCAGGGGGTTGAAGGTACTGTTTTGGGTGCTAATCTAACGCCTGCTGATGAATTCGTTCATCCCTATCCATACTTAGCTATGTGGGGTGACACTTCGGTCCTCCGTCGTATCTTGTTTAGCCATAACTACAGTACGGCTGCTGAGACGGATCTAGTTGGTTCAACTACGGCGTATAGCAGTCTGAGTCCGGCAGATAAATCAACTCTACAGACCGCAGCCTGTACATTAGGGATGCTAGCTTCCAATTTGGAAAGCCTAAAGGCTGATTATGACAGTATTCTGCTCAATGACACAGCTCTAGTTACAACTATCGCGTCTACGTTGACCGCTGGTGGCGTGGCCGACGGAGACCAGGCTCAAAAATGGCTTGCTGATTTAGAGTCAGCTGGTATTACTGGCGACGACTTAGACAAAGCAAGAACTATTGCTCTGTATCGTCAAGTAGAACGGGATAGAGCGTTCGGATTTCAGCCAGGTCGTAGTGCAACCTGTTTAGCTGCAGCAAACTTTCCTCAACCATTGGTAGATGCATTCTGTTCAACAACACAGACATCGTTTTATCCATCTCTGTACTACGTGTTTCCTTTGGCAGACCATAATCAAGATGGAACAGGTACTCAGTTAGATGAGTACGTTACTGAAGGTGGAATTACCAACAAGTATATTTTTGACAGCGGTACCAACGTCAGAATTAACGATGCTGTCAACTATCAGGTGCTCGATACGACTACACCATCTAATCTCGACGCTGTAGCGCTTACCCCTCTTGCAATTGGTAGCTTTAACCAGCCTACGACTGCTACTGGTAGTTTAGCGACACGTGATGACTTGCAGACCAGCACGATTGATGCAGGTGGCACTATCTATAAATTAGCCTTTTTGGATAAGGGTATGATGGATGGCCGTCAGCAAATAAATGTAAGGGTACTTGATCTTGATATTGGAGCACTGACCCTCGACAAGCCTGCTGCCTTTGGCACTGATTCTGATGGTGATGCTGTTGCCTGGATTCCTGAAGAAGAGGGACTCTTTTACGCTGCTCGCGAAGATGCAGTACGAGAAGACACTATTGCCCGTCCGCGGCGATCGGCGGGAACATGGGCAGCCTGCAGAGTCTTTAATAACTTGGTTGCAGGTAACTGTCCCATGGATATCGTGCCGACTCAGGCCAATCAGCTTGGCACCTACGATCCTCCTTTAAACGACACAAATTCTATCAGCCCTAAGCCGGTAGATATGTACCCTGACCCAGATCGACGGCCCTATGGATTTAGACTGGTAAACGGATATAACTTGAATCGTACTAACGATGATCAGGCGGCGGGGATCTCTTTTATTACCGATAACCCGGCTTATATCTATGGTGACTTTAACCTGCATCAGAATAAGGGTACTGCGGTAGATCCGCTTGTTGCAGCACCGAACGTGATTGAAGAGTTTGTTGGTGCAGGTCAGCTTCTGGGGACAACCTTCGCAGCTTTTGATGATGCAAATGAGAATGCTGCTCGTGCTCTTTTCTATGGTCGAAAAGATCTGGATCCTAACTTTGCTAGCGGCGCTGGCGATACCTGGCGTGCTGCCGAAATCTTTGCAGACTCTATTACGATCCTGTCAAACAATTTTAGAGATGGATGGATAGAAGATGCTTTTATCTACCCAGTTGGAACGGGTGTTGGTGTTCCATCGGTCAATTCTTCGTATGTCAACTACAACCGCTCAGACGAAGATACTGCCCTCGCCGATGCTGCTGCTATAAGAAACCAACAAGAGCGTTGGCTTCGGGAAGATAATGATCGCACTGCTCAATGTGATACTGCTGCCGGTGGTAACTGTGAGCTACCTATTCGATTTGACCGAAAGGGCATTCCTCAGAAATGGAGGAATAACACTTTAGGTTCATGTGCGGCCAATGATTTCCATAACTATCCAGAATGTTTTCCTGATGATTTTATTGATGTTCTCGCTAGTGTCGATGACATTAAAGAAGAGCGTCAGAAAAATCAGGTGACTCCACCGGATAACGTTCGTGTCAATGCGCTGCTTGTGGCTGGTATTGTCCCGATGCGCCAGAACCAAACATACGGGGGGATTCAAAACTTTCCAAGGCTGCTGGAATACTGGTTTGAAAAGAATCTAATTATCTCTGGTGGCTTCTTCCAGCTCAATTTCAGCACCCAGGCAACGGCTCCACAGGACCAGGACGCCTGGGAACCTGGTGCTACACCCGTGGCTAATGTCAACCAGAATCCCTTTTACAACCCGGCTAAACGTATTTGGGGTTACGATGTCGCTTTCCAATACACCAGCGTTGCTCCTATCGCCCAGCGATTTGTCTCAATTGGGCGTCCTCGTAGTGAGTTCTATCGAGAGCTGCCTTTAGATGATGCCTACATCCAGAATCTGTGTTCAGCCACAGACGGTGCGGGTACTCCTGTAATTTCGTGTAGTTGATGGGGTTATGCTCAATGCTCTTGAAAGCCCGGTTACGGTATAGGTCCAAAGGAAAAAGTCATGGCGTAGCTGTGCAAAATAATCTCAACAACTCGAGCGATCACGGTCTAACTTTGATTGAATGCCTTGTGGCTATTGCGGTTGTAGGGGTGTCTTTAGCTGTTACAGCTCCGCTAATTTTGCTGTCGGTTGCTACTCGCACCCAAAGCCAGCGGGCCGATCAAGCGCTACAGATTGCTCAAGCAGAAGTTGACCGAATTAGGTTCAATGTAATTAATAACGATACCTATACAGTGTCAGCAGCTAGGGTGGCCGTTAACAGCGTTGGCGACTTCCAAAACGTTTTGCCGCCAGAAGCCATTGACGATGCTACCTATTCAACGACGGTAGATGCTTCTACTGCCAAGGGTATCGATGTAGATGGTGATAACGTACCGGACTATGCTGCTCAGATATTTAGGACCGCTGGTAGTACTGTTGGTACGACACCTGTTGCCTTTGATTTAGGCGTTAGAGTTTACGACGCCAATGCTGTCAATACTAGAACTCGTGCTGAGTTAGAAGTTGAGCAGGCGCAGCTAGGTTTAACCGGTGGAGAAGGGCAGCGTGATAAAAGACCGCTGTCTATCATATACACCAGCGTTATCAAGAGTGATACTAGTAGATCTCTTTGTGACTATCACAACTTTATCAACAGTGTTAATGGCACTGCGGTTTCATCTCCCTCCCAATGCAACTAGTCAACGTTATTGCTAGTAAATAAACTCATGACTAATTCAAGATCGTCTGCATTACCTTATAAGTTGCTGAGGGCCTGGCGGAGAAAGCTTGGTTGCAATCAAGGCTTTACGTTGATCGAGCTTCTAGTCTCTCTGGTGATATCAGGTATTGTTGTCTCTGGCTTGCTATTTATTGTAGTTGAGCTGCTGCGTACCGATCAGCGTGAAGTCGCGCTAGACCAGGTGCAGAGCGATATGCAGCGTGCCATAGACTACATGGCTGACGATCTCAAAGAAGCGATTTATGTTTATAGCAATCCAGCTGTAGTCACCAGCCAGTTAGTTAACCTGAACGCTGAGATAGCGGCTAATAATGCAGTACCTGTTTTAGCTTTTTGGCGGACTGACACTATTGATGCTGACGATATAGCTGCGCTGCCCACGGGTGCGGGTGCTGATGGTTGTCCTCCTACTGATGCAACCTGTTCTGTTATTAAGGCGCGAAGAGCAAGCTATACCCTAGTTGCCTATTATCAAAGGCCTCAATATGGTGCCTGGGAAGGTGAGAGCACCCTTAAGCGTTATGAGCTGGCACAATATAACGACCTAACTGCAACTGGAGCCGCTCAATACGCAGAGACTGCCGGATTCAGTCTTCCGTTTGATTCTACGGGGCAAACGAACGATTTTGCTAACTGGTCACCTGAAAACCCCGACGATCCTGCCGATCCGGGTACTGGTGGCGATGGTGGCGACCGTACAGTATTGGTTGACTATTTGGATTCAATCAGAAATACGACCAACGATGCTCCAAATCCAGTAGTTAATTGTCAAGAATTTACCGGAGATCCGGCCCACGTGCTCGCACCAAGTACCGCGACAGAGAATACAGGATTTTTTGCATGTATCAGACCTACTACTGCAGTGGGTGGTTTTAGAACCAACCAAGATGTCTTCTTGTTTTTGCGTGGTGATGCGACGGCATCTAGTCAATTTTTACAGCCTGCTAGTGAAAACAGTCGGTTGCCTACTTTGCAGACCCAGGTCAAATTAGGCGGCGTAGTCGATAGAGATGGTTAACAGACTATTGAACTAAACACGGATGAGACTATAGAAGATATGTCGAAAAACAAGGTATTTAAAGCTGCTTCAAATGATTCCGGCTTCACTCTGCTAGAGCTCCTGGTTATTGTGTTGATGGTGGGTATCATCGCAGCCATTGCTGCTCCGGGTTGGTTGGGATATCTCAATAGACAACGTGTAAACAGAGCACGTAGCGATCTTGCTCAAGTATTACAGCAGGCTCAAATTGATGCGCGTCAGCAAAATTCTACCAGAGTTGTAAAGATAGCTTCAGATACCCCTCCCCAGATAGAGGTCTCGTCTACTCCTGGTACTGATGGCAGAGTTGTCGAATTAGGTGAGCAAAATGACGGCTTGGTTTTAACTGGAGGCCCCTTAGCAGGTGCTGCTGTTGCTTCAGTAACTTTCGATTATAAGGGAGAGATCGTGAGCGACACCTTGCCGTTTGTCTTCAGTGTAACTAACGATCAGCTCGGTCCTGCAGGTGTTCGTTGTGTTGTCGTGACTACCCTATTGGGCAATATTGTTCAAGCTGAAGGAGAAAATTGCAACGATACTGCAGGCTTTAACTGATACGGCTGATGACTGTGGATTATTTGAAAAGATAGGTAGGATCTAAAGCGCGATCTGGTAACTCTAAGGAAGCTTGTATGTTTATAAGCTTCAGGGTATGAAGAAACGGTTCCTATCGTCGATACAATTCAAATCTACTCAGTCAGGATTTACTCTCATAGAGCTTCTAATCGTGGTTGTCATGGTTGGACTTCTTTCAACCATGGCTCTGTCTTCTTGGAATAGTGCCTTGGGACGATGGCATGTATCAAGTGCTCAACAGCAGATAGCGTTAGCCATCCGTCAAACTCAGGCAAAGGCTCAACGCCATAGTGCTAACTGGCAGTTTAGTATTCATGAAACGGCAGCTGGTAATGTTAAGTGGGCTAGTCATCCGCAAAAGGATCTGCCGAGAATATGGAAAACAGTTGGCCGCAAGGAGCTTGATATAGATCCAGCGGATACAACACTTGATAGCGTTAGTGGGATTTATTATATTCGGTTCGATTATAAAGGTAACCTGGCTTCTCGAACTCGAACGCTGACTCTGACTCATCGAAACGTATCAAGTGTTAAGCGCTGTTTGATCATGTCTACTATATTAGGTGAAATTCGTTTAGCGAATGAGCAAAGCAGACCTAACTCTAGTGGAAGACGCTGCTACTAACCATTAGTCATTGACAGCATTAATGAATCAGTCGACAGCTATTGATAGTGTCATCTTTGACTTAGGTGGGGTGATTGTAAACCTTGACTATAGTCTGACGATTCGTGCGTTCAGTATATTGGCAGGCTATGACATCACTCAGCAATATAGTCAGCAGAGTCAGGCTAATTTATTCTCTGAGTTTGAGGTAGGTCGTATCTCAGCAGCTGAATTTCGGCAGGGATTGATGCAGTTGCTAAAATTTGAAGCTGATGATGTGGCGATTAATCAGGCTTGGAGTGCGTTAATTCTCGATTTCCCACCAGAACGCGTAGAGCTTGTAAGGCAGCTTGGTCAGCGTAAGAGAATATTTTTGTTGTCGAATATTAATGAGCTGCATTTGGCGACAAGCGATCGCAAGTTCGCTGAAGCCATGGGATCTAATATAGGCACCTTAGCCGACCAGTTTGAGCAAGCTTACTACTCTCATTTGGTGGGCGATCGCAAACCAAACTCCAGCATTTTTCAACGTGTGATTGACGAAAACTGTCTTGATCCTGCTAAGACATTGTTTCTAGATGACACTGCTCATAATTTGACCAGTGCACAGCAGGTGGGTCTAAAAACAGTCCATGTTACCCAATCGAGTCCTATTGAGAGTCTGAATTTGCTCGATTTATAGTTGTTTTGGTTCATTTGGCTACAAAAGGAGAGTTAAAATAGCTATCTGTGTACATCTGTCCCAGTATGGTCAGCTATTTTGATTTTGTTCTCTTCGTTTTGCTAGGCATTGGTGCTGGTACGCTAGCTGGGATGCTGGGCATCGGTGGCGGCATGATCATTGTGCCTGGGCTGTTCTATCTGTTTTCGTTGATGGATTTGCCTAGCTATAGCTTGATGCATTTGGCTGCGGGTAGTGCCATGTGCATTATGATCTTCACCTCAGCATCGTCCACGTTTTCGCATCATCTACGCGGCGATGTCCAGTGGGGAATTTTTGGCCGGATTATTACTACGATTGGCATTGGTGTCGTGATTGGAAATCTGCTGTCCAATCGTCTGGATACCCATTGGTTAGAAATTATTTTTGGTGTATTTCTGCTGGTTGTGTCGATCAAGATTTTACTCGACTGGAAACCTGTGTTTGAAGAAACCGCCATGCCGCCCATTTGGGTATTTGCTGTTGTCGGCAGTTTGATTGGGTTTAAGTCAGGGGTGCTGGGGATAGGGGGTGGTGCCATTAGCGTTCCATTTTTACTCTATTGCGGTTTACACATGAGTAAGGCCAGTGGAACGTCGGCGTCATTTACCTTGCCTATTGCAATTGTGGGAACGTTTTCATTTTTGCTACTATCTCCAGGCTATGGAGATATTCCCTGGTCAACTGGATATATTTATTGGCCTGCTGTGGCGCTAGTGGCTCCCTTTACCATGGCTGGAGCGCCCATTGGCACACAGCTATCCCATATGATTTCGCCTCAACAGCTGAGACGAATTTTTGGGCTGCTGCTGGTGATGATTGGGTTGCGAATGTTTGGTGGTGGGATTCAGTTTCTGGCTTAGAACGCGGTGAGGTTTGAGCTTTTAGCAATCGATAGAGGCTCTGAGTAGTTAATTCTACTCAGAGCTTCTATTTTGTTTTAGTGATGCTCAGCCACGATTTTTTCCTTGAGCCGCTCTGGTACGGCACTTAGATGGTCGTACTGCCAGCTAAAGAAGCCAACACCCATACTCAATGAGCGTAGCTCTAGAATCAGGGTTTGCATTTCAGCTACAGGTAGCTGAGCCGAGACTTCATCCCAGCCAGGCCAGTTGGTTTTGCTGTCGTAGCCCATAACCTGACCGCGACGACCGCTGACTAAGGCAAGGACATTGGAGGTAAACCGATTGGGAACTGACACTGATAGAGAAGCGACCGGTTCTAGTAAAGTCGGCTTACATTCGGGCAGTCCCGTTTGCATTGCTATACGAGCAGCTTGCTTAAAGGCTTGGTCGGAGCTATCAACATGGTGGTAGGACCCATGTTTGAGGGTGACCGATACATCGACGACCGGAAATCCGAGCGGGCCTTGTTTGAGAAACTCTCGTACGCCGGTTTCGACGCTAGGGATGTACTGTTTGGGCACCACACCACCGACAATTTTTTCATTAAACTCAAAGCCTTCGCCCCGAGGCAGGGGCTGAATGTCGATATAGATATCGCCAAACTGTCCGTGACCACCGGTTTGATGCTTATAGCGTCCGCGAATGTCCGCTTTGGCATGGCGGATAGTCTCTTTGTAGGCTACCTGGGGCAGATGGGTGGTCATCGGTAGGTTGTACTTACGCTTGAGCCAATCCATAGCAATCTGCAGATGGACATCCCCTTGACCCCACAGGATAACTTCGTGGGTGTCGCCGTGCTGCTCCCAGTGCAGCGCCGGGTCTTCATCTACTAGCTTATTGAGGGCTCCGCTGAGTTTTACTTCGTCGTCTCGTTTTTCGGGAGCGATGGCGAGGGAGTAAACTGCCGGTAGAATGTCGGCTGTGGGTAGAGTCTCGATGGTTTCTACTGTGCTGAGAGTATCGCCGGTTTTGGCATGTTCTAAGCGTGCGATCGCAACTACGCTACCCGCTTCTACGGCGCTAAGAGCCTGCTGCTGACACCCCATCAAAGAGTACAACCCTCCCATGCGGTCAGCACCCAGGCTGGCTCCATCCTTGAGGGTGCCGCGCCATAGTCTGGCCAAAGACAGTTTGCCACCCTGAGGACTGTAGTAAGTTTTAAGAATCTGGACTAGCGGTTCGCTAGAGCCTAGATCAATCCCGCGCCGCTCTGCTGTCACTTGGGGTTCAGGCGTTTCTCGTACCAGAGCATCGAGCAGTGGGCGGACCCCATAGTCCTGGGTTGCCACGCCCAAAAAGACCGGGACCACTAAATCTGCTCCCAGTTCCATTTTTAGATCCTGGATAATCTCATCCTGGGGTGGATCAATTTCTTCTATCAGCTCTTCTAACAGATGATCGTCAAAGTCAGCGAGAGTTTCCAGCATTTCCGCACGGGCGGCTTTTTCGGCTGCAGCCAGCTCTTTTGGTAGCGGTACTGGGTCAGCAGCAGCACCAGCATGGTAGTGATAGGCTTGCTCACTGACTAGATCGATAAAGCCTATTAGATCTTCGCTGGCACCAATCGGATACTGATGAGGAACCAGAGGACGACTTGATACAGATTTGAGCGCGGCTAGCACTTCTGCAAAGCTAGCGCTGCTGGCCCGGTCCATTTTGTTAAGCCAGACAACATGAGGAATCTCCCACTTGTCGAGAAAATGCAGCAGTGGTGACACTGTCATCACTCGGGTCGGGTCGGGTTCGCAAACCACAATAGCGGCATCTACACCCATCAAGACGTGAAGCGGTTCTTGGAGTAGTTCAATAGATCCTGGACAATCAAGGAATGTAAAGCGAATGCCGCCGTACTCAGTACAGGCGGCATTCGTTTCTGTCGTCATTTGGCGATTGCGGGCTTCCGGCGAATGGTCTCCAACGGTATTACCCTCCGGAATGGAGCCTTTTCGAGAAATAGCTTCGGTGACTGAAAGCAGACTCTCAAGTAGGGTGGTTTTTCCACTTGAGTACGGACCTACAATCGCCACGTTTCGTGAACGAGAGACAGTAGCTTTTGCCATAGGATTTCCCCTTTTGATAAAGAGATGTGCCCTTTGGCTATGCCGGGAAAATAATCATTCCCGCTTAGCGATGGGCTCAGGGGATGATAACTCTCAGTGCAGGTTATCTTCTGGTTAAGAATGCTTGGATCCCCTGGTTATGCTCTAAGCGTAGCTCTGCTATAACCTTCGAATAGTAAGGGTTTGGAAAAGTTCACTGGGTTAAGAAGGGTAAGGGAGAATTAAGTTTTGAGCTGCAAATGTTGAGTTTTGAGTGGGCTGTTTGTCAGCTGCTTGGTTTATCTATGGGGCATTGCTGACCCAATGTATGGGTTATCAGTATGGCGCTATCAGTGAGAAACCGTTCGATGCTCCAAATTGGCGGTCGCATTCGTGACTCTTTTGCAAAGAGCGTTTGTCGCTTGACTCAGCTATTTCCAGTTGTTATTAACGCCGATGAGATTGCCAAACAGCATGATAAAACCGCTGATTGAGATAATGATGGCAAGGACTACAAAAATACCGTCGTAAGCTGCAATATCTTCCATAGGGATACAACGAGTGTTTTTCTATCTCTATAGTTTAGAGGGTTGTGTCGTGTCGAGGATACGCTGTCCGCCAAACTTAGTAATGACGATGTCGCTGTAGCGAGTTGCGATCGCACCCACTGACAATAAACAGACCTCCAGCTCCATCGGGTCCATATGCTCACCACCCAAAATGCGATTGGCAAAAAATACGGTACCCGCCTCACCGGTCTGAAATGAACCAAACCGCATTTTACGATTTTCGTCTAGCAAAAAACGCAGCAGCTCTAGCTCAGGTCCGCAGCCGCTGGCCACACCGCTGCTGGCACGCACAATGGCCAGCGCCCGATCAGGGTAAGGATGAGTCTCCCAGGGGAGTATCTGGAGCTCAATCAGCGTGATGTTCTGATATAGCAGATCAAAGTACGGCTGCTCCTCACTGGCCCGTACTGTTTGCTTAAACAAACTGCTTTGGAGATAGTCTTGTACCCGCTGGTAAGTCAGCTCTTGGGCACTATTGGCAAATATCATAGTTTTACGTTTAATCCCTACATGATAAACATGTCGGCACTGACGTCTGCTAAAGCTTCTTTAGTTTTGCTCTGGACAAAGGCATTGGGGCTGCTGTCCGATTCCAGCCGACCGTCCACCAGGTTGATAATCCGGTCGGCCACGTCCAGAATGCGGTTATCGTGGGTGACCATTAAAACGGTACAGCCTTCTTCACGGGATAGATCGTGCAAATAGGTCACCACGTCGCGGCCTGATTTTTTGTCGAGGGCAGCGGTGGGTTCATCAGCCAGGATCAGTTTAGGATGATTGACCAGGGCACGGGCAATGGCCACCCGTTGTTTTTGGCCCCCGGAGAGCGATTTGGGTTTGTAATCGACTCGGTCTGCGAGCCCAAGGGCACTGAGCATGGCAACCGCCTGGTCCCGCTTGGAAGAGAAATTCCCGGTTAACTCCACCGCCATTTCCACATTTTGGCTGGCGGTGAGTGATTCAAATAAGTTGTGGGCCTGAAAGATAAAGCCAATATTGCGGCGGACATTGACCAGGGCGCGATCGCCTAGACCAACGAGTTCTTGGCCCAGTACCTGCAAGCTACCATCCTGTATGCGTCGTAGCGCTCCGGCCAATGTGAGTAGGGTGGTTTTTCCAGAACCGGAAGGCCCGGTAAGAATGACAATCTGCCCTTTGGGTAGATCCAGGGAAATATCAAACAGGACCTGCTTACTCAGGTCGCCTGCACCAAAAGAATAGTTGAGGTGCTGAATATAAACGGCTAGATCGGGTGGGGCAATGGTGGAATTCGACATGTATTTAATCTAGCTCAACCCCAGAATACAGTTGTTCAATTGCTAAATTCAGTCCCAAACTTTTGGGGACTACCTGTTTACCCGCTTTGTAGTTAGCGACCATTGTTCTATACCTCTAAAATACGTCTGCTGGGTCGGTGGTTTGAACTTTGCGCACTGCGATCGCACCCGACACCAAACACATAATAAAAGTGGCCAGCAACAGATTTGTGACACGCTCAGCCGTCATCTGAAAAAACAGCCCAGTGGCATTGCCAGCAGCCGTATATAGGAGCTGGCTGACTAAAACACCGGGAATGAACCCTAACACCGACAAAATCAGAGCTTCCTGCATAACAACGCCCAGCAGGTAGCCGTTCTTATAGCCCATGGCTTTAAGGGTGGCATATTCAGCCCAGTGGTCGGCCACATCGGTATAGAGAATCTGATAGACCAGGATAATTCCGACAAAAAAGCCCATGCTGGTCAGCAGCGAAAACACAAAGCCGATGTTGGTGTTTTCCTGCCAGTATTTACGCTCGCGAATGACAAATCCGTTTTCGCCATCGCGAGCCATCACCAGCACATCGTTAGGCAACGTGTCCCGTAAGGTTTTAACCATGCGTTCCACATTAGTGCCAGGAGATAGCTTCACTACACCAATATCCACCGTGGCAAAGCTGCGTTTATCTTCCTCGGGGCCCCGGTCAGCAAAGTAGCGCAGAAAATTCTGATCGCTCATGATCAAGTTGCCATTGCCTGATGCAAAGTCGGTTCCCATGGTAAAGGTGCCAACCAAACGAATGCGTCGGTCTGCTAGTTCGCTGACGACACCTGTTTCAATCGGCCCGACTTCAGCCCGAGACTGAGTATCCATCAGAGCGGTTTCCGGTAGCTTGAGGGCCTGACGATGGGATGCAATGGCCGGAATATTGAGCACTGGCTCATCCGGGTTAATGGCGATCACTCTAACAACGCGAGACTTACGATTTTCTGGATTTTTCCAGTTCACCTCACTGATGTACATGGCATAGGCATCCTGTACTCCCTCAAACGCACGTGCCTGGTACAGCCGTCTGCGGGCAAAGGCTCGGGGCACAAACATGTTGGTGCGCAGTCGATTGACGATAACGATTTCGCCATTAAACCGGTTAAGCAGCTGCAGCTGACTGTCGTAAAGGGCATTCATAAACCCGTTAAACATAAACATCAGCAGGACAGCAAACCCCACACCCGCCAGAGACGTAGCAAAGCGACGGCGATCGTGTGTGAGATTTAACCAAGCCAGAGGAATCCGTTTAAGCATGATTTCCTCCTAAAAGATTTCGGCTGGGTCAGCGGTGACGGCTTTTCTCACAGAAATTAGCCCCGATAGGCTGCACATCAGCAGCGTTAATATCAGCACAAACATGACGCGACCGCCGTTCATGGCCACAGGTAGAGTGCCAGCAGTTGCTTTCGCTGTCAGGTGATACAGCCCCAGCGCAGCGGCAAGGCCGGGAATATAGCCTAGAACAGCTAGAAAAATAGCTTCCTGCAGCACAATCTTAAATAAGTACTGCGAGCGGTAGCCCATGGCTTTCATGGTGGCGTACTCGGGCAGGTGATCGCGAATGTCGGTAAATAAAATTTGATAGACAATTACGGCCCCCACCACAAATGAAACCGCCACACCCATGCTAAAGATAAAACCAATGGAGGTGGCTTCTAGCCAGTAGGTGGAGTCATTCTCAATAATGCCTGCTTTGGTGTAGACGCTTACATCAGCGGGCAGCAACGAGCGCATGGTTGATGCCACTTTTTCAGGGGAAGCTCCGGGATTAAGTTTAACCAGTCCCACATTGACCAAACTGAGGGGGCGGGGCTCTAGGTAGCGGACAAAATTTTGGTCGCTCATAATCAGCGTACCGTCGGCTGCAAACCCACCCCCTAGGGCATAAGAGCCGCCGATGATAATGCGACGCCGGTCGGCTTCTGTGGTGGTCCCCACCTCCTGAGGGCCAAATTCGGGACGGGAGAGCCGGTCGATAAACGTAGTATCTGGCCGACTGAGAATACGTCGAGCTTCGTTTCCCTGCAATTCAGGCATCAGAAATACAGGGTCGTTGGGATTGATGCCATAGACAAAAATGGCGCGGCTGACACCCGTTTCTGGATTACGCCACAGTAGGTACTCGCTGTAGAGGGGCATAATGCGCTCGACGCCGTCTACTCCGGCGACCTGGTAAAGTCGTTCTCTAGGGAACGCGGTGGAGGTGCTGATCTCTAGGGTTTCGGGGGAAATTAAAAATAGCTCGGCGTTAAACTGCTCATAGAAGTTGGTGGCGGTGGAAATTAAGGCTCCCATAAACCCCAGGTTCATAAAAATGAGGATGACGGCAAAGGCGACACCTGCGATCGCAACCACTAGCCGTGTCCGTTCATGCATCAGATTAGACCAGGCCACCGACACTCTAGCCATGGCTAGCTCTCCCCAGTATCGGTTTCAATGTCGATCAGCACGTCCACCTGTAGATTGGTGAGCATTGCTACGGCCTCATCTTGATCCACGGCGATCCGTACCTCCACAATGCGGGCGTCGGCGTTGGCCGCCGGATCATCGTCTAACACATCGTTCTTAAAAATCTGTAGTCCAACGGTTTCAACTGTGCCGCTCAGGGAGCCTGCAAAGGCACCGTTACGACTGGTGATAGTGGCGGTTTGTCCCGGTTGCACCAGACCAACGTCGGTTTCATAGACTTCAGCCACCACATACATTTCATCGGTGTTACCCAGGGACATGAGCCGATTGTTGGATACGGCTTCTCCGGGCTGAATATAGATATCTAAGACCTGTCCTGCTGAAGGCGCTTTAATCAGGGTGCGATTGAGCTGAGCCTCAGCCAGGGTCAGATTTTGTCGGGCAGATTCTACACCTGCTTCCACCGCAGCTAGCTGTAAATCAGCTTCGGCCATAGAGACTTGAGCGGCTGCGTTTTCTAAGGCGGTGTCTCGCGCCAGTTCTAGCTGAGTTTTAGTGGCATTAGCGTTGGCAATATCACTGGTGAGTTCGTTCACCTCTGTTTGCTGTCTGTCAAACTCTTGCTGGGTAATGGCTCCTTTAGCCAGCAGATTTTCAAATCGAGCTAGGTCAATGCGGGCGAGGGACAGACGGGCTTCTAAACTACGAATTTCTGCGGCTTGGGCTGAGATCGCTTGGGCTTGAGGCTGGTCAATCTGCCCCGCTTTTGTATTGGCTTCAGCAATACGAGCGGTGCCTAAACCGCGCTCGGCTGCCAAGGTCTCCTGTGCTTCTGCGAGTTGACTGGCGGCATAGTCGCGCTCAGCTTTACGGACTTCGTACATGTCTAGTTCTGCCAGTATCTGGTCGGGAGCTACCTGGGTCCCTTCATCCACCAGCAGACGGGCTAAAATTCCAGTCTCGGCAGCGGCGATGTCAATGACCTGACCTTTGGGTTCGATCCGACCGAGAGCGGCTACATCTACTCGTTTTGGCGGTGGTTGAGCGGCTTCTTCAAGGGCAGCCTGTCGCAATTGTCGCGCCGAGCGCAGCGCCATAAGTGATGCACCGCCAGTCAGCACCAGCAGCGCTAGGGCGATCCAAACCCTGGGTTTTTTAAGGGGGGCCGATTGTGAAACCATACGAAGCGTGCCTCGTATACAGCCGATAAGCTCAGGCACTTATGAAGGGGCAAATGCGGGTTGGTCTCTACTGAGTTTTTAGAGAACGCTAGCCAAACCATACTATCTAGTTTAATTCTTGCAGATTCATCAGTGTTACTTCCCAGACCAATCGGGGTTGCACATAGCGCAGCAGCTGTTTACGAGCCAGCTCTAGCTGCTCCATTCCTTGGATATACCCTTGCTGCCAGCGGCTTTGCTGCAAGTAGTCCAGCAGCCAAAGCTGGGATTCAGGTTCTAGAGTCTGGACAATTTGACGGGCCAGGTCTAAAGCGCTACGCAGATCTGGAGGTGGCTGGCTTACTTGTTCCAGCAGTTCTGAGGGAATGGTTTGTAGCTGTTGCCAGCTTGCGATCGCGCTGCCTGGACTTCCCTGGGCTAGATTAACGACCTCTGGAGAATCCAGGATAGCTTGATGTCCTGTCTTGATGAGAATCTGTGCCAAATCTGGAGGACTCAGTCGCCGAAATGGCACTGTCTGACACCTGGAAATCAGTGTGGGCAATAGTACCTGCTGGTCAGGCGCAATCAAGATTAAAGTGGCCTGTCCGGGTTCTTCTAATGTTTTAAGTAAACCGTTGGCGGCGGCTTCGGCGATCAGTTCGGCCGCCTCAATGACGACAACCGCTCTCTTGGCTTCTAGGGGCGGACGTGCCAAAAAGCGGGCAATGTCTCGAATTTGTTCTAAGCGGATCTGCGGACGACCGCGACGCTTGAGACCGGCTGCTTGAGCTGCAGCGACGCTCAATAGTTTGCCTTGATGTAGATAGGTCGGCTCAACCCACAGTAGGTCTGGATGATTGCGAGACTGAATACGCCGATTGAGGCTGTCTGGGGTTTCATTGGCGCTGTCTAGGAGTATGGTTGCAAAGGCTGTGGCTACCATACTTCGGCCCACCCCGGCCGGACCCACAAACAAATAGCCAGGCGCAACCCGCTGTCTGACGACGGCCTGCGTCAGTAAATCAACTGCTTGGGACTGCCCAACGATATGGGCAAAGTACTGACCCAGCTCGGCTTTTGTCCCCTCGGCTGCTCTAGATGCCATACCACTGCTGCATGTAGGTCGAGAGAATAGCCTTGATCTGCTCCGTGACGGCTGCTTGCTCTAGGCTGCCATCAACGGTAACAAACCGCTCTTGCTGCTTGGCCTGAGCTACAAACCCTTGATGAACTCGTCGATGAAACTCTAGACCGGCCTGCTCAATGCGGTCGGTTTCCCCTCGAGAGCCAATCCGCTTGAGTCCGGCAGCCACGTCCAACTTTAGCCATAGAGTAAGGTCGCTGGTAAGGCCACCTGTCGCAATAGTATTGAGGGTTTTTATCAAATTTAAATCGAGCTGACGACCATAGCCCTGGTAAGCAACGGTGGAGGCGGTGTAGCGATCGCAAAGAACCAAATGTCCGGTTTTAAGAGCAGGCATCAAGATTTGTGCTACGTGATGAGCGCGGTCGGCTGCATACAGCAATAGCTCAGATTTACTGGTCAGACTTCCAGTATCGGGCGATGGATCGAGTAAAATCTGCCTAATCTTCTGCCCAAGATAGGTCCCTCCTGGCTGACGGGTGACGATAACTCCGGTGGGATAATCGGACAGGCTGCGTTCAAGCAGCTGCTCTAACCATTGATGCAGCTGCTTGATTTGGGTCGTTTTACCACTTCCCTCAATTCCTTCAAAAACAATGAGTTTTCCCCGCATGTGTCCCCAACTGCTTCGAATATGCTGAGCGCTTGGCCCATGCTATCTCAAGGAGCGATCGCAAAAAATCCTGAGACGGCTTTGGGCAAAGCTCTATCCAACTCGCAGATGGGACTGCCGTAAATACACACTCATAAACAGTTCCTGAAAGGGTATTATTGATGCAAAATGTAATGGTTGTTCGTAGACTTAACCTATACTTATCCTGAAAAGTTTACTGTTCCCAAGAAGGGTAAAAGCGAATGCAGATTTATACCTAGGTTAGCTGAAATAATAAGCCAGGTAGATAGTGCAGCGTCTAAATTGATTTCTAGCCTGAACTGATCGCTTCACCCTCGACAAACATTGTAGATTTTAAGATTGTGCAGTAGCTCTAGAGTTTTCTATGGCCCGGTATACCAACCTTTTCGTAAGCGTCCTTCCTGTCAATAACCTTCGGGAATCTCTGCCAGATGTCCTTCAGTCTTGTGGTCTTCATCTGGTCTATCAGGATCGTGACTACATGATGGCAAAAGAACGTCCTGGTATGGTCTCTTACAGTCAGCTAGCCACCGTTGAAGTGCTGCTCAGCTCCACTGAGAAAACTGAGCTTGTGCCCCAAAATTCTACGGCTACTGTAAATTTGGTGGTTAAAAACGAGGAGCTCCCTCTAAAAGCTAACAACCACTGTCATAAAGTTTTTCAACTGGTCAACCAGGCCATTGAGCGAAAAGCAAGCTAGCAGCTATCAGATTTATCCCTGAAATACCGGAAATCGTCTGCAAGGGCACCAGGCTTTTTAGCCTTCCTCGTCCTCGTCGATCATATTGGGGCTGATGAGCGTAATATCAAACTCGTCGGGGGGTACTGTTGATGTGGTATCCCGCTTGAGCTGGTAATAGATGGCTCTAGCCTGAGGGCCAAAGACGATTTCATCTTCGTTTTTCAGATCGTGAGCCTGTAGCTTACGCCCGTTGATCAACATGCCATTGGCGCTAGGCTTGCCTTTAAGATTGCCATCTACGATGCGGTAGTAGTAGCTATCGTCGTCCTTGGGCAGCTGGACTAGCGTAGCGTGGTGTCTAGAAACAAACTGAGACGCAAGGCGAATATCACATTTCGCATCGCGACCGACAGAGTAAACCGAGCCATCAAGGACAATTTCTCGTCGGCCTTGACTATCTTCGACGATAAGAATACTGCTGAGATGAGAACCTGAAGCCATGCTAACCATGAAATGATGAATGTTTGGAGAAATATCAGGCCGCCAATAATTTCGCTACTGTCAATATTCTGTCAGTATTCAAGGCCCTCAGGATTTTCTCTCGCTATTCAGCTTTATGCAATGGGACCACTACCGTTTAAGGCGTATTGAGGTGCTTTTTGCATCCTCCTTTAATGAGTAGTACAACGATTGAACCGCCGTACCGGGGCTATCTAGTCAATCTCTATAAAGGCACAGGAGCCAATATAGCATTCCCTATCAAATACTAGAACCTGACACAGGTGCTTTATTGACCAACAGCTGTACTGATAAAAAAGTCGCTGGGCTTGATAGCCCAGCGATACTGATAGAATCCTGATATCGATTTCTCGACAGCCTAACTGGCTACAGCAGCTACACCCGCCCGTGAGCTTGTGAGTCGCTCATAAGTGGCCCGCATTTTGAGACCCACCAGTACCTGGAAGAGCCCTGTACCATTATTTGAGCCAGGATACTCCCGATGCTTTAGCAGTAGTTCGGTCATTTCGCCATAGCTGCGGGTCGAGATGTTGCTCAGGTGCTCTTCGACATAGATAAGCTCCTCTAGTTTTTCGAACTGGCCATCAATCTCTAAGATGGACACCTCGTTACCCATGTAGGTATCGGGGCCGTAGGCCATGCGAATACCTGGATAAGAGCAGGTAAGTTTACGACCGCAGGGCACCCAGTTAATTGTGGAGCCTTCGTCAAACAGATAAGCGGGTTCGAAGCCTTCTATACCTTCTTTTTGAATCATCTGTACCCGCAGAATCTTGCGATCCTTGTCTTCCTTGATCAAGTTTGTAGGTAGAACTTGAAGAACAACGTCGGCGTACTGCTTTTGAATGTCAATGTAGGCATCAAAGTCAGGCTTACGGGCCTGAATAGAGGCTAATACGTCTTCGTACGTATGCCCCCGCTCTGCCATATCCCGCTGGATCTTCCAGGCAATCTTGACTTCGTCACTAATGTCAAGATAGACACTGAAGTCAAGCAGATCACGGACACGCTCATCGTAGAGAGGATGCAGACCTTCGATTACCACAACATGATTCGGATTGACTCGCTCTGGCGGATCAAGTAAACCAGTTTCATGGTTGTAGATTGGCTTATCAATAGGATTACCTGATTTAAGAGCTTTGATTTGCTCATACATCAGATCAAAGTTGTTCGCCTTAGGATTCAGGGCCGTCACCCCAGCTACTTTGCGCTGCTTGCGATCCAAACTGTGATAGTCATCCAAACAGATGACTGTCATAAACTCTTCGCCAAAAAGATCGCTGAGGCGCTTCAAAAATGTGGATTTTCCGCATCCTGAATCACCGGCAACACCAATTAGTACCACGCGGTCGGGCTGACTGGTCATGGAGTCCTCTTATGAAAACAGTTAACAAAATTACGTGAAACCAATTAACGAGCCTGTGAAGCCCGGCTCAGTTGGGTATCGTCAGTGGGTTTTGAACGTTGCAAAAGTTAAAGAGATATTATCAGAATCTGTAGCCTTTTGAAAGATTGAGTCGGTGTTCACTCCGTTAAATCTGTGAGGTTAAGGATATCTACTCCCGCGAGCGTGGGGGCGTCGCTAGCTAAATCTGATTAAGCGGTTTGGACGTCATCCTGTTTGCTAGGCTAATGGCCTGGGCTTTGGCTTGTTAATCCAACATTTTGCGTAGGATGCCATTGAGCTGACCTGTAACGTCTATTTAACACAACTTTTTTCTACTTAGGTATGGCTGTTTCTAAAGCAACTATTTCTGACGCCTCTGAGAAGGACGATGTCCTCCGTCGTGAAATTTTAGGATCTCGCCGTTGGAGCAATTATTGGTGGGCTCTGGTGACGAGCGTTGGTGGAGCTGGTTTTTTGCTGGCTGGGGTCTCTAGCTATACAGGTGTTAACCTGTTGCCGTTTGCTAATCCAACTCAGCTAATTTTTATCCCTCAGGGAATTGTGATGTGTTTTTATGGCACAGCGGCGTTACTGCTGTCGCTATATCTCTGGCTAATTTGCGTATGGAATGTTGGGGGCGGCTACAACCAGTTTGATAAGGACGCTCAAGAAGTCCAAATTTTTCGATGGGGATTTCCAGGCAAAAATCGCAAAATTGATTTTAAGTATCCGTTGGACTCGATTACGGCTATACGAGTTCAAATTCGTGAAGGTTTAAATCCCAAGCGGGCAATCTATCTGCGGGTTAAGGGGAAAGGCGATATTCCGCTGACTCGCGTGGGGCAGCCAATGTCGCTGTCGGCTGTAGAGAATCAGGGGGCTGAGCTGGCTCGGTTCTTGCAGGTTCCTCTAGAGGGTCTGTAGCATTGTTTACAACGATTATCCAGTCAGGGCCCGCTTGAAAAGGCTGTTTGCCTGTGACAAGATATGGTGCCCTTAAACAACGAAGGAATGAATTATGGTTTTGGGTTTCCGCATCAGATGGGCCGTTAGTTTGGTCGTTGCATTATTTATGGTGGGCTGTACGGCTGGGACAACTGAGCCATCCGAGTCAGCGGCTGCGCCAGCGGAACCTGCTTCATCGACAGAGATAGCCGAAGTTCCTATTCCAGAAGGGCTGGCCAGGTTAGAGGGCAAAGCGACTGTGGAGCTGGTGGTCGGCGGTGAAGCTATCATTATTGAAGTGGATGGGACTCAGGCCCCGATTACGGCTGGTAACTTTGTTGATCTAGTTGAACGTGGAGTCTACGACGGTACGGTATTTCACCGTGTGGTGCGCGAGCCCCAACCGTTTGTGGTTCAGGGGGGAGATCCTCAAAGTACAGATCCGTCGGTGCCGGTTCAGCAGTTGGGTACCGGTGGCTTTATTGACCCAGATACTCAGGAAAAACGGCTGATTCCTTTGGAGATTACTCCCGAAGGGGCAGAGCAGCCTGTGTATAGCCAAACGTTTGAAGCTGCGGGCACCACAGCTAAACCGGTTTTACCCCACACTCGCGGTGCTGTGGCCATGGCTCGGTCTCAGTTTCCTGATTCGGCCTCAGCTCAGTTTTATTTTGCGCTGGCAGACCTACCCTTTTTAGATGGCAGCTACGCGGTCTTTGGCTATGTGACTGAGGGAATGGATGTGGTTGACGGTATTCAGCAGGGTGATGTGCTGGAGTCAGCTGCTGTGACGGACGGATTAGATAGTTTGGTCACTGAGTAGTGCGATCGCAGTTGAGTCGTAGCTTGCTAGATGATTGATGTGGTTGTCACTGGTGTTGGGCTGTGGACTGCCTTGGGCGATGCGGCGACAACCTGGTCTAGAGTATTGGCTGATGAAAGTGCGATCGCACTTCGTCAGCCGTTTTTATCGATGCCACCGGTACCGCTGGCGATGATCGCAAAGCGACCGGCTCAGCCAGACGCTTTGCTAACCACGGTGGCAAAGTCCGCGCTGGGCGATGCGCAGCTAACCACCCCCCTGACGACCTTTGGGGTGGTGGTGGGCTCTAGCCGTAGCTATCTAAATCGGTGGGAGGCGATGGCCCGGCAGGAGCTGTCTCTGGACCATTGGATGGAAGCACTACCCTGTGAACTGTCTGGTCAGCTAGCCCGGGTCGTTGGGGCTCAAGGGCCTGTATTGGCACCTATGGCTGCCTGTGCGACCGGTCTATGGGCGCTGTTTCAGGGCTATTTACTGCTACAGACGGGGCAGTGTGATCGTGTGCTGGTAGCCGCTGTGGATGCGCCGATTACACCGTTAACGCTGAGCGGGTTTCGGCGGATGGGGGCTATGGCTACAGAGGGCTGCTACCCGTTTGATTGCGATCGCAATGGTCTAGTTTTAGGTGAGGGCGCAGCAGCGGTTGTTTTAGAAACCCGAGAAGCCGCCACTAGTAAGCCCTATGGTCAAATTTTAGGATTTGGACTGAGCAACGACGCCTATCACATCAGTTCCTCTCGTCGGGAGGGTACCGTAGCCGTTGCTCAGCAGTGTCTGCAGCGTAGCGGACTGCAGTCTGAGGATATTGGCTATATCCATACCCATGGCACCGGTACCCGGCTTAACGATGCCAATGAAGCCTATATGATTCAGCAGCTTTTTCCTCAGGCTGCGGTGAGTTCCACCAAGGGTGCTACCGGACATACCTTAGGCGCAGCTGGGCTAGTCGGTGTGGTCATCAGTTTATTGGGCTTGAAACAGAGCGTCTTGCCCCCTTCTGTCGGACTAAAACGTCCTGAGTTTGACCTAAATTTTGTCGGTCCCCATTTCTGTTGCGCTAAGTCTGTCACCCATATGCTGTGTAGCAGTTTTGGCTTTGGTGGGCAGAATGCGGTTGTGGCCATTGCCTCAACGTAGTTCCTTACATATCAGATAAAAGCCCTTGCATAACAGATAAGGCTGATTAACGGATTAGAGCGCTAAACTAGGTGTGTCGATTGGTCAGGGAATAGCCGCGGCGGTTCGATTCTTAGCCTGAAGTATTCAGCCTGACGCAGTAATCCTTATCTTTAGTCTAACTTTTAGCGATCTGTCCTCTATGAACAAGCCTACTCGCCCCTCTCGTTCCGCTACATTTAGCCAGCGTACTACGCGCACCTTGGCTACTGGCTGGCTGCTGCTGCAAACACTCTTGGCGGCTCCGCTGGTGGCTCCTCAGATGGCAATTGCTCAAGTAGAAGAGACTGAAGAAACGGCCCTTACCTATGGTCAGCTGTTAGAAAAGCTTGACAGCGGTGAAGTGCAGCGGGTTGAGCTAGACAATCTACGCAAAGTGGCCAATGTCCAGCTTAAGGGGGAAGAAGAAGCAGAGTCTTTGCAGCCGGTTAAGCTATTTGCTAACGATGTCTACAATCAGCCCCTGTTGCAGAAACTGCGCAGCAGCGGCGTAGAGTATGAAGTCCTAGAGCGCTCAGACAACAGCGCGCTGACGGGACTAGCGGTAAATGCCCTGCTAGCTCTAATTGTTGTCTTTGCGCTGCTGATGATTTTGCGCCGCTCTGCCAATTCTGCTAGCGGTGCGATGAACTTTGGCCGTTCTCGGGCTCGCTTTCAGATGGAGGCGAAAACGGGGGTGATGTTTGATGATGTTGCCGGTATTGAAGAAGCCAAGGAAGAGCTACAAGAAGTCGTTGTCTTCTTAAAAAACCCCGAAAAGTTTACGGCTATCGGCGCGCGCATTCCCAAAGGGGTGCTGCTAGTGGGACAGCCAGGAACGGGTAAAACATTGCTGGCGAAAGCCATTGCAGGCGAAGCGGGGGTACCGTTCTTTAGTATCTCAGGCTCTGAATTTGTGGAAATGTTTGTGGGTGTGGGGGCTTCCCGGGTCCGCGACCTATTTAAGAAAGCCAAGGAAAACTCCCCCTGTATCGTTTTTATTGACGAGATTGACGCGGTGGGACGTCAGCGTGGAGCCGGTATTGGCGGTGGCAACGATGAGCGAGAACAGACGCTGAATCAGCTGCTCACGGAGATGGACGGGTTTGAGGGTAACAGCGGCATTATTGTGATTGCTGCCACTAACCGACCTGATGTTTTGGATGCGGCGCTGCTGCGACCTGGCCGATTTGACCGACAAATTACCGTTGATCTGCCCAGCTACAAGGGTCGTTTGGGTATTTTAGATGTCCACGCCCGCGATAAAAAAATAGCGGATGATGTGAACCTTGATGCGATCGCACGTCGCACCCCCGGATTCTCGGGAGCGCAGCTCGCCAATTTGCTCAATGAGGCTGCTATCCTCACAGCGCGTCGTCGCAAAGATGCCGTCACCATGGAAGAAATTGACGATGCTGTAGATCGCCTTACCATTGGACTGACGCTGACGCCTCTACTCGACAGCAAAAAGAAGCGGCTGATCGCCTATCACGAAGTCGGGCATGCTCTGGTGAGCACCATGCTTAAGCATTCAGACCCCTTAGCTAAGGTCACTATTATTCCTCGTTCTGGTGGGATAGGAGGATTTGCCAGCTATCTACCCAAAGAAGACCGGGTGGATGACGGTCTGATTTCCTATGCTGAGCTGATTGACCGGATCACCATGGCCCTGGGTGGACGAGCCGCTGAAGAAATTGTCTTTGGCACCGATGAAATCACCCAGGGGGCCGCAAACGATATTCAGCAGGTGACTAATATTGCTCGTCAGATGATTACCCGCTTTGGGATGTCAGAGCTGGGTAAATTTGCGATGGAGTCGCCTAGTAGCGCTGTTTTCCTAGGGCGTAGCGACCTGATGCAGCGGTCGGAGTATTCTGAAGAGATGGCTGCAAAAATTGACAAACGAGTCCGAGAAATTGCCCTGACGGCCTATGATCAGGCCCGCTCTATGTTGCAAAACAATCGCTCCCTGTTGGATCGGCTCGTCGATCGTCTAGTAGAGAAAGAAACCATTGATGGTGAAGAGTTTCGAGGTATTGTCAGCGAGTACGTCAACATACCCTCTACGAATCGATAGCTCCATTAGCCTAGTTGCCCCTAGCCTGAGGCGGGGGCAATGTTGCTTTAAGGGGTCCAACGGGTTAACAAATTTTAGACCCTTGGCCCATAGACCTCGGCTAATCTATTCGATGGGCTCACCATCTAAGAGTTCAATACTGCCGGAGGAGCGCAGGCATTCTAGACGCCAGCGCTGCCCCGAAACTCGGCCGGGTAAAAATCCTGAAATAGTCAGATGATTTTCACCGCGATCGGTTTTAACTTTAACTAAGAGGTCGCTTTTACTCTGGCTAACGATGAGTGCCTCTATTTCAAACTCACCTTCACGGTTCCAGGGAAGTTCGTACTGTGACTCTGGCTCTTGGGAACGAAGAACAGCGCGAGTGTTTTCAGCTTCAGACATTGGAGCAGTCATAGGTAGTGGGGATGTGGTCGAACGGAGGTACAGCTGTAATGTACCCAGCCACTCGCAAAGATGGCCTTAGCTAGACGATAGCATTTTGACTGGTCGATAGATTGTGCTGCAGATCATAAAGCTCAAAGAGTTGCTCCGATAATGTCTGAAACATATCGGAACTCCGGAACTGCTGCGGGGTCTGGTTCTATCCTTTAGCGAATGGCCCGCTGGTCGTCATACATGGCTCGTAGGACCATGGCCGGATCTACCCAGCTGCTTTCAAACTTCAGACCCCAGTGCAGATGAGGGCCGGTGGTGCGACCAGTCATTCCCACCCGGCCAATGGGCTGGCCAGTACCGATAGTGGCCCCTTCTTGAATACGAAGGTTGCCGTCGGAGTCAACCATTACCCGTCTGCCGTTTTCGTAGGTGACGTAGCCCTGCATATGGCAGTAAATATGCTGCCAGTCTCCAGATTCAATCACGACTGATGTCCCACAGGCGCTGTCATCGGAAACTTCGATGACTTGTCCTTCCCACCAGTTGCGGATATAGCTGCCTACGGGAGCTGCGATATCTAAACCGTAGTGAAACTGTTCGCCGCCATAGGGGGACTGACGATAGCCAAAGGGGGAAGTATACGCTTGAAAATTCTCGACTGGAAATGAGGCAAAACTCCAGGGATTGCTGGCTCTAGCTATTTGGATCTCGGCAGCTTTTGCCGATCGGCGTTGGGCTGGCAAGACCAAACTGGTGATACCCCACAGCGATAGCCCTCCCACCAGCAGTAATCGGACCAGATTTGATCGTCGGGGCTGCAGGCTGCGCTTCAGATGACCTCTGAGAGTTTGGGCAACCCCTTTGACCGAGATGGATTTAGTAGAGCTGGGTTTCATATATGATGCCTTTTATGAAAGAGGGGCAATAAGAGGGGTGAGTGAGAGCTTTCCCAGACGGTCAGCGGCAATTAAAAATGAGGCCAGCGCGATAGGTCCAATCTGTTGGTCTGTTTGGTTTGCTCAGATGCGCTGTGGCAACTCGATCAATAGGCTATCGTTTAATGGATCTAGTTGCGATATTGCCCGATAATGTACATCAATTTCTTTAAATTGCATACACCTTTTTAAGCAAACACAATATTCTTTGTTGATGCGGTCTTGGTGAAGAGGGTGATGGCGAGAAGCGATCGATGGGACGAATAAGAGAACAATGACGAACCAACAGCTGCAGGATCCAACTGAGTGGTACCAGCAGGGAATTGTATTTGATGAGCAAGGACAGTCCCAGAACGCTATTGCCTGTTATGGCAAAGTGATAGAACTCCAGGCTGATTACTACGAAGCTTGGATCCGGCGCGGTCTGGCGCTGATGCTATTGAAGGATTTTCAAAGCGCGATCGCAAACTTCAATCAGGCCGTTGCCCTAAAAATGGATCTAGATCTAGCCTGGTATCTCAAAGCCTACTGTCATATGCAGATGCGCGTGGATGATCTGGCGCTGCTGGCATTACAAAAAGCCATTGCGTTAAATCCTGAGCAATGGAGCCAGAAGGCCGCTCAGGAGTCGGTATTTGACTCACTAAAAAGCGATCCACGGTTTCAAGAATTAGTGTCAGGATAGATATCCTAAAAGACAGCCATTCATGCAGGCAGCAGCTTCGATTCATACGGATTTATTTTTGATTGGTGGGGGCCATACCCATGCCATTGTGCTCCGAAAAATTGGGATGAAAGGTTTGCCAGCCGGGGTGCGGCTGACGCTGATTACCAATCTGGTCGATACCCCCTATTCCGGAATGCTGCCCTGTCATATTTCGGGCCTCTATGACTTTGATCAGTCTCATATTGATCTGCGTCCGCTGACCCGGTTTGCCAACTGTCGGCTGATGATGGATGAAGTGGTCGATATCGATGCGGAGCGACAGATCATCTACTGCCGTCAGCATCCGCCCATGAGCTACGACCTGCTGTCGATTGACATTGGTAGTACGCCTCAGACTGTATCGGTGCCCGGTGCCCAGACCTATGCCATCCCAGCTAAGCCCGTGCCTAATTTGCTGCGGGCCTGGGATGCCTATCTAAAAGAAGTAAACGATGTGGCCACCATCGGTATTGTGGGTGGTGGCGTTGGCGGTGTGGAGCTTGCACTCAATATGCAGGTGCGTTTGCAGCAGCTGGCCAGTCAGGTAAATGTCCATGTGTTTCACCGAGGGGCAAGACTGGCTACAGGACGCAGTCGGGCGACCCAGCGTCAGCTAACTAAGATTTTTCGCGATCGCGGCATCCACACCCATCTATCGGAATCTGTATGTGGGGTAGAGCAGCTCGCTCCAGATACGATGCAGGTGCAGTGTGAGTCTGGGCTGCAGGTTAGGTGCGATCTCGTCTTTTGGGTTACCAATGCGAGTGCCGCTCCGTGGATCGCACGCACGGGACTTTCCACAGACAGCAGCGGCTTTATTTTAGTTGAAGATACGCTGCAGACCCGGTCCCATCGCAACGTTTTTGCGGTGGGAGACGTAGCTACCATGGTCAATCATCCCCGACCTAAGGCCGGGGTTTTTGCTGTGCGTCAGGGGCCGCCCCTCTATCAAAATCTGCAGCGCTATCTCACCGGTCAACCGCTCAAGCCTTTTAAGCCTCAGCGTCAGTTTCTCAACATCATTGACCTAGGTACCGGTGGAGCCATTGCCTCTAGGGGACGATGGTCAGCTGAATCGATTTGGTTTCGACGCTGGAAGCATCATATCGATGGCAAGTTTATGGGGCTGTTTAACCAGTTTCCGTCGATGGCGGCAGTTCCGGTATCTGGGTCTTCAGACCCTAGTTATCACTGTGCCGGCTGTGGCTCAAAGGTGGGGCGTTCTGTTTTGAGCCGCGCCCTTAGCCAGGCTCAAGAAAAATTTCCAGAAATGCGCCACTGGCCCAATCCGGTCAAAATTGGTTTGAATGCCCCAGATGATGCGGCTGTCGTCGCTACCCCTCCAGGGAAACTAGCCGTACAGACGGTGGATCAGTTTCGTGCCCTTGTGGACGATCCCTATGTGTTCGCCCAGATCTGTGTCAATCACTGTTTAAGCGATTTATTTGCTATGGGAGCTACCCCACAAACAGTGCTAGCTACGGTCACACTACCCTACGGTACCGATCGCGCTCAGACCAAAACCCTGTATCAGCTTATGGCTGGTACCTATCAGGCGCTGACTCCGTCCCAAACCTGGCTAGTGGGCGGCCATACTATCGAAGGTCCAGAACTATCTCTGGGGTTTGCCTGTAATGGATGGGTGGCAGCTGATGAGATCCTAACCAAACAAAATTTGCGACCCGGTCTAGGGTTAATTTTGACCAAGCCCCTGGGGACCGGAGTGCTATTTGCAGCCGATATGCAGCGGGCGGCAAAGGGACGCTGGATTGATGCTGCTGTAGTCAGTATGGTGCAGTCTAATCAGCTTGCTACTGATTGTTTTCGAGACCACGACATCGTAGCCTGCACCGATGTGACCGGGTTTGGCCTATTGGGACATTTGCATGAAATGCTGCTAGCAGGACTGGCTGTAGATTTAGATCTGGATGCCTTGCCAGTATTACCGGGGGCACACGCCTGTTTTCAAGCAGGGTATTTTAGCTCTCTGCATCGTCGCAATCAGCAGACAGAGCGCTATCTCAGTAACCCCCAGCCCCGTCATGCCAACTATCCGCTCTTGTTTGACCCGCAGACATCAGGGGGACTACTCGCTGCCGTGCCCCAGGCCGCCATTGGCGATTGTTTGGCTACGCTGCGGCATAAAGGCTATATTCACAGCCGTCACATTGGTAACGTTGTTGAGGCGGTAGCAGGACAGGGGGCTTTTACAATCAAGGGATAAACTGGCCTACGCTTTCGACTGTTCTTTACTTGACGACCTGGTGCCTCAGACCCTCTCTATATCCGACTTTTGGCAAGCTTCTGGCCCTATTTTAGATGTTCGCAGTCCTGGTGAGTATGCCCAGGGCCATCTACCTGATGCCATCAGTTTTCCACTGTTCTCCGATGCAGAACGGGCCCAGGTTGGTACCTGCTATAAGCAGCAGGGGAAAGAGACCGCCGTTGAACTGGGTCTGGAGCTAGTTGGTCCGAAAATGGCAGGACTGGTCAAAAAAGCAAAGGCGTTAGCCCCTGAGCGGCAGGTGCGCGTACACTGCTGGCGCGGTGGGATGCGCAGTGGGTCCGTTGGCTGGCTATTAGAAACCGGAGGGCTAGATGTTAGCCTGCTCAGCGGCGGGTATAAAGCCTTCCGTCACTGGGTTCGAACAACACTGGCGCTGTCTCGGCCCATCATTGTTGTCGGGGGGATGACCGGCACGGGGAAAACCGATATCCTACATGCATTGCGGTCGCTGGGAGAACAGGTTTTAGACTTAGAAGGCTTAGCCAACCATCGCGGGAGCAGCTATGGTGCCCTGATGCTACCGCCTCAGCCCAGTACCGAACAGTATGAAAATCTAATTGCTGAGCAATGGCTTACATTTGACCCCAGTCGCCCTGTGTGGGTTGAAGCGGAAAGTCGGCGGGTGGGTATTTGCTGCGTTCCTCGAGAAATCATGGACCAAATGGAAGCGGCCAATACGCTGGAAATACTACGCTCCCAGACAGAACGGCTGGAGATACTGGTCGATGTGTACGGCCAGGCAAATCCGGATGAGCTAGTGGCTGCTACTGAGCGATTACATAAGCGTTTGGGAGGTCTGCGTACCCAGCAGGCCGTTCAACATATTAAGAGCGGTGAACTAGCGGCTGCAGCGGCGATAATCTTAATTTACTATGATCGTACTTACCGTCATGATTTGGTGCGCCGTGGTAAACAGATACCGACGGTTGATGTCTCTGGTCTATCAGATTTGTCGGCGGCGCAGCGCCTGCTACATCAGGTCAAAGAATGGAACTGGTATAGTCATTAAACTCTAAACCAGTCTTTAAATTAGAGATGAATGAGTCGCTATGGGCGATGCTTGATGTCTGTGCTATTGGACAATCAGAGAGATATTTGGGTGTTTAGTTGAGCGATCATGAGCTATTTGTACTACGTACTCCCGGCTACGGTTACCTTTTTAATTGCGCTATCTGCATTCTTTCGGGATACGGCAGCTTCGAAGAAAAGTGTTTTTAACTGGGTCTTTGTCGTTGTTGCCGCGCTACTGTGGCCGCTGACGCTGCCGTTTATTGTTTGGAAAAAACTGTTGTCGGTGTTTAACCAAACAGATACTGGTTTTATCTTTAGGACTCGTCAAACTGTTGAACATCGAAGCCATATCATTTGACGCTCCGGGCTGCCTTTGAGCGTGGAGTTGCGCGATTATTTTATGAGTTCAGTGGCCATGTGGGTCTCAGCCGTCTGTCGATGTTTGATCAGGGTAGTTTTAGGTAACGGACCTTCGAGATGGTCCCAGGGTAATGTTTGCTCTGTAGACCAGTCTGTATACACATAAAAGTCCAGCGGCGGGAGCTGTCCTTTAAGTTCCTTGAATGCCCGCCGATAGCTCCCTAGGGAGTCACCGTAGTGACGCGTTAGTTCTAATAGCTGGCTAATCCGGCGGTCGCCCCTGGAAATGAGGGTTTGAATGACTGACCAGTTGTAGCTTTCGGGTCTAAAGTCGATACCTTGCGATCGCAGCTTCTTCTGTAAAAATTTTAGTCGTTTTTCCGCCTTAGGATTGACCCCGTACCATTGAAAAGGCGTATGAGCCTTAGGTACAAAGGTGCTGCATCCCAGGGTCAGGCGTAGTCCTTTAGCGGCTTTTTTAAGCTGCAGCATCATGGTGGCCGTTGCTTCTAAGTCGGTTTCGGTTTCGCCAGGAATGCCTGCCATGCCATAGAGTTTGACGCTGCTCAGACCCCCTGCCTTGGCATTGACGACGGCTTTTTCAATATCGGCGGTGTCCAGCTTTTTATTAATGGTTTGCCGTACCCGTTCTGAGCCGCTTTCTACGGCAATGGTAATGGACTTAGTGCCGTGATTGACCAAAGTTTTAGCGAGTTTTTCATCGACCGTATTGGTGCGTACCGATGCAATACTCAAACGCACATCGTCGTAGTCAGGCCGATTAATATAGTCTAGCAGCTCTTCGAATCCGGGATGCTGGGTGACCGAAGCTCCCAAAAGACCCAGACGTTGGGTCACCTGCAGCCCTCGCTCAATAGCTGGAATTAATGATTCGTCTAGACTAGCGGTGCGAAAAGGCAGCGTCAGATAGCTGGCCAGACAGAAGCGACACATTTCAGGACAGCTGCGCACCACCTCCACCATAAATATATTTTCCCAGGCGGCTTTTTCTGTGACTACGGTTGAGGCCAGCAGCACATTTCCGCGATAGGTTTGCTTCTTGACGACAGCAGGGGCGTCGTCCATGGGCTCTATCCGGCTGAGGGGACTGGTGGGAGAGTCATAAATTGGCTGATACAGACTAGGAATATAGATGCCTGGAACCTGAGCTAGAGCTCGTAGCTGCTGCTGACGGTTGGCATTTCGGACTGTTTGGTATGTGTCGATAAACGTAGGAATTAAATCTTCACCGTCGCCCAGTAAAACAATGTCAAAGAAATCGGCAAAGGGTTCAGGATTGGCTGTCAGTACAGGCCCTCCGCCAAATATGAGGGGATGATCAGCGGTGCGATCGCAGCTACGAATAGGAATTTGCTGCTGTTCCAGCAAATTTAGAATATTGATATAGTCCAGCTCCCAGGAGACCGAAAACCCCATCAGCTCTGGGTTGGCTGGGAGGCTGTTGGCCATATCCGTAAACAAACGGCCCACTGCTAAATCGCGACGCTGGGCCAGCATTGCCCAAATAACCTGATATCCCAAACTGGTAATGCCAACGGTGTATTCGTTTGGGAAAGCAAATACTACGGGAATTGCATCGGAGTTAGCTGTGGTAGGGGTAAATAGCAGATGTTCTGCTGCAAATACAGATGCTGTCAAAATAGATCGTTAGCCAACTGGTTAGGGCAATTACTAAAAGCACTGGGTATCTAATTAGATACGCCCATATCCTAATGCATTAGCCCATGGATGATGGATATACATGGGAGAAAGAGATGGAAAAAGCTCCCCGAAAGCTAACTTTCGAGGAGCTTTTCAGCTAGCTAAAAGAGTGACTTAAGCAGGCCATTTGGCTGCAACAAGCTCGGCTAGGTCAACAACACGCTGGCTGTAACCCCACTCGTTGTCATACCAAGCAACAACCTTAACCATGTCGCCATCCATTACCAACGTGAGGCTGGAATCAACGATAGAAGAATCGTCTGTCTTACGGTAGTCAATGGAAACCAGGGGTTCTTCGGTATAGCCAAGTACGCCCTTCATGTGACCCGCAGCAGCAGACTTCATGACTTCATTAACTTCTTCTGTGATGGTTCTCTTCTCAACTTGAACCACCAAGTCAACAATGGATACGTTTGGCGTGGGGACACGCATGGCAATACCGTTGAGCTTACCCTTCATCTCAGGAATAACCAACGCTACAGCTTTAGCAGCACCAGTGGATGTAGGAACGATGTTGATGGCGGCAGCACGGGCACGACGCAGGTCACGGTGACTCGCGTCTAGAATGCGCTGGTCGCCTGTGTAGCTGTGGGTGGTGGTCATCGTACCTTTGATAATGCCAAAGGCATCATTGACCACTTTCACCACAGGAGCCAAGCAGTTAGTGGTGCAACTAGCATTGCTGATAATGGGGTTCTTGCCGTGAACATACTCATCGGAGTTAACGCCGATAACATAGGTATCAACGTTGCCGCCCTTACCAGGAGCTGTAATTAGTACCTGCTTAGCACCGGCTTCAATATGGCGACGTGCGCCTTCTTCACTAACAAAGACACCTGTCGATTCAATTACAAGGTCAATATCCCAAGCACCCCAAGGCAAGTTGTTGGGGTTGCGATCAGAACAGCACTTAATTGTCTTATCTCCGACGGTAATGGTGTCGTCGGTGAAGCTTACATCCGCATCTAGACGACCCAATAAGGAGTCGTACTTAAGCAAATGGCAGGCTGTTTTCGGATCCGATGTATTGTTGATTGCAACAATATCAAATCCTGAATTTTCTCTGGTTAACCAACAGCGTAGGAAATTGCGCCCGATGCGCCCAAACCCGTTGATAGCTACTCTAATCACTGCGCTTACCCTCTGTCGTACAACTGCGTCAAATTAGTGTTTGCGTTAGCAAAAACAATCATATCCCATTGTCTGAACAGGCCGGGATCATAGATATCACAATCAAAACCGTTGGATAGCTTGACTCCCTGGCCAAACAATTGGATCATCATTCAATGTTGAGATTAAGTATAATTGCTCATGGTATTGGCTTACAAGTCGGTCTTGGGAATACCTATGAAATTCTGACGGGCTTGCCAAAGCGAGCAGCTATCAAATTTTCAGGTCTTAATGCCTAAGTTTGGTGCTTAAAAGTAAGCGAAACGATGGAGCCTGGAGAGCAAATATATAGCCACCCTATAGATTCCTGGTATCATACGCCTGAAATATCTGTGTGTGGTGTGTGAGGTGAGTTTGATGCCGATGGCAGTAGATTTTAGTGGCAGGCCATTTCACTTTATTGGTGTTGGCGGTATTGGTATGTCAGCCCTGGCCTATGTGTTGGCAAAGCGTCAGCTGCCCGTGTCTGGCTCCGATCGGCGACTGACACACATCACCAATCGTCTGCAAGAAAATGGTGTGCAAATCTTTTGGAGTCAGGAGGCGGACAACATTGCCCAGGTGACCCAAACATCAGCCACAGGTGGTCAGCTGTTGCCACAGGTAGTATGTTCTACGGCGATTGGTTCTGCCAATCTTGAATATAAGGCGGCGATTGATGCGGGCTGTCCGATGTTTCATCGCTCTGATATTTTGGCAGCCTTAATGAATGATAGCCAGGGTATTGCTGTGGCGGGCACCCATGGCAAAACGACTACCAGCAGCATGGTGGGATATCTGCTGCTAGAGGCGGGTATTGACCCGTCTATTGTGATTGGTGGAGAAGTTTCGGCCTGGCAGGGGAACGCCTATGTGGGCACTAGCGACTACATGGTGGCCGAGGCGGATGAGTCCGATGGTTCTCTAGTAAAGCTGTCAGCTGCCATTGGCATTATCACGAATATCGAGCTGGATCATCCGGACCACTACAGCACTCTGGATGAGGTTGTGGGTATCTTTAAGCATTTTGCAAATCAGTGTGGGGTGATTGTGGGCAGTGCCGATTGTGAGACGGTGCTCAATCACATTCAGCCGACAGTGACCTACAGCCTGCGTCCGGAGTCGGGGGCGGACTACATAGCCGCTGACATTTGTGAGACAGCCCAGGGGACTACGGCCACTATCTGGGAGCGGGGGCAGCAGCTGGGTGAGCTACATCTATCGATTCTTGGCCGTCACAATCTGAGTAATGCGCTAGCTGCGATCGCAGTGGCCAGACATCTAGGTATCGCGTTTGATACAATTGCAGCCATCATGCCCCGTTTTGAAGGGGCCAAGCGTCGCTTCGACCCTCGTGGATTCCACAACAATATTCTGTTTGTTGATGACTATGCCCACCACCCCAGCGAGATAAAAGTCACTCTGGCTGCTGCCAAAGTTAAAAGCACCGAGGTACTGCCCGATATATCTCAGCGTCGGGTGGTAGCTGTTTTTCAGCCCCATCGCTACAGTCGGATTACAACACTGCTGCAGGAATTCGCCAGGTCGTTTGACGAGGCCGATCAGGTCATCGTCACGGATATCTACAGCGCTTGTGAAACCAATACGTCGGTGATTACCGGTGAGGACGTTACTAGCACCATTGGTGAGTACCATACCCAGGTGAGCTATGCTGCCACTTTAGATGATGTCAAATCAAAGCTAGCATCTGTGCTACAGCCCGGCGATCTGGTTATTTTTCTGACTGCAGGCAACCTAAATCAGGTGATTCCAGATGCCATGGACTATCAGGCAGAACAGGCTGAGCAGGCTGCCTTGACCAGCGTTTAGGACAAAATCCAAGGTTTTATGGCCACTGAACAACAACTGACCAATACCGGCTGCGTGGCGAAGGCTCAATATCCTCTAGCCAGTTTGACTACGTTTAAGGTGGGTGGGCCAGCTGAGTGGTTTGCGGCCCCCCGCAGCGTTAGCGAGCTACAGGCCTGTGTCCAGTGGGCCAACGCCGAGGGGCTATCCATCACACGACTTGGAGCAGGGTCTAATCTGCTGATTAGCGATCGCGGTTTGCCCGGTTTAGTCATTTGCACCCGCTATTTGCGTCACATTGCCTTTGAGGATTCGGGGCGCGTGACTGCTGCTGCCGGTATGCCCATGGCCACACTGGCTTGGAAAGCTGCCAAGCGCGGCTGGCAAGGCTTAGTCTGGACTGTAGGAATTCCAGGCACTGTAGGTGGGGCTGTCGTTATGAATGCCGGCGCTCACGGTAGCGATACCCAATCGATTCTAGTCAGTACTGAGGTGCTCAGTCCCGACGGGTCTTTAGAAACCCTAACGCCTGATCGGCTGCAGTTTAGATATCGCACCTCCCTTCTCCAATCAGATCCAAGAATTGTGACCCAGGCAACGTTTCAGCTAATACCCGGTCACGACCCCCAAACCGTTAGAGCAGAAACCGCAGCTGATTTGGACCAGCGTCGTTCTACCCAGCCATACCATCTGCCTAGCTGCGGCAGCGTCTTTCGTAATCCTCAGCCCAAGAGTGCCGGTTGGCTAATTGAACAGTCTGGTTTGAAAGGATTTAAGATTGGTCAGGCTCAAATTGCTGAACGCCACGCTAATTTTATTCTCAACTGTGGTGGCGCAACGGCAGCCGATATCTTTACATTGATTCGTCATATTCAGAGCACGGTCGATGCAAAGTGGTCCCTAAAGCTAAGACCAGAGGTGCAGATTTTAGGGGATTTTCAGGCTATTTAAGCTTGTCGGGCTCGTAGACTCTCCATAGCAGATAGCGATGTGCTGCCTAGGCCAGTTCTTTCGATCAAAGAGCCATTTGAGCTGATGTTTTGCCATCTGATTATTGGTTTTAGATGCGTCCTAGTTTCTGTTTGCCAGCTCTACTCTTTTCTATAAGTCTTGATAGTGGAGTCAGCTAAAGATTGCAATTCCGGCCAAGGCAACGTATAGTTTGACAGTTAATTTAGTAAAATCAGACCGCCAATTATGAGCAAAGGGCAAGGTTTTGGCTTCGGTCTTGGAAAAATGAAAGAGCTGAGCGAAGCCTTCAAAAAGGCTCAGCAAGTTCAAGAGGGAGCAAAAAAGCTTCAAGAAGAGCTTGAACAGATGGAAATTGAAGGCCAGTCTGGAGGTGGCTTGGTAAAGGTTGTTCTTAGCGGTAATCAGGAACCCAAACGGGTTTCCATCTCTCCGGACGCTATGAATGAAGGAGCAGAAGTACTCTCTGATTTGGTGTCAGCCGCAATGCGCGATGCCTATATCAAATCCACAGAAACTATGCGTGAGCGGATGGAAGAACTCACCGGTGGTTTACAGCTGCCAGGTCTGTAGTTACAGCTGAATAGTCCTATATGAAGCGATTAGCGGACTGATGCTAGTCGCTTTTTTATATTCGTAGAGGCGTTCCATGGAACGCCTCTACGAATATAAAAAAGGCAGGATAAATCCCGTCTGAGTATTTGCAAGCAATCCAACGAGCGTACGTTTCTGCTATGGCTACCCAACTGCTATTTGTGTGTTTAGGAAATATCTGCCGCTCTCCATCAGCAGAGAATATCATGAACCATCTGCTAGAGGAGCGGGGGCTTACTCAGCAGATCGGCTGCGACTCTGCTGGCACCTCAAGCTATCACATTGGCAGTTCCCCCGATAGCCGCATGACCGCCGCTGCTAAAAAGCGTGGAATTAAGCTAGTGGGTCGGGCTCGACAGTTTACGGTAGATGACTTTGAGCAGTTTGATTTGATCCTGGCGATGGATGATAGCAACTATCGCAACATCCTGTCGCTAGACCCATCTGGAAAGTATGGACACAAGGTAAAACGCATGTGTGAATTTTGCCAGGAGTATCCCGACCAGGAAGTTCCCGATCCTTACTATGGCGGTGTGGACGGATTTGACTATGTGATTGATTTGCTGATGGATGCCTGCAGCGGTCTGCTTCAGGAGATTGAGGCGTAGGCTACCGAGCTGGGTGAACGGCCGCAGCATATATTATTTATTATTCTTTGAAAAGAAAGTCATATCCCTTGTAGATTCCCTGATCGTAGTTGACGACAAACCAGGTATCTGGGTCAAACGCCAGCGGATACGCTTCCTGCTGCTGGGTCTGATTTGTACGCGACAGCATGCAGTAAGGGGGAGCAATCGTTTCGTGGATGGCGGTCTGGGGCGAGTCTTGATCTGCCGCTAAAAACTGGGTGAGCTGATCGCGTGAAAGCCTCTGCTGGGGATTAAGAATGGCTTGACACGTTTGATTGGTGTCGGTGCGATTAAACCCCTGAGACTGCTCTATATTTACTGAGAACTGAGGCCATAGATCCTGGGGCACTATAGCCAGGGCCATTAGAGCCAAACTGCCAAAAATCCAGACGGTGGAGTGAGTCTTTCTGGGCTGCTGTGACGGACGATTGTGAGGAGCATACAGAGGTGTAGGAGTCATAGGTCTTATGTACTATGATCGATAAAGATATACTAATACAAGATAGTTCATTTGTACTAAATTTATTAGACTTAGTTTTGGCAGCGACCTAAAAAGATTTTTATGATGGATAGGTCGTTATCAAAAGCAATCTCAGCGATGAGGCTAACGATCGATAGGAGACGATGGTAAATCGAACACTCGTATGGTTTCGTCGTGACCTGCGTATTCATGATCACGAGCCGCTCTATCGAGCCACCCGTCGAGGTGCGGTTGTTCCGGTGTTTATATTCGATCGGGCGTTGCTACAGCATCCAGAGACTGGCTCGGCTCGGGTTGCGTTTATGGTGGACTGTCTGCGGCATCTTGATCAAGAGCTGCAGTCATTGGGCGGACGCTTGATTTTGCGCAGTGGCGACCCGGTTGAGATACTGCCATCGCTGATTCGGGCTACTCAGGCCGATGGTATTTACAGCTATACCGACTGTGAGCGCATCTATGGTCGTGTCCGGGACGCTCGTCTCAATCAGGCGTTGACCCAGCAGCAAATGAAAATTCGCTGGTTTGAACCAGCCGCTAGCAGTCCTGAGCTGATGGCCTATCCTCGGTATCGCCAGTGGTGGTATCAGGAGATGACCGCCCCCTTGGTGCCGATACCGTCTTCTGTCGATGTGCCTGGGGAGCTTCAAAGCGAGCAGCTGCCTGACTTGCAGCAGCTGGGACATCAAGCTGATGGTAAGCCTATTCCTGTAGGCAGTACCCGGATGGCTCGTCAGCTATTACAGAAATTTCTCAAAGAAAAGGCCGATCGCTACTACTGGCAGCTGTCTTATCCCAGCGCTGAGGTAACCACTGGACTCAGCCCCCACATTAAATTTGGAGTGATTTCTATACGTGAGTGTGTGCAAACGATTCAGCGTGCCGACGATCGCGGGGACCGACGTGTTCAGCGGAGCTATCATCAGCTGATTTCTCGGCTTCGCTGGGGAAACGGATTTACCCAGCGGTTTCGCTATTTGCCTCAGCTGGAGCTGCGATCGCTCTATAGCGTTTTTGATGAAGACGGCTGGGAATTTGACTCAAACCTGTACCAGGCCTGGCAGCAGGGTCAGACTGGGTTTCCCATTGTGGATGCCGCTGCTCGCTGTCTGCAGGCCACTGGTGGCTATCTGGCGCTCAACTTTCGGACGCGGGCCATTTATTCAAGCTTTCTTAGCAATCTGATGGGTATGGACTGGCGCTATGGGGCGCTGCACTTTATGCGGCACCTGCTGGATGGTGACTGTCCTATTGACCACTATCAGTGGGCAATGCAGTCCGGGGTGACTCACTGTATCGATAAGACCTGGACTCGAATTTATAACCCCCAGCAGGTGGCGGTAGACCGCTGTGACCCTGATGGACTATTTATTAAGCGCTGGGTGCCGGAGCTGGCCCACCTGTCACCGGAGCAGCTAGGGATGCCGTCACCGACTCCCGGCTATCCGGCTCCAATTTTGGACTATCGACAGATGCGATCGCACAGAGTCAGCCAGCTAGAACAGCAGCGCGGTAAATTTCTCAACAGCGATAACATTGTCGCCTACCTTGGGCGAATGCCTAAAAATGTGACGCCTTTTGGGGCTGAGCGCTACCCTAGTGACGTTAGCTGGGCCAGGGCTGAAGCACCATCGCTATTTCCCCTGGCGCTAGACCTAGACAGTCTAGATGCCAAGCAGTCTAGCGATTTACGCACATGGTTTGTCGCCCACGTAAATATTACACCGTCTAAAACCCGACGTCGTTCTAAGCCCCCCTCAGATGTTAATCAGCTGAGTCTGCTGTAGGGCTGTTTTCACAAGGGTTGAGCAACACGTAGCGTCGATCGGCTGCTATAACAAGCTAAAAAGTAGCCTATGCTTAGTGACTTAGCTGTCGATGTAGCAAATAAGCCGTGGTTAGCTCTCGCTCGATTACAGCCGTAAAAAAGCGTTTACAAATTCTGTTTGTGATCTGTCTGGTGATAGGTATCGGGTTACGGTGTACCAACGCTGCCCATAAGGTGTACTGGCACGATGAGGTATACACCACCATTCGGGTCTTAGGCTATTCCGGTACAGCGGTCGAAACGCAGCTGCTGCAAGAGCCTGTGGTATCTGCCGCTGATATTCAAGTCTTTCAGTCATTTCCTGACCCGCGTCGCTGGAGTGATACCTGGGCGGCACTTGTCAGTCATCCCGAACATCCGCCCTTGTTTTATCTTTTAGAACGGATTTGGGTGGGGATTTTTACCCCTTCAGTGACCTCATTTCGCTCACTAGCGGTGGTCTTTGGCTTAGGGCTGCTACCGCTCACCTACTGGATGGGACGACAGCTTTGGCGAGATCACTGGGTAGGTCTGATTGCCACCTGTTTAATGGCCGTGTCTCCGGTGCAGCTGTTATATGCTCAAGAGGCGAGAGAGTATAGTCTGTGGGCCTGTTTGATTTTGTTGGCCAATGGCTGCTTGCTCAAAGCGATGCGAGTATCAGGGCGGTACTCCAGTGATGCTATCGTGGTGCGTTCTCCAAAGCATGTAATGCTATCTCAGTGGGGGCTATATGGGGTCAGTGTGATTCTGATGCTGTACACCACGCTGCTAAGTGCGCTAGTCATTATTGCCCACGGTCTATATGTATTGATTAGTGGCTCTCGTCAGCACTGGCAGCGGTGGGCCATGGCGCTAGGCGGAGCCATGCTGGCCTTTGTGCCCTGGATCATAGTTTTATTGAACAACCGGGCCAAACTCGACTCTGCTACCGATTGGACATCGTTTCGTCAGCCTTTGGGCTATCTATTAAAGCTGTGGGGACTGCATTTAAGCTCAACGGTTATTGATCTGGGGCTGCCGTTAGCAAGTCTCTATACCTATGTAGCGCCGCTGCTTGTTTTGATTTTAGTTCTAATGGCGCTGGGGCAACTGCTGCTGGTGACCTCCCTTAGCACCATGGCGTTTTGCATTGTGATGCTGATGGTGCCAGCGCTGGGGCTGGTTTTACCCGACCTCATTAATGGTGGACAGCTCTCGGTGAGCACTCGTTACTTTATGCCGTCATTGTTGACGATAACGCTGATACTGGCCGGGTGGATCCGACAGCTATTGTTGTCAGACCGAGGCTTTTATCGTATTTGGGGACAGGGTATCCTGGCGCTGCTGTTAGCGGTAGGTTTGGTGTCTGGCACCCTTAGCGCCGTCTCATTTACCTGGTGGAATAAAAACATTGACTACCATGTCAACACCATGGGAACCGTTATTCGTCAGACAGAACGGCCCCTGGTGCTATCGCCTCTCAATGCAACTGGGCTGGGGAGCACCATTTCTTTAAGCTATGCGGTAGCTCCCGATACGGCCTTTGTCGTGTTTAAGCCCGGTCGTATTCCTGAAATCCCGGCTGGATACAGCGATTATTTTCTGCTGAATGCCAACGAAGAGATTTTTGATGCGATCGCAGCGAAAACTGTGCGTGCTGTTGTTTTAGCCGGTGGCGACTATCCTCTCTGGCTGCTGGAGTAGGTCACCCCTTGGCCACAGTCATCGCCTTGATTTTGGTATTGCCTGTAAGCACTCGCGGTCGGAAAAGAGTTTTAACCAAAATCCACAGAGACTTCAGCTCTCCAGGGGTGTTCCACCGTCTCCACTGACCGGGACGACAGTAGAGTAGTTCAACTAGCTCACGGGTTTCTGTGAGAGACACATTTTCAAACCGGACGGTAACGCAGGGAAATTCTCCTTCATTACAGGTTTCCGTTATTTTCCCACGGAGATCAATTAGATTCTCACTAATGGATATTTGTACAGGACGAGTCTCTCCTGGAGCCAGGTTGGGCAGTCCTCGCTGGGTAAGGGTAATGGTGGCTCCAATTTCTGAGATAGCTGTGGTAGTTCCCCACCAGATCCGCTGCGAACCATTGCTATCACTAATTTGTAGCCGTACCACCCGCCGCAGGTCGAACCAGTCATAGGGATTGGGACGCGGCACGTCCAGCAAGACTAGCAGAGCAGCACCCAGCATCATCAGGTTATACAGGCTCCAGATCCAGCCAATTCCCAGCCCCCGCAGATGAGCGGCGGCGGCGGGGGTCGATTCTAAGGCCCAGTTGCCCTTGGCCAGACATTCGCCCAGGTTTAACCAAATGCTGCAGGCGGTCAGAATAAACATCAGCATCAGCGGCCAGGCCAAATTCCAGTTAAAGCGAAACCCTTGGCTAGACGTTCCTTTGGGAGTGACCTTAAAGCCCGTGCCAAAGGGCGACAGCATAGCCTGGATGACTGTGATTGCCAAAGGAAACGCCAGGACTAGCGAATAAACGTCCGACAGAATGGCAGAGCGAGAGTGATGGTTGAGCCAGGAGAAAACCGTAATCTGAACAAAGTAATACGGTAAAAAGAAATAAATAATCTCTTCTGGTGTGGAGCGAATTGGAATTACGCCAAAGACATAAAATAGGGGCGCAATCAAAAAGATAATGCGCGATAGGCTAGTAAACCAGTGCAAAATACCCTCTAAATGTCCCAAGCGCTGAACTAGCTTTAGACCAGGAATCGTTAACGGATTAGTTTCAATAAAAAATGCTTGGAGCGTGCCCCGTGCCCAGCGCAGTCGCTGAACGGCATGGGCCGCAATGTTTTCGGCCGCCAGCCCGGCGCTCAACTTCTCATCTAGATAAATAATTTTATGCCCTTTAGAGGCTAGACGAATAGCGGTAAAGTAGTCTTCACTAAGGGAATCGGTAACAAATCCTCCGGCTGATTCTAGGGCGCTACGACGAGTAACAAAGGAGGTGCCAGAACAGACCACGCTGCCAACGCCGTCTCGCATGGGCTGGATTTGACGATAGAAGACTTCTTCTTCTGGGGTGAGAATGTCTTCTAGTCCCAGATTGCGAGCAATGGGGTCCGGATTATAAAAGCTTTGGGGTGTCTGCACCAGGGCAACGGTTGGGTCTTGGAAAAAGCCGACAGTGCGTAGGAGAAAATTGCGGGTGGGGACAAAATCAGCATCAAATGAGGCGATCAGGTCGCTTTCGGTCTCTGCGATCGCACGATTCAAATTTCCCGCCTTAGCATGGTGGTTATTAGGACGGGTGCGGTATTCACAGCCCAGCTTAGCGGCCAGCTGTTTGATCTCAGGGCGACGAGTATCATCTAGCAAATAGACCGTTTTGTTAGGGTAGTCCATGGCCTGACAGCCAATAATAGTGCGCCGCAAAATAAATTCAGGCTCATCATAGGTGGGGATAAATACCGCCACCGAGGGCAAAAATGTCTGATCCATGACGGCTAGCTGCATCTGATCGGCCTGACTACGACGGTCTCGCACCCGCAGCAGCAGCACCAGCTGAATGATACTAACCAGCAGTCCCAGCATTTCCATGACAAATAGGACTATGCTGGCAGCCCCGTTGAGGGGATCGCTAAAATTTAAGGTAGATAGGCTACGCCAGGACACATAGCGCCCCACCAGAATCAGCAATACGGCGATCACGATGGCCCTTGACCAGGGTTTGGGCTGGGGAGAGATATAGGTGATCGCCACGGCACATAAAAACAGAGCCACGGTCGGAAAAATTAAGTAATGGCCTGCCACCATCGGGGCCTCTAGCCACATGGGTGGTGACTGCTGCAGCAGATTGAGCTGGGCAAGAATTCGAGCGATTTGGCCTTCCCCGCTAAACCAGGCAACGGCAAGGGCCAGTGCGATCGCAACTACACCCAGCATGGCGACTGTTGCATAGGAAACAGCTAATGGGAGCTGTAGCGGGGACTTATGGGTTTGAACCATCGATTCTTCCATGGGTTACAGCATTACTATGGGCAGGTCTATAAAAGGTACGAACGAGATCCGCATATGGACGTATCTGCTATGCAACTTATACAGATGATGGAATCTTTAGCTGTTCCATAAATTGCACACTGGGCTGAAAATTTGCTGAGATCTCAGTGAATCCTCACCATCAAGGTTTTCAGCTAGCCATCAGCAATTATTTTTATTTTCATCATGCAGCGGGTTTTTAGTCCGTTTACAGTAGTTTTGTCATAGCAAGCAAATGCAAACTGCCATTGTTATCAAAAAGACATTGAGCGGACCCTAACTATAAAAGTGAGAGAACAATGACCATCAACGATTGGCTACGACTGATGCACCCGGCGCTGGCGGTGATTGTGGTGTTTCCCTTAATTGGCATGGTGACCTATTTTGCTACCCAAACCCGACAGCGGCGGCTGGCAGTACAGGCCAAGGAAAAGTCAAAAATTCCGCCTGTGGTGGGTAAAGAACATGTCAACCTGGGTAAATGGCTAACCGGGTCTGTTGTCGGTCTAGCCCTGGTGGGTCTCACCCATCCCATTGTCAAAACTATTGTCAAAAAAGCCGCGACCGATACGCCCACCCCCCAGGGAACGGTGATATTTATCGCCGTGATGTTTTTGTTTACTATTGGTTCACTGGTGTGTTTGTATCGAGCCACAGCTCCCCAAAAGCTGTGGCGGGGGCTATTTGCCGCTCTTTCAACGGCGGGTCTGTGGATTTTAGGTAGCCAGGACGGAGTATTTCGCCGCACCTACGAGTGGCAGGTATCCCACTACTACTACGGGATGGTTGCCGCTACACTCATGATTATCTCGCTGGCTATCCTCCCCGAGATCTATAAGTCAAAAACATGGCGGAAGGTGCACATTGCCCTCAACTGCATTGCCCTATTGTTGTTTATCGGTCAGGGGATCACTGGCACAAGAGACCTGTTAGAGATTCCTCTAAGCTGGCAGGAGCCGTTTATATTTAGCTGTGATTTTGTCAACAAAACCTGCGGTGGCTAAGGGCAATATAAAGCTATCAGCTCCTTCTATAAAGTTATGATTTGATTCCGCTCAGATTTTTGGGAAATCCGTTGGCAGCGTCTGTTAGAAACGTTGTGCGCTCAAGACAACGGTGAGGATATGGGGCGAACTTTTCGCTCCATGAGCCTCGCCAAATTTTCTCTGTAGCCCAGCGAACAGTATTCATTTAGCTACTGAGTTCTATCGGCAGCTACGTTAAAAAAATAAATGCCTAGGTGCTGTGCGCTGCTGGCAAAAGACCAATACCCCTTCCATTGATTGGTGTGCGTTTACGTTAATTGAGACAAACTAGCGATGGTGAAGACGCTTTCGCTTTAGACTCCAGCTTTGTGCTCAATGGCTTCGTAAATTGCCTTTAGCGCATTATCCTCTTCTTGATTGATCTCTTTATCTATCAGTGCAATACTAATGGCCTTTGACAGCACATAGGCGGCCACTTCAGGTTCAAGATCTTTTAATAGCGAGTCCATCATTGTTGGCACCTTCATCGCCGAGCGAATATTTGCTAGCATCACCTGATTCATGCCCACACCTATCAGCTGGGGCTGTAGCGTATCCCATGACTCTGCCGCATCTTTATTGCCCGCTTGAATCACCCCTGCTAGCAGACGATGGACCTTACTTTTCTGCTCTTTAGACAGGTCCTGATAGGTCAGCTCAGCCTCGCTACCTGCCGCATCATTATTTTGCTCAATATTTTCAAGGATTTTAGACCATTCATTTTCAGTACATTGCTCGGGCTTGCCTACGGCCAGAGCAATCTGGATTCTTCCTTGATTAGTCTTTAGATGAGTGACGTCTGCTTGAACACCTAAATAGCCCAACCACTGAGACACCATGCCCATTAGGCGAGTGTGGGCAGAGGGGGTCTTCGCTAAAACCTGGACTTGGGTGCGAACCAGAGGACGAACTAGGCGATCAAGCATGGGCACAGCTGCTTTTAGCGATGTCTACTACCTAACTATAGATTTAAACATCGCATAATACTTCTACCAGAGTATGGAGGTAGTTTGCTGAAGTTGTTTGTAGTGATCTTGACGTTTAGGTTATCTCAGTATCCGGGCGTTGCCGATCCTCGGGATGCTTTTATCTGCAAGATGCTGGTGCATTGCCAACAGACGGGGACATTCCCTAGATTAGCAACGGCGTATTGATTAGCGCCGCAGTTGCGCAAACACTACCATGAAGGATAATTCTGCTGCTTTCCTCCTATGGCCCAATGTGAACTTTGCCAGCGTGACTGTCCTAAGCTAACGGAACATCACCTGGTCCCTCGTCAGCAAACGAAGCGAAAAAAGCAAGAGCCGGGACCGACAACAGATATTTGCGCGCCCTGTCACAAACAGATCCATACGTTGTTTACTAATAAGCAGCTGGCTCAGAATCTAAATACGGTAGATCTGCTCAGATCCCATCCAAATATGGCAAAATTTCTAGCCTGGATTCGCAAACAGGATCCCTATAAGAAAGTGAGAACGTACCGCTAGACTCAGGTCTCGAAGAGTCTTGTACTTAGGCATCTGCTTTACTGGAATCATTGCCTATTGGGTAAAGCTGGGGGCAATGCTGACCCACATTACCAGGTCAAACTGTTCTGGGCTGATGGTGGCATCTAGAATTCGGGTGGTGACACCGGACTCTTCTAAGCGTCGTAGGCTGAGGCGGTCACCGAGATTTTGGGTAAAGGTATCCAGTAGCTGCTCAGGAGCTTCGCTGTCATTGACGGATACTTGCGGATCGAGCAGCACTAGACGATGACCGTTTTCGATGGTGAAGCCAGTCTGGGCCTTAATCTTTAGTCCTTCACCCAGGCTGGGCTCAGACAGATCTAGCTCTAGCTGCAGCCGATTATTGGGTAAGAAAGTGGCTTTGGGGTTACTAAACTGATAGCGACTCACTTCACGTGACTGGGCGGCATTACCTAGGTTGATTTCGATGTTGTTGAGCCGCTCGGTAAATTCGGGAGAGAGTAAATACTGATTGAGATCCTCGGGGGTGATAACAACGTGCAGTGCGCCATTGAGGGGTTCATCGAGGACCACCTTACCGCGTCGGAGGTTGCCAAAGTCTAGATCGATGGGGTCGGTTTCTAAGTCTGCGATCGCAACCCTCAATCCCTCTATTGGATATATTCCCCGCGCCCCCACCTGCAGCCGGTCGATCTTGCCTTTGAGCAGATTTAAGTTTGAGCCATTGTCTACCCGTACCTGAATATCCTCGACGCCGTCAAGCCGCGATCGCAGCGCATTTTCGGCCAGGGTATCTAGACCAAAGCCAATGGGCGAACCGATAAAGATCAGACTAGACAGCAGGATTGAAATAAATTCCATCAGGATAATGTCGTATGGTGACACATCCCCTCTCGGGAGGGGTGCCCGAAGGGCGGGGTGGGCTAAGTCGCTGGCGCTAACGGTCGAAAACTTACCCCGGAGCCCCTCCCAGGAGGGGAAGGTTACAGGTATTGGGCGTTATGGTTTCCCAATCAGATGGGGAATTTATGTGCTGGCAATAGCCTCATCCACCCACTGCTTAACGGTACTCACCACATCATCTAGCGGCAGCTCTATCGCTTCGCCACTGGCCCGTTTGACCGCCTCTACCTTACCCTCTTTCAACGAGCGACCGGTCACCACCCGGAAAGGAATACCGATTAGCTCAGAATCTTTGAATTTTACGCCCGCTCGTTCTTTGCGATCGTCTAGCAGGGTTTCAACACCGGCTGCATTCAGGTCTGCGTAGAGCTTTTCAGCAGCGGCCATTTGGTCAGCGTCGTTGATATTGGGTACAACAACGACAGCGTGGTAGGGTGCGATCGCAACCGGCCAGACAATCCCGTTTTTATCATGGGACTGTTCTACAGCAGACTGGGCTAACCGCGAGACGCCGATACCGTAGCAGCCCATCACCAGTGGCTGGGACTTGCCATCTTCATCGGTGTAGGTAGCGCCCATAGCCTTTGAATACTTGGTGCCTAGCTGAAAAATGTGGCCAATCTCAATACCCCGTGCGGTTTGAATGATTTGGTTAGGGTCATGGACGGCGCGATCTCCAGCGGCGGCTTCTCGGACATCCACGACTTTTTTAGGCAGGGTGAACTGGTCTCCCCAGTTAGCCCCAACGACGTGATAACCGCTTTCGTTGGAGCCGGTTACAAAGTTTGTTAGTTCTACAGCGGTTTTGTCCACCAGTCGCAGAAATTTAGGTGCCAGACCGCCCTGCTTTTGAATGTAGTCATCAGCCAGATCGGGCGCAATATAACCCAATGGCAGCGGTTTAGCGGCCCACTTTGCTTGAGCGTCTGAGTCGGGTACGTCTAAAGAAATCAGCGTAGACGCATCGTAGTCTGCTGCCAGATTGGTGAGGGCATTTTGCAACTTGGTTTCGTTAACGTCCTGATCGCCTCGAATAACGACCAGCACCAGCACGGTCTGCTCATTATCGTAGACGGCCTGATACAGAACGTTCTTGACAATCTGAGTCGGAGAGCAGTCAAGAAACTGAGCCAGACTTTCAATTGTGGGTGTGTTGGGCGTATCGAGTTTTTTGTATTCGTTCAACTCAGAGGGCACGGCGTCAGCAGGTAGCGACACGGCCTTTTCTACGTTGGCGGCGTATTGGCCATCCTCGGTATAGAGCACCTCATCTTCACCCGCCTCGGCCAGTACCATAAACTCATGGGAGCCAGCCCCGCCAATGGCACCAGAGTCCGCTTCCACCGCCCGAAACTCTAGACCACAGCGGCTCAAAATATTGGTGTAGGCCCGGTACATGTCCTCGTAGGTGACCTTTAGGCTGTCGTGGTCTGGATGGAATGAATAGCCATCCTTCATGATGAACTCGCGACCGCGCATGAGGCCAAAGCGGCACCGGATCTCATCGCGAAATTTGGTTTGAATCTGATACAGATGAATGGGCAGCTGCCGATAGGAGCGCACCATATCGCGGACGATGTCGGTAATTACCTCTTCGTGAGTAGGGCCTAAAGCAAGTTCCTGCTGCCGGCGGTCTGTCAGCGCAAACATGATACCTTCGGCCTTAGTGTAGGTATCCCACCGGCCTGACTCCTGCCATAGCTCTGCAGGCTGCAAATGAGGGAGCAAACACTCTTGAGCCCCGGTGGCGTTCATCTCTTCGCGGACGATGGCTGATACCTTGTTGAGCACTCTCAGCATCAGCGGTAGGTAGGCGAACACGCCGCTTGATACTCGTCGGATATAGCCCGCTCTGAGCATGAGCTTGTGACTGGGAATCTCTGCCTCAGCCGGGTCTTCACGTAGCGTGACAAACAGCATCTGGGACAGGCGCATAGCTTAGCAGGTACTCACAACATCACCACAGTTTAGTTCATTAGAGCCGGGTGTTAGGTCAAAAATTTGCGATCGCTGAAATCCATGAGCTGCAGCCACGGCTATTTGTCAGCCTTCTACGGTCAAAGGCATCCCGTCGGCTCGGGACCTAGACCGATTGCCTGGGTAGCGTCACCGTAAAGGTGGTTTTTTGTGGGGTACTTTTGACAGCAATTGTGCCGTCTAAGTTGGTGACTAGCTGTTTGACTAAGGATAGTCCCAGACCGCTGCCGCCGTATTGACGCTGATCTAGCTCGGGAATGCGATAAAACTTTTCGAAAATGTGGGGCTGATGACTGGGGGGAATCTGGATACCGGTATTTGCGATCGCAATCTTAATATGACTGTCTGATGTATTTACGGTCACTACGACAGACTTTTTAGCAGGCGTATATTTAATCGTGTTGGTAATTAGTTCTGCGACTACGCGTTCCAGCTGAGCGACATCGCATTCCAACAGCAGCGGTTCTTTGGGAATATTTGTACTAAACTTCAAGTCTTCTTGCTTAAATCTGGGCTCAAATGTACGCAACAGTGACGGTAGCCAGTCGCTCAGATTCATTAAGACAGGTTCTGATAGTTTCTGATATTCCGGAAACATCAGGGTGATGAGATTATCGACAAACTGTTTTTGTCGCCGACATTCTTGGCTCAGCAGGCTCAAGACTTTGAGTACGGTATTGCGCTGGGGCACCTTACGCCAAGAGGCGTCCTTAAAAATCTTTTCTAATGTTTGAGCCGATAGCTGAATGCTGCCTAGGGGGACAAACAGTTCGTGGGAAATAAGCTGTAAGAACTCGTCTTTTGCCTGACGCAGTTGCTGAATTTCGTCCTGCTGGGTTTCGACAACCTGTTGTAGCTGAGACTGGTGAACTGCGATCGCAGCACAATCAACAACGTGCTGTAGCTGCTTTGACTCAGCTTTAGCAAAGATCTCATGGCCAAACCGGACTAGCCACACCACTCCTAGCAGCTGTCCTCCGGTGGCTAGCATCGGACAGCCCAGCCAGGCAGATGGTTTAGCAGATGGCCGGGCTGTTGCAGTAGTCAGTGGACAAAGCTGTGCTGCTTGCCCGAGTGTGAGTGATTTATACGATTTCCAATTAGGGCCAACTGGCTGCAGCGGTGAGCGATTTTGATAGGCTCCGGCTTCTCCCACTAGCGTTATAGTCTGCTTACGGTGGTCGTATAGCTCGATGTGAGCACTCTGCAAGCTAAAGCGATGAACTAGCGCCTGAGGCAGCCAATCATAAACAGATTGCCCCCGTCGAGCAGCCGCTAAAATATTCTCTATTAGCTCCATCAAAGATATTTGAGAGTTAACTACACCAAAGCCAGTTTTTCAAGCAGACGGCATCAGCTGATCTGAATCTTCTGCCTCAATCTGAAACGTACTGCCCTCAAATCTACAATTTACCAGCCCTAATTCAACACCCTGCTTGAAATTGCTCTTATCAGCAACTGCATAGGTGCTCACCGAGGGTTAGCAAAATATCAGAAAGCTATCAATCCTTACTATTTTTAATATCTAACCAACTGGACGATACACCATGCCAACAAGTTAGCTAAAACAGCTTGTAAGCTTCTTCACGAAGTACATCCCAGTCCTGTAAATCCAACTCCGAGATAAGCTTTCGCTTCTCTTGATCTAGAAGGTATTTGACTCTAGGCATTTGTGCTTATTGCAAAAATTGAAATAAGCACACTTCACAAAGATTCGGACACTCCTTAAGACTGTAGTAAGTAATCCAAAGATACTAAATAAATTGATTAGGGAGGTGTTGGAAAAAGAATTATATGAATGTAGAAAAGTTCTACAAATCAGAAGAAAGGCAGCTCAAAGACTTAAATCAACACAATTAAATTTGAGCATTTCAAAGAAACTAGTCAACGGGCCTTTTTAAGTTAAAGCTTTGAGGATACTAACAACGTGGGCCCTTTAAATAACTGTCTTAAGCCTTTATTTGAAGCTACTTCGTGCATTGAGGATACGAAAATTCCAATGTATTTTTATACATTAAATAAAACCTTAGACCCTCTTTAAAATCAGCACGGAGCAAGCAAGATAACCGATTTACAACCTCGCATGAAACTCAATATGCGTTATTAGACTGCAGTTCTTTTCAAAGATCGATTTTGTGACACATTAATTTAAGATTGTATCGAATTGTTAAGACCCTCTCTTTTCGACTCAGTCTGAATCCTTGATCAGACCTTTCAAATGCTAAAGTAGCAAACTAGTTAGACTTTCATCAACACGAATAGATCTTGCGCAATTGAAGGAATTTAATTCAACAAAATGTAATCGAATATTGGTTTTCCTCTCTGGGGGAATTTTTTATTATTTAGAAGTCGGGAGTCATCAATGTGCAGATTATTTGCGCATTGGTAAAGTGGCTGTCTGACTATTTTCTAAGGTATTGGGTTTAGCGATGCGCTAGAACCTCAATTGCTTTTACCGATTTTCCTCCACGATGCTCTGAATGGGCAAAATGGCCGCGCCCATTTTGCAGAGCTGTGAATTGAGGTTATGTTAGGTGGGTAAATTTCAAACTGTCATCCTGATCGCTGAGGATGAGGTTCATATCCGCAACGCTCTACAGCGCAATTTGAGGAATGCAGGGTACACCGTAATTTTGGCTGCAGATGGTGAGGAAGCCATCGCTCAGTTCAGGTCCTATGCGGTTGACCTGGTCGTGCTTGATGTTTTAATGCCAAAGCTAGACGGCTTTCAGGTCTGTCAGCTGATTCGCCAGGAATCAGAGGTGCCAATTATTATGGCGACGGTGCTAGGCAGTCCATCAGATCGGGTAGCCGGGTTAGATTTGGGTGCAAATGACTATATTGTTAAGCCCTTTTCTAGTCGAGAGCTGATTGCCCGGATTCGATCAATTCTCAGACGTCTGTCTCCAGACGCTCGGGGGCGACCACGCGTTCATGATTTAGAATCAATTGCTGTCGGCGACCTTGTTTTATACCCTCAAACTCGCAAGGTCACCGACCAAAATACCTATATTCGTTTGACTGAAATTGAGTTTCATATTTTGTATTTGTTGGCCCAGACTCCAGGGCAGATCTTTACCCGAGATAGTATCCTACGGCGGGTGTGGGGATACACTGACGAGGCTGACTTGGAGACTAAGGCTCTAGACGTTCACATCTCTCGGCTTAGAACTAAGCTTGACAGCACTACAGTCCGCATTATGACAATTCAAGGACGCGGCTACATGCTGCTGGCTCGCTAGAGTGCGAGTGCACTTACCGACGAGGCTAATAGGGGCAATCGGACTGCCTACATCAAACGGCAATGGCTCCGACAGTTGCCTGGGTCGCGCTGATATAGTCTTGAGGACTCAGCCACAGCATGGCCCCACGGGTGCCGGCTGATACGGCGATTTGCTCGTAGGCTTCAATCCATTCGTCTACGTAGGTGGGGTAGTTCTTTTTGCAGGCGAGGGCCGTAACGCCACCCCGGATATAGCCGGTTAGGGGCTGGACTTCTTTGAGTGCCACAGGCAGCATTTTGCGATCGCCACTCAGTTTGGCCAAAGCCTTAAGATTAAGCTGGGCATTGGCGGATACAACGGCTAGACAGATACCGTTGCGATCGCCTCGGATGACCAGCGTCTTAAAAACCTGTTCGTGGGGCAGCCCAAGTTTGTCTGCTGTAGTATTTGCGACTAGGTTGTTGGGGTCGACTGGGTAGGTCAGAATTTTGTAATCGATAGCCAAGTCGTCAAGTAGCCGAGCTGCGTTGGTTTTTATCGTATGCTTGGGCATGACTGATCCTTTTCTACACCGATAGCGACTACTCTGTGTGGGCAACCGAAAATTGAGCCCGACCGTCAGACTTGGCCTGATACAGTCCCTGGTCAGCGGCCGCAATTAGCTCCTGGGGAGAGCCGCTGGTGGTCGATAAAGCAGTAGCAATTCCTAGACTAACGGTTAAATAGTTACTAATGGCTGACAGCCGATGCTCAATCTCTAATTCCTGGACGACTGTTTGGATGCTTTGAGCCACATGCTTGGCTCCCGGCAGGGCAGTATTGGGCAAGACTACGGCAAACTCTTCGCCACCATAGCGCGCCACCAGGTCAGGCTGTCGTTTGACGGCCTTTTTGAGAGCCTGGGCCACTAGCCGTAGGCATTCATCCCCCGCCTGGTGACCATAGGTATCGTTGTAGAGTTTGAAGTAGTCAATGTCGCAGAGGATAAGGGTTAAAGGGGTATGATTATGAGCCACCCAAGCCTGATTGAGAAACTCATCAAAGACACGGCGATTGGCAATTTGAGTGAGGGCATCTACCCGCGCTAGGGCGGTGAGATGTTTATTTTGCTGCTGGAGGGCCTCTTCGTTTTCCTTATGCACGGTAATATCGGTGGCGGTACCTAATAGCTGGAGGGGAGTACCGTCTGGGTGCCATTGCAAGATAGTTTCTCGACACAGCATCCAGTGCCAGCTACCCTGGTTATGCTGCATTCGATATTCATTTTCTATGATAGTGCCACTATTGGACCGGGCCAGCCGTTGACGGGTTTCATGGATAATTTTGATGTCCTTGGGATGAGTAATCTGCTCTAAAAACTGGGCCCCTAGCTGTTGAATCTCCTCAGAGGAGTACCCAAGAATTTTTTTCATATAGCCGTTGACATAGTAGTTCTTGCCGCTATCAAAATTATTCACATAGAGAATATTGGTGCTAGCGTCTAAAATCCCCTGGATAAAGCACTGACTCTCTTGCCATGCCTTTTCAGCTTGCTCCCGTTCGATCATTTCTAGGGTCAGCTGACGCTTTTGTTTGTTTAGGATTTTGGTTTGTTGCTGGAGCTTAGAATGACTGACGGCCACAGCCATAAGACAGGCGACTGAGGCCATAAAAGACTTTTCGGCGGCCTGCCAGACCCGAGGAGAGTGGTGCTGAGTGCAGCATACTATTCCAATCACCTGAGCCTGATGATAGATGGGAATCTCAATGAGAGCTGTGATGCACGTTTCTTGCTCAGATAGATAGGGCAGAGAAACGCTATGGCGGCCGTCTGATGATGCTTTAGTTTGGCTATTTGTCTGTGGGTAGGCAACGCCGTTAGACTGACTCGCAATAGAGCTATCTGTATCAACTACCAGACAATTGCGCTGAGCTAAATTGCTAAAGTAGTCGCCATGGTCAGCGACTTGAACCGTTTGATTGGGCCTATTGGAGTCGGCAGCTCCATAGTAGGCAACAGATTTAAACGTACTACGATCGTCTGAGTACAGCCAAGCCTGACAGCTAGTCGTGCCTAAATTTTTGACCACAGAGTAGACAATAGTGGCGGTAGCTCTGTCTAAGTTACCGCTGTAGATTGACTGACATTGGCTGAGTTCCAACAGCGCTTGAGATAATGCGCTGTGAGATGAATGACTGTCTAAAAAAACAGATGTAATTAATGGCTGACTAGACTGCTTAGATGCAAGCGACATCCTGATCGATTAACGAATGGACCAGGCCCACGGCAGCAGTAAGCTTAAAGCATCCTACTTGACCAGACCTCTGTAGTAAGGATGCCTCAGAACTACAAAATCTTAACTAAGAGGATGCTAAAGCTACTAAAATGCTTGCTGTGCAAGGGAGCATTAGTCAAAGATATTGCCAAAGAACTCGATAGTGTCTTTAAGTGCCGTGACAAACGTATCGATTTCGTCGTAGGTGTTGTAAAAATATAGGCTGGCTCGTGCCGTAGAATCTGTTCCCAAAAAGCGATGTAGGGGCTGGGTGCAGTGGTGTCCTGAGCGGATAGCAATTCCGGCCTGGTCTAGAAATGTAGACAGGTCCTGGGCATGCAGGTTAGCCACCGTAAAAGTGGCGATCGCAGCTCGACCGCTGCCGTCCGCATTAGGCTGAGGGCCGTATAGCTTCAGGTTAGGCACATCGCTTAACTTGTCGTACAAATACCGGGTCAGCTCATGTTCATACTGGGCGATCCGGTCCATGCCAATGCTCATCAGGTAGTCTACCGCCGCCCCTAGCATGATGACTTCAGCAATGGCGGGGGTACCGGCTTCAAACTTGTGGGGCAGCTCGGCGTAAGTGGAGCGATCCAAAAATACGTCCTGGATCATTTCGCCGCCGCCCAGGAAGGGGGGCATGGCCTTCAGGATATCGAGCTTGCCGTAGAGAAAACCAGCACCGGTGGGGCCGCACATTTTATGACCTGAGGCCACCAGCCAGTCACAGTCGAGGGTCTGTACATCTACCGGCATGTGGGGGATGCTCTGACAGGCGTCAATTAGAACCTTTGCGCCTTGGGCATGGGCTACTTGGATGACGGTTTCTATCGGGTTGATACAGCCGAGCGTGTTGGAAATGTGGTTGATGGCAACGAGGCGGGTGCGATCGCAGACCAGTTCCTGAAAATGCTTTAGATCAAATTCCTGTGTCTCTGTCAGCTGTACATGCTTGAGCACGGCTCCAGTGCGCTGAGCTATCAGCTGCCAGGGCACCAGATTACTATGATGCTCCATGACCGATAGGATGATCTCATCCCCAGGTTTGAGAGTATTCATACCCCAGGCGTAGGCGACTAGATTAATGGCCTCGCTGGCGTTGCGGGTAAAGACAATCTCATCGCGACTGGCCGCATTGATAAAGGCTGCCACCTTGTCACGAGTCGCCTCATAGGCTGCGGTTGCACGGGCGCTCAGGGTATGGACACCGCGATGAACGTTGGCATTATCCTGGTTGTAATAATCTACCAGGGCATCTAGAACGACCTTTGGCTTTTGAGAGGTGGCCGCTTTATCAAAGTAAATCAGCGGCTTGCCGTTGACCGTCTGGTCCAAAATCGGAAAATCTGCCCGAAAATCATGGGCCAAAGGTTTAGCCGTCGTCAGAGTCATCACCTACACTGTCCATTGCTGAATGTACTGGGTCATACGCTCTCGCAGGGGAGCCACAGGTATCGGCTCAATCATTTCCATGGCAAAGGCGTAAATAAGCAGCCGCTGGGCCTGGTCGTGGTTAATACCCCGGCTTTGCAGATAAAAAACTTCATCCGGCGCTAGCTGACTGATGGTAGCACCGTGGGCACACTTGACATCGTTTGCCACAATATCTAGCTCAGGCTTTGTATCAATGCGGCATTTGGGAGCCAGCAGCAAATTGCGATTAAGCTGAGACGCGTTGGTCAACTGAGCCTTTTGCGGAACATAGACTCGGCCATTAAATACGCCGTGGGCCCGCTCGTCCATAATGTTTTTTTGGAGCTGGTCAGCGGTGCCGTGGGGATGGTTCAGGGCAATTAAACTATGGGTGTCAGCCAGCTGCTTGTCTCGAATAGCCGTAAGACCGTTCAGCGTAGTCTCTGTCTGGGGGCCTGCTTGATAAACCTCCAGGTTATGGCGAGAAATGCGGGCTCCTAGGTTTAGAGTGGTGCTGCGATAGCGGCTATCCCGTGCTTGGGAAACGGCGGTCTTACCAATATGAACGGTCTTAGTAGACTCCTGCTGTAGCCGCAGGTGGGTGACCTCGGCGTTGTCTTGGACCCAAACCTCAGTGACGCTATTGGTAAAGCTAGAGCCGTTACTATGAAACTCCTCGACCAGTGTGACCGCGCTGCTAGCTTCAGCTACCACCAGACAGCGAGGCTGGACAAACAAAGTATCGCCGACGGTCAGATAGATAATCTGTACTGGCTGCTCAACTACCGTATTTTTGGCAACGTGAATTACCGCTGCATCCGTAAAACCAGCCGTATTTAGAGCCGTAAAGACTTCGTTATTCCCCTGGACCTGGCCCAAACTGTCAGGGGCCGCTAGTCGGCTAAGAACATTAAGACCGTCCCCCAGATTAGACAGGCTGTCTACAAAAGTTCCATTTACAAACACGGCCTGGTAAGTACCTAGACTGATATCAGCCAGCAGTGCTTTGGCCTGGTCCAGGGTCGTATCGGTGACTCCATCGGGTACCTGAAACACCGTTTCTAGCATTGAGGACAGATCGGTAAACCGCCAGTCTTCATCTCGGTTGGATGGAAAAGCCTGCTCTTGTACCAGGGCTTTGGCTGTAGCTCGCAATGTATCTAGAGTCAGGGAAGAGGTCTTTGCTGCTAAGGTAGCCTGATTGAGCAGCGATTCTAAGTAGCGATCGCGAACGGCTACAGCACTCATGATGCCACCGCCTGCTCTTCCAGGAGCCATTCATAGCCTTTAGCCTCAAGGGCTAGAGCCAGTTCTCTGCTACCGGTTTTAATAATTTGTCCACCGCACATGACGTGGACATAGTCCGGCACAATATAGTTAAGCAACCGCTGATAGTGAGTAATCACCAAGTTGGCACTGTTCGGTGTGGCCAGCTTGTTAACACCCTCGGCCACAGTCTTTAAAGCGTCAATATCCAAGCCGGAGTCAGTTTCATCCAAGATAGCCAGGGTGGGCTCCAGCAGCGCCATTTGCAAAATCTCGTTTCGCTTTTTCTCACCGCCGGAAAAGCCTTCATTGACGCTGCGGTCTAAAAAGCTAGTATCCATTTTTACAAGATCGGTTTTCTCTTCGATCAGGTCGTCGAAGTCAAACACATCCACCTCATCTTCACCCCGAGCCTTGCGATGAGAGTTGTAGGCCACCCTCAAAAACTCGCGGTTACTCACACCCGGAATCTCCAAGGGATACTGAAACGCAAGAAAAATACCCGCCGTGGCCCGCTCATGGGGTTCGAGGCCAGATAAATCTTGACCGTTAAATTCAATAGTGCCGCTGGTCACTTCATAGTCAGGGTGACCGGCAAGTACCTTGGAGAACGTACTTTTACCAGAGCCATTGAGACCCATGATGGCGTGGATCTCACCGGCTTTTACTTCGAGATTGAGACCCTTGAGAATTTCGGTGCCGTCTACGCTGGCCCGCAGATCTCTAACGGAGAGAATTGTCTTTGCGTCTGAGTTAATCATTAAAATGTATCTAGAAAATGGGGCTAGCCAACAGAATTTTCTAGCTTGAGCGCTAGCAGCTTATCAGCCTCAGCAGCAAACTCCATGGGCAACTTGTTGAACACGTCGCGACAGAATCCGCTGATGATCATTGAGACAGCATCTTCAGGAGAAATGCCTCGCTGGGCAAAGTAGAACAGCTGGTCTTCACCAATTTTAGAGGTAGAGGCTTCATGCTCCACCTGACCTGTATTGTTTTGTACCTGGATGTAAGGATAGGTATTGGCGTTAGAGGTATCGCCAATCAGCATCGAGTCACACTGGGAATAGTTGCGAGCGTTCTCGGCCTTGGGATTTACTTTGACTAGACCGCGATAGCTGTTTTTAGAATTTCCAGCAGAAATTCCCTTAGAAATAATCGTGCTGCGAGTATTTTTGCCCACGTGTACCATTTTGGTCCCCGTATCGGCCTGTTGCATGTTGTTAGTCAGGGCGACGGAGTAAAACTCTCCAACAGAATTATCGCCAGCTAGGACGCAGCTGGGGTATTTCCAGGTGATAGCAGACCCGGTTTCTACCTGAGTCCAAGATATCTTCGAGTTTTTACCAGAGCAAAGACCTCGCTTGGTAACAAAGTTGTAGATACCGCCTTTACCATCTTTATCGCCAGCAAACCAGTTCTGTACGGTGGAATAGTTGATTTTGGCATCGTCTAAGGTTACCAGCTCAACTACAGCCGCATGCAGCTGATTGCTGTCATACATCGGAGCTGTACAGCCCTCTAGGTAGGTAACAGAGCTACCCTTGTCAGCAACGACTAGAGTCCGCTCAAACTGTCCTGAGTCCCCGTTGTTGATACGGAAATATGTGGACAGATCCATCGGACACTGAGTATTTTCAGGAATATAGACAAAAGACCCATCGCTAAAGACCGCTGAATTTAGCGCCGTAAAGTAATTGTCTGCCGATGGGACAACGCTACCTAAATACTTTTTAATTAGCTCTGGATGATCTTGAACCGCTTCTGAGATAGAACAAAAGATAATTCCATGTTCTGCTAACTCCTCTTTAAAGGTAGTGGCAATAGAGACACTGTCAAAGACAGCATCAACCGCCACGTTAGTCAGACGCTTTTGCTCCGAGAGCGGCAGCCCTAGCTTCTCAAAGGTGGCTAAGATCTCTGGATCAACCTCATCCAAGCTTTTTAGCTTTTCGCTTTGCTTGGGGGCAGAGTAGTAGATGATGTCCTGATAGTTGATGGGCTTGTAGCTGACGTTGGGCCATGTGGGCTCCGTCATCTTTAACCACTGTCGATAAGCCTTTAGGCGAAACTCCAACATGAAGTCCGGCTCATTTTTCTTCCTGGAAATTAGACGAATGATGTCTTCGCTCAGTCCACGAGGAATGGAGTCGGATTCTACGTCAGTGACAAATCCGTACTTGTAAGGCTGGCTGACAACGGATTGAACGCTAGTGCTCATGATTGACCAAAAGGCTTGGGGACGGATTAAATAAGTTCTAGAGCAGCTTCAAAAATGGCTGAGTCCTAAAGACTTCTGCCGATTCAAAGCTTAGTATTTGTTGGTTTCTGTGCGAATGCGCTCAAAAGAGATGTCCTGGTCTTTCCCAGCAAAATCATTGTCTTCTGTCAGGAATAGCATGCAGTGGCATTCGCGACGCTCCTGCATGGGAACGCAGGGGCAGTTCCAGTAAACGCTCTTGACTTCTGCTTCTTTGTCTTCGTAGTGACGACAGGGACACAGGGCCGCACCAAAATCGTCTTTATGCTTTGCTAGCCCTTCGAGTACTACCGACGTCACGCCAAGATCAGCACAAAAGTAGGTGCCAGTGCGCTTCGCATAGCTCTGGGCAAAATTTCGCATCAGCTCAAGGTTTTTATCTGTGGCTTGAGTCGGCTTGCTTATGCTCATGAATGAATAGGGGATGCTTAGACAACCAGATGATTCTATAATTAAACAACATTCAGGTTGCTTAACTCTTTTTTAAGAGTAATCCAGTCAGTAGACTTTAGCAACACACATGTTGCTAAAGTAAAAATAGATTGGGTTTACCAGACCGCGCTCAGGTTGAAATCTGTAGGTTTCTCTAGAGAAGAGCTTCAATTCTGGGTGAGGATAAGGTTCGTTACAGTTTGTAATAGTGCGATCGCAACTTTAGGTCCGATGACGTCAGTACAGCAGCCATCCACAAAAGACGATATCTTGCAGCTTCTACTTAAATCAGGTCAGGCAACGGCGCAGGATCTGGCTGAGAGTTTAGGCGTGAGTCCTCAAGCTGTTAGACGTCATCTCAAAGACTTGCAAACCGAGGCGCTAATCGAGCACCAGGCTATCCAGTCAGGGATGGGACGGCCAAACTATATTTATCGGCTCAGCTCAAAAGGACGTGCCCAGTTTCCGTCCCAATACGACCAGTTTGCCGTTGGCCTGCTTGACACGCTGACCGAGACCGTTGGCTCTGAGCAGGTAGGCGCGATTTTGCGACAGCAGTGGCAGCGCAAGGCCCAGCGCTACTGTGAGATCTTAGGCAATGCTTCTCTGTTTGAGCGGGTGCAGCAGCTAGTGGCCCTACGTCAGGCCGAAGGCTTCATGGCCGAACTACACAGCGGCGAAGACGAAAACACATACATCATCACCGAATACAACTGTGCTATTTCCCAAGTGGCGGCCTCTTACCCGGCTGTCTGTGGGCATGAGCTGTCTATGTTTGCTGTAGCGCTACCTGACTGTCAGGTGGAGCGTACCCACTGGCTAGTGCGTGGTGAAAACCTCTGCGGCTACAGGATTCGTCAAAATAAATCGTGATAGATTGCGTAACGCCCATATGTTTGACCAAACTCTCCAGTTTTTAACCCCGGAAGAGTCTGCTGAGGTGGACAAAGCCCTGCTGACGACCCCTGAGAAATTTTTAACCCGGCTAACCCTATCGACGGCAAAGCTGCTGGCATTTATTGCTAATGACCTAGAGACCTCGGTTGATGCGCTTACACCAGCGCAGATTATTGCTTGGTTTGAAGCAGATTCCAAACGAAAGCAGGAGCAGGGTGTGAATGCCTCTGTCTTAAAGTGGGACGCGGCAAATATAGAAGATATGCCTGGATAAAGGCCGAATTCCTGTGTGGACAGACGCTCTGGAGTAAAACGGTCTTTGCGATCGCACCATCAGCATATTTGATTGCCAAAACAGCCTTAGTTCAACATTTGCAGGAACTGTACTTAATTAAGTACAGTCATGAAACAGAGGCGGGCTGTTGGGAACTATGGAGACGCTGCTGAATCTCGAGATAGGGTCGTTTAAAAAACACTGATATCTGTCAACAATGCCAGATTGGTTCGACGCCTAAACTAGCAGCGGCACGATAGACGGTCTGTTTAACAGGCTGTATCCCCAACTGCCTACCGTGTTAAAGGTTCTGAGGTTTGAACAATTAGGATGCTATTTAGGCGGAGTCATGCTCGGCAAAATCGTTCTGCTGATTATTTTTATTTAGAAGCTCGGACACTGTGGGCGAAAGTTGTCAGCCTTCATATCTATGACAGTGAAGATATGCTTCATTCAGCCATCAGGCTACTGGAAAAAGCCAGGCAACAAAACACTCATCATGTCCAATCACTGGTACTCCTAAGCGATCTTTTAATGGCGCTAGGTGCCGATGATAAAGCGATGCCGGTTGTCGATTCGCTGTTGACCCTACAGCCCCACAATCAGACTCATGCTAGAAAAAAAGCTCTTTTGCAGCAGCTTCAGGCCAGTCGTACTGACAGCAGCCTCAGTGCCGTCCGCGAATTTGTTGAAGCCCGATGGACCGAGACCAATGACTGGTAGTCAGGCAACTGTAAGATCACTCAGATTCTCAGGTGTTTATTCATGAATATTTCCGTTGGGCATAATCGTACCCGTTAGCCTGGCGGCCGTTAACTTGACCATAATCTTGTTGCCATAGCCGACCACGGCCCCGCTAAGGTCGGCTCCACTGAGGTCGGCTCCGCTGAGGTCGGCTCCGATCAGGTTAGCTTCCCGCAGATTGGCGTGACTCAGATTGGCCTGTAGCAGATTAGCTCGAAATAGTTTTGCTTTATGCAGATTGGCCTGGTTGAGATTAACCTTGTGCAAAAAGGCATCGCTAAGGTCGGCCCCCTCCAAATTTGACTTACTCAGGTTCCGTCCTGAAAAATCCTTTTCCTTGAGATTGGCTCCCTTAAAGTCAGAGCCTTCTAAATCTGGCTGGCGACGAGCAGAGGCATTTTGCGGCGGTGAATAGGCGCTAGCCTGGGGCACCTGGTAAATATAGTCGGCGTAGCCGTCAGTCACCGGACGAGGAAGCGGACTGTAGGCCGAGACAGTGCGCCGTTCGCTTCTACTAGGCTGGGTGGCTTTAGTCGTTTTATCGATGGAGTCTGTGTGCTGTTTGTTAGCACCGTTGGCCGAGGGGCTAGAGCCGTTAGTGGTTGAGCTAGAGCCATTCCCATTAGTTGCCGCTCCGTTGGTTGAGGCTGCCTTTTTTGTCGCAGATGGGTCTTTAGCGGCAGCGGCTTCGCGACTGCCATTAGCAAATCCATTGGCGCTGCTCTGACCGTTCTTAGGGCGGTAGCTAGTGTCAGAGCGGTAGCTAGTGTCAGAGCGATAGCCGGCACCATTGCCGTTAGCGGTGCTAGTCTCTGCACCATAGGGACGGGTATACCGGCTGTAAGGACGATATCGGCTACTCCCGTAGCGTTCAGGATTGTATTTACTTTGGTGCTGCTTGGGCGTTGAGTGGGAGCCGTGACGTAAATGCTGTTTTAGACGGCTGCGGGCCTCATTGAGGCGTTTCAGCTTATCTTGGGCCTTATCACGCAGACGTGAGTTATCAGCAGGAATCCGATCAGGATGCCAGATAAAGACCAGATCTTTGTAAGCCTGGTTTACGTCCGAGAGGGAAGCACCAGACTCTAACTCCAGTACGGTATAGGCTTTCGCGATATCGTCCATAGGTAGAGTTATAAAAGCGGTGACGGAGCGGCCAGTCGATACGGAGAGTATCGAGTTCTGTTTAGAAGGCGCTGCCGTACAGTCGCCAGTTTAAGGGTGAATGATAAGCCTATCAATTGGATAACTCAATAAGGCAGCAGATGGGTCGAGCGGCAGATAAATAAAAGTCTAAGTACGCAGATTATGACTACTGTACCGGTCGCTTTGCCCATAACATCCGATTCCCTTAAGGGTCCATTGCGATTCTGTATCAAAGTGGACCATTTGTTTACAAACTACTCCTGAAGCAGACTGATTTCGTAAACGTTCCATAGTGCTCCCAGGGGGGAGTAGTTGATATTTTCGACTTTATTGCGGATAGCGGCCATGGAGTACTGGTTAATCAAGTAAATAAACGGTAGATTCTCCTGGGCAATGCGCTGAGCCTCTACATAGATTTCGCGTCGCTTAGCTTCATCGAGTTCCTGGGCTCCCTGGAGATACAGCTGACCAATCCTGGCTTCCCAGTCGGCCACCACCCGTCCCTCAATCGGGTCTTGCCCCGGTAATGGTTTTTGGTTGAATGCATGCAGCCCCCCATCTGGATTCCAGACGTTGGAGCCACCGTTAGGTTCTAGCCCCCCACCAAAACTAATCAAATGACAGTCCCATTCCAGACTGTCGCCGAGTTTTTCCACTAGAGACCCCCAGCTGATGGGGGTAAAGTCCACCGTGATTCCAATTTTGCTGAGATCTTGCTTAATTTGAGCCCCTAAAGCCTCACGTACCTTGTTACCTGCATTGGTAATCAGGGTAAATCGCACCTGGTTCCCGTCTGAGTCCACAAGCTGGTTGCTGTCGTCGTAGCTAAATCCAGCCGATAAAAGCAGCTCTTTAGCTTTTTCTAAGCTGTAGTCGTAGGCGCGGATGCCATCTGCTTCTGGGCTAGCGGAGTAAGGGCTCAGAGGGAAAATCGCAGAGTCTTGCAGTACGCCTAAGCCCTGGTAAATATTGTTGAGCATGGTGGGCCGGTCGATGGCGTGGGCGACGGCCTGACGAAACTCCAGAGTATTAAACCAGCGAGACTTGATCGGATCGACTAGGGGTTTACCATCACGAGACCCCTGGTTGAGGTTAAAGGAGATAAACAGACTGCTAGGAGCGGGTCCACCGTTGTAAATCGTAAAATTACCGCGTTCTTCTTCTCGCTTAAGCAGGGAAAAGTTATCGGGTTTAACGGCGGTCAGGTCTAGACCACCGGAGCGAAACTGAACAAACTCGCTATCTTGGGATTCAACGACCTGCCAGACTATCTCTTCGATGTAGGGCTGAGAGTTACCCGCTTCGTCTGTACGCCAGTAGTAGGGATTGCGCTCAAAGACAACCCGCTCGCCTGGTGTAAAGGCTTTGAGCCGGTAGGGGCCATTGCATACAATTTCGTCTGGGGATGTGCTGGTACCCCAGGTGGATAGAAACAGGGGATTCCCGTCAGAATCGGTTTGGGTGATGGTATCAGCCAGGGCATGCTTTGGCATGATATTGACCCCGGTATTGCGTAAAAACGGGGCAAAGGGTTCAGGCACGGCAAACCTGACCTGGCGCTCGCTGAGCTTTGTGACCGTGGGTAGTAAACCTTCTTCTCCGATACGTAGAATGTCGCGGATCTGTGTGGGAATACTGTCGTTTAGAAAGATGTCATTGTAGGTAAACAGAACATCGTCTGCTGTGAGGGGTTCACCGTCAGACCACTTGAGGTTTTCCCTAAGGGTGTAGGTAATAGCTAAGCCATCCTCTGAGAACTCCCAGGATTCAGCTAGCTCGGGTACGATTTCACCGGTTTCGTAGTTTTCGGAGATTAGCCCCTTATAGGTGAGCCCAAAGATATTGGGTCGCTCGCTACTCAGGGGATAGTTAAAGGTCTTTGGATCGCTAAGGATACTGTCGACCAGTCGCGACGATTCGGTATCGCTAGCTTTAAAGTTGTCTAACGAGCAGCTTGCGATCGCAACTACCATCACCAAGCCCATTAACCAGTAGGACCACCTACGCAATTTACGAACACCCATAGAACAGCCAGACGCAATTTCTAGCTATTCTAACGGGTGAGTTGGAAACCTAGCTCTTGGGATATCGAATCAGCCAGGGCGACGGTGTGGGCTGGGGGACTTCGTCGCTGATGCGCTGACGAATGGTTTGAATATCTTGACCCGTTAGCCGCGCCAGGTTTTGAGACTCCCGCTCAAAGCGAATCACCAGGTTACGTAGATATTGCTGAGCGCGATCGCGAGCCCCGCTAGCAATATCGTCATAGTCTTGACCGGTCCAGTCTTCTAGCTGCTGGCGCGCTGACGCATCTGGATAGTCTGTGCGCAGACGAGCCGGACAGTTCAGACTGCCGGTAAACGCGTGGCGAGTCACATAGCGTCCTTGGAAGAACTGTCGATTAGAGGTGGTCTGAAACATCAGATCTTCAGGAAATTTTTCACGGCTGTAGCGCACGTGGAGTCGAGAGATAAAGATAGAAGAGGGCACCGGACGGGGAGGAGCTATCGTCCCAGGAGTAGGCCGTCGCTGTTTAGTCTGACTGAGCCAGCTAACCCCCGCTGCCTCCAGCTCAGCAGGGCTCAAGACCGGAGCCGAGCAAGGGTCGCAGCTGCGCATATCCCAGGCATATTCTAAAAAGGCCACATTTTTATTCTCTTGCTCATAGCGTCGTTGAAACATGTCTGGATAGACCTGGCCAAAGTCGTCTTGAACGAACAGCGGCAAATCGATATCAGTGGGAATATTGACTGTGCGATAGTTGGTCAGCTCAATGCGACCTTCTGGTGACAGTAGATAGACAATCAGGTCCTGATCGCCGTCGGCGTTGAGTATGCCTAGCCGAATTGGCAGCATAAACTTGGGTGAATCGTAGCTAATTTGTAAAGGCCGCAAGGACTGGTAGCCGCTGCTGTCAAATTCTTCCAGGTTCACCCTGGCAACAAAGAATTTCATGCCCTGACGAATGTAGGGAGCCAATACCTGACTGGCGCCGTCGGGCAGCTGATACTGGTTTTGTCTAAGCCAGGTTTCGAGACCGTCTGATTCGCGAGCGCTCAAAATGAGAATGTCGTATTCTCCCGCCGAAAACTGTTCTTCAATGGTGATGCCCAGTGCTTCCGATGAGGCAGGAGAAGACGGTGGTGGCGCCTGTGCTCTGGCGGCAAAGGCAAGATCGTCCGCTGCAAACCGAGACATAATCTCGCAAGGGTCGCTGTCAAAATATTCCACCAAACGCGGCGCGCTAAAGGCATCGAGTCGATCTAGGACGATCTTTTCAGCGACGTCCACCTGATCTTTATTAATGATGGTGGGTACAGGCACCACGAGAGCAAAGTCGCTGACGTCTCCCTGGTAGTCATTACCCATGGTGAGAACGGTGTGATTGCCGTCGCGGGCAATAGCGACCTGAGAGGCTTTGTTGTATAGCTCAGTGTCGGCCTTGGCAACGTAGAAGCCGCAGAAGGCATGGGCGGGTTGGGGCTGGACGACGAGCGTTGTTATAGCGATTATGGCGACCATGGCCATGCGTAACAGATTAGTCATACAGGGATTCCTAATGAAAATACAGAGAATTAAGAGAGATTAATACAGTGCCTTAGTGCGAAGCCAAGATTGAATCCCCTCCTGGGAGGGGCAACGGGGTGGGTTCTCTTGCGAGCGTTTACAAAGTATTTTGGTTATTGGCTTCGATGGCTAACCCACCCCGCCTTCGGCACCCCTCCCAGGAGGGGATTTAGTGTTGGTAGATATTTCTGAAGAGATTAGAAGAGGTCTTTTGAGATATTTTTCTGGCTATCTTGCTGACGATAGTTCTACCTTTCTAAACTGTTTCCATTCAAATCGGGGAGATGCCCATAGTTTGTCTAGTAAAACTGTTAATGGGGCCAGGGCAAACAAAGCCCAGAACACCGCCGTTGAGAGATAAAACTGGTTACGCAACACAAACGTCAGTGTCGCAATGGCCAATGCCCAGATCAGTCTTGCCGGTCGTGCATTGGGAATTGATCTCGGATCGGTCACCATAAACAGTGCAAACAACAGTAGCGAGCCGCTGGTCATGCGGTGTGCCCATACGTCCCAGGTCCAGCCCAGGTAGAGATTGCGAATAGCCTCTAGCAGTGCGTAGCTGGCTAAAAACATACCTGTCGTATCCCAGCGACCCACACGTTTGAGTACCATGCCGCCCGCACCAATAAAGATTAGCCCGTACCAAATCTCGTCGCCCCACTGACCGGGAGAAACCCAGGCGTCGTTGGTTAATGTGAGCGCAGCGATAATGCCGAGATTGGCAGGGTTGAAGAAGTGTTTGTTGCCGGTTTTGAAGAGGAATTTACTTGCGATCGCAACCCCAGCCGCTAGCATCATCGTAGCGATATGGTCCGTACGCAGCAGCAAACTTAACCCCAGCGCCGTAATCAATGGACTGCGCCAGTTAAATTCAGACAAATGAGGCTGCAGTGAACCGTGTGATGTCAGCCAAGAAAGCACTCCTTGGCAACACAAAGAGGTCAGTATAGCTGTTGCAACAATGGCTGGCTGTAGCGACCAGTCGCGCATGGCGCCACCTAATATTAAAAACAAAGATAAACAAAGAATTTGATAATCCCGTGCGTCTTTGAAAACGCTGAAGCGAGGTCGAATCGTAGCAATATCCATAGGCTGCTTTCCGGTTAGGCAACTATGGCCGCTAGTATGGCTGATACCAATCCTTTGTCGCCGCTAGGTTACAAAAAACGAAACGAACCTGTTAGTAAGACAGCCCAAGTGCAGGTGCTACCATTTATTTGGTTGACTGGCTAAAAGCAGTATTCATGGCCACCTCTTATACCCCCCAAGCCGAAGATACATCCATCGAAGCTGACAGGCTCCTGTTCAATTTGCTGGCACAGCGAAGCCATGAGCAGCGCATGGCTATGACAGTTAAGTATACCCAAGGGGGATTAGCGATGTCCTTGAGCGGATTACAACATCGCTTTGGACATCTTGACCGGCAGATATTTGCCTATAAAGTGGCACAGACGTGGCTAGGTGAGCACTGGCCACCGGGTTTTGAACCAAAAGGAGATCCAATGACCTGGACTCAAGACTCAATCGGACTTGCTCATCGATTACATACTATATTCAGCGATCTGGAGATTCTCTACTATGTGACTGGCGGTATCGCTTCAACTACCTATGGAGAGCCACGATTTACGATTGATTTGGATCTAGTGATCAACGCATCGGGTCCCAACTTATATCCATTGGTTGCTACATTGGAAGCTGATGGTTTTTATGTTCCTGGCGTTGACGATGCCGTATCAGGACGGATGAAGACCCTACAGATTACCGATCAGACAACGATTGAGCGAGCTGATCTAGTGATTGCGAGTAATGAGGCTTGGGATGCGGTTAAATTCAGTCGTCGGCAGCTAATCAATCAAATCTACTTGGCCTCGCCTGAAGATGTGATTCTAAATAAGCTGAGATGGGGAAAACGTAGCCAGTCTGAAAAGCAGTGGCGCGACGTGCTAGGCGTGCTGAAAGTTCAGGGAACTGGATTGGATTTTGACTATTTGCAAGAGTGGGCTGAGAAATTAGGGCTTGGTGATGACCTCCATAGGGCTATGGGAGCGGCGGGGCTATTTTGAACCTATCAGTTCTATTTGTCCTTGGAGACTAATCGCATATCAGACAGGCTGAGGGAAAAAGCACCATTTGTTTTGATACCCAATGCCGTAAGTTGAGCCATGTTTGCTCCGGCTTCTACTAAATTGCTGAGCGGAATTTCTGTTTGGGTCCATTTTCCTAACGGTGCTTTGGTAAAGAGCTGGGTCATGTCTAGATCGGCTCGACAGCTATCGGCGCATGTGGCAAATAGGGTGACTGGACCTGCTGGTGGAGTATCTACTCGGTATTGAATGACGAGGGTCAGGTCGTTGTAGTGAGTGGCGGCAGTGTAGTCTGTGGCAGGTCCGGTAAGTGCGATCGCACCTTCGCCCGTCCAAACAAACTGCTGAGCATCTTCCTGAGCTGCTCGGTCAATAGCGCGAACTGTTAGGGTACTGCCTATCTGCATTCGAGCATTGACAACTGTACTGGATGTCTCTTTGACGGTAGCCTGCAGACTCCAGGGCGCTATCGGTTTACCATATGCAAAGAGTGCGTTACCGATTGGACTGGTGCTGCCATCTAGTCCAGAGATTTCCGGTAGCCTAGCTACGTTACCGCTATCTTTATAAGTGAGTCCGTAACCGCAGGCAAACAGCGGGTCGTTGTGACTATCTCGCTGACTTACCTGGACAGCCGTACGCGGCCAGGAGAATGAGAGTTTGCCCTTAAAATCAACGTTGACGGCCCCGCTAGGCTTACGGACCAGCACGTCGGCGATGCCTTCTCCGGCACTTCCTGGTAGCCAGGCTGCTACAAAGGCGTCTGCCGCATTGATGATAGGCGTTATCCAAAGGGGCCTGCCTGAGAGAAAAACGACCACGGTGGGAATCTCCCGCTCTTGAAACGACTGGAGCAGCTGCAGCTCTTTGGCCGCAGAAAATTTTAACGTTTCCAAATCTCCTTTAAATTCGGCATAGGGCTCTTCTCCACAGACTACAATCGCTACGTCCGGCGTTTGGTCACAGCTGCCGTCTGCCCTTAGTACTGCCTGCCCTCCCCCAGCTTCAATCGCTTTCTTCAACCCGTCCCAGATAGAGCTGCCGTTAGGAAAATGGTTGTTGGTGTTACCGGTACCCTGCCAGGAGAGTGTCCAGCCGCCTGTCTGTTTACCAATGTTGTTGGCTCCATCTCCGGTGACTAAAATTGTTTGGTTTGGATGCAGCGGCAGCAGATTCTCCTGGTTTTTCAACAGCACCAAAGATTCTCGTACGGCCTGACGAGCCACGGCCTGATGGTTAGGATGCCCCAACAGCGAATAGTTTCCCGCTAGCGGACGTTCTGAGGGCTTTAGCTTTTCAAACAAACCCGAGCGCAGCTTAACCCGCAAAATTCGACGAACAGCATCATTTAGCCGACTACGAGAGATTTCACCAGACTTGACCTGAGCCACCGTGTTTTGGTGTAGCTCGCGCCAGCTGTCTGGGGCCATAAACATGTCAATACCGGCATTAAAGGCCGCTGGACAGCTCTTGGTTGAACAGCCTGGAATTTGCCCATGACCGTTCCAATCACCAACGACAAAGCCATTAAAGCCCATACGCCCTTTGAGCACGTCCGTTAGCAGCGATTTGTGACCGTGCAGCCGCTGTCCCTGCCAGGATGAAAACGAGGCCATTACGGTCTGTACTCCGGCTTCAATTGCTGGAGGATACCCGGCACCGTGGTAGTCGCGCAGGTCAGTTTCACTATCGATATTGTCACCCTGGTCTCTACCTCGCTGGGTGCCGCCGTCGCCAATAAAATGTTTGGCGGTAGCAATTACATGCTGGTGACTTAGAAAGTGATGGCTGCCCAGCTCTCCCTGTAATCCTTTAACGATGGCCGCAGCATATTGAGCAACAATCTTAGGATCGTCGGAGTAGCTCTCATAGGTACGGCCCCAGCGATTGTCGCGCACGACAGCCAGCGTTGGTGCAAAGGTCCAGTCCATCCCTGTGACAATAACTTCTCTGGCCGTAATCTCACCGATTTGTTGTACAAGTTCAGGATTACGAGTGGCTCCCAGCCCAATATTGTGGGGAAATATTGTTGCGCCGACAATATTGTTATGACCGTGAACGGCGTCAGTCCCCCACAGCAAAGGAATCGCGTGCCCCCCCTGGGTGGTATCCATAGACGCCTCATAAAAGGCGTCGGCCAAGGCCAGCCACTGAGCGGGCTCAGCACGGACATCTTCCCCAGGCGCTGAGTTCCCCCCATTGAGAACTGAACCCAATCGATAGCGGCGAACATCGGCGGGCGTGACACTACTAATGTCGGCCTGAATAGTCTGTCCCACCAGCTCCTCGATAGTCATGGCGGCCATTAGCGTATCAATACGGGCTTCAGTGTCAGCCTCTAGCGGTGCGTCACCTGCTGTCGTTGGCCAGTTTGGCGGATTAATGGTTGGTGGTAGCCCATCTTGTTTTCTTGCAGCTGTCCTATAGGCCGTATACGCAGCAAAACCGATAAATGCTAGCAAGAGCAGTAAGGCACCAAACAGGCTGAACTTCATAAGATGGCTATGGAGTAAAACATAAGCGGACCGTACGATGGAAAACCGCTACTCAGGGTTTACAGGATGCCTGAGGGCCTATCAGCATAGGGCGCATCAAGGCTCTGCAAAGGAAACGGTAGGACCTCGCTAGAGGTTGCTCCTCGGTATGATTTTAGCCTCAAGCAGGAGGAACCTCTGCAACAGCGGCTGACTTCTCTCAACGGCTTCTCAGGTATTACTCAGTATGACTATCTACCATCGTCATTGGCCCTTACGTTTTTGACCATGACCCTACGACCTCGCACGGCTGCTTTGATTACAGCTAGCTTGATTGCTACGGCAGTCCCGCTGGTGGCGACTACCGCCTGTGCTCAAACATCAGAACAGCTGCAGCCGATGACTTTAGAGCGGTTGGAGCAAATTTTAGAGTCAGAAGTCAGCAATGTGGTGGGAGAAAACGGCCAGTGGCGCTTTAGTGTAGGGGGACGAGCCGTGATCGTTTTAGCCGATGCTCAAAATGACCGGATGCGGGTGTTTAGCCCGGTAGTGCCAACTGAAGAACTCACCGCACAGCAGGTACAGACTATGCTGGCAGCCAACTTTCATACGGCGTTAGATGCTCGTTATGCGGTGACCGATGGAGCTGTTGTTGCCCTTTATCTGCATCCTCTAGAGACGCTGCAGGCTGACAACTTTCGATCTGCTTTGCGTCAGGTGGTTAGTTTGGCGGAAACGTTTGGCACATCCTACTCTAGTAGCGAACTAAATTTTGGTTTGCGACAACAGCAGCAGCCCAGCGATTTAGAACAGATTTAAGACTATTTTGGCACTACCGATCTTCGAGGTGGCATGCTCAATGAGAGTCTTCCAACGCTTACAGCTCGATTCATTATCCGGGTTAGCGATCGCACTATCCTTTAACGCAGATTACCTGCTTTAAGGTCGCAACGACTTCTACGAGATCCTTCTGGCTGGCCATAACCTCATCAATGGGTTTATAGGCTGCTGGAATCTCGTCGATAATGCCTTTATCTTTGCGACATTCTACGCCAGCGGTTTGTTCGATCAGGTCGTCTAAGGTGTAGGTATCTTTGGCTTTGCTGCGGGACATGACGCGACCGGCCCCGTGGCTGCAGGAGCAGTAGCTGTCATGATTGCCTTTGCCTTTGACAATGTAGGATTTGGTGCCCATGGACCCTGGAATAATTCCGTAGTCGGTGGTACGGGCTCGGACGGCACCTTTTCGCGTTACATAAACATCTTTGCCAAAGTGATGTTCTTTTTCGGCATAGTTGTGGTGACAGTTGACGGCCAGCAGCGGCTTAAACGGCTTGCCGCCGCCTAGATGCTTTTCGACAATGTGCTTAAAGCGGGCCATCATTTCTTCGCGGTTTTGTAGGGCGTAGGCTTGGGCCCATTGGAGGTCGCTCCAGTAGCTGCGAAATTCGTCGGTACCGGCAACGAAGTAGGAGAGATCGAGGTCCGGCAGCTTTTGATTGGCGAGCTTTTGTAGATTTTTGGCGGTGCTAATGTGATTTTTGGCGAGCATGTTGCCAATATTGCGAGAGCCGGAGTGCAGCATTAGCCAGACGGTCTCTTCAGTGTCGATACACACTTCGATAAAGTGGTTGCCACCGCCGAGGGAACCCATTTGGCTAAGGGCTTTGTTTTCTAGGTGCTGAACACCATTATGTAATTCTATACAGCTGCGCCAGCCCTGCCAGTTGAAGACGGACTTGCCAACTTTTTTGTTGCTGTCAAAGCCGGTGGGGATGGTGGCTTCGATTTCTTTGCGGATTTTTTTGAGTTTGCCGTCGAGTTTTTTGCTTTTGTAGGGGGTTTGGATAGCGCACATGCCGCAGCCGATATCGACACCAACCGCTGCGGGAACGAGGGCATCTTCGGTGGCGACGACGGATCCGACTAGTGCGCCTTTGCCTAGATGGACGTCGGGCATGAGGGCGACGTGTTTGTAGACGAAGGGGAGGGAGGCGACGTTTTTGGCCATTTGGATCTCTTTGGAGGCGAGATCGTGGTTGGCCCAGGAGAGGATGGGAGTTTTTGTTTTGAAGGGGACGGGTTGGTGGGGCATTGGGATGTTTTTGGTTGGTTGGTGGCGGAGTGGGTTGCTCAGGGCTTTCCTCCCTGAACCCCTCCTTGACGTGGGGGCCTAACTCCCCCACACCCCCTGAATAAGAGGTTGTCGGTATAGTTTTTGAGTGACTGTATGAGTTATCGGTGGGGGGTTACGCTACTCCGCATTCGCTACGCACCGTAAAAGGTTGGTTTTCTAGGTGGCTTGGGGTGTGAGTCTTGTGTGTGAATTAATTAGGTGGAGATAGCTGAGATCGCTAGTTTATGGCACATGCCAATTTGTAACCGCTGGCGGTCTGTAGGTCATCTTGAAGATTGGTTGGTTAATTCTTAGCTGTTGTCGGACCAGGAAATAATTTCGTTAAGTGTCATGGGAGGGAGCGATTGAAATTCGGTGTTGGGATATTTGCGTTGGAGCCTGCGTAGGGCTTTGGCTTGCTGGGTGGCGAAGGTTTCTTGTTGTTGGAATCGGTAGCGGATGGAGCCACTGACAATGTCGTCTAGACTATTTTGAAAGGCTATGATTTCGTCACGCCAGTGTTCGGCAGCCTGATCATTGGGAAATGTATGTAGTTTGAGGATATGGATAATAATTTGACGGGTGAGGGAAGCGGTTTTGTTAAACTGCTCTCGCCCCATGTCGCTTATTTCTTCAATTAGGTTTGCTAGGTCTAAGTTGCCGAAGTCCTGCGCTCGCAACGCTTCTGCCTGATACTCGCACCAGGCCATAAAATCAGTGTCATATAGGGCTTCTGATGGTGCAGCAGCAGACGGTGCGTGTTTAATAGGACTCGACATGGCGGGTTTAGGATGGGTTCGACATTGCAATATCCCTCTTACTGGTATACCTTGTTCATCCAGCTTTGGACAAAGTCGCGGCGTTGGATATCGGTCCAGGTAAGCCAGGTAGTTTCGGTAACCTGGCTGGTGACGGTATCGACTAGGGGCCAGAAGGCTTCGTCGAGTTCTTTTTTAAATCGGTCGGGATGGGCGTACATGAACTTGCATTTTTTGGGATTGAGTCGGGCTAGAAACTTGGTGCGCAGGTAGTAGGGACTTTTGAGCTTGAGGGCAAAGGTACCGTCGGTGGCGAGGCGGATCATAAAGCCTTCGTGCTCGACATGGTGGGATTTGGAGACGGCATCGGTAAAGGTGCAGGGAAACCAGACGGGGCGAGGTGTTTGGAGATAGATTGCGATCTCATCTAACCTCTCCTCACGCACAAATCCACCGTCTAGCACACCCGCGCCAATCAGATGCAGCCCGTAGTCTTCTGGACCGTACTGAATAATGTGGGGATCGTCTGGATGAATCGCTTCCCACAGCAGTGTTGTATTTCGATGCGTCTGTAGCCAGTTCAGTACGCGACCGTAGAGACCTTTTTGAAACAGCAGTGATTTGGCATAGTCTACATAGTCTCCTTTAAATGAGCCGGAGCAGGTAACAACAACCTGGGTGGGGTCATAGGGATGTAAAAACGTGCTGACTAAAAAGCCATTGAGCTTTTCAACGGCGATTACATCGGTGTCTGGCGGCAGCGTTGTGCCTCGTTCTAAATAGTTAAAGGTGCGGGGAAAGGGCTGGCTGACAGGATTGCCATGCAGCCCGACGACAACGCCGCGAGCCAGCTTTAGCTCTGGATAATCGTCCCAGGCGGACGGGGTAAAAAAGGCTTTGGAGCTGTATTTAAACAGGGTGAGCGCTCCGTCGCTCACTCGTTTGACCAGTTTTTTGGATACCAGCGGTTCCATTTGCTCGGCAAACCGAGGCGGACGTTGTTCGTAGTCAAACTCGCAGGGAATTTCGACACGTTCTTGTTCTGGCAGACGCATGGCCACCATGGGGCCACCAAATCCGGCTCCGGCTTCGAGGGAAACGGTGCGTTCGCCTGGAGAGGTGAGCGGGATATGGCCTCGAACGACAGTTAGGTCGCTGGTCTGGCGAAAGATACCGTCGGTATCGTGGTCTTCGTGACGGCGGCTGCGGCCATACATTCTCTCTTTTGATGGCTGCAGCAGTGGGTCAAACCATTCGATATCAGCGTGGCACAGTACATAGTCGCGGTAGCGATAGAACGATGGCAGTGACTGGATAAAGTCTTTTACTTGAGTTTGGTACTCGCGATCTTGCTGCAGGGCTTTGTGCAGGGTTTCACGGGTAGATTTGCTTTTAATGTTGTCGCCCTGGAGCCCTCGTGCCAGATTGTTGTCGTGGTTACCGCGGACGCAGTAGTGACCGTTGGCAACGGCCTGTCTGACGCGGTTGAGAACTTCTAATGAGTGAGGCCCCCGGTCGACGAGGTCTCCGAGAAAACAAAGCCGGCGTCCATCGGGGTGGTTTAGCTCTGTGTCGTAGCCTAGCTTTTGTAGCAGGGTTTCTAAGGAATCAGCAAGTCCGTGGATATCGCCAATGACATCGAGTTTGGTGGCATCTGGAATAGTGGGGATTTCAACGGCTAGGGTGGTGTCGCCTTGGGTGAGGGTGAAGGGCCATTGGGAGTTGGTTTGGATGCGATCGCAAAACCGAGCCACCACTTTTTCGGGCACCCGACAGCGGCGCTGCTGATTTTGCTGCTGCACCTGCTCCACTGGCGGGTTAAAAATAATCACCTGGACGGGGACGCCTAGCTCCTGGGCGATAGTGGCAAAGGGTTTGCGTTCTTTATCGCTGATTAGGGTGGCATCTACGACGGTGGTGAGTCCGGCTTTGAGTCGGGCACGAACGATATTTTCTAGGGTGGCAAAGACTAGCCGGTCATCGGTGGCTAGGGGACGCTCAGCCACATCGCCATCGACTAGGGTTTTGGCGGTGCCAAAGAAGGTTTGCCGCAGAGTATCGCTAGACAGCACCAGTTCGGAAGGGAGGTGCTGACAGGCGGTGGATTTACCGGCACCGGGGGCTCCGGAGAGGAGGACAAGGCTGCCGATGGGGATGAGGATGGTAGTCATACTGGTTTTATTCAATCAGTATGCCCTTGATTTCGGATTTTTTTGATAGATAGGTAATGGGGACGGTGGGTTCTGTTTTCTTGCAGAGTATTGCATCTCTTCGAAAGAATGAGTGAACGCGTTTCCATCCCCTCGCGGGGTAGTGGGTATGAACGTTTTCTTTTGAGAAGCTTTGTCATGCAAGCTTTCGGGTAGTCAAATCGATGCACCTATGTTGTGCCAAGGAAACTTGGGTTAAATCCAGGTATTTTAGATCAATGTCAATCGCTGGAAGTTAGCTACAGCAGGGCATTGATACAGGCCAATGAAGCTATAAGGGTTTTAAGGCTTTTAAGGGAGTGTGGAGATAGGCTCCAACGATGCCAGACTAATCCGCCCATTTCTGATTGTCTAGCCCTAGAAATAAACCAAAAAAAGGCCCGGAAACCTTAGTTTCTAGGCCATATATACACATTTCAGAAGGGGTTTAGAATACTCTTACCCCCCTCCCTGAGTTTGCCCTGATCAGGTAAGAAACCCCAGTTCTCCTCCTTGACCAAAGAGGCTTTAGAGGGAGTGAGGTTGCCGCAAACGCTGGTTTCAGTATATTGTCCAATCAAAAATTACTCAACGAGCAAGATTGCTGAAGTTTTCGCGTATTTCCGCAAGCTGGGCCTGCTGTTCTTCAGTCAGTACGTCATCAACGGCGGCCCGAGATGATTCACGAATCTCCCGCAGCTGGGCGCGCTGGTCTTCACTGAAGTCTAGCGCTCTCATCGCCTGTCCCCGCTCGCGACCGGTGGTCCCCTCTAGCGATGCCAGCTGGTCTGCAGTGAGGACGGCTTCTACCTGAGTCCGCGCACTTTCTCGGATAGCGTCTAGTTCAGCCTGCTGCTCAGATGTCACGTTGATCTTTTCAGCCAGCTCTCCACCATTTTTCTGCCGACTTTTTTCACCACGCTCGCCGCGCTCAGCGCGTATTGCCTGTAGCTGGGCCTGCTGCTCATCGGTAAATACTTCATCAGCGGCCGCGCGGGATGTTTCTCGAATGGCTTGTAGCTGGGCCCGCTGGTCTTCGCTCAGGTCTAGACTACGCATGGCCTGACGACGCTCACGACCGGTTGTGCCCTCTAATGTCGCTAGCTGATCGGTACTTAAAACGCTCTCTGCCTGAGTTCGGGCGCTTTCTTTGATAGCGTCTAGTTCAGCTTGTTGTTCAGCTGTGAGGTTAATCTCTTCGACTACCTCAGGCGGTAAAGCCCGGGCGCTTTGGGTTTTAAGCATAGCTGGAATCATGATAAGAGTAGATAACATCAGAGCGCCGCCAACGCATTGTTTGATGGTTGAAAATTTCATATGCAAGTTCCTTAACGATGGCCTTATCCTAGCCAGGGGGGTGGGGCTGCGGCTGCTAGCGGGAGTCACCATTGCCTATATCTGCAGTCATGATTAAACCCATGACTTTTGTCATCATTTGCAGAAAAACCGGGGTGGGGTCAGATTTATGGGTAGGGTTGAAAAAGGACCGTCCCTCAGACCAAACGGCCAGAGACTATGACCCGTGCTATTCAGTTTCATAACTATCCGTTTCGGTTTTTGCTCTATCTAGAATGGGGACTGCTGGCGGTAGCCATTACCGGTATTTTGAGCGCACCGCCTGTGCGGGAGGCAACGCGTCAGGGGGCACCACCTGCGCTGGTGCAGTGGCCACTGCTAACGGTTGGCTGCATTTTGTTGTTTGGGCTGCTGGGCTTTTATCTGCCGACTCAGGGGGTGTGGCAGCGGCTGGGACATCTTGCGCTTCAGGTTGTTCTAATTTTGGTAATCTCAGGGTTAATGCTACGAGGGGCGCGGCTGTTTCCTTTTGTTTATTTAATTCTGGTGATTCGTAGCTGTCTGATGGTGGGGCTGGTGGGGCGTATCGCCGTAACTGCGCTGGCATTTCTGTTATTTATGACCACGCTGGGGCTAAAATTTAGACGACTGGGCGGCCCGATTCCCAGACCGGTACGGCATCTGGTTAGCACTTTGCAGATGAACCTGATTGTGTTCTTTGGTCTGTCGCTGGTGTTTACGCTGCTGCTAGTCAATGCCTTACTCAATGAGAGAAGAGTTCAAACCCGCCTACAAAAGGCAAATAAAGACCTGCAGCGGTCTGCTACCCAAGTAAAAACGCTGGCAACGGCCCAAGAACGTAGCCGGATTGCTCGTGAGATTCACGACTCCTTAGGCCATTCTCTGACGGCGCTCAACATTCAGCTAGAAGGGGCCATCAAACTCTCTCAGCGAGATCCGCAGAAGTCTCAGCTGCTGCTAAAAGAAGCCAAGCGACTGGGATCGGTAGCGCTTCAGGATGTGCGTCAATCGGTAGCCACGCTGCGGGATACGTCTCCGGCTAACTCTCTTTATACTCAGTTAAATGAGCTGGTTGATACGTTACGAACCAGCACTGGGATTACTCCTAATATTAATATTCAGCTGCTAACCTCGTTACCCACTGCTACCAGCGCGGTGCTCTATCGCATTGTTCAAGAGGGCATCACCAACATTATTAAACATGCTGAAGCGACAGCAGTAGAGCTGAGTCTAGTTGCAGATACGTCAGGAACTCGACTGCTGTTACGAGACAATGGTCGTGGGTTTGACATTAGCCAAACCTCAACCGGGTTTGGTCTGCAGGGCATGCGAGAACGCGCCCAGGCCATCGATGCTCAGCTGACGCTCAACAGCTCACCCGGCGAGGGCTGCGAGCTAAGAGTCGTGGTGCCAGGTGCCATAGGAGAAGACCAGCAATGAACCCATCCATCGCCGTCATGCTAGTGGACGACCAGCAGATTATCCGCCAGGGACTCAAGACGCTGCTAGATTTAGAAGACGATATTACTATCGTCGGTGATGCCGACAATGGGGATACAGCACTAGCTTTACTAGCACAGCTTGACCCGCTGCCCGCCGTTGTCTTGATGGATATGCGTATGCCAGTTATGGATGGTGTAGCGGCAACGGGTGCGATCTCAGCCCGCTATCCTACAATTCAGGTCCTGGTCCTTACCACCTTCGACGACGACGACCTGATCGCTCAGGCCATGGCCGTTGGTGCTAAAGGCTACCTGCTTAAAGATACTCCTTCTGAAGAACTTGCCCAGGCGATCCGCTCCGTTGCCAAAGGCTATAGCCAGTTTGGTCCTGGTATCTTAGAAAAAATGCTGACCGGACAGCGACCCGATGTGAAAGTCCCTGACGGCTTTAACGAACTTACCCCCAGAGAAAAAGACGTTCTTCGGCTGATTGGTACCGGTGCTAACAATCGTGAAATTGCCGAGGCTTTGTTTCTTTCTGAAGGGACTGTTAAAAACCATGTGACGAGGCTTTTAGGGAGATTGGGTTTACGCGATCGCACCCAGGCCGCTCTCCTCGCTGCCAAACTCTCCTCAAAACTTATTCCAGACGAGTAATCTTCCTGAATACAGCCATCATTAACAAAATGAGATAACAAAATGCTCGATACATTTATACTCTTTTACGGTGCGCAGCGAATGCGGAGCAGCGTAATCTTTCTTGCCGTAACCCTACTTCACCAAAATTTTCGCTATCGGAGACCTCATCCTTTCGGGGGGGTGGGGGAGTTAGGCCCCCACGAACAGGAGGGTTTCAGGGAGGAAAGCCCTGAGCAGCCTATATCGCTATTTGCCGATGCTATTGCTGTGATTTTTAGAGACTGGATAAATGCAAAACCGGCTGCGTGGGGTCCCGCCGAGTTCCCCACACCCCCTGGCTAGGGCGTTCCGCCGCCCTAGAACCCTACGGAAAGGTGTTCGTAGAGGTGTTGTAGGCTAGGGGGCGATCGGTGGGGTGGTTTAGAATTTTGCGCGCGGCGACAAAATTCTAAAAAGGATGGGTGTTGAATTTGTTGGAGAGAGGCTTTTCGATTACAGCTTTTTTGACATCATGAGACAACCAAGACTTTTACGGTGCGCAGCGAATGCGGAGCAGCGTAACCCCCTTACCGATCGCCATGTGGTTACCCTTTAGCTCTTACCCAATATACTCCTATGCGAGGGGCCTGGGGACGTTGAGGTCCCCAGATTAGGGAGGGTTCAGGAGGGAAAGTCCTGAGCAGCCCATATCGCTATGTTTCGATGTTATCGCTATGGTTGTGGACATTGGTAAAACCGGCTGTTTAGAGTCCCTCCAAGCTCCCTTTTTGACTCGTTACGGCTGCACCTAACAAGCCTACAAATCCTCACAACATCCACTCCACTCCAATTCCCAGTCGACTATCCGTCGCCCCTGGCGCAAACTGCCACTCGACATCTGTTGCCAGCCGCAGTTGCTCTGTTAGCCCGTAGCCAAACTCCAACTGCGTAATCATTACCGAGTCGTTATCGGTTGGACTCACCCAGCTCTGGGTATAGGCAAAATCGGCCCCACCGCCCCGCGACGGAATTACTTTAACCTGAAACCCTATTTGTGGTCCGCTCTCGCTATAGTCCACTGCTTCCACATGACGATAGCCGACAATTGGGGCCACATTTACGTAGCCTCCAAGTGGGAGCACATAGTAGCGTAGATGAGCGCCGTAGGATTTGCGATCGCGACTCCCATCATCAAAATTAGCTACATAATCAGCATTGACCGTCAGCGGCAGATCCCCAATAAATACATCCTCCACCCCAATTGCCAGACCCCGCTCATCGCGGCTAGATGGAAACAGCGCGTAGCCCAGCTGCAGCCGAGCCGGAAAGCTAGGCTCGTTGCGAATAGCATCTAGCACATCAGGCGTTACCTGCAGCCAGTCCTGCAGCACAGGGCTACTGTCTACTGTGCCAGGTTCGAGCTCGAGTTCAGTATCTTGCTGCTGATTTGAAATTAAGTCTGCTAAACCCGCATCGATCGAAATCAAGCAGCCAATAGTCACCAAAAAAAGTATCTGGCTGAGCTTGCTATAAACATCAGCCATGGTTTATCCAGCCTATCCGTCCGTTTTGCCTTGTCATTATCCCTGCAATCGCGCCGTCACTATCTAACCTGTACCATCTCAGCGACAATCTGTCGGGATACGACCGGCTTTACAAAAATCCTAAAGGATCCACCGGACTACCATTACGACGCACTTCAAAATGCAGATGCGGTCCCGTCGATAGTCCTGTTGACCCCACGGCTGCTATAGTCTGCCCCTTGGAGACTGCCTGTCCCTCACGCACTGTTAGCCGACTGGCATGGGCATACAGCGTTGTCAGCCCGCTACCGTGGTCCACAATCACCGAATTCCCATAGCCACCGTACCAGCCTGAAAAAATAACCTTGCCTGAGTCCGCTGCCACGATAGCCGTACCGTGGGATGCCCCAAAATCTATCCCCGCATGAAATCGTCGGTAGCCCAGCACCGGATGCAGCCGAGACCCAAAGCGGCTAGTAATCTGGCCTGCTGTCGGAAAGCTCATCTGCCCCGTGCCTCGCACTATTCCACTGGCAGCTGCCACCCGCTGCCGGATCAAATTCGCCAAACTTTCTGAGTCGCGGACTAGCTGAGCCTGAGCGGCCTCTAGGGCACTACGGTTTTCTTTGAGTCGAACGATCAGCTGATTTTGCTGACCTGCCTGCGCTTCAAACTGATCGCGCCGCGCTAGCAGCTGCTGCCGCAGTAAGGCAATCGAATTTTTCTGAGCCTCGACGCCTTGCTGCTGTTTAACAATTGAATCCGCTTTGGCCTGGACATCCGCCATCACATCACTATCGGCCTGATAGACTTTTCTTAGTAAATAGCGCCGTTCCAAAAACTCATTTAAGTTCTCGCTTTTAAGCAACACGGCCCAGCCTTCAGCATCCTTCTGTCGCTGCATAAACTGTAGCCGCCGAACGGCTTCAATCCGGACGGCCTCATACTCGTCCTGCGCCCTAGCCATTTCATTTTCTAAGCGTTTGAGTCGCTCCTGGGCCTGGGCAATTTGAAATTCCGTATCTTCAATTTTAAGGTTAGTAATGGTAATACTGTCTTGCAAACCATCCAGCTGCTGAGCCGCCTCTCGTTCTAGCTGCTGCAGTCGGTTTTGCTCTGTTTGCAAGTCTTGCTGCTGCTCTTCTATTTGCTCTTTTCGCTGCTGGAGCTGTTCTAGCGGCGCGTTCTGCGTTTGTCCGATAGCTATGGGTCTAAAAAAACAGACACAAAGGACAACGCTGGCAAAGAGAGATAAAAACCGCCGTATATGTCTTACCGTCATTCGTTTTGTCAGGCACTCTCTAGAGCAATGGCATTCTCACAACCTGGGAAAAGCTATCCCCTCCCCATAGAACACACGACTGACATAATAGTCTGACTTTGCAATTTGAAAACCAAAATTCGTCTGTACGGATTCTGAATGCTAAAGTTCGTCTGTACCAATAGGGAAATACGGCTCAAAGTCTCCCAAATTTGAGGGATTTAGGTAGCCTGGATAGCCTCTGCTATGTTGCCAGCTGCTTGAGGGTGCGGAAAACGTCTGGCACTCTAACTCTCAATGGGAGTAATACAGTCTGGCACCTCATTGCGAGGGCTGTTGACCAGCGTGCTGACCGGATAGGCTTCCATCTCATCCGCATCATAGGGTTTCATCAATCCCTGCACCTGAGCGGGGGGTGCTGTTAGCCAGCGGTCATAGTCCGCTTTCGCGACAATGACCGGCATCCGGTTATGAATTGGCTCCATCAGCTCATTGGGGGCTGTGGTCAAAATCGTACAGGTTTCTAAATAGCTGCCATCGGCTCCTTCCCACTGTTCCCATAGACCGGCAAAGGCAAAGATGGGCCGCTCTCTGAGGTGAATATAAAAGGGCTGTTTCTTTTTATTGTTGGCCGTACGCTGCCATTCGTAGAAACCATCGGTCGGGATCAAACAGCGCCGTCGCTTAAACGCGGCTCGAAAAGACGGTTTTTCTGCCGCTGTTTCCGAACGAGCATTGATCAGCCGATAGCCAATTTTGACGTCCTTGGCCCAAGATGGTATCAGACCCCATTGAAAAATACGGTACTCATGACCAGCAATAACAGCAGAAACCGGCTGAGATGGCGCAATGTTGTACCGTGGCGGCGGTGCGGGCTCGGTTGTGAGCTGAAAGGCTGTGGCGAGATCTGCACCAGACTGGGTTTGGGTATAGCGACCGCACATAACTATCTTTGTAAAACTGTTTTCTCAAATTCAATCAGGGCCTGGTAGCTGCCGATTTTCCAGAAGCGGGCAACGACGCGATCAACAATCTCAACGATTGGCAAGTCTGGAAAAGTTGGACTGGTTGCCGTTTCAATATAGCCGTCTCTTTGAAGTACAAATATTTTGAGATGACCGCTGTCAAAAATCCATACTTCAGGGACGCCGATGGCCGTGTAGGCATCGATGGTAGTTTTGGATGTGACATCAGACTCAATGGCGAGGTCAGGCGGTGGGTCGCCGGGCTGCAGACGACGACGACTGATAACCTGGGCAGCATTCTGGATATAAAAGCAGGCATCGGGTTCTATACCTGCGGTGCCAAGCTGCTTAAATGTGGTCGAACCAAAGGGCTCATAAGGAACATCCTGCTCTCTAAGTAAAGCTTTGACGATATCTGAAATGAGTTCTTTTGGGCGTTCATGCTCAGGCAGTGGAACCATAATTTCTAATGTCCCCTGATAGTAAGCAAGACGACCGTGACTATGGTGAGTCCGTTCTGTAAGGATGGCTTCAAATTCGAGCCAGGTAACGTTTGGTACAGTGACAACGCTGCCGGGGGCTAGATGGAGTTGACCGATGGGTTTTGTGACTAGGGTCGTCATGGGTAATCGCCGCTGCCGGAAATGCTGAGACAATTGTACTAAATATTTTTAGCGGGAGATATCGCGATGGAAATGCTGTATCGCATTGCGCCGATCTCGGATGTAAAAACGGCTGAGGCCCAAGGCTGGTTTGAGTCCGCAGATCTAGCAGCAGAAGGATTTATCCACTGCTCATTTTTGCATCAGGTGATGGGGGTAAGCCGTCGTCATTATGCCGGACAGCAGAACTTAGCGCTGTTTAGCATTGATCCGACTGCGGTGAACTGTGAGATTCGAGTAGAAAATACATCGGGCGGGACGGAGCTGTATCCCCATATTTATGGGCGGGTGCCGTGGACAGCGGTACAAAAGGTTTACCAAGATACCTATGATGAGGCCGGAGCATTTCAGCTGCCAGCAGAGTTTGACAGGCGACGGGCCTGAGCCGCTGGTGTCTATCTTTAGGTATCGGCAGGGTTGTTATAAACCTGTCCTGTGAATGATGTTGTAAGACGGGTAGTCTTTTTAGGCTAAGAGATGTACTTAGCTAATGAATCTCTATGTCTAACCAAAGCTACGAGGAAAAATATACTAAGCCAGACCTGCGACGCCAGCTAAAAGAAGAGATCAAACAGTCTGACCGGGGGGGAGACCCTGGGCAGTGGTCGGCCCGTAAAAGCCAGCTGCTGGTTAAGGAATACGAAAAACAGGGCGGTGGCTATAAGGGAGACAATAGAGACGAAGTAGATTACGACTCTGAAAACGATAGCGAAAACGGCGATAATCGCAGCAACAGCCGTACTAAAAAAGAGCTATACGATAAAGCCAAAGAGCTTGATGTGGACGGTCGCAGCTCGATGAACAAGTCTGAGCTAAAGCAGGCGATCGCAAAAGAAAAAGTCGGTGACGCTACCAAGCAAGAGCTATACGATCAAGCTAAGAATCTAGAGATTGACGGTCGCAGCTCGATGAATAAAGCCGAGCTGAAAGAGGCCATCGTAGAAGAAAATAGCTAACGGCAGTGGTGCTCTGTTGGGAGTCAGCCTCCTGATAGAGCCACAAATACAGCAAACCCGTAACAATAGAGCGATGTTTCTTGATTGCCTGATATGACTAACCCCAGCGCCATTCCGCTACAGGCCGCTGAACAGATTGCCCAGCAGGTTTTGGGGTACGATCGGCTGCGCCCCGGCCAGCGGCAGGTGCTTGAAGCTGTGCTTGCAAAACGAGACACCGTGGGGGTGATGCCAACCGGGTCAGGAAAGTCAGCCATCTATCAGATTGCGGCGCTACGGCTGCCGGGCTCAACGCTAGTAATTTCACCGCTGATTGCCCTACAGCAGGATCAGGTGGATGCGATCGCTAGTCAGTTTGCCCAGCAAACTACCGTCCAAGCCGCTGTGCTTAACTCTGCTCTGAGCCAGACAGAGCGCGACCAGATTTTTACCCAAATTGCCGACGGTGCTTTGGAGTTTATCTTTCTTGCACCGGAGCAGTTGGCCAATCCAGAGACGCTGGCTGTATTTGAGGCTCATCCGCCATCGCTGTTTGTTGTGGACGAGGCCCACTGTATTAGCGAGTGGGGACACGACTTTCGACCGGACTATTTGCAGCTAGGTAGGGCTATCCACGCGCTGGGTCGGCCCACCGTGCTGGCGCTAACGGCAACGGCCTCCCCGCTGGTGCGTCAGGAAATTATTAGTCGGCTAAATCTGGATAATCCGGTCGAAGTGATTCAAGGATTTGACCGCCCCAATATTCGTTTAGAGGTCAAGCCGTTTGATACTCAAGAGAAAAAGCTACCTAGTCTAGTCCAGGCGATCCGACAAACTGAGCCTCCAGGAATTGTCTACGTAGCGACTCGAAAGTCTGCTGATGAGATTGCTGGCTCGCTACAGCAAGAAGGCGTTCGAGCTAGGGCCTATCATGCGGGTATGGGAGATTGCGATCGCACCTCAGTACAGCTCCAGTTTATGGACGGTGAGATTGACATCATCGTGGCGACATCAGCATTTGGTATGGGGATTGATAAGCCCGATGTCCGGTTTGTTTTTCATCATGATATTCCTGGTTCAGTCGATGCTTATTATCAAGAGATTGGTCGCGCCGGACGAGACGGCTTACCGGCAGTGGCGATTCTGTTTTACTGCCCAGATGATTTACAGCTACAGCGCTTTTTGACCAGCAGTAGCAACCTTGATGAGGAAACATTAGAAACTGTGGCAGCCGCTGTTACGGCGGCGACTGAGCCGTTGCCTCAAGCGATACTGCAGGAGGTTGTTGGGCTCTCTTCAGCAAAGCTATCGGCGGCGCTAGACCGGCTGACGATGGCCGATATTATTACACGGCAGCCCAATGGCGACGTAGCGGCTACAAACGACGACTTTTCTGACCCAGATATTGCCCAGGCAATGACGGCACAGGAGCGTCACAAAACCTTTGAGCAGTCGCGGCTGGCGATGATGCAAGACTATGCAGAAACAACATTCTGTCGTCGTGAATATATTATTAGCTACTTTGGAGAGCCGTTTGAGTCGCCATGCGGAACGTGCGACAACTGCGACTGCACTGAGACTCAGTCTGTCAGGTATGCACAGCCGTTTCCAATTACAAGCACTATCATTCATACCAACTTTGGTAAGGGACAGGTGCTGCGGTATGAGGCCGATAAGATTGTTGTTTTGTTTGAGACGGTTGGGTATAAGACGTTTGTGACTGATTTAATTGCTGATTCGGTACGTTGTTTGACAACGGATGGGGAATCTCCAAGTTCTCCCATCCCCGGTAGATAGAGCCGGAACACCGCCCTATAATCCAGCATGCTGTGGCGTTGGGTTACGAATGATAAATCCTGCAGGCCACGAAGTCGTCCATAGATTTCCCAGGTGCTCCCTTAGGAGCAGCGCACCAGAAACGACTATAAAACAGTGGCTGTGAGCATCGGCTACCTTTTTACGATTTTGCTAAGCGGGTCAAAACGCTCTATTGCTTGAATCATAGGTGATGCAGCCGATGCTATGGCGCATAGGTTTACGACGATTGGCTGCTGCCGATGGGGTCTCCGGGGTCAAATATGACAACAAAGCGACCCTGGGGAATCAGCTGTCTTAGGGAGCGGGCATGGTCATCAGCGTCATTGCCCTTGCGGAATCGTCCGACGACGATACGCTGCATTTTGGGCAGTAGGCGTACGATGCACCAGGGATGGAGCTTTGTCTGGTAGCCGTTGAGGTTGGCGGACTGTAAGCAGGCAGGTTGAGCGGTCGCTGCACTAGGCGGCGGTTGGACTGATATCATTGGGGTATCTCCGAATTTATTTCGGTTGAGTTTGACAGTCGCCCTTCAGTTTCTGAGGCCGGGGGGCGATTGTTTTTGGCTAGTTAGGCTCCAAAAATCGAGTATTCGATTTTGACCTACAAATAGCATATTTACGAGTACTCGATTTTGTCAAGCCTGCAATGGGTCTGTTTAGATTACGCATTCGAGAATTTGCGAAGCAGCAAGGGCTGACTCTCAAGGCAATATCAATACAGGCGAATGTACCGTATTCGACAGTAGCAACTTATTCTGGTTCTCCTGGCATGGCCACAGCAGACATCCCAGCCGTCATGCGCATCGCCCAAGTCTTAGACGTCTCCATCGAAGAGCTAGTAGAAGTAATAGAAGGTGCTGACAATTAAGAGCTATGTAGAAATAGAGTTCTGACAACGCCGCGAAAGTTTCTGCCTAGCTCCCCGGTTTCTAGCCAAGACCAGGAACTTGGCGATAAGAGACTATAGAAACCGGGGAGCTGGCGAGAGATATCGCTACTCCGCTGGACAAAGCTCAACCAAGGGAATGTCCGTTGTTTGACTAACCGCCTGACACTGTTGTTGATAGTCAGCAGCAGAACCACTATCACGAATGCCATCTAAAGCATCCTTCATCCATTCCTGAACCCACTGCATTCGATCTTCTTCACCTAGTTCTTGCATAATAAAGAACGCCTGCTGAAGAGTTTCTAACGCTTCCGAATATCGAGCTAAGTCGACATAGAAAGTACCGATCAGGTAGGTTCTAAAACCTTCACTGGAACGAAGACCCAACTCCTGGGCTATTGTTAAGGCCTGCTGGTAATAAGCTATGGCCTCTTCATATTCATCTTGCTCACCATAGACTAAGCCAATATTGCTGAGCGTGGTTCCTTCGCCCGCGCGATCGCCCACCTCGCGACGAATCGCTAAGGATTCTTCGTAATAGCTGAGGGCCTCGCCATAGTTTCCTTGATTGTCATAGACTAAGCCAATGTTGTTAAGCGTGGTGCCTTCGCCCGCGCGATCGCCCACCTGTCGACTAATTGCCAAGGACTCTTCGTAATAGCTGAGCGCCTCACCGTAGTTTCCTTGATCGGCATATACGTTGCCAATGCTGCTGAGCGAGGCTCCTTCACCTGTGAGATCGCCTACCTGTCGACTAATCGCCAAGGACTCTTCGTGATAGCTGAGCGCCTCACCATAGTCTCCTTGATTGTAATAGATTAAGCCAATCCCGTTAAGAGTGATTCCTTCGCCCGCGCGATTGCCCACCTGTCGCGTAATGGCTAAGTCCTGTTCGTAATATCTTAGTGCCTTGTCATAGTTCCCTAGAGAGCTGTAGATTAGGCCGATCCGATATAAGGAATCTCCCTCTTCAGAACGATTTCCTACAGATTGATGAATAGCGAGAGCTTGTTCATAAGACTCTAATGCTTTTGGATATTGGCCCTGATACCAGTAAGTATCACCAATTTCTGCAAGACTATCAGCCTCACCTGTTCGATTTTCAATATCTTGATGAATAGTCAGTGCCTGTTGGTAATATTCTAATGCTGCAGAGTATTGTCCTTGGGTTTCATATAATCGCCCAATAGTTAGGCGCATGTCTCCCTCACTGGCCCTATCTTCTAGCTCTGCCAAAATATCCAAGGCCAGCACGTAGTTTCTCTCAGCTTCATTGTACTGATATTGATCGGCATAAATACGTCCCTTTCCTTTCAAGCTATCGCCTACACCTTTCCTATCTTGAATTTCTGCTGAAATTGTTTGAGTAGTTTCATAAGTACTCAGTGCCTCACTATACTGGCCCTGGCGGCGTTGAATGTTGGCTATTTTCTTAAGCGCATCGGCTTCACCAAATCTGTCACCAATGACGATAGCAATCTCTACTGCTTGTCTGTAGTGTTCTAAAGCAGTTTCTGTCTCTCCTCGAAAGTCATACACATTTCCCATGTAGCTGAGAATCTGACCTTCGCCTAGTCGATCCACGATATCCTGAGCGATATCTAGACTCTCTTGATGTGTTGATAAAGCTTTATCTGGTTCTCCTGTTGCTAAATGGACTCGTCCTAAGTTCATCAGTGCCTGACTCTCACCTAGCCTATCCTTTGTTTCGCGAGTAATCTCCAAGTGCTGTTGATGAAATGGCAACGCCTCTGAGTATTTACCTTGGTTGTATAGCACTTCTCCCTTGTTCCCAAGAGATTGCCCTTCCCCTCTTCTATCTTGAATGGCTCTCGCAATGGCCAAATGGTTTTCATGGGCAGCCAGAGCTTCAGGGTACTGACCTAGAATATTGTGAACCTCTCCTAAATTTCCATAAGTGTAGCCTTCTCCCCTTTTGTTCTGAGTCTTTTGGGTTTTCTCTAGACCCTGTTCTAGGTATCTGATCGCCTGTGTTAGTCCACCAAGTTCATAAAACGTGTTGCGAAATCGTTGTAATCCCAGTGTTCCAATGGAAAAGCGCAGTGCCTCTTGCACCTGATTACGAAGCTCAACAGTACTTTCTAATCTTCTGTTGGCTTCGCCTATCTCATCTTCCTGTACAATTTGCTGTCGTTCCAACTCGTTAACATTTTGCTGTAGTGAACCTAGCTCAGATTGAGTATTCACTAACTCACTTTGTACAGCGCCTAACTGATTGTTCTTGGACGTAAGATCCCGATTGAGACCAGCTACTCGCTGTCTAATGGTTTCAGCCTCTTGTCTGGCTGCTGCTGCATTGTCTGATGCAGTTTTGGCTTCCTCAACTGCTTTTTTGTTCTCTCCATTCAAAATCTCGTTGTTTACTGACAGCTCTTCGTTATTTTCGAGCAGATCTGTATTTCTGGTTTCTAGTCTAGCCAATTCTTTCTCGTTGACCTTTAGTGCTAGGTCTGACTTTCCAGCCTGATCGACTGCATCATTAGCTTTTTGTCTTTGAGCAAGGGCATAATCCCCTGACCAGAAAGCAACTCCTAAAGCTGCGCTGACTATGCCTAGACCAATACCTGTAGTCCAGCGAGTTTTCTGATTGACTCGTTTGAGTTCTGTCTTTGCTGTAGCTAACTCATCATTAGCTCGCTGGACTGCTTTATTTTTTGTATTTAATAAGTGAGTTTGCTGGGCTACTGTTGCTTGTACAGCTGCTAGTTCAGCGCGTAGTCCTAGCTTTTGACTTTCTACCAAGTACTCATAGTCTTGCTTAGCCAAACTACGAGACTCTGCCCAGTCTAGAGCGTCAGTTAGTTCTTCCCCCTGTAGCAACAAACTATCCTGTGGGTCGGCTACCCAGGCGTTTAATTTGTCTCCATAAGGCCGAATGCTGGTCAGTACATCCTGTATCCATGCTTGGGTAAAGACCGCTCGATAAATAGGGTTGTAAACCTGCAGTGCGCCATTTTGCACGACTACTAGCCCGGATAGTCGCAGTGCCATCTGCTTCGAGCTACCATCTTGGGTTACCTGTCCTTGCTCTACGATTTCTCGATACAGGCTTAGCAGCTGCCCTGCTCGTGCGTTGTTTCGTAGTCGGTCTCGAATGGTTTTTAGGTGAGGCGGCTCATCTTGAATCTCCCAGTTATCAATGATGTGGTTATGCACCACCTTAGCCACCAGCTCATCTGTACCGAGCTGACGGTGTTGTTCTCTGTCTTGAATTACTAGCTGACAAACCTTCTGAGTTAAGAAAGGCTGCCCTCCAGTCCAGTGCAGCACCGCCCGCAGTACGGCTTCTGGATCGCTCAAAGCCGCTAGCCCTGGCAATAGTGCCTTAGCTTCATCAAATTTAAAGCCGGTCAGCTGTATAGCTCGGCCAATGTTAAATGGTGTCCGTTCCTTAGCTTGAATTAGGTCTGTGGGTGTTGCTACACCAATGAGTGCAAACGTTAGTCGATTAAAGTCAGGATTATCGGCACGGTTGTTATAGCACTCTCGAATAACTGCAAAGAAATCATCCGCGTCAAATTCTAGGCTGAGAACGCTGTCGATTTCATCGAGAAAGATAACGACGGACTGAGTAATTGTTGGCAGCAGTACATTGCTCAGAAATTTACCAAACCGTCTTACGGGCGGCAGGTTGTGGTTCTCTTCCCACCAGTTGTCTAGATCAAACCCTGGGTTCAGCCGATCAATCTGCAGCCGGTCTACCAGACTATCAATGATCCCGAAATACCATTCTGCTGCTTCAATCGTAGTTGTACCCAGTCCGCTTACATCCAACGAAGCGCAAACAATTCCGTCGGCCTGCAACCGCTTAGACGTGCGTACCCGCAGGCTTGATTTACCCATCTGCCTGGAGTTGAGCACATAGCAAAACTCTCCGGCTTTCAGAGCCTGGTAAAACTCTGTGTCTGCTGCTCGTTCAACATAGGTTGCGGCATCGGGAGGTAGGCTGCCGCCAACTTGATATCGATACTCAGCCATGGTCTTTTGTCCGCATCAGATATGGATTAACTTATAACCGAGATTGGAAATATTGCCGATAGAGACCGCACAGGGGTACCACCGCATTGCCGTCATATTTCACCAGACCCATACTGTGCAGCTTAAAGGACTCTGTAGAGCCAATCTGTACCGGTCGATAGGCTGGAATCACCTGCTTAAAAGCGCTTAGCAGCTCGTTGTCATCTTCTAGATTTAATAAATGCCGTCGCAGATGGTCGCCATACAGACCGCCTTCTGTAGGCGCTTCTTCTAGCAGCTGAGTTAGGCTCATTCGTCCCCGCGCCAGCTGATACAGCGCGGCCCGCAATAAGTAGGGATGGCCGCCTACAAGTTCTATCAGCTGCTGCTTTTGGTGCGGCGTTAGACTAAGCTGATGGCGGGTAATCAGCGCTTCGATTTCATTATCATTTAGTTCCCGTAGCTCAATAGGCAGTCCCACGTTAAACGGCGAGCGGTTGATGCTTAGAGGAACGTAGACCTCTTTGGAATGTACAATCACCAGCTGCAGTTTGCGCCAGATTGGGTTGGTCTTGCCCTCTTCATGCCATACGCGCAGCATGCCAAAAAAGTCTGTAGCAATCTGCGGATGCTCAAATACTTGATCGACTTCATCTAAACCGAGGACAAGGGGCTTATCCAATTCGGTCAAAAGGTAGCGTTCGAAATATCGCTGGCAGCGCCGCACAATACCGCGTGCTCCTTTCCAGTAGTCGGCTAGTCGGTCTTCTAGATCTAGTTCCTCGGTGACGCTGCAGCAGAACCACTGCAAAAATTCATCCAGGTCGTTCAGGGTGTCATTGTCAGAGGTTTGAAAGCTCAGCCGTACGGTTTCAAACCCTTGGGCTCTGGCATGGGCTAATGTCCTTACTAGTAGCGATGTCTTTCCTAGCTGCCGGGGTGCCTTGATCCGAATTAGAGAGCCGGGTCTTACGACAGTTTCGTAGCAGTCGGTTTCAATTGGCAGACGCTCCATGTAGAAAGGAGAGTCTAACGGCACCAGCCCCTCTGGTTCTTCAAGTACTACAGGCTTGTCAGTCTTGGGTACAGCTGGCTCACTGTCTGGTTCTGGGTCTGGTGGTGGTTCTGAAGGTTCTTCTAACTCATCGCGTACCTTTAATATGGGCGTGGCCACCTCATCAAGTCCTTCCAGGGCAATGGCCGACAGCCCTACTTTGTATGCAAAGGGAACCGGATTGCCGTAGCCCAGGGCGTCGTAAAATCCAACCGCAAACTCGACAGCGGCCTGATCCCCAATGGCATTGGTCATGCCGACTACGTAGTTCACGTGTTCAACAACGGCCTCTGCCTGTACCTGGGAATAGCAGGCATTAAACAGCACGCATTCCACACTGGGAAAAAGACTAAACAGACTCGATAGGGCTTTACTGCTAACCGGTTTGGCTTTGCCTGCATCGTTTTCCAGGATCAGTCCATTGGACCCAGACCCATGACCCGAGAAATGAACAATCTGAGGCGTGTACTTCAGCAGGGCACGTCGCAGATCATCGGGGCGAGTGGCCCACTGCGACACCACTTCAAAACTGTCCCGTCCTGATGAGAGATCTAGTCCTTCCTGGATTTCTCGAACTTCTTTGTCTAAACGCAAACGGCTGGTATCTGATGGATTAGCCGTCAGGATTAGAATCGTCTTTGCTGCCATGGCGCTTGGCAAAATTGGGGCTAATAGATCTAAGGATGCAAGCTGATGTCTTTACTTTAGTCTCTGAAGAAAAAATATCCTCGAAAGCTTAATTAAAGATCTTGATGCAGTCAGCTACTGAGTGTCTATTACCCACTAGGGTGAGCTTTCAAAAAGTATGCGGTTTACTGCGCTTAGAAAGGAATCCAGTCTAAGCAATCAATCCACTCTTCGGCGTCAGTCGCCTCCCAAATCAATACCAGTTCCTGTGCTAAGAGTCGCATTGGTGTATCAGGACGAGTCCATAGCAGTCCCCAGATATGACTGCCCTGCTCCCAATGCTCCTTCAAATGTCCTGGCATACTGGTGCGATTGTCAGTAACCAATAATCTCCGGGAGCGATCCAAATAAAGCAGTACTTCTGGATCTAAGCTACCTAAAGGCAGTGTGTTCGGCTCACCAAGTCGAACGATATCAATGTTTGGATTAAATCTGAGAACAGCTATTTTGAGGCGAGGCGTTAGATTTTCATCCAACAGAAACTTGACTTTCATCAAACTGAGAGACTACTTCGATTTACTTTTAGATGCTGTAACCGCTCAGTCATGGGTGACGGATTTTGTAAAGCCTCTTGGTAACGCTGCTCCCGCCACTGTCGCAAACGCTGTAGATATCTTTCAACCTCAGTTTGCCGATGGTAGTAATAAGTAATCGTGGCGTAGATTTTTTCTAAACTTAGCTCTGGATAATCAGCTGCAATACTTTCAGGACTAAACCCATTCAAGAACGCCTCTAGTACTGTATCAATACCAATACGATGCCCTTTGATGCGAATATCATCTGGAGATAAAAAATCAAAATAATCTGTTAACTGCATAATCGTTTCTTTATCAGAAAGAACGTAGTAACGCCCGATACTGATTACGCCACTACTGTCTATTGTGCATGTTTATTAATAGTATACCTGCACTAACTAATTGTTATCTTCTTCTTACTCCCTTGTTTTTACCCGCGCCAGCTTAGCGCTACGATGCCAAACGCGGTAATTAGTACTCCAAAAATGCGATTGACCCATACCAGTCGCTCGGGCGTTAGCCAGTGTCGCAGCCGTGAGACTCCGCTACTGAGCAGAAGCCACCACAGCGCCGACCCTAAAAATACGCCGCTGACCATGATGACGGCCTGACCATAGCCCAGTTCTGCCGGAGCAAAGCCAGCAAACAGCAGCACAAAGGATAAAATCGTTGCCGGGTTGGTTAGCGTGAGCCCAAAGGTGGATATATAGGCTCCGGCTAAACCGGTTTTGCTAATTTCAGCGGGTTTGTTAGCGGGCTTGCTTAGAAATGTGGTGATACCTAAATAGCAGAGAAACAGACCGCCGATAATGCCCAGCCAGCGGGCCTGGTCGGTTAAAAAGTTAGACACAAAGGCGAGACCAAAGGCCGCGATCGCACCGTACACCCCATCCGCCGTTGCTGCTCCTAACCCCGATAGCAGCCCCGTGATCGCACCATAGGACAAACTCCGCCGAATACACAGCAGCCCAATGGGGCCTACCGGGGCCGCGATCGCAACCCCCAAAAACAGCCCATTAAAAAATAACGTCATCATGGCAGCACCCTCCTAAACCCCTAACGCTGTTGTTTCCTTGACGGTCGATAGCGCTATCGACGTTTTGGTTTGCAAAATCCCTGGCAGACCCTTAATTTCTTCGCTGAGGATTCGTTCTAAGTCAGCCATGCGGCCACACCGCAGCTTGAGCAAATAGTCGCCATCTCCCGCGATGTGGTGACATTCCTGGATGGCGGAGTGTGAGCCTACGTAGTCCAAAAAGCCCTGGCGGTAGCGCGGATGCTCAAGTACGACCGCAACAAAGGCGGTGATGTCGTAGCCCAGCTGCACCGGATCGACTACGACGCGATAGCCCTGAATCACCCCGCGTTTTTCTAAACGGCGGACGCGATCGCTAATGGCGGGAGAAGACACCCCAAAGCGAGTCGCTAAGTCAGACCAGGTTACTCGCCCATCCGTCATCAAAGCGTCTAGAATCTTGCTGTCAAGATCGTCCATAGCTTTTTTGTTAAATATTTTTGGTGATATTTGTTTATTTTAAAAAGCTTATGCCGAATAATCTATAAATTTAAAAGAATTTGTGCAATATTTTCCTTTTTAAAAAAAGTGAGGACTCTGGCCTGTGTAGGGTCTGCCCCCCAATCGGTGGCCCGATCGGTAAGAATGGCAACTATCAAGACGGGACTTGGGGCGCAGAATTGCTCAACGCCGGGTCTGCACTACCGATATATCTATGCTTAAGTTTCTTTCAGACGTGGTCGCGGCTGCGTCAATACCTGCTGACTGGATTGGTATTCGAGCTGTTAAAGACCGTAGTCGTACCTGTGCCATTCGAGATGCCCATCCAGAGCGTAATACCCAGCATCTGGACCATGGGGCCATGGTGGAGGTTTTAGCCCATGGGCAGTTTGGCTACAGCGCTACTAATAATCTGACCCAGGCGTCTTTAGCCGCTGCCATGGAGACGGCCTACGCTCAGGCGGTTGCCGCCAGTGATTGGTCAGTGCATCGCTTTACCACAGCCGCTCGTCCCAAGGCTACAGGGCAGTATGTTTCGCCCCATCGCAAAGGATTGGATGCTCTGCCGCCAGGGGAGCTAAACCAAATATTGCTCCAGGTGTGTGACCAGCTTAAGGTGTCTGACAAAATTGCTCAGACTACTGCGTCGGCGCGCAGCCACGATATTGAGACCTGGTTTGTCAGCAGCAATGGTTCAGAAATCTATCAGCGTGACTATTTAATAGAGACCCACTTTGGCACCATTGCCCAAGACGGTCCGACCACACAGCTGCGCACCGACCATGGCTATCTGGCCCAAAGCTATCAGGGCGGATGGGAGCTATTTCCCGGTCTAGACCTGTGGCAGCGGGTGCAGCAGGTGGGGGAGCAGGCGGTGGAGCTGCTCCATGCGGATAACTGTCCGGACCTGACGGCGACCTTGGTGCTCGCTCCCGATCAAATGATGCTGCAAATCCATGAGAGTATTGGTCACCCGCTGGAGCTAGACCGCATCCTGGGAGATGAGCGCAACTATGCCGGTGGGAGCTTTATCAAACTGGAGGATTTTGGCTCACTAGAGTACGGTTCTCAGCTGATGAATGTCACCTTTGACCCGACGGTGGTGGGAGAGCTTGGCAGCTATGGGTTTGACGACGTGGGCACTCCGGCGACCCGAGAATATTTGATTCGTGAGGGCAAGCTAGAGCGGGGGCTGGGTGGTTTGGAAAGCCAGCAGCGCTCCCAGGTGCCTGGCGTGGCGAATTCTCGGGCCTCGTCCTGGAATCGACCGGCCATTGATCGCATGGCCAATATTAATCTAGAGCCCGGCGATCTCACCTTTGAGCAGATGATTGCCAATATCGAGCACGGCATCTATATGGAGACCAATCGCTCTTGGTCCATTGATGACCAGCGGCATAAGTTTCAGTTTGGCTGCGAGTACGGCAAGCTGATTGAAAATGGTCGGCTGACGCGTACGCTAAAAAATCCCAACTATCGTTCGGTCACTCCACAGTTTTGGCATAGTCTGTCCCAGGTGGGTAATGCCAGTACCTGGGATGTATACGGCACTCCATTTTGCGGCAAAGGGGAACCCAATCAGCTCATTCGGGTAGGACACGGGGCTCCTGTATGTGCCTTTGAGACGATTGAAATGTTTGGGGGAGCGGTATGACGATGGCCATATCAGATGAACTACGGGTTGCAGAACAGGTCTTTGCTCAGATAGCCGATGCGGTGGCCTCTGTGCTCGATATGTCCGCTCATTTTACCCTTACCTTAAGTGGCGAGGATAGTCAGTTTACCCGGTTTAACCGGGCCCGCGTGCGACAGACCGGTACGGTTAGCGATGGCACCCTCACCCTGACGCTGATGCAAAATGAGCGTACGACTTCAGCGGCAGTCCCCTTTGTGGGTGAGTTTGAGACCGACTGGCCGCTCTTAAAAACGGCGCTGGTCGAACTGCAGACGGTGGTGCCTCAGCTACCCATCGATCCTTTTTTGGTGCTGCCTGAGGGCTCAGCTACTAGCCGAACGGTCAATCGAGGTGAGCTGCTGGCGGCAGATGCGATCGCAGCCACCCTGCTGCCTCCGGTTCAGGGGCTAGACTTTACGGGTATCTACGCAGCGGGGCTAATTTTTCGAGGCTATGCAGACTCTGCCGGTCAGCGGCACTGGTTTGAAAGTACCAGCTACAGTTTGGATTTTTCCTTATTTGACGCTCAAAACCGGGCAGTTAAAGGTACCTTTGCCGGTAGTCAGTGGCAGCCGTCTCGATTTGTAGACAAAATCACTCAGGCCAAGCACCAGCTCACCTTGATGGCGCGTCCGGCTAAAACTATTGAGCGGGGGCAGTATCGCACCTACTTAGCGCCAGCGGCGGTAGCGGAGCTGCTCCATATGTTTTCCTGGGGTGGTGTCGGAGAAGCCGACCTACAGCAGGGGAATAGCGCCTTTGGTCTGCTGCGTCAGGGACAGTCGCTGTCAGCTCAATTTACGCTACAAGAGAATTTTGAACGGGCAAATATGCCTCGATTTAATAGCTACGGTGAAGTGGCTCCCCTCCAGCTGCCGGTGATCCAGCAAGGACGGCTAGTCAATAGTCTAGTCAGTTCCCGCAGCGCCAAAGAGTATAAAGTTCCTTCTAACTATGCCAGTCGGGGCGAGTACTTGCGAGCACCAGAAATTATGCCAGGGTCGCTGACGGCGGACCAGATTTTGCCTCAGTTAGACCGGGGGCTGTATCTGTCTAATCTGCACTATTTAAATTGGAGCGACCACCCCAACGGTCGGGTGACCGGTATGACTCGCTATGCCTGTTTTTGGGTAGAAAATGGCGAAGTCACCGCCCCGATTGAAAATCTACGGTTTGACGAGAGTCTCTATCATTGTTTTGGCGATGGCCTTGTAAACCTGACTAATTTTCAAGACACCATCGCTGATATTGATACCTACGATCGTCGGGGGCTGGGGGGTAGCTGTGAGCCTGGAGTACTCGTCGATGACTTTACCTATACGCTTTAGCGAAAACCGAGCAATTGGTTAATTAAGGCTGGTGTGTCTGTTTTTTAAGCGTCGAAGGTTTGGGACTTACCTCCAAATTTTCTGATCGCGGTTGGTACCCTGCTATAAAGGTCAGTAGACTGAGTTAAACACCCCTTTTGTCCTTTCATGGCCAATGATTCCTGGGCCAAAACTGCGCCTGCGCCGCAGCGGTTGGTTATGTCTGTTAATAGTGTCATTCTGCTAATCGCCTCGGTCCCCTTGCTGGCCTTGCTTTGGCAGCTTAAAAGCCTGCTGTTGCTGGTGATGATTTCGGTCGTTTTGGCCTGTACGATTGCTCCGGTGGTGAGCTGGGCTGAGCAGTATCGGGTGCCTCGCTGGCTGGGGGTGATTTTGGTTTATCTCACCTTGATTAGTGTTCTAGTTCTATTGGGAGTGCTGATTGGTCCGACGGTGTTTGAGCAGCTAGAGCGGCTGGTGCGCCGGGTGCCGGTCTCCATCCGAGGGCTGCTGAATGAGGCGGATGCCTGGCTGACGGCCTTTACGGATACACGCTCGTTTACCACCAATGAACTCTATACTCAGCTAATCGACGTGCAAAGTTTGATTAGCTGGACAATTAAATCGAGTCAGCAGCTGCTGGTACGCTCCTATGGAGTAACGGCCGGTATTTTGGGAGGGGTGGTGAGCCTGGTGCTGTCGCTGTTTGTATCCGGATATATGGTGGCCGACAGCCGCACCTTGACTAAAAATCTGACGCGGTTACTGCCCAGCCCCTGGGATGAAAAGCTTTTAGCCCAGGCTCCTTGTATGGGCCAGCGCATCGGGGGCTATTTGCGCGGTCGATTTGTGGTGTCGGCGTTGCTGTCGGTGGCCACCAGCGTTGGTTTGAGCCTTATCGGTCTGAAGGATCTGGCCATTGGACTGGGTGCGATCGCAGGGGTGACCAATCTGATTCCATTTTTGGGACCCATTTTAGGGGCGGTTCCTGCCTTGCTAGTGGCGATTCCCCAGGGCGGATGGACGCTGCTGTGGGTGCTGCTGCTCTATGTCGTTGCTCAAAATCTTGAAACCTATATTCTTGATCCCTTACTGGTCGGGTCGTCGGTGGGAGTCCATCCGCTATATCAGCTGCTGGCGGTTTTAGGAGGAGCCCAGGTATTGGGCATTATTGGGGCACTGATCGTACCGCCCTGGATTGCTGGAGGAGCTGTCCTACTTGAAAATCTATATCTTCGCCCTAAGCTGATCTCCGAACGGCAGCAGCGACGTAGCGGTGTGCTAATGGGGCTCGTGGGACTTAATCCAGACAGTTAGCTCATGACCGTTTCGATACTTTGGCCGCGATCGGCATCGTTTCGAACGGATAGTTATCTATATCCACTGTAAGTAATGTCGAACATGGCTGATTGCTGCGAGGTCGTCTATCAGTGTTCGACATTGTTTAGGACAGATGAATTTACCGAAGCCTTAGGGTAAAGGGATATATAGATGTCCTAATGTATAGGGATATTTTCAACCTATTTTGAATTTCTTATAGCTCAGTTAACGCTTTACGCTACGGCTTGTCGTAGTAAATTCTCTGATGCAATCAAAGGGGATACTTGCCACCTAGGCAAATCCAACGCTTTAGAGACACGTCCCAACGCTGGGACCAGCAGTATATTTACCGGTCTGGCTACCAATGTATGACTATTGATATTGATATTCTTATGACCCTCGGGGTGACCGCTGTTGCCCTAGTTTTATTTGTAGTAGAGTGGCTACCTGCCGATATTACTGCCTTTGGTGTCATGGTGGCGCTCATGGTGCTAGGTCTAGTAAGTCCCCAAGAAGGCATTGCCGGCTTTAGCAACTCGGCGACGATTACGGTCATGGCCATGTTTATTCTCAGTGCGGGTATCGCTCGCACTGGCGCGCTACAGCAGGCTAGTAACTTGCTGATTCAGTGGGGAGGCAAAAACTGTCGGCGTCAGATTTTGGCCCTGGGCTTAATTGTGGGGCCTATTTCTGGACTGATTAACAATACGGCAGTGGTGTCTGTCTTTTTGCCAATTATCGAAGACTTTTGCCAGCAGCATCGTCTATCTCCGTCCAAACTGCTGATGCCGCTGTCGTTTGCCACAATTTTGGGAGGAATGCTGACGGTGGTGGGCACCTCTACGAGCGTGCTGGCGAGCGGACTGTCAGACCAAATGGGCTACGGTGATTTTTCGCTGTTTCAGTTTGTAGAATTAGGGGCCATTATCTTTGTGGTGGGCCTTTTGTATCTCGCATTTATTGCCCCGTTTTTGCTGCCCAATCGCAATGTCTCCAATAGCAGCCTCAGCGAGGAATATGACCTTAAAGAGTACGTCAGTGAAGTGGTGGTTACACCGCGTTCAAGTCTGGTTGGGCAGACATTACAGAGCAGTCAGCTACAGCGTCGGTTTGATCTCGACGTACTAGAAATTATTCGCAATGGTAACCACTTTCCCCAGCCGCTGGGAGATAAGTCTCTGTGCGCCGGAGATATCTTTCTGGTGCGGGGCGGTCGTCAAGACCTGCTCAAAATCCGTGATGGTGAAGGGATTGAGATTTTGCCAGATGTGCAGTTTGGACAAAAGTCCTGGCAGGCCGATTTAAGCTCCGGTCAAGAAGGTGTGGCCGAGGTACTGGTCATTGCTAACTCTAATTTGGTGGGCTCTACCTTAAAGGAACTGCGGTTTCGACAGCGCTACAACGTGACGGTTCTAGCCATTCGTCGAGGGCAGGATCTGGTGCGTGAGCGCATGGGCAAGGTTCAGCTTAAATTTGGTGACCTGCTGCTGGTACAGGGGCCTAAGCAAAGTTTGCTAGGTTTACAGACCAGCCGCGACCTACTAGTGCTCGAACAGCGTGATTTGGAAAGTCTGCGGTCTGACCGGGCCAATATCGCCATGGGAATTGGAGTAGGGGTGGTTGCGATCGCAGCGTTTACGCCCATTAATATTTTGGTCTCATCCCTGGCCGGAGTGATGCTAATGATCCTGACTGGCTGTCTTAAGCCTGGAGAACTGTATCAGGCTGTTCGCTGGGACGTCATTTTCCTACTGGCCTGTTTAATCCCTCTGGGAACGGCTATGGAAAGTTCTGGGGCAACAACCTTGCTCGCTCAGCAACTTATTACGGTGGGCGGACGTCTATCAGGATATGGGTTGCTTAGTCTGCTGTACGTTCTGACAACGGTGTTATCCAGCATCTTGTCGAACAGTGCAGCTGTGATACTGCTTCTGCCTGTAGGGTTGAAGGTTGCCAGCGAATTGGGGCTCAATGTGTTTACGATCATGTTTGTGATTACCTTTGCGGCATCCAACAGCTTTATGACCCCCATTGGCTATCAGACCAATACCATGGTCTATACGGCAGGCGGCTACCGATTTTTAGACTTTGTCAGGGTTGGTGGGCCGCTCAGTTTACTACTGGCCATTGTCACCCCTCCCCTTGCGATTTGGCTGTACGGTCTTTAAGAAGCGCTTTAGTGGCAGGTTGTTTTTGACGTGATCACTAGACTTATTTCTTCTGCCGAATGGCCAAGGCCGGAACCGTTATTGATGTCACTCTTTGTGAAAATTGGTAACGTATAATACTGGCGTAAGACTATGAATAACGTCGAAATATAGTTTTTAGGAGTATCTTTATATGCAACATCGTGGCGTAACCGTTTGGTTTACTGGTCTAAGCGGCTCAGGCAAAACGACTATTAGTCAGGCTTTAGAGAAAAAGCTACGGGCAGCAGGCGCCAAGCTTGAAGTCTTAGACGGTGATATTGTTCGTACCAACCTGACAAAAGGATTGGGCTTCAGTAAAGAAGATCGCGATGAAAACGTTCGTCGGATTGGCTTTGTTTCTCACCTGCTGACTCGCAACGGTGTGATTGTTCTAGTTTCGGCAATCTCTCCCTACCGAGCAGTGCGTGACCAGGTTCGTGAGCGTGTCGGCGATTTTGTTGAAGTGTATGCTAACACTCCGGTGGAAGTGTGCGAAGAGCGCGATGTCAAAGGGCTTTATAAGAAAGCACGTTCTGGTGAGATCAAAAACTTTACGGGTATTAGCGACCCCTATGAAGAGCCTCTAAATCCTGAGGTTGACTGTCGTACTGCAGAAGAGTCTCTTGAAGAGTCTGTGAACAAGGTAATGTCTAAGCTAGAAGAGCTAGGCTACCTATCTCCTGTTGCTGTCTAACGATAGCTGTCTGTCTTCTTTGGGATAAAGTAGGGGCAAAGAGAACATCTTCTTTGCCCTTTTCTTATGGCGAGGCTATGGTGCTCTCGTTTTTTGTCTTTTCTAGGGTTTTTCTAATTTCTCTAAGGCCCATTGGGCTCTGGCCTGTACAGCCATAGTGTCATCCTGGTCCCTTAACTGACAAAGTCGCTGGGTGATAGGGGCGATCTCGGGCAGTTCTAGGGCTAGCGCTTCTAAGCCAACAACGCTGGCGTAGCGGACCACCCACTCATCATCCTGGGTGACCTGTAACAGCGTGGTTTGAGATCGCAGCATTGCATCACTGCGTTTGTCTGCAGAAATATCCTGCCAGCGGATGGTGCCTAACCCTCGGGCTGCCGCCCGACGAACGCTTAGAGAAAAATCATTAGCGGCCGCCTCTAGCAGCAGCGATTGACCCCTAGGATCACCAATACCTGCCAGGGCTCGAATCGCCCAGGCTCTGGCCCCGTAGTTGTAGCCATCGAGCTTTTTTAAAATTGGAGAGACCGCTGGTACGCCAATTTGGATAAGTCCTTCTACGGCAGCGACTGCTGCGCCTGGATTATTAAACCCGAGTACCTGAATCAGGGTGGGAACAGCGCGCGTGTCGTTTAGCTCAGCTAATGCCTCCACCGCATCTAGCAATCCCTGGGCAGAATCAGCTTCGTTAACGGCCTGTAAGCGTGTGTCAAATGTGGTTTGGGTTGTGCTCATCACAACAAACTATCCATTAGGGTCATTACCCGCCGACTGTCTTGACAGAGGTCGGTTTGCTGCGCCAGCTGCTGTTCAAGCAAGCCTTTGAGGGCAATCAGCTTCATGCTATTTTCAGCGAGGGTATTTGCGATCGCATCTGCTCCGGCCAAATAGCCAACAGCCCCTAGATCCATCAGAGCTGCCCGCCGTAGCTGTAGCTGATCGTGACCGAGCACTTTGACCAGCCGCTCGGCATACTGGGCTTCTCCCGTAATCTGGTACAGGGCACGCGCGGCAGCGTTACGCACCTGGGTGTCATCGTGATCCAAAAAAGGTGTAATGGTCGTAGCCAATGTGCGATCGCCCAGACTGCCTAAGGCTTCTAAAATTGCGTTGTAAGGCTGGACCAAATGGGGTTTTCCTTCTACCTGCACGGCAGCGGCCACACCGCCATCAAGTAAAGCAACCAGTTTGGGTACAGCCGCCGCCTCGCCCAAACTTTCCAAGGATTGGGCCGCTGTTTCTCTCACATAGTAATCGTCACAGTCAAGACATCGGATCAGGGCTGGCAGCACATCGTCATAGCCTTGACCCACTTTTCCCAGCGCCCGAGCGGCATTACGACGCAAAGGATAGCCGCCATCTGGCGATCGATCGGTCTGATCGTCTAAGGCTCTAAGTAGAGCATTGATCGCCTCAGGACTGCAGACACGCATTTTACCCAGCCACCAAGCGGCATAGTAGCGCAGTCCCGGATCGGCGGTTTGATTAATATTGATTAGCGCCTGACTGAGGGTTAACGGCTGACCGTCTGGATTATGAGGAACTCCGCTCACGCATCACCTTACCTTAATGGGCTTTCTGAGTACCTAAACATAACAAACCCAGAAGCAAAGACAAACGCTAGTGAGCGCTCGCAGATGCCTCTGGGTAATAATTGAAGCTTAACCAAAAGGCAGAGCGCCTCAGGCTAGAGATCCAACTAGCTTAGAGCATTGATAGCGTAGTCCAAGTAGGAGTTAGCTTCAGTAGCAGGGTCACCACTCAAACCGTGGCTAGACTTGATGTACTTCAGCGCTTCGATGTACCAGCTGGGAGACAACTCGTAAGAACGGTTGATCTCATCTAGGCCAGCAACCAGGTACTCATCCATAGGGCCAGTACCGCCTACAATCAGACAGTAGGTGACCATACGTAGGTAGTAGCCGATGTCACGAACACACTTGTCTTTACCACGCTGATCGGCCGCATAGTTGGGGCCGGGCATAGAAGTTGTGTAAGGGAACTTGCTATAGACCGCGTTAGCCGCACCAGTACATAGGCTATCAGCCTTTGCAGTCAGACCGTTAGCAGCTTCCAAGCCAGCACTTGCTTGACGGAAACGACCAAAAGCCGACTGAATCTCGGTGGAACTAAGGAAACGACCTTGTGAATCAGCAGCAGATACTGCTTCAGTCAGAGGGGTTTTCATTGCTTGAGATATCTCCCAATGTTTCTAAACAGACAGACAGAAAAAGGAAGCAATTGATTAGAGAACTCTCCTAGACCTGTCAAATACCAAACTCACCAAATGCTATTCAGGGAGTTAATTTAGGCAACAGCTGCTGCCGCGCGATCAAAGTAACCAGCTACCTCAGCCATCAGACTGGAGCAGTCACCAGAAGTGATACCGTTGGAATCGTTAGCGATCGCAATGGCAGCATCCTTCATCTTCTCAACGCCAACAGCTACTGAGGTACCGGGAGTACCTAGAGCTAGATAAGTCTCACGTAGACCGTTCAAGCAACGATCGTCTAGAACGCTAGCATCGCCAGTGAAAATGGCGTAAGTTACATAGCGCAAGATGATCTCCATGTCACGCAGACAAGCAGCGTTACGGCGGCTAGTGTATGCGTTACCACCAGGAGCGATAAGTGAGGGCTGCTCGGCAAATAGAGCGCGAGCTGCGTTAGTTACGATAGCGGACGCATTGCTAGTAATACGGTTGACCGTATCCATCCGCTTGTTGCTTTCAGCAACCATGGCAGATAATGCATCCAATTGAGCACTGCTGAGATATTCGCCTCTTGCATCAGCCTGGGAGACGACCTTAGCAAACGCATCAAACATAGATTGACTCTCCTAAATTTGATTCGTCGAAGTAAGTTTCCAAAAAAGTGGGGACGAGAACCCGTCAAG